>CAVSGX010000010.1:0-19960 GCA_963727715.1 uncultured bacterium | reverse complement strand
GATAATCTGATTGATATGCGTGCAAATGACGAGATTACCGAAGAAGAGTTCAAAGACCGTAAGCAATCGTTGCTTGCCGACAAAGAGAAATTTCAAGTGCTCCTCAAAGATACGGACAAGCGAGTTGACACTTGGCTTGAAGTTGCCGAGCGTGGTTTCAACTTTGCAGAAAAAGCATCAGAGATTTTTGCTGATGCGATAAGTGAAGACAATATCAAAGCGAGAAAAGAGATATTTGCCTCGTTAGGTTCGGACCTCTATACTAAAAGACAAAAAACTGTTTGTTTCTTGGGATAATTTGCTATTCCCTATGCAAGAGCTATCAAAAAAAGTGGGCAAAATTAAAACAGGGTTAGAACCTGCAAAAAGCGTTCTGAAACAAAAGAGATTTCAATGATTTATACTCACAAAATGGACGAGTGCTGCGGGATAGGGACTCGGACCCCAATACCCAGGACCAAAACCTGGTGTCCTACCATTAGACGATCCCGCAATTTACATTTACTCAAACAAATTCATATTACACTTTTTTTGGATTTTCGCCATTGGCGGTTTTGTTTGGTTTACCGATTATGTTTATCAACGCCAGTTCCAGGGGCAGAGAGGAGATGTTGGCGCTAGTGGTTTCCCCAAGGGCGGTCAGAAGCTCAATGAGAATTTGGGATGAGAAAATTTGGTCGGTTTTGGCGAAGTCGGAAAGAAATTTAAATTCTTTTTCGGAGAGCTCGTCTTTCACGATGTGGCCGGCGCCAAAGCGCAAAAGCAAAACGGCCCGGGCCAGACGCAAAATGAGTTTCAGAAAAACAGACATATCTATATTTTCTTTTTGGGCTAGGCGAACCGCGGACAAAGCTTTGTCCAAATCGCTTTTGGAAATGGCTGAGATGACATCCTCCACCATTTCCCCTTTCGGCGCGTCGGTCACTAAGCGGATTTCTTCGTCGGAAATTTTTTTGTCGGCTGATGACGAGATGACTTTTTGCAAAACGCCCAGCGCATCGCGGAAAGAACCTTCGCTCAAAACGGCCAGAAGTTCGGCCGATTCTCCACTCACGGAAAAACCTTCCTTTTTTGCTATGGATTGCACGACTTTGCCCAAAATTTCAATGCTCGGCTTTTTGAATGTGTAAACTTCGCAACGCGACATAACCGTCTCGGGGATTTTGTGAATTTCGGTGGTGGCTAAAATAAAAATGACATACGGTGGTGGTTCTTCCAGAGTTTTGAGCAAAGCGTTGCCGGCCGACTTGGAGAGCATATGAGCTTCGTCCAAAATGTAGATTTTGTATTTTGATTCAAAAGGAAGAGTTTGGATGGAATTGTTGAGCGAGCGGATGTCGTCCACGCCGGTGTTTGAAGCGGCGTCGATTTCGTAAATGTCATTTCCCGTGGTGCCAAGAGCCGTGGCCAAAATGCGGGCCACCGATGTCTTGCCAGTGCCTCGCGTGCCGGCAAAAAGATAGGCGTGAGAAATTTTGCTGGAGGAGATTTGGGCCTGCAAGACTTTGACGATGTGGTCCTGACCCAGCACTTCGCTAAAATTTTGCGGGCGATATTTTCTGTATAAAACTTCGGACATAGGGCTATTGTAGCAGAATATTTTGATAATTAAAAAGGGGGTGTCGATTGCTCAACACCCCTCTGAACGGGTCCGGGAAAACCATCTACTCCCGGAAAATGGATCACCTTCTTTCTCCGCGTTCCCCGGCCTGGGGGCCGGACGCGGTAAAGTGGACCCGTCTGGATTTAAGATTACTATGAACAAAATTACTGTCAATCAAACAAATTGTGGATAATTTTTGTGTTATAATTTTTTTATGAAAATTGAAAATTTGCCGAAAAATAAATTCCCAGAATTGCTTTTGCAAATCCCCGACCCGCCGGAAAGTTTGCGCATCGTCGGAGAACTTCCGCAGACGGAAAAATATTTGTGCGTTGTCGGTTCGCGCAAGTACAGCCAATACGGCAAGGAAGTTTGCGAACATTTGCTCGCAGGTTTGCACGGATATCCCATCACCATTGTTTCCGGACTGGCTCTCGGCATGGACTCTATCGCCCACCGCGCCGCCCTGCGTGCCGACCTGCCCACTGTAGCTGTGCCGGGATCGGGCCTCTCCGAAAAAGTTTTGTACCCGGCCGCTCATCGCGGATTGGCCGAGGAAATCGTGGAATCCGGTGGAGCGCTTTTGTCAGAATTCGCTGATGATTTCCGAGCGCGACCGGAAAGTTTTCCGCAACGCAATCGCGTCATGGCCGGAATGTCTCAAGCTACGCTGGTCGTGGAAGCCGAATTGAAATCCGGCACTCTCATCACTTCCAAGTACGCCATTGAATACAACCGCGATGTTTTCACTGTGCCACATTCCATTTTCAGCAAAACCGGCGAAGGTCCACATATGCTTTTGCGCCTCGGCGCCACGCCCATCACACAGGCGAGCGACATTGTCACGGCCTTGGGATTGCGACCGCGCGAAGAACTTTTTTCCGTTCGTGATTACTCCGGTTGCTCAACAGACGAAAAAGAAGTTATTGAAATTTTGCGCGAGCCCATGTCGCGCGACCAAATCATTCGCCTCTTGGAGAAGCCGGTTTATGTCACGCAAACTATTTTAGCGACCATGGAAATCAAAGGTCTCATCCGCGAAGAAATGGGAGAAATACATTTGGTGTAAAAGGAGTTTCCCCAAACCTCACATATATTTGACAATCTTGTCTATATGTGTATAATGTCTTGTCGGAAGGAAAAATCCAAATGCTTGACATATCAGCCCCTAGTTTCTTTTTGATTTTATTTGGTTTTGTTGGTATTTGTTCGGTTGGACCTTGTTTTCAGCTATTTTTTAGCAAGGTTGAAAAAAATGAAAGTGAAGCTCTTGGTGCCTTTTTTCTCTTCTTCATCATCCTTTTGCTTTCAATTTTTCTCTACCCCATAGGAATAAGTGAAATCACGAGAGGTCTTCCGAGAGAAGAGTCTCTCATCGATTCAAATGGTTTTTACCAGACTCTTGGCCAACCGTATTGCTGGTCCGAAAGTGGCGAAAGTAAATGTCTGGTAATCTTGCAAAAATCCGATATGAATACGAAGTTGTTCTTGGTTGAAGGTAAAAAGTCAACCGACTTCCCAAAGTTTTTCATCTGGCGCAAAGATGCTAGTGGAAAGACTACGGCTGAAAAGTACGGTCGACAAGATTAGTTGTTTGATAAACGCTCGCCGTAATTGGCGAGTGTTATTTTTTAAAATTTGCAAAAAAAATTTTTTCGGGTAATAATGGACAAAATGAAATTACTTATTGTTGAATCGCCGGCCAAAGCCAAAACCATTTCCAAATATTTGGACGGCAAATATAAAGTGGTGGCATCTGTCGGACATATTCGCGACTTGCCCAAGTCAAACGTCAAAGCCATTGATATCGCTGGCGGTTTTGTCCCGCACTACGAAATTTCCAAAGGCAAGGAAAGGGTGGTGGCTGAAATAAGAAGTCTGGCCGAAAAAGCCGACGAGGTATTGCTAGCCACCGACCCAGATCGCGAAGGCGAGGCTATCGCTTGGCACATTGAGGAGTTGGTCAGGGGAGATTTTCCAAAATCCAAAAGCAAAAAATCTAGAGCCGATGACAAAATAAAACGGGTCAGCTATAACGAAATCACCAAGGAAGCCATTGAGGAAGCGCTTCTAGCACCCGCGCGAGATTGATCAGAATTTGCGCAAAGCTCAAGAAGCTAGGCGTGTTTTGGACAGATTAGTTGGTTACGATTTGTCCGGACTGATTTGGAAAAAAGTGCGCTACGGACTCTCGGCCGGCCGTGTCCAATCGCCGGCTTTGCGCATTATAATGGAACGTGAGCGTGAGATTCGCGCTTTCAAATCGCACACTTTTTGGATTGTCTCGGCCGATGTCAAAAATGCTGGAGAAAAACCTTTCGTCATTGTTTGCTGAAAAAGAACTGAAAGATAAAAAAGAAATGGAAAGAATTGTGGCTGTGGCCGAAAAAGGAAGAAGAAGAAAATAATTGGAAAGTGGTTGATATCAAAGAAACTCAAATCAAAAAATCCCCTCGCCCGCCGTTTATCACTTCCACTCTGCAACAGACAGCCAGCTCGCGACTAGGTTTTGCCCCTTCGCGCACGATGGGCGTGGCCCAGAGACTCTACGAGCCGGTCTCATCACTTACATGCGCACTGATTCCACCACCCTGTCCAAACTGGCTCTCGGCCAGATTGCCGGCGCGATGGAGAAAAAATTTGGCAAAGAATATTTGCAGTGGAGCACTACGCCACCAAAAGCAAAAACGCGCAGGAAGCGCACGAGGCCATTCGCCCGACTCACATGTCCGTGGAAGTGGCCGGTCACACGGACGAGCAGAAAAAACTTTACTCACTCATCTGGCGTCGCGCTCTCTCTTCGCAGATGAAAGACGCTCAAGTCTTGCGCACGAAAATCACCGCCAATGTTTCGGCCAAAACTGAATCCCCAGAGATTCCAGATTTTTCCGCCACAGGCTCGCGCACTGTGTTTGACGGCTGGCTTTTGGGCGATCCACAATCAAGTGGCGAAGATGTGGAGTTGCCAAAAGTTTCTGTCGGCCAGAAATTGCTGATTGAAAAAATAAACACCGAAGAAAAACAAACCGAACCGCCGGCCAGATATTCCGAGGCCGGACTGGTCAAGGAATTGGAAAAACGCGGCATCGGCAGACCATCAACCTACGCCAGTATTATCAAAACCATTGAGGATCGCGGTTATGTGGAGAAATATCCGCCACCGCGTGGCACGGCCCTCAAGCCGACCGATACCGGAGATGTTGTTTCGTCATTTTTGGAAAAATATTTCAGCGGTTACATCAGCGACGATTTTACCGCTGATATGGAAAACAAGCTAGACGATATCGCCGAAGGCAAAGAGGATTACGCCAAAATGCTTGGCCGGTTTTACAAGCCGTTTTTGGCTGATGTCAAAAGTAAAGAAAAAATGGACAAGGTGACAAACCTCGGCGACGCGGATGTTAAATTCAAATGTCCAGTTTGTGGCAGTTCGATGATTGTTAAGCTCAGTCGCACCGGCAAATTCTTGTCTTGCTCGCGTTATCCCGACTGCGACGGAGCTCTGACTATAGACGGCGAGGAAATAAAAAAAGAAGCGCCGATCGGCACAGATCCGGAAAGCGGTTTGCCGATTTTCGTCATGATTGGAAAATACGGCCCTTATGTCCAGCTCGGTCAAAGAGCCAAAGGCAGAGGCTCGAGCAAAGCAGCCAAGCCAAAAATGGTCAGCATCCCGAAAGGTAAAGATTTGAACTCCATCACTTTAAACGATGCTTTGAAATATTTGTCTTTGCCGAGAGTTTTAGGCGAGCACCCGGCGACGCGCGAAAAAATTTCGGCCAACGTCGGTAGATTCGGCCCGTACATCGTCCACCAAAAAGATTTTCGTTCGCTAAAATCTCCGGATGACGTCTACACCGTCACACTAGAGCGTGCTCTTGAAATTTTAGCCGAAGAGAAAAAGGTGAGACGTGGCAGATTTGCAAGGAAAAAGAAATAGTGATAGTGTTTTGTTCGGAGGTCCCAGATGAAAAAAACTGTTATATTGTGGCACCTTTTTGCTGAGAATTATAGCAGAAGTAACTATATATCAGCTATTGTAACTGAATTTGATGGTACCGATACAAACCTCTTGAATGCTTATTTGGAGACACAGAAAAAAAGATTCATCGGAAGCAAAGTCAAACGCGAAGATAATTTTTGGGATGTTGTGGAAGCTATACCTGTACATTTTCAAATCATTTGAAACAAGCCACTAAGCCTTGGCATTCATGTCAGGCTTTTCTTTTTATTTTGCAAAAAACAACAAAGCCTAGCGGTTGCATTTTCCGAGACTGCGGAGGCAATTAGAAAACAACAACGAAGACGGAGTTGGCGCGAAGCAGTGTTTGAGCGTAGCGAGTTTGCGAAAGCGCCACGAGTCGAGGACGATTGTTTTCTTGATTGCCGAGCGAGAGCAAAATCGCACCAGCGATTTATGCGTGCTCGAAAAATGCAACTGCTAGGCTTTTCTTTTTGCTAAAAATCACTACACTATAAGTATGCCAGACATCAAAGAAATCACTTCCCTTCTTTCAAATCCCAGCCAGGATGATTTGACCTTGATTCAAAAGGCTTACGCTTTCGCCGTGCGCGCTCACGAGAGACAAAAAAGAATGTCCGGCGAACCGTATTTCATTCACCCTTTCGCCACGGGGAAAAACTTGGCCGAGCTCGGTATGTCCGCCACGACCATTTCAGCCGGCCTTTTGCATGACACGTTGGAAGACACTTCCGTCACAGCCGAAGAACTGGAAAAAAATTTTGGAAAGGAGATTCTTTTCTTGGTGGAAGGTGTGACCAAACTCGGCCAAATAAAATATCGTGGAATGACCCGCCACACCGAGAGTTTGCGAAAACTTTTTGTGGCTATGTCGCAAGATATTCGCGTACTCATCATCAAACTTTGCGACCGCCTGCACAATATGCAAACTTTGCAATTCGTGCCGAAGGAAAAACAGTTACGCATCGCCACTGAGACTCTGGAAATTTACGCACCACTGGCTTATCGCCTCGGCATCAGAAAAGTCCAACGATCTTTGGAAGACATTGCATTTTCATATGTCTATCCGAAAGAATTTGAAGAAACAAACAAACTGTTGAAAATAAAATTAGACGAAAGCGAGGAATCTTTGCAAAAATTTCAAAAATCGCTAAAAAAAGAGTTGGCCAAAAATAATATTCTTCACTTTCAAACGGATTATCGGGTCAAGGGTTTGTATTCGCTGTATAAAAAACTGAAGCGCAATGATATGGATATTGAAAAAATCTACGACATATCGGCAGTGCGAGTCATAGTGCCGACAGTTGAGGAATGTTACAAAGTTCTCGGCATAATCCACAGCAACTGGAAACCTCTGACCGGCCGGATCAAGGATTATATTTCCACTCCGAAACCGAATGGTTACCAATCGCTTCATACCACTATTTTTTCCGGCGACGGAAATATTATTGAAGTCCAAATACGCACCGAAGAAATGCATCGCGAAGCGGAATACGGCATTACTTCGCATATTCTGTACAAACATTCTCAAGAAGAAACCAAAAAAAGAGACGACTCTTCCGGTTTTTCATGGATTAAAAATATTATATTGACCGACGATGAGAAAAAAACTAAAGATACCGATTTTAAAGATGTCCCGAAATGGATTAAAGAGCTCGTGGAATATCAGAAAAAAAATAATGACAAAGAATTTCTGAAGGATATGAAAACGGATTTTTTGGAGGAGCGGATTTTTGTTTTCACCCCGAAGGGCGATGTTATTGATCTGCCGATAGGTTCGTCGGCTGTTGACTTTGCTTACAGCATTCACTCGGACATCGGCGACCATATGTCCGGAGTGAAAGTAAACGGCAAATTTATGGCCCTCGACACCGAATTGCAATCCGGCGACTTCGTGGAAATCGAAACCAAAAAAACGGCTAAAGCTAGCCGTAAATGGCTGGAATTTTGCAAAACGACACTGGCCAAAAGGCACATCCGCAACTTTTTGGAGAAGAAAAAATAAAATTTATTCTTGTGTTCCGAGAAAGGCCTTTCGCAGGAGCTTAGAAAACAACCACGGTAATCTGTGGATTGTTTTCTTGAGCGACGAGAAGTTCGCTGGCAAAGCTTTGCCAGACAGATTGCCTTTCGAGGAATTCAAGAATAAGTTTTATTTTACAGTTAAATACTAAAATTTTTGATGGAGTAAAGATCGTCGTCTGTGTTGTCGGCCTGTTTGATTTCTTCCGGCGCGCGATCTTCAATTTCAACAATAACTTCGCCGACAGAATTTTCGGCCAGTTTTTCACCCAAGTCTGGTGTTTCAATGACCGGATTTTTCTGGTTGTTTTTTATCAGTCCTAAAATATTTTTCAAATCCTCGTCCGAGAAAAAATCAATGGTAATCTTTCCGCCGTTTTCGCGTTTTTCAATCATAACCCTCGTGCCGAGCGATTCAGTCAAAGCTTCTTCCAACTCTTGTGTTTCTGGATCAAGCAACGCGTCTTTTTTGCGAGCTCTTTCGTAGGCGATGCGACGGGCAATGGCTTCAGCTTCGCGCACGGTCAATTTTTTAAACATTATTTCTTTGAATAAAGTGTTCTGTTCCTCCGGTCGGCTGGACAGAGCCAAAAGTGGACGAGTGTGACCCTCAAAAATTTTGCCGGTGGAAATAGCATCCAGAATTTCTGTCGGCAAATCCAAAATGCGCAAGGTGTTGGTTATATAAACACGACTCTTGCCGATCTTTTGAGCGATGTCGGCGTGCTTGAAACTGAATTCATTGACCAAACGATCAAAAGCCCGAGCTCGGTCAACAGGATTTAAATCTTCGCGCTGAACATTTTCAATCAGAGCCAATTCCAACTTCATCAAATCATTGCCTTCCACATCATCGCCGACTTTGATAAGCACCGGCACTTGTGACAGACCGGCTATTTTGGAAGCGCGCAAACGTCTTTCGCCGGCGATGAGCTCATACTCCACGCCAAGCCCGCCGTCTTCCTTTTGCACCTCTTTGCGCGTCACAACCAGCGCTTGAAGAACTCCATACTGGCGGATGGAATCGGACAGTGATTGCATTTGGGCTTCGTCAAAATCGCGCCGAGGTTGAAAAGGATTCGGTTTGATTTTATCTACGTCTATCCAAAAAATTGAATCATTATAAAATTGCGACATAAAATTTTTGTTGTCATTATTTTATCACAAATTGATTTTTTGGTAAAATAATATAGTATGTTGATATTGCCGGAGTGGCGGAATTGGTATACGCGCACGACTCAAAATCGTGTCTCGCAAGGGATGAGGGTTCAAGTCCCTCCTCCGGCACAAATCAAAAGAAAATCCTCAGCTAAGCTGCCGAGGATATTGCGTATTTTTCTTGTTCTTCTAGAATTTTATTTAGACGAGTGGCTATCACTCTGATAATTTCAATTGGGAACTTTTCTTTCTCTAATAGAACATTTATGGTTCTTTCAGTAATGAAATCAAGATGATATGCAAAATTGGTGCTATCCAACCTGATCAAACTATATGGTAAATATGCTTCTGCCACTATTTCTCCCAAATTTGATCTACCATGTAGAAAATCAAACTTAAAATCATCAGCAAATTGGCAGAGAAAACCTTCCTCTTTCAAACTCTGCCACGCTGCTTGTAGATTGACCCCACTTCGATTTTTTAAGATATCCTCAAAAGATTGAGAAAATCTTATACCTCGCCATTTTTCATCTATTGAATATAAAACAGCAACTACAAAAACAATAGTTTTATATTTTGTTGTCATTGCTGATCTCCACGGAAATGATAGACTGATTTTGTTAAAAAATCAACTGCCAAAATTATTTGACTTTCATTTTACAAATTGTATTATTAGCCACGGAGAAGTGACAAAAAATTCGGTCAGAACCTCTCCCGAGGTTCGCTGTTCTGCCGACATGGCCGTGTCGACAAAACCATTTGAACTCGTCCGCCACGGCGAATGACCAAATGTAAAACCGATTGGATGTCATTTTCTCTGAGGGGCCGGCTGGGCCTCTTTAAAAAACTAAACCCGCTCTATGTGAGCGGGATAATCAAAAAACTTTTGCAAATCTTGGAAATGAAAAATATGTCAACTAAACCAAAAATATTGGTTATTCTAGGACAAACAGCTACTGGCAAGTCTGGCGTGGCTGTTGGGTTGGCAAAAAAGTTTGATGGTGAAATTATTTCGGCCGATTCTCGGCAAATTTACAAAGGACTTGATATCGCCACGGGTAAAGTTACGAAAAAAGAAATGGGTGGCATTCCCCACCATATGCTCGATGTCGCAACGCCTCAAAAAACTTTTTCGGTGGCCGAGTGGCAAAAAGAGACGCAAAAAATAATCAAAGAAATCTATGGGCGAGGAAAACTACCAATCATCTGCGGTGGCACCGGTTTTTACATCAAATCAATTGTGGAAAATGTCGTCCTGCCGGAAGTTCCGCCGGATAAAAAACTGCGGAAAAAATTGGAAAATAAAACTGCCGATGAACTTGTCAAAATCCTGAAAAAACTTGACCCAAAAATAATTAAAACCATAGACAGAAAAAATCCAGCTCGCCTGATTCGAGCTATTGAAATCGCCCAAAAACTCGGTGCTGTGCCGATTATTAAAACTGAAAAGCCAAAATATGAAATCTTGCAGATCGGCCTCAAATTGCCTGATAAAATTTTGCGTCAGAAAATTCACGATCGGGTAATTTCCCGCACCAAAAAAGGAATGTTTGCAGAAGCACAAAGGTTGCGTAAAAGTGGTTTGTCTTTAAAACGAATGCGATCTCTCGGCTTAGAATACCGACTGTTAGCCGATTTTTTGGAAAATAACCCCGGTAGCAGAGCAAAGCTCGCTACGGGGCAAAAAATTTCTCGGGCTGATTTTGCCAACCAGTTGGAAACAGCGGATTGGCAGTACGCTAGACGCCAGTGGCAATGGTTTAAAAGAGACAAAAATATAAAATGGATATCTCCTGTCGAAACTGGAAAAATAGAAAAGGAGACCAAAAAATTTTTGCGGGCCCACCCCGATTCGAACGGGGAACAACGGTTTTGGAGACCGACGTTTTACCATTGAAACTATAGGCCCAACAAGACAAATATACCAAAAAATCGCCGAGTTGGCGAATTCTTGATTTCCATAAACCTCAAATTTTCTATTTTTTCGTCTCTTTAAACACAACCCGCTTGCGCAGTTTTTTGCTGTATTTTTTAAGCTCGATTTTGCGTTCAACTTTTTTCTTGTTTTTGGTTGTCCAATAAACCTCTTTGGTTGATTTGCTACGTATTGGAATTAATCTGTCTTGTGACATATTGTTTAAAAATTATCTAGTTTTTTAACCTTACTATAAAACGAAAAGCAAAGCAAGTGGAGCAAGATTCCACCAGAAGATTCGGTCTGCGCCGGTGAAAAGTGTGCTTATGGTTGGTGAAAAACTGTGAATGGAATCCAAACTGACAATCGAATAAGAAAAAATCAAAACTAGGATAATCATGGCCAAAGCATAGCCGACGCTACGCATATAATGGGCACTGCCATAGCCAGAGTCATGAAAAACGTAACGACCAAGAAGAATGACAAGTGGGATCAAAAACAAAAGGAAAATCAAAATTTTGTTCAAAAGCAAAAGCGAATCCCCTTTCATAAATAATAAAGAATTCATAAAAGGGAAATTTTGGTAGAAATATTGGGCTGGGTAAAAAGCCAAGATAGTGGCGATAACGGTGTTTTTGCCGAAATACAGAGCATAAAAGAAGAACAGGGCGAATAAAATAATCAAAACAAAAATATCGCTTCCAAAATTTATCCCGCTTGAACTTAAAGAATGTGTGATGGTGTTCATTCCATTATTGTAGAATAAAAAAACAAAAAGTGGAAAGTGGGCTGTGCAAAAGTAATTCCAAATTTTCTTTTTCATCGCTTCCCTCAAACGCCAGCGGCGTTTTCGGCTATCCTCGGCTTGGATCTGTCAAGAGCCCTCACTATGCTCGAGTCATTGACAGAACCATGCTCCTCGTCTGCGGGGGCTCTGAAAAAGAAAATTTGGAATTACTTTTTTAAATTCCCTCCTTTTTCAGTTCATCAATAGTCTTTTTGGCAGATTTGGAAAGTTTTTTCGGCATCATGATATTAATTTTGACCAAAATATCGCCACGACGAGAATTATCATATGGTACGCCTTTGCCCTTGATGCGCAGAGTCTCGCCAAAAGCCACACCTTCGGGGATTTTCACTGTGATATCGCCGTCCAGTGTGTGCAAAACATAGTCACAACCAAGAAGAGCTTGGGAGAGTTTAATGTTCAGATCTGTTACCAGATTGTGCCCGTCACGACGGAAGAGTGGATGTTTTTTAATATGAATTTTTATATACAAATCGCCGGCCGTTCCCCCAGAAACAGCTTCGCCGGCGCCGGAAAGACGAATCATCTCGCCGTCATCAATGCCAGACGGAATTTTCACTTTGATCTCGCTTTCCTTTTTCAAAACACCGGCTCCTCGACACTGCGAGCACTTCACTTTTGGAATTTTGCCCGAACCCAAACAAGAGTCGCAAGTTCTGGTTGTGGCGAATTGACCGAAAAAAGTTTTTTTCATCTCACGAATAGTACCCTTACCGTTACAAGTCTGACACTCGGAAAGTTCACTGCCCTTTTCGGCACCGGTGCCAGAACAAGCGCTACAGACAGATGTTTTGTTCAGCAAAATAACCCGCTCCACTCCAAAGACTGCGTCTTCAAAAGACAATTCTATATCGATTGAAATGTCCCTTCCTCGAACAGTTTGACGTCTGGAAGAACGCCCATTGCCAAAAACATCACCGAATATGTCGCCTAAATCAAAATCAAAACCTGCCCCCTGCCCACCTTGTGTGAATTGCGAAAAATCAAAATCGCCAAAGCCACCGGAAAATCCTCCAGCCTGTCCGCCCTGGTTCCATCCTGCGCCAGCGTTTGCGAAACCATCGCCAAACTGATCATACTGCGCGCGCTTTTTTTTCATCGGACAAAACCGAATAGGCCTCGTTGATTTCCTTGAATTTATCGGCGTTGCCACCTTTTTTGTCCGGATGATATTTATGGGCCAGTGTGCGAAAAGCCTTCTTTATTTCCTCCCCGTTGGCTTTTTTGTCCACACCAAGCGTTTTGTAGTAATCCTTTGCCATACAAGTATTCTAGCAGAATTTTTGACCAATTTCAAGGGTAGGAAAAAGAAAAGACTTGCCATTACTGACAAGTCGTCTGATCAAAACTAAACCGAAACCGAGAGAAGTCTCTTAACAACAGGGATCACTTTGTTATTCTCTCCGCATTTTTTACAATAAAAAACTTTTGGATCTTTTAGAACATCGGCATCAATCCAATCCTTATCGCTGTGAGTATAAATTATGACAGGAATGTCGATGGTGTTTTGTCTCAGGTGTCTCACAAGTCTTACCCCGGCTTCTTGATAATTCCAATTCGTTGTCACTGCCGGGAACAAAATGTAGAGATTTTCAATCCATTTTTCAAAATCCGGTTTAGTCTCACCGAGCGGAAGAAAATGTTCGGTGATAATTATGTCAGCACTTGGCAAAACGCTAATGGCCAAAAGAAAATCCCCAACATTTCTGAATTCGGTAATTGTAAAATTCGGAAATGTTTTTTTTAAATTTTTTACCAAGATTTCCCTTTCAAAAAAATCATCCTCTATGACCACGATGTGCATATCTGCCTCCACTTGATATATTACACAAATCACCTTTTCTGTCAATCCCCCGTTGTAGTGGCGTATTTCATCGTGGCATCAACAAGCGTTTGCATATCGCTGAAGCGACCAGATTGAGTTGAACCTAGAACGACGGCGATGAACGGATGTCCAATGGAAGCGTCAAAAGCCACAACCAAATTGCCACCGGCCAAATCCGTGTAGCCGGTTTTGGACGCCAGAAGTCCCGGGATGGTGTCAGCTAAAACATCCGTGTTTTTGGCAATGTGCGTTTCGGAAAGCGAGGTGACCGACAAGTTGGAATATTTTGTCGGTTCCAAAATGTTCGGCTTGTTTGTCAAAATATATTGCACAAGTTTAGCCACATCGTCGGCCGAACCATATCCACCATTTTCGGTTGAACTTTGGTCCAAACCGCTTTCATTTAAAAAATAAGATTGCGACAGCCCGATTTTTTTAACTTCCAAATTCATCTGCTTTATAAAATCAGTCCGACCGAGCGAGAAATCTTGGGTTTTGTCCAGCGTCGCGCCGACAACTGAAGCGATGGAACGAGCCCCGCCGTTTGACGAAACAACCAGTGAAAAATCCAGCAAATTTTTCAAACTCCACGATTCGCCGACGGCAAGTCCGCTGTTTCCGTCATCCTGCAAGAATTCTTTGTTGATTGTTATGCGAGTGTTTTCCGGCAAAAGTTCCATAGCCGTCAAAGCGGTCATCAGTTTGGTCAAGGAAGCCAGAGGCAATTGAACCGTGTCGTTTTTGCGATAAACAAAAGAATTGTTTTTCAGATCAAAAACCAGAGCGGATTTGGCCAAAATATTGATGTTGTCAAAAGTCACGGGTTGGACAACTTTCGGAGCAAAAGTTGTCTCGATTTTTATTATTTTTTTGCTGTGCAGAGATGAGTAGATGAAAAAAACCAAAAGCAAGCAGGAAATAAGCAATGCTAGATTGAAAAATAGAAGCCATAATGGAATTTTATTTTTGTCGTCGTTCATTTATTCTGTTGAATTATTTTCTTCTACAGCTTCTTTTGCCGTATCTTCAAGCTGTTTTTTTATATTATCATATTCCGGCAATTCATTCATATTTTTCAGACCCAAATACAGAAGTGTATCCATTGTCACACTGTAAAGCGAGATGCGTTCGTCACTAATTTTGTTTTTTCTTTCAATCAGTCCACGCAAAAGAAGCGTCCGCAAAGAATATTGTGAGTTGACTCCGCGTATGTAGTCGATTTCTTTGCGACTGATCGGGCCTTTGTAAGCGATTATAGTCAGAGTTTCCAAACTGGCCCGCGACAATCCCCGCTCGTATTCTTCCTTGACAACTTTTTCCACTGTCTCAGACATTTCCGGAGAGGTAATGAAAGAGACGGCCTCGCCATACTGGATGAGTGAGAGCCCGCGATTTTGGTAAGATTCTGATAGTTCATTTAAAACCTCCAGAATTTTTTCTTTTTTGACACCAAGTGTTTTAGAGAGATCGGAAATTTGCACCGGTTCGGCCAAATAAAAAAGGACGGCTTCAATCTGTTTGGCAAGTTGTGAAAGTGTATTCATTTTAAATTAGTGATTTTAAATTCTCAAAACTACGGCGAGTGCGAAACTTTTGCGGAGACTCTCGGAGTGCGACGGCGCGAGAGTGAGCGAAAATTTCAGCAGAAATTTTACGCGTGCTCCGCAAAAGTTTCGCCGAGACAAGAGTTTTGAGAATTCATAATTTCAATATCCTGAAAATCTTTTTCCTGTTTGACTCTTATTATACCCTGTTTTACCAATTCCAACATAGCCAAGAAACTGATGATGACCGTTAACTTGTCTTTTTTACCGGCGCCGGAAAAATCTTTGAAACTCATCTGGATAGTTTTATTTATACGCTCACTCATTCTGCTAATCATTTCTTCCAAACTGATGACTTTGGCCACAGTGGCCTTCGGTGGTGTCTCTTTTGGTGGAAGATCGGCAATGATTGATTTAATTGTTTCAAAAAAATTGTCAGCTGTTATATTTTCATCTGGTGAAAAAACAATTTTCTTTTCTCTCGGAGGCAAACGTAAATAGGAAATATTTATTCCAAATCTTTGGCGAAGATGAACAGCTAGGGCTTTGAATTTCTGATACTGACGCAGACGATCTTGCAGGTCATCAATGCTCTGTTCCTCTTCTTCGGTTAAAGATAAATTCGGCAAAAGTGATTTGGACTTTATCAAAACCAAAGTCGAAGCTATCAAAATAAAATCAGCCGATTCAGCAATGGGAAAATCCTGCAGATTTTTGATATGAGAGATAAAATCATCGGCTACTTGAGCTAGTGAAATATCATTTATAAAAAGTTTTCGCTTTTCAACCAAAGAAAGCAGGGTGTCGAGTGGGCCTTCAAATATTGGGGTTTTTATACTGTATTTTTGTTCCATAAATTATCCACAAAGCAATGTTGACAAAAAAAATATAAAATTTAGAATTAAGACCAGATGGTGAGTCTTGGGCCCGCGCAAGATAGAGGTTTGACTTTCTCGTCCTCCTCCTCCTAGAGACAGTCGACCCCTAAAGGGACGTTTTGCGCGAGCCCTTTTTTTATTTCTTTTCTATTTTCTTGTTCAACATTAAACCCAATTCGCGCAATTGTTTTTCGGAAATCTCACTCGGCGCCGACATCATCAAATCCTTGCCTTCGCCGGTTTTCGGATAAGCAATAACTTCGCGGATGTTCGGCTCGTTTTGGAGGATCATAACTATACGATCAATGCCTGGAGCAAATCCGCCGTGCGGTGGCGCGCCGTAAGTGAAAGCTTCCAGCATATGGGCAAATTTTTTCTGCTGTTCTTCTTCCGAAATATTCAAAAGATTGAAAACTTGTTTTTGTTCAGCTCTGTCGTGAATTCTGATTGAGCCGGATGAAAGTTCAAAGCCGTTTAAAACCAAATCGTAAGAATTGGCTCTGATAGAAAATAAGTCTTGACCTTTCATAAATTTTTCTTTATCTTCTGGATGAATTGAACAAAATGGATGATGGGAAGCGGCGATTGATCCGTCATCTTTTTTCTCAAACATTGGGAAATCGGTAATCCAGGCAAAAGCCAGCTCATCCGGGTTATTTTTATTTTCTCTTAAATCCGGCTTATCTGAGCCATATTTTTGCATCGTTTCGGCAAACTTAAATCGCGGAAAAGGAGTTTGGGTGATTTTTTTGTGCGGGTACAAAGTTTTGACCAATTCAATAAACATCGCTTCGGTGTAGACAAGCACATCTTCTTGTTCAACGAAAGACATTTCGAAGTCCAGCTGAGTGAACTCCGGCTGGCGATCGCCACGCGAATCCTCGTCGCGCATGCATCTGGCAATCTGAAAATATTTTTCGAAACCGGCAACCATCGAAAGTTGTTTGAACTGTTGTGGCGACTGTGGCAAAACATAAAACTTGCCCTGATAGAGACGCGACGGCACCACATACTCGCGCGAACCTTCCGGTGTGCCCCTCATCATTATCGGCGTTTCAATTTCTACAAAGTCGTGGCGGTGCATATAGTCGCGCAAAAAAGAAATTATTTTATCGCGCATGCGAATATTTTTCTGCATCCGCTCGCTACGCAGATCCAAATAACGATACTTTAAGCGAGCGTCTTCATTGACATCTTTAGTGTCTGAAGAAACATCAAAAGGCAGAGTTTCGGCTTTGTTCAGAACTTCAATTTGTTTGACTTCCAGTTCAATGTCGCCATTTTGCACACCAGTGTTGACATTTTCCTCCGGTCGCTTGTTTACAACACCGGTTACGGCAAGCACCCATTCAGTGCGAATCTGTTTGGCTGTTTCAATGGCTTCGCTTTTCGACAACACCACGCATTGCACAAGACCGGTCATGTCGCGCATATCCATAAAAACCATTTTGCCCTGATCGCGCCTGACATTAACCCAACCTTTTATGACCACTTCCCGACCAATTTCTTTATTCAAATCTTTTATGTATGTTCTTTTCATGAAATTAGATTAGCATAATTTTCGATTTTTCAAAATTCGTCTCGAAAAAGTTTTGAAAATTACAAATTATTAAACACTTTCAACTTTTTAACTACCACATCCTCCACTGCTTGCACGGCCGGTTTTAAAAATTTGTAAGGCGCCACTTCGTCTGGATTTTCGGAAAGCGAGAGCATCAGACCTTGTTTGTAAGCCAGACGGATTTCGGTGTTGATGTGCACAATGCAAACACCTTCGGCTATAGCTACACGAAAGTCGTCGTCGGAATTACCGGAACGCCGTGGAGAACAAGTGGAACCTTGACCACTGCGGAAATTTCTTTGACTCGTTTAAGATCAAGTTTCGGATCCACGCCACCGCGAAGCATACCGTGCATATTGCCGACAGCCGGCGCAAGCATCTCGCAACCAGTTGCACTGACAAACTCGGTCGCCTTGCTCGGATCGGTTAAAAATTTTTCGCCAAGTTCCACTCCAGTTGGAATGGCATCCAAAACTTAGATGATTTGCCAATGTATCCGAGTTCGCCTTCCAACAAAATTTCTGACGAAACGGAATGAACGTAGTCAACACATTTTTTAGTCAGTTTAATATTTTCTTCAAATGAAAGTTGCGCGCCATCAAAAATAACAGAATCAAAACCGGCGTCCACCGCTTCCTTGACCCGCTCGAAAGAATAGCTGTGGTCGGCATTGAGAAAAATCGGAAAATCAAATTCGTCGCACAAACTTTTGACCAGAGCCACCACCTGCCGAACACCTATAAAATCACGCTCACCTTCGGAAACACCAACAATAACCGGCACCGAAAGTTTTTGAGCTGAGCGAAAAACAGCCCAGAGCCCATTACTGTCCGAAATGTTAAAATGACCGATAGCCACTTTTTTGGCCTGCGCCTCGGCCACATATTGGCGAAGTGTTTTCATATATAAAAGTATAACATAAAAATCAAAATAAAGAATACCATTTCAGAGACTGCGGAGGCAATTAGAAAACAACGACGAAGATGGAGTAAGCCCGAAGCAGTGTTTGAGCGAAGCGAGTTTGCGAAAGGACTACGAGTCGAGGACGATTGTTTTCTTGATTGCCGAGCGAGAGCAAAAGTCCAGCAGGACTTTATGCGTGCTTTGAAATGGTGTTATTTTATTTTGATTTTTGATATAATGTCGACATGAAAACAGACATTCTCGCTATTGGCGACATCACAACAGATGTTTTTATAAATTTGGAAGAAAAAAACGAGCATATAAGCATTGATAAGAAAAACCGAAAGTTGTCTTTTGATTTCGGCCAGAAAATCCCGTATGAGTACGCTGTAATAATCCCGGCGGCCGGCAATGCGGGCAATGCTTCGGTTTCAGCCGGAAGACTCGGCTTGAATTCAGCTCTCCTTTCTCATATCGGCGACGACCAAAATGGAAAAGATTGTTTGGAAGAATTGAAAAAAAATAATGTTGATGTCTCGGCCGTCAAAACGGAAGTGGGAGAAAAAACAAATTGTCACTATATTCTTTGGTATGATGTTGATCGCACCATTCTGACCAATCACAAAAAATCTTCTTACAATATCGGGGAAATTGAACCTCCAAAATGGATTTACCTGACCTCGCTTGGAGATAATTCGCCGGAATTTCAAAAACAAATTGCCGATTTTCTGGACAAAAATCCGGAAACTAAATTGGCTTTTCAGCCCGGCACATATCAGATAAAATCCGGTGCGAAAAAACTGACTGAAATTTACAAACGCGCCGAAATATTTTTCTGCAATGTGGAGGAGGCGCAAGAAATTTTGAAAACAGATTCCAGAAACTTGCCGACACTGCTTTCGGAAATGGCGAAGTTCGGACCGAAAATCGTTTGTGTAACCGACGGCATAAACGGCGCCTACGCTTTTAATTCAGAAAAAAATGAAAAATGGTTTATGCCATGCTACCCGGACAAACCGGCCTTTGAGCGCACAGGCGCCGGCGACGCTTTTGCCTCCACTACCGTATCGGCGCTCGCGCTTGGAGAGTCACTCGAAACCGCTTTGCTCTGGGCGCCAATCAACGCAATGTCCGTCACCCTCTTCGTCGGTGCCCAAAAGGGCCTTCTCTCGCGAGAACAAATTGAAAATTACCTGACCAAAGCATCAGAGAATTATAAATTAGAAAAAATGTAAAAACAAAACGCGAACTAAATCGCGTCTTTAAAATACATAGTAAACTCATAAAACGAAGATTCACATTCTCTATCGTTTTTATCGGTTATTTTGACTCTAACTTTATTTTCTTCATCGCTCCATGTATCATCGTACTCAAAAGAACCAATGGTACGTGGGCCAAAATCTCGGCTTGTGACAATTTTCCCGGGTAAAATACTTGGCATTCCCCAATCCAAAACTTTGACAAATCTTGGCCAGAGTAATTAAACGGTTCAGAACGATCAATGTGCTCCAAAAACTCTTCCAGAGTGATGTCACGTCTCCAACCGAGATTTTCAACTTGATAAAGAGGTGAGAAATCACCTCCGCTTTTGCCGGATATGTCGGGTCATTCCTTGACCAAGCAAGTCCCAGTACAAAATACAATTTCCCCTTAAAATGCTTGTAAATTCCCGGTTCAATTTGAATTTGGCTTTGGTTTTGGTTTTCGGCCATACAAACCTCCGCGGATAAGGCTAGCACAAAATCAAATTTTTGCAAATGA
>CAVSGX010000009.1:0-21136 GCA_963727715.1 uncultured bacterium | reverse complement strand
TATGGAAAATCTAAATAAAAATCAAATGATACTTTTAGTTCTTCTGGTCAGCTTCGTGACTTCCATAGCCACCGGTATTATGACCGTCTCACTTTTGCAACAAGCGCCGGTTGAAATGACACGCACCATAAACAATGTTGTAGAAAAAACTATTCAGCAAGTCACGCCGTCGGCCGTCAGCAATATCATATCGCCACAAAACCAACAGGTCACAACGGTTGTGGTCAATGAAGACGATATGGTCACAATTGCTATAAGTAAAAATCTGAAAAGCATCGTTCGCATCAACGAAACTGATGTCAATGGTAATGTTAATTTTTACGGTCTCGGTGTGGTCATGACCAAAGATGGCATAATTGCCACTGACAAAGGATGGCATATTGGCCGACAGTCTTTATACCGCTAAATTTTCGGACGGAGCCAGTTGGAAATTAGTGCCTCTGGGTTTGAATGCAAACACCAACACTATGTTTTTCAAAGTTAATTTGCCGCAAAAAACAACATACGTTTTTTCGCCGGCGCAATTAAGCGCCACCGATTTGCAACTCGGTCAGACCATCATAGGATTGGGCGGAGAAACGGATAACTCCGTGGCGGTGGGACGAGTTTTGTCGCTTGGCATGAAAGATGTCACTGTCGGCACAACCACCACAAAACGCATCATAACGATCAGCACGGACACTTCTTTTAGAAGCATTTTAGACGGCAGTCCTTTCTTTGATTTGTCCGGGAATCTGGTTGGCTTGAAACTTTCCCAAACGGAAAACGGCATTTTTACTCCAATAGCCATAATTTCCGCCGAGCTTGGTTTGGTCAACAAACCATAATAAAATATTATTGAAATTTGACCGTTTTACTTTATTTTGATAGCATTGACCCCATGTTAAAAATAAGATTGCAGAGAACGGGACGCAAACACGAACCGACATATCGCTTGGTTTTAGCTGACTCAAAGAGTTCCGCCAAAAGCGGAAAATATTTGGAAATGCTGGGCAATTACGATTCTCGCCACGGAGAAAAATCGGCTATAAATTCGGAAAGAGTTTTGCATTGGCTTTCGGTTGGAGCTCAAGCCTCAATCACTGTTCACAATATGCTGATTGATAGAAAAATTATCACGGGCAAAAAAATAAACAAATTGCCTTTGAAGAGTGCCTATTAAAAAAGAAGTAGCGGAGGAAAAAACTGCGACTCCAGCGGAAGAAACCGCGGTGGCCCCAGAGCCAGCCGAAAAAGTAGTTACGGAAACGGAGCAAGTCACAGTGCCGGTTGTAGGTGAAGCTACGGCCGAGCCGACTGAAGAAGTTGCTTAATTTTGACTTTTAATCAATTCGGCATTAAGATTAGTGTGTAAACTTTTATCATTAAGATTGAATTCATGGAAAACGACGTAAAATTTTTAGAGTTTGTTGTTAAGGCTTTAGTCGAACATCCGGAGGATGTCAAAATTACAAGAACGGTGGACGGAATGGGTGTGCTTATGACCCTAGATGTCAATCGTGAGGATATGGGCAAGATAATCGGCCGAGAAGGCAACACAGCCAAAGCCATCCGCACTCTTTTGCGTGTGGTTGGTATGAAAAACAACGCCCGAGTCAATTTGAAAATCAACGAACCGATCGGCGGGGAAGTCAGGGAGAAAGCTTCATCGTCTGCGACCAAAACCGTTGATGAAGCCATGGCTGATTTGAAGCTATAATTTGAAATCTGGACTTAAATAAAAAATTGTGGTACATTGTTACCACGATTTTTTATTTATAAAATATGAATTTTTATATCATTACACTTTTTCCGGGCTCATTTAACTCCTATCTCGGTGAGTCGATTTTGAAGAGGGCCATAGAGGACAAAAAATTTCGGTCAAATTTTATAATCCGCGAGATTTTTCCGACAACAAATTTCGCCACATTGATCGTCCGCCGTATGCTGGCGGTCCGGGCATGGTCGTGCAAGCCGAGCCGGTGGTGCGTGCGGTGGATTCGGTGCTCTCCAAATATAAAACGAATCAAAAATTTAAAATAGCAAAAACAAAAATTATTTTCTTCTCTCCAGCCGGCAAACAGTTTGATACCGCTTATGCCAAAAAAACAGCAAAAAAATTCACTGACATTATTTTAATCTGCGGACGATACGAAGGTATTGATGCCCGGGTCAAGAAAATTTTCAAATGTGAAGAAATTTCTGTCGGACCTTTTATTCTGACCGGTGGGGAATTGCCAGCCATGATTTTAATAGACTCTATTTCGCGCCAAGTGGAAAGTGTGCTCGGCAATTTTGATTCGCTGGAAGAATCTCGCACTGCCAGTCCCGACGTATACACTCGCCCGGAAGTTTTAGAGTATCGTGGCAAAAAATATCGCGTGCCCAAAGTTCTGCTTTCCGGCGATCACAAAAAAATTGAGGCCTGGAAATTGAAACACCAATTTTCATAACAAATTGACATTTTAATATCTAGTGTGATAGCATAGCTGCAGGAAGGAGTTCTTACAAAATGAGAGAAAATCGCCTTGTTCTTATGGGGTCGTTTTGTGATACGAATTTCTATACCGATGGCCCGCAAAGCTCTGCGGAAGCGGGTAATACTGGGTCGCCAGATGTGCCCGAATTTTCAGAGATGTAACAGTGGCCTCCTTCAATTCCATAACTGGGCTTCAATGCACCATGATGTTTGGAATTCAAGTGAGCTGCAAGAGTCACTCAAGACCGGGAAAACAATTGGCAAGAAATGGAAAAGTTCCGACGTGCCGGACTCCACCCTCAAAAAGGTTGGATTGTTTCGGACGATCGTAAGGAATTCAAAATTATTCCAGACAACGAAGAAATTTTTGCTCATGTCGAACGGTTTGCTCATATTGCTCTCAATGACAGTGACCCGACCGAACACAGAGACCCTCGTTTGGCTATTGGCGACGACTATGCAAGCGTTGTTCGCTATGCCACAACCTCAGAAGGAGCGATTGATCTTTCCAAAATGGGAGAGCTTGAAGGTCGTTTTGGCTCCAACGGTGGGCGAGGGTGCGATGTGCGAAGCGGTCCGTGTTCATGCGGAGCATGGCACTAGTTTAAAACTTATAGGTGAGTAGTTTGAATTTCAACTGCTCGCTTTTTCTTTTTCGTTGCCACATTGGGAACCGTTTGGTAAGATGTATCGTACTATAAATATGAACATCATTGACGTTAAAAATCTGACCAAAAAATTTGGCGAACTTACGGCTGTGGACGACATCACTTTCTCGGTCAAGGAGGGTGAGATTTTTGCTTTTCTCGGGCCGAATGGCGCCGGCAAAACGACAAGTATCAAAATGCTGACAACTCTTTTGGATTTGACGCACGGCACGGTTCGCTTAAACAATTTTAATGTTGTTGAACAGCCGAACGAAACGCGCAAATCTTTTGGCATTGTTTTTCAGGACCCTTCGCTCGACACGGAGCTGACTGCTTACGAAAATATGGAATTCCACGCTGTGCTTTACGGCCAAGAAAAGTCGCTTTACAAACCACGCATTGAGGAGCTTTTGAAATTGGTTGACCTCTGGGACAGGCGCGACAGTTTGACCAAAGAATTTTCCGGCGGGATGAAAAGACGGCTGGAAATTGCCCGCGGACTACTTCATCACCCGAAAGTTTTGTTTCTGGATGAGCCGACACTCGGCCTTGACCCGCAGACGCGCAATCACATCTGGACTTACATC
Source organism: uncultured bacterium (assembly GCA_963727715.1). Lineage (GTDB taxonomy): Bacteria > Patescibacteriota > Minisyncoccia > Phycocordibacterales > DATDWN01 > CAIOTC01. Next base: position 17,444 of record CAVSGX010000009.1, on the reverse strand, counting down.
CAAAATCTGAACAAAAAAGAGGGTCTGACCGTTTTTTTCACCACGCACTATATGGAGGAAGCCGACAAAAACGCTGACCGAGTTTCAATAATCGACAACGGCAAAATTATCGCCACAGGCACGCCGGCAGAGTTGAAAATAAGTACAAAGACTTCTTCGCTTGAAGACGCATTTTTGCAACTGACTGGCAAGGAAATTCGAGCCGAGTCGGCTGGTTTAGGAGATATGAGAATGCGTGGGCGGATGTGGAGGAGATGAAAAAATGAAATTTCATTGAGATAATACTTTTCCGGCACATCGCGCAGAAGGTTAGAAAACAACGACGCAGGCCTGAGTATATAGACCGAGGAAGATTGTTTTCTTGACCGACGAGCGGGAAGAAAATTTTCAGCAGAAAATTATTCTGGTGGCGGAAAAGTGTTGGCTCGTAAGAAATTTCGTCTTTAACAATAATTTTATGAAAACAATTTACATACTTTGGCTCAGACAACTAAAACGTTATACTCGCTCCAAACCTCGCATGTTCGCATCACTCGCGCAACCGATTCTTTTTCTGTTTGCATTCGGTTTCGGTTTTGGCTCGGTTTTTCAAAAAGCCGGGGAAGGGAATTACATCCAATTTTTGGCTTCCGGAATTATTTGTATGGCCATTATGTTCACCGCTGTTTTTTCCGGTATTGAAATCATTTGGGACAAACAGTTTGGCTTTTTGAAAGAAACTCTGGTCGCGCCGGTTTCGCGTTTCAACATAATGCTTGGTCGCACGCTCGGTGGGGCGACAGTGGCCGTGCTTCAAGGTATCATTGTTCTTTTGATTACACTTTTGGTCGGCTTCAAACCAATGTGGAGCGGGTTTTTCCTGGCGTTCATTTTTATGTTTTTGCTTTCGCTTTTTTTCACCGCTTTCGGCACGATGCTAGCAAGCAAGCTCGACGATATGCAAAGTTTTCCGCTCATCATAAACTTTTTAGTCATGCCACTTTTCTTTCTTTCCGGCGCGCTTTTTCCGACGACCGGTTTGCCTAGGCTTTTCAACACGATAGTGCGTTTCAACCCTCTATCCTACGCCGTTGATGGTGTTCGCGGAGCCTTGACCGGCACATCGGCTTTCGGATTCGGTCTCGACGCGCTTGTTCTTGTCGTTGTCACCCTTGCTTGTCTCTGGATCGGCGCCGAATTTTTCAAAAGGATACAGGCATAAAATTCACGGCTCAATAAAGCCACTCTGTAAACATACTTGACAAAGTGGTATTGAGTGGTGTATAATGCATACAGAGTCACTGAACTGTGGCCGCTGGAGAAATCCAGTCCGTTCCTTGAATTAGGAGACCCCAAGATGTTTAGAAAAAAGAGTTGCCTGCGGCTTCATATTGCAATCAGCTGGAAAATATGCGCATGGCCGTCGAGCGTTCTCTCTAGGCCAGCATGTGCGCTTCATCCAGATCGACTTCAACACCGGACGCGCCAAGGTCAAAATCGGCGACGAGAAAAAAAACTTCTCGTTCGTCTGGTCATTCTTACTTGCGTATCAATTGGATTTCTCGCTGTGGGATGAGGGTGGCTGAGTCCCGTCAGAGGTTGCGTATATACTGCAAGTGTACAATATTCACCCCGGGTGGGGAGTTCGGGTGATCAAAGACTTCGACCCGCACAGTCGCGGTAGCCGAAAGCAACACCCTATGTGGTGGGTTGGTCGGTCTGCGACCGACCGCTGGGAAGAACCCCTCTATCTGGAGCAGGTTCAGTACTTCGGCACAACGTGTCCGGCCTCACCGTCAGAGGATGTATCTCAGACCTCTAACTCATACAACCGTTTCGCCAAGAAAGACCGCTGAGCTCTCTGGCGAGGCGGTTTTTACATATCTGAAAATTATACATGCTACAATAACTCAATGACACAAAAAGAGGCGTTGGATATTTTGAAAATGGGTAAAAATGTTTTTCTGACGGGCGAGGCGGGGAGTGGGAAAACTTTTGTTTTGAACGAATACGTGAACTATCTAAAATCGCACGCGGTCTCGGTGGCGGTCACGGCTTCCACCGGCATTGCCGCCACGCACCTCGGCGGACAAACCATCCACTCGTGGTCCGGGCTTGGCGTGCGCGACTCTTTGACTGACCGCGACATTGACGACATGATGCAAAAGTCGTATCTCTACAAAAGATTTGACCAGACAAAGGTTTTGATTGTTGATGAAGTTTCAATGTTGCATCATTTTCGCCTGGATATGCTGGAATGGCTTTGTCGGCAGTTCAAACACAATGAGAAACCTTTCGGCGGGATGCAGGTCATTCTATGTGGAGATTTTTTTCAGTTGCCTCCGGTGACACGCGGCGAAATTTTGGAATCGCAATTTGCTTTTAAAGCGACAAGCTGGCAGGACGCCGGTTTTTCCGTTTGCTACATTTTCGAACAGCATCGCCAAAAGGATGGGGAATATTTGAAAATTTTAAACGAAATTCGCCAGAACGAAGTTAGCCGAAAAACTCGCGACATTTTAGACAGCCACTTGCAAAAAAAATCCGATTCGGAAAAAGATCGCACAAAACTTTTTACTCATAACATTGATGTGGACATAATCAACGACAAGTATCTGTCTTTGATTTCCGGTCCGGAAAAGCAATACCCGATGTCTTCGCGTGGTTCGCGCAATCTTGTAGAAACGCTGAAAAAAAGTTGTCTGTCACCGGAAATACTACACCTGAAAGTTGGCGCCAAGGTGATGTTCACCAAAAACGATCCAGCTGGGAATTTTGTCAACGGCACACTCGGAGTGGTGGAAAGTTTTGGCGCATTTGGTCAGCCGTTTATTCGAACACTCTCCGGCCGGCTAATCACTGCGACACCGATGACTTGGCAGATTGAAGAGGACGGCAAAATCAAAGCTGAAGTGACCCAATTACCTTTGCGTTTGGCTTGGGCCATCACCGTGCACAAAAGTCAGGGGATGTCTCTGGATAGAGTAGAAGTTGACCTGTCCAAATCTTTCACTCACGGTATGGGCTACGTGGCCCTCTCCCGTGTGCGCTCGCTTGAAGGGATGAAATTGCTCGGTTTAAACGAAATGTCTTTGCGGGTAGATCCGGAAGTTTTAGAAATGGACAAAAAATTCCAAGAAATGTCGCAGGACGCGCTTAGCGACTTGAAATCAATGTCGCGAGATGAAATCGATGAAGCCCAAAAAGAATTTTTGAAAAAGATTGAACCGGATGAAAAAAAGAAAATAAAAATGAAAGAAAAAAATATAAAGAATAAGGCGTTAGCTACGATAGACATCACCGCCGAATTTTTAGAAAAGAAGATCCCACTCGTCGAGATAGCTGACGCTAGGGCGGTGACAGGGGAGACAATTGTCTCTCATATTGAAAAACTTTTGGAGAAAAACAAATGTCCGGACATTACATACCTGCGACACGAATTCAAACGCTACGAACTGGACAATATCCTCTCGGCCTTCCGCGACAGTAAAGCCAAAACCCTCTCACCGGTCTGGAACCTCCTCATCAAACGCAAAACTCGCACCCCATATTTAAAAATCCGCCTAGCCAGACTGTTTTTGGAGGGAGAGTAACAAATTTTGTTGGCCCATCACTTTCTCGGCACATCGCGCAGGAGGTTAGAAAACAACGACACAGGTCTGAGTATACAGACCGAGGAGATTTGTTTTCTTGACCGACGAGCGGGAAGAAAAAACGCGCCAGCGTTTTATTCTGGTGGCGGGAAAGTGATGGGTCATAAGAAATTTGTGATAATATGATTTTGTTTACAACATGTGGATAACTTTGTTGACATTAATGGGGAAAGTTAAAAGTTTTTAGTGAAGAATTATCCATATTTTAAGCCATTATTTTATGAAAAAGAGATATGCACAGATGTTCTTGACATTCTTTGATAGGTTTTGAGGTTGACAAGTTACATTCAAGTAGGATATACTCCTTATTACTTCACATAGATTGAGTTTTGGCCGGGCCATTTAGAGCCTGTGAACAATCTAATGTCTAGGCAAAGCGTTTAAATTTCGAGCGAAAATCGTGGTTTTTGACGAAATGTATCTAGATACATTGAGACAAAATTCGGGATTTACAGCCGAAATTTAAACGCTTTGGCAGACAAGCCATATTTAATCATATTTATTGGCGGTTAGATTGTGAACAGGCTCCTACAATGGTTCTGAGAGAAGATTGGTTATTAGTCCTATCTTTCAATACTTTGTCAAAAATACTTTAGACCAATAAAATAAATAAACCTTACAGACGCAAGGCTTGTTTTTGTTTTTGTCTGCGTTAATTTTTTAATTAATTAACACATTATTATAATGCCTACACACACAAAAGCCCGTCCGCAAAAGTTTTTCAGCCGGTTCAAGAAACCGCTTGTTTCGGTTCCGAATTTCGTCGAGCCCCAGCTTGATTCTTTCAAATGGCTTACGGAAAAAGGGCTGTCTGAAATTTTTGAAGAATTTTCTTCCATCAAAGATTATTCCGAAAAAAAATTTCAACTGGATTTTACCGGTTTTGAACTTTCCACGCCGAAATACGATGAGTATTACGCCAAGGAAAACAAAATTTCCTACGAAGCGCCACTGAAAGTCAAAATCAAACTGAAAAATCTGGTTCTCAACACGGAAAAAGAACAGGAAATTTTCATGGCCGATTTTCCGATGATGACCCCTCACGGCACTTTTGTCATTTCCGGCATTGAGAGAGTTATCGTGCCACAGCTGGCCAGATCGTATGGTGTTTTCTTCACCGAGGACGAAATCCGCGGGCGCAAAACTTTCGGCGCCAAAATCATTCCGGCTCGCGGAGTTTGGATTGAAATAGAATCGGACGCCGATGGATTAATCTACATCCGCATTGACCGCAAACGAAAATTTTTTGCCACGGAACTTTTGCGTGTCTTGGGCGCCGACACTGACGCTAAAATCCTTGAACTTTTCAAAGATGATTCCCTAGCCAAAACAGCCATAGAAAAAACTCTTTTGAAAGACCACAACAAAACGGTTGACGATGCTTACATTGATATTCATAAAAGATTGCGCGACGGCGATCTGGCCACGGCCGAAAACGCCAGAGAATTCATCAACGCCATTTTCAATTCCGAACGATATGATCTTTCTCCGGTCGGCCGATACAGATTCAACAAGCGCTTTGGAAAGAAAATGGACGAGAAAGAACTGAAACGCCGAACTATTTCTCTTTCCGATTTCGCCACCATTGTTTCTCACGTGGCTTATCTTTCAGCTACGCCGGAAGCCATGGGTGACGATATCGACCACTTGGGCAGCCGACGCGTCCGTTTTGTTGGTGAGCTTTTTCAGCAAAAAATCCGCATCGGTATGACGCAAATCAAAAGAAATATTCAAAATCGAATGTCCACTATTGATACGGACGTGACTTTGCCTGTTCAACTCATTTCCCCAAAACCTTTGCAAGCCAGCATCAAAGAATTTTTCACCACCAACCAGCTGGCTCAACTGATGCAACAAGAAAATCCTCTGGCTGAAATTGAACATTTGCGCACGCTTTCCGCTCTCGGCCCGGGAGGTCTCACTCGAGCTCGAGCCGGTTTTGAAGTGCGCGATGTCCATCCTCGCCACTACGGTCGCTTGTGCCCAATCAACACGCCGGAAGGTCCGAACATCGGACTGGTTTTGCGCCTCTCCATTTACGCTCGCCTAAACGATTTCGGTATGATTGAAACTCCGTATGTCAAAGTGAAAAACGGCAAAATCACCGACGAAATTGTTTATTATGAACGCTTCTGAAGAAGAACAATACAATATCGCCTCGGCCGCCACTCCTTTTGACGACGAAGGCAAAATTTTGCAATCGGAAGTCGAAGTGCGTTTTGAAGGCAACCCGTCGACTGTGGTCAAAAACAAAGTTGATTTTATGGATGTATCGGCCAATCAGGCTTTTTCCATCGCCACTTCCATGATTCCGTTTCTAAACCACGACGATGCCAATCGCGCCTTGATGGCCTCCAACATGCAGAGACAAGCCACTGCCTTGCATTGTGCCGGAAGCGCCGATTGTGGCGACCGGAATGGAAGACTTACGCTTTGCGAGACACCGGAAGATTGGTTATCGCCAAAGAAGACGGCATCGTTACCGTTTCGGACAGCACCAGAATAGTGGTTGAAGACAATAAAGGAAAGAGCAATGAATATAAATTAATTTCTTTTGCCCGAACCAATGGATTTACCATTTTCCACCAGAGACCATCGGTTTCAATGTCGGGGATAAAGTAAAAAAGGGAACAGTTTTGGCTGACACATCGGCTTCGGAGAATGGCCAGACTGCCATCGGTCAAAATATGCTCGTGGCTTTTATGTCTTGGTCCGGTAGCAATTACGAAGACGCCATCATTTTTTCCGAACGAGTTTGTGAAAAACAGCAAATTCACCTCCATATATATTGAGGAATTTGTCATCAATGTCCGCGAAACCAAACTTGGTCCGGAAATGACCACTTGCGACATTCCGAATGTCGGAGAATCCAAACTGAAAAACTTGGACGAAGACGGTATCGTCCGCATCGGAGCCGAAGTTCGTCCGGGAGACATTTTGGTCGGCAAAATCACTCCGAAAGGCGAGACCCAACTGACACCGGAAGAGAGGCTTTTGCGCAGTCTTTTCGGTGAAAAAGCTCGCGATGTCAAAGACACCAGCAAACGCATGGAAGGACGGCAAGCGTGGCCGGATTATTAAAGTTCAAGTTTTCTCGCGCGATAAAGGCGACAAACTTAGATTCGGGAATCATCAAAAGAATTCACATTGAAGTGGCCCAATTGCGCAACATTTCCGTCGGCGACAAACTAGCCGGCCGTCACGGCAACAAAGGTGTCATCTCGCGCATCTTGCCGGAAGAAGATATGCCTTACATGGCCGATGGCACATCCGATTGATGTTATTCTCACCCCGCTTGGCGTTCCGTCTCGTATGAACCTCGGACAAATTTTGGAAATTCACTTGGGACTGGCGGCCAACACTCTCGGCTATCAAGCCATTGTTCCGCCGTTTGCCGGAGCCACTGTAGAGGAAATAAAAAATGAATTGAAAAAAGCCGGCTTCGCCGAAGACGGCAAATTGAAATTATTACGACGGACGCACTGGCGAAGCTTTCGAACAAGATATCGCTGTCGGTTATATGTATATCTTGAAACTGCACCACATGGTGGAAGATAAAATCCATATGCGTTCCATCGGTCCGTACTCGCTTATTACTCAACAGCCGCTCGGAGGCAAAGCTCAAAGCGGTGGGCAAAGATTCGGAGAAATGGAAGTCTGGGCTCTTCTCGGTCATGGCGCGGCTCACACTCTGCAGGAAATTCTGACCATTAAATCTGACGATATCCTCGGTCGCTCGGCAGCTTTTGACGCCATCGTCAAAGGCCAACCGATCACTCAGATGAATACTCCGGCTTCGTTTAATGTTCTTCTGAATAATCTTCGCGGTTTGGCTTTGGATGTTCAGATTAAAAGAAATGAAAAAGATTTATTAGACGATGGTTTCAACAAAAACAAATAAAATGAAAAATTCAACAAAAAACCTGCAAAACGATTTTGAAACCATTGCCTTGAAAGTGGCTTCGCCGGAGAGAATCCGGGAATGGTCTTTTGGCGAAGTGACAAAACCGGAAACAATCAATTATCGCACTCAGCGTAGCGAGAAAAGCGGTCTTTTCGACGAGAAAATTTTCGGTCCGGACAAGGATTATGAATGTTACTGCGGAAAATATCGCGGCATTCGCTACAAAGGAATCATTTGCGAAAAATGTGGAGTGGAGATTACTCGCTCCATCGTTCGCCGAGAAAGAATGGGACATATCGAGCTTGCCACGCCGGTTTCCCACATCTGGTTCTTGCGATCAATGCCGTCGCGCATCTGCTCTTATTCTAGGAATTCAAACATCCGATTTGGAAAAAGTCATTTATTTTGCCGGCTACATCATCACCAAAGTTTCACGAGGAAGATCGAATCAAATATTTGAAAGATTTGGATTCGGAATACAAAGCCAAATTGAAATCATTGCAAGATGAAAAAACCAAAGAAGCGATCAAAGAAATGTTGCTTTCCGCTAAACGCGAAATTGATTCTATCCAGGAGGGAAAAGTTTTGGACGAAGTGGAATATCACAACTTCAGTTTGAAATACGGAACATGTTTGAGGCCGACATCGGGGCCGAAGCTATTTATAACATTTTCAAAAGAATCGATTTGCATAAATTGGCCAAACAGTTAGAAATTGAATTGGAAAAAGCCAACTCCATCGATTCTGGCAGAATAAATAAACGACTGGCTACCATTTCCGCCATGATACATTCCAATTGTCGTCCAGAATGGATGTTTCTGACAGCCATTCCGGTTATTCCGCCGGCTCTTCGCCCGATGGTGCCACTTGACGGCGGACGCTATGCCACATCGCGACGTCAACGATTTGTATCGACGGGTCATCAACCGCAACAACCGTCTGAAAAAATTGAAAGAAATTCATGCGCCGGATGTTATTTTGCGAAACGAAAAAAGAATTTTGCAGGAAGCGGTTGACGCTCTGATCGATAATTCCATTCGTCACAACAACGGCGGCAGCGAAGCAGTCAACATTTCCCAGCGTCGACCTCTCAAATCTCTTGCCGACAACCTGAAAGGCAAGCGGGGTCTTTTCCGCCAAAATCTTTTGGGCAAGCGCGTGGACTACTCCGGTCGCTCGGTCATTGTCGTTGGTCCGGATCTTGAAATTGCATCAATGCGGTTTGCCGAAACATATGGCTCTGGAACTTTTCCGACCGTTCATCATTTCGCAACTTTTGACAAAAGAATTGGCTTTCAACATTCGCGGAGCCAACCAACTGATTGAAGACGGCATTCCGGAAGTCTGGGCTATTTTGGAAGAAGTCATCAAAGACAAATATGTTCTTGCTCAACCGCGCGCCGACTTTGCACCGTCTCGGCATTCAGGCTTTTCAACCGATTCTTATTGAAGGCAACGCCATCCAACTGCACCCGCTGGTCTGTTCGGCTTTCAACGCTGACTTCGACGGCGACCAAATGGCCGTTCACGTTCCGCTTTCCGACGAAGCCCAATGTGAAGCTCACGAGATAATGGCGGCCGACAAAAATATTTTGAAACCAGGGTCAGGAGACCCAACTATTTCAGCCAAAATGCTGGACATTGTTCTCGGTTGCTACTGGATGACAAAAGAAATCGACGGCGAAATCGGTGAAGGAAAAATATTTTCATCTCCAAACAGCGCCATCACCGCCTACGACTTCGGTCAGATTTCTTTTCGTTCAAAAATAAAAGTTTTGCCAAAATCATCTCCGAGATACGCTCAATTTGAAGGAAAACTTTTCGAAACAACTGTCGGCCGTCTTCTTTTCAACAGCATCTTGCCTCACGACTATCCTTTCATCAACGCCACGGTTGACCGCAAAAGAATTTCCTCTCTGGTGGACGATCTTATAGAAAAATACGGCATTGAAAATATCCCGCCGATCATAGACAAAATCAAAGATTTCGGTTTCAAATACGCTACTCACTCCGGCATGACTTGGGGTATTGACGATATCAATGTGCCGGAAGGCAAAAAAGATATTATAGACAAAGCCAAAGAAAAAGTTGATGTTGTCACCGATTATTTCAACACCGGTCTTATTTCCAAAGAAGAAAAATTGAGAAAATGACGGAAATTTGGCACGGAGCCAAAGCTGATGTGGAAAAACTGATGCCCGGGACGCTTGACTAAAAACGGTTCGGTGGCGGACATGGTTTTATCCGGTGCTCGCGGTGCAATGGGCAATATTACCAACTATGGGCGGTATGAAAGGTCTCATCACCAACACACTCGGCGAGACTATTGAGTTTCCGATTATTTCTTGCTCAAAAGAGGGTCTAACACCGATTGAATATTTCATTACCACTCACGGCTCGCGCAAAGGACTGACCGACACCGCTTTAAACACTGCCAAAGCCGGATATCTGACTCGCAAACTTTTCGTGGTGGCTCAAGACACAATGATTACCGAGGAAGATTGTGGAACAAAAGAAGGAGTATTGATTGACAAAAATGCCATCGCCGGCATCGAAATATCGGTAGGGAAGCATATCAGAGGACGTTTTTTGGCCGCGCCGGTTGTAACACCGGACGGCACTACGCTATTTAAAACCGGAGATTTTCTTTCCAAAAAGGAAGCTCAAAAAATTGAAAATGAAAAAGTGGAAAGTGTTCTCATTCGTTCGCCTCTGACATGTAAAACTGAAAACGGTATTTGTGTCAAATGTTACGGCGCCGATCTCGGCAAAAACAAAGTGGTGGAAATAGGTGAAGCTGTCGGTACGGTGGCCGGACAAGCTATCGGCGAGCCGGGCACCCAGCTGACTATGCGTACTTTCCACGCCGGAGGCACAGCCAAAATCGGCGGTGACATCACATCCGGTTTGCCACGTGTTGAAGAACTTTTTGAAAAACGCAAACCAAAAAATCCAGCTATCGTTTCTTCTGTTTCCGGAACTATCTCTGACATAAAAGTTTCCGAGAAAGAAAAAAATATTTCCATCACACCTGATTTGGAAGACCGAAAGAAGGGAGCGAAAAACAGCGGACAGATAGAATATTCGGTACCGTTGAACAGAATGATTTTGGTCAAGGTTGGAGATAAGGTCAAAAAAGGCGATATAATTACCGACGGTTCGGCTGACATAGACGAACTTTTCAAATATGCTGGCAAGGAGAAAACCGTCAACTACATTATTCACGAAATCAACAAACCGTACGAACTGCAAGGAGAAACCGTTTCGCGCAAACACATTGAGACGATCGTTCGTCAAATGTTCTCACGCCGAAAAATCAAAGACGCCGGAGACACTGTTTTCTCGACTGGCGACATTGTTGAGTCGGCGTTCCTGCATGAAGAAAACCAGAGAATTAAAGATCTCGGCAAGGAAGAAGCCAAAGCCGAAAGCGTGGTTATGGGCATCACCGAAGTTTCGCTCTCACGCAAATCGTTCCTCGCGGCGGCTTCATTCCAGCATACCACTCGCATGCTCATCTCGGCTGCTATTCGTGGCAATGATGACAAGCTGGCCGGCCTAATGGAAAATGTCATCCTCGGACGACTGATCCCTGCCGGCACGGGTTTCAAAGGCAGTAATAAAGAGAAGATGATAAACGATATGCTCGCGGAGAAAAGAAGTCAGGAGTATTCTGAATAATTAAGTTTTTTGAAAATTAAAAATTTGGCTCGGAAAAAGTTTCCCGGGGCAATCTGTCTGGGCAAGCTTGCCCAGCGAACTTCTCGTCGCTCAAGAAAATTATGTTCGGAGTACCTCACTAATTTTCTAAGCTCCTGCGAAAGGCCCCGAAAAATCTTTTTCGCTCACCAGAATTTTTGATTTTCAAAAAAAACCAGCTTCCACCAAAATGGAAACTGGTAAATCCTCGCAACTAACTCTTCCGTCGTATCATGTTAGGGATGAGTACAACGACCGAAGGAAAAATGAGCAGGACGGTCAAAAGAAGACCGATCCAAAGAGGCATGACTTCCAAACTTCCATGACTTGCATAGTAAGCGTAAATCTGAAAAAGTCCCATGACATCTCCTTCCGTTACTAGCATAACAAATCATATTTAGAATGTCAAGTTGTTTCAATAAATATTGTAAATAATATGGCTTCATCCTCCGTAGAACAAATAAAATCAAAATTGGACATTGTCACTGTAGTTGGCTCGTATATCAAACTGGAAAAAGCCGGAGCCAATTTCAAAGCCAAGTGTCCGTTCCACAACGAAAAAACGCCGAGCTTTTTCGTCTCGCCCGATCGTGGCAGCTACTACTGTTTCGGTTGTCAGGCCAAGGGTGACATTTTCACATTTGTACAGGAGTTTGAGGGGTTGGATTTTGTCGGCGCGCTGAAAGTTTTGGCCGAGAAGGCCGGGGTGGAGCTCCAAAAATTTGATCGCGAAGAGAAAAGTGAAAAGGAAAATATGTTTTCCATAATGGAGCAAGCCACTTTTTTCTATCAAAAAAAATTATCGGAAGACAAAGAGGCCCAAAAATATCTGAAAAGCAGGGGAATAAACGAAGAAACCATAAAAGATTTTCGCATCGGTTTTGCTCCGGACGAGTGGCGAGAGCTTTTTGACTTTCTATCGGCCAAAAAAGTCTCAGCTCCTGAAATGTTTGCAGTCGGATTGATTAAAAAAATTGAAAACGAAGAAAAATATTACGATACTTTTCGCGGGAGAATTATGTTTCCGATTGCCGATTCATCCGGACGAATCGTGGCTTTTTCCGGTCGCATCTTGGTTGCGGATGATAAAACCCCGAAATACTTGAACAGTCCGGAAACAGCTCTTTTCAACAAATCGGAAATTTTGTTTGGTTTGGATAAAGCCAAAAAGGAAATCCGTCAAAAAGATTATTCCATTTTGGTTGAAGGTCAGATGGATTTGGTGATGATGCATCAGATCGGCATAAAAAACACAGTGGCTTCGTCCGGCACGGCCCTTTCGATTGAGCATCTGACGAAACTTCGCAGGCTATCCAGTCGTATTATCATGGCTTATGACGGTGACGTAGCCGGCTTCTCGGCCTCCGATCGCTCGGCCAAACTGGCGCTGTCTTTGGGTATGGATTTGAAAATCGCTCAAATGCCGGAAGGTAAAGACCCTGCCGATTTGGCCAAAGAAAATCCAGAAGAACTTCGGGAAATTTTGCGAAAATCAAAACATGTCATCGATTTTCTGACCAACTCGCTTTTGGAAAGGGGACTGGATGGCCGAAAACTCGGCAAAGAAATCCAGACCAGAGTTCTGCCGTATGTTGCCCTTTTGTCCAGCAATATTGAAAAAGCCCAGTTTATAAAAAACATTGCTCAAAAAACTTTCATAAAAGAAGAAGCTTTGTGGGCTGATTTGAAAAATGTCAGTATTTCCAAAAATGAACAGGTTGGCCAGGGAGAAAATTCTACGAAAGACACCCAAGCCAAATCAGATCATATTGAGAAGCGACTCTTAGGGATATTGCTTTGGCAAAAGTCAGTGCAGAAACCAGTCATTGTCATCTCCAAGACGGAGAAAAAATTTGTTGATATTGTCGGTGATGAAAATTATGCTTCGCTGAAAAAAAATATTGGCCAGAAAGAGATATTGATTTTTGAAATGGAAAATTATTACGCCGGCAAGGAAGATGTTTCGGCCGAAGTGGGGGAACTTTTAATTGTTTTGGAAGAGGAATATTTAAAAAAGAAATTTGCCAAAGCTATGGAGAATTTGCAAAAAGCCGAGCGCGACAGAGATAGCGCCAGTGTTTTGAAATATTTGGAAGAGTGCCAAAATCTTTCACAAGAAATCGAAGCTATTAAGAAAAATTTTAAAAATCAATAATTATTATGAAAAAAAATAAAAAACAAAAAACCAAATCCAAGAAGAAAAAAGTCATGGCCAAGGTTAGGAAGACAAAGAAAGCAAAAAAATCCAAAAAGATTGTCGCGCCGAAAATCCGAACCAAAAAAAAGAAAGGCGCAGCGACGTCGGCTTCCTACAAAACTCAAACAGTCAAGCTGCTGAAAAAATCCGACCGAGTAGAGCAAAGCATCTCGCGTCTTTTTGCCAAAGGCAAGGAGCGTGGCTATGTGACATATGATGAGATTCTCAAAGAGTTTCCGACCATTGAAGAGGATATTTTGTTTTTGGAAGATTTGTATGAAAGACTTTCCGGCGCCGGCATTGATGTTTTGGAAGGTGGTGGACTTTTGGAGGCCCCTTTGATTGATGATTTGATTACCAAAAAATATTCCTACGGCAAAAACGAATCGTCATACGACTCCATTCAAATGTATCTCAAAGAAATCGGCCAGTATCCTTTGATTACCGGCGGACGTGAAAAAGAATTGGCCAAGCGCATTGAGCATGGCGATGAGGAAGCCAAAAATTTACTAGCGCGGGCCAACTTGCGCTTGGTTGTTTCCATCGCCAAAAAATATGTCGGTCGCTCGGCCGACCTGACTCTCCTTGATCTCATCCAAGAAGGGAATCTCGGGCTTTTCAAAGCGGTAGACAAATTTGACTGGACCAAAGGTTATAAATTTTCAACCTACGCCACTTGGTGGATTCGCCAAGCTATCACCAGAGCTTTGGCCGACCAGTCGCGCACCATTCGCGTGCCGGTCCATATGGTGGAAACCATCGCCAAGTACAAACAGGTCGTGCGTCGTCTGTCTCAAGACCTCGGTCGCGACCCGTTGCCGGAAGAAATCGCCACCGAAATGAATTTGACCTGTTGAAAAAGTCTACACCATCGAAAAAATCGATCAGAGCACGGTCTCTTTGGAAGCCCCTGTCGGCGACGAAGACGACAAATCCAAGTTCGGCGACTTTTTGGCTGACGACAAAATTCTCTCGCCGGATCAGCAATCGGCTCGTCGCATCATCTCCGACCAAGTCAAGGAAATTTTGAACGACTTGCCGGAAAAAGAACGTCGCATACTGGAAATGCGTCACGGCTTGTCCGATGGTATCACTCACACTCTGGAAGAAGTGGGCAAAGAATTCGGCGTCACTCGCGAACGCATCCGCCAGATTGAGGCCAAAGCTCATGAAAAAATCCGCCAACACGAGAAAATTAATCGGCTTCGTAACTATTACTAAAAAATTTCTTGAAATTGTATTTTCAAAAAATTTGACTAAAAAACCGCTCAACAAGGCGGTTTTTTGGTGATGAAAAATTTGTCATTGACTTTTTTATGTGGTTTATGATTGTATTAAGTGGGAGGTTATTATGTCCTTTTTGCGTGATTCTAAAGAAGCAGAAAACTATAAGCCACCAAAATTGACCGATAAACAGGTTGAGAACATTGAATATTTGATTGCGACATCAAAAAATGCCACAGATTTTGCTAAAAAGGTTATCATTTGGTTTGTCAGACAAACAAAGAATCTGACAAAACAAGTTGCGCTATCTGTCCCCGAAGAATTTCTCGGAGAACCAGCAAATCAGATTCAAGATGGTGTTCATGATATGAGTAGTGTTAGTGGCACACAAATTGGAATAGTTTTTGCTGTCGCTGGAACGGAAATGCGTCTTCAACACCACGGCGGGAGCTTTGTTGGCAAGAAAGATTTTAGGAGTGGTCCGGGACGCACAATCTGGTGTGCGTATGAGGGTTATTCTCGAAATGTGGAGCTACTGGCTCCTCCAACACAAGAACAACTCAATGAAATCAATCTCGAGGTTATCTCTAATCCTTGGAATCAAAAGAGAACCAATTCCTGCGGGTAACACCCGTGGGATTTCTTTTTACACAATTTGGTAGTCCAGTGTGCGTTTGTCCATATCGGCCGAGACGACTTTGAATGTGATAGTGTCGCCGAGAGTGAATTTTTTGCCGGTTTTTTGTCCACAAACTGTGTAGTTTTTTTCGTCAAGAACATAATAGTCGTCCTCGATGTCGCGCAATTTGGCCATGCCTTCGCATTTGGTTTCTTTTTCTTCAATGTAAATGCCCCAGTCTGTCACGCCGGTAATAGTGCCGGAAAAAGTTTCTCCAACATGGCCGGTCATATATTCCACTTGTTTGTATTTGATACTTGCTCGTTCGGCGTCGGAGGCTTTTTTCTCCAGCTCGCTTGAAGCCAAACAAATACTTTCAAATTTTTGGTATTCATCGGGCGCAATCTTGCCGCCTTTTATTTCGCGTTCCAAAAAGCGATGTACCAGAAGGTCTGGGTAGCGACGGATAGGGGATGTGAAATGGGTGTAATAACGAAAAGCCAAACCGAAGTGGCCGATGTTTTTGGTGGAGTAGACGGCCTTGGCCATTGAGCGAATGGTAGCCACTTTAATCAGCTCCTCGTTGGCCGTTCCCTCCACATCTTTCAGGAGCTTGTTGATGTCGCGCGAAGTGACATGCCCACTGTCGTTTCGCAAATCAAAGCCGAGAGCTTTCAAAAATATGGCCAGCGCCTCGATGCGTTCCGGATCGGGCTTGCCGTGGATGCGATAAACGGACTGTGAACCTTTCTTTTTCAGGTTTTCGTTTTGCGATTTGAAAATGAATTCGGCCACGGCGCGGTTGGCCAGAAGCATATATTCTTCCACCAGCTTGTGCGTGTCTAAGCGGGTTTTGCGATAAACGGAAATCGGTTTGCCGGCCTTGTCCAAAATAAATTTTACTTCGTCCGTTTCAAAATTAATGGCGCCGGCGCCAAACTTTTGCTTCTCCAAAATCTTGGCCAAATTATTCAGTTTTTTTAACGCATCAAAAAATTCTTGTCTCGGAGAATTGGCGTAATTTTTTGATGCTTCAATGACAGCTTGTGCTTCCTCATACGAAAATCTTTTGTCACTATGAATAACTGTGCGACCGAACCATTTGTCTAAAACTCTGGCTTGGTTGTCGATTTTGAAAACGGCCGAAAATGTCAACTTGTCTTCGTTCGGATTAAGTGAACACAGATCATTAGACAAAACTTCGGGGAGCATCGGGATGGTGCGATCGACGAGGTAGACAGAGAGCCCGCGCTTTTGGGCTTCGCGATCAAGCATAGTATTTGGTCTGACAAAGTACGAAACGTCGGCGATGTGCACGCCGATCTCAAAAGTCTCGTTGTCGAGCTCGCGGAAAGAAATGGCGTCATCAAAATCTTTGGCGTCAATCGGATCGATGGTCATAGTCAAAGCGCCTCGCATATCTCGACGGTTTTTCAATTCTTCGGCGAAATATTTTTTATACTCATTTTTTATTTTTTCAGCCTCGGCTAAAACATCGGCAGGGAAGGCCACACGAAAACCTTTCTCCAAAACAATGGCGTTCATCTCCGTTTCGTTCTCTCCGGCCTTGCCGATGGTCTCAACAATTTTCCCACGCGGATTCTGCGAGCCGTTGCCCCAGTCTGTGATTTCCACTAAAATTTTTGTACCGATGGAAATTTTCTCGGCCGACTTCGGCTCAACCAAAATATCCAAATACATTCTTTTGTCATCCGGCACAATGTAAGTCATCGCGCCATTTTTCTGCAGTGTGCCGACGAATTCTGTTTTTGCTCGTGAAATAATTTTAGTAACCTCGGCTTGCAATCTGTTCCGTACCTTTTTACCCATCGCGCGTACTTCAACAATGTCTCCAGTGAAAGCCCGATTTAATTTCTCCGGCTGTATCTCCAAACTTTTTCCCACCGTTTTTTTATTTTCATCCAACAAATCAAAAAAACCGACACCCTTGCTGTTGACGGAGATTGGCCCAATCAAAACTTTTTCATTGTTTTTTTTCTCACCCATTCTGTTGTCGTGCCTTTTTCTGTTTACATTTTTCCTGTTCATAAAAACACATCATAACACACTTTGTAAATAATTAAAATAATGGCCTGAAATAAGGATTTTTCTGGTTTTGCTTGACAAACATTTTGTAATAGTGTATAATTAGAGAAAGGAGGGTGGCCT
>CAVSGX010000008.1:0-62737 GCA_963727715.1 uncultured bacterium | reverse complement strand
GTCGGCGATGATGTGGAAGGCAATGATTTGATGAAGTTGGAATTGGCTCTGATTGAAAATGTTCAGCGCGAAGATTTAAATCCTGTTGACCGAGCTCGGGCTTTTGATCGTTTGGTCAATGAATTCAGTTTCAAGCACGCCGACATCGCTCAAAAGATCGGCAAGAGTCGTGTTTATATAACCAACACCTTGCGCATTTTGGATTTGCCGACAGAAATTCTGGATGCTATTTCCACCGGCAAAATTTTTGAGGGTCAACCTCCGTCCACTTTTGGCTCTGTCCAGCCGACCGGAGGAACAGAACACTTTATTCAAAGAAATAATGTTTAAAAAATTGACCGTGCGCGAAGCTGAAGCCATTGCCCGTCGCATCGCCTACGAAAGAGCTCGCAAAAAAGACGCGTTGCTTGATCCAGAAACACAAGAGTTGGAAGAAGCTTTGACTGAATCGCTCGGCACGAGGGTTATGATTGAAAAAAACGTAAAAACGGCGGAAAGATTACCATTGATTTTTTCTCGGACGAGGATTTGAAAAATATTTTAGGACTGATAAAAAACAACCAGAAAAATCCGGTCATTGAAACACCAGACTTGGGTGAAAAACTGGCCGAAAATTCTGTCGGCGAAGTTATTGTTGAAGATGAAAGTCGCGCGCCGGAAGAAATCAAACAGGCCGACAACACAGACGACGATCTTTACTCCATCAAAAATTTTAGTATTTACTGTAAAATAAAACTTGTACTTGAATTCCTCGAAAGGCAATCTGTCTGGCAAAGCTCTGCCAGCGAACTTCTCGTCGCTCAAGAAAACAATCCACAGATTACCGTGGTTGTTTTCTGAGCTCTTGCGAAAGGCCTTTCTCGGAACACAAGAATAATCTTATTTTTTCTTCTCCAAAAAGTTGCGGATGTGCCTTTTGGCCAGTGTCGTTTTGCAAAATTCCAGCCATTTACGGCTAGCTTTAGCCGTTTTTTTGGTTTCGATTTCCACGAAGTCGCCGGATTGCAATTCGGTGTCGAGGGCCATAAATTTGCCGTTTACTGCACTCCGGACATATGGCGCCGATGTCCGAGTGAATGCTGTAAGCAAAGTCAACAGCCGACGAACCTATCGGCAGATCAATAACATCGCCCTTTGGGGTGAAAACAAAAATCCGCTCCTCCAAAAAATCCGTTTTCATATCCTTCAGAAATTCTTTGTCATTATTTTTTTTCTGATATTCCACGAGCTCTTTAATCCATTTCGGGACATCTTTAAAATCGGTATCTTTAGTTTTTTTCATCGTCGGTCAATATAATATTTTTAATCCATGAAAAACCGGAAGAGTCGTCTCTTTTTTTGGTTTCTTCTTGAGAATGTTTGTACAGAATATGCGAAGTAATGCCGTATTCCGCTTCGCGATGCATTTCTTCGGTGCGTATTTGGACTTCAATAATATTTCCGTCGCCGGAAAAAATAGTGGTATGAAGCGATTGGTAACCATTCGGTTTCGGAGTGGAAATATAATCCTTGATCCGGCCGGTCAGAGGTTTCCAGTTGCTGTGGATTATGCCGAGAACTTTGTAACATTCCTCAACTGTCGGCACTATGACTCGCACTGCCGATATGTCGTAGATTTTTTCAATATCCATATCATTGCGCTTCAGTTTTTTATACAGCGAATACAAACCCTTGACCCGATAATCCGTTTGAAAGTGAAGAATATTATTTTTGGCCAACTCTTTTTTTAGCGATTTTTGAAATTTTTGCAAAGATTCCTCGCTTTCGTCTAATTTTATTTTCAACAGTTTGTTTGTTTCTTCAAATTCTTTCGGATAGACATATGAAAATGCAATGTCTTCCAAAGATCGTTGGACTTTTCTGATGCCGAGGCGATAAGCCAGTGGTGCGTAAATTTCCAGAGTCTCAGTGGCGATGCGTAACTGTTTTTCCTTCGGCACGAATTGCAAAGTTTGCATATTGTGCAGGCGGTCGCAAAGTTTGATGATGAGTACGCGAATATCTTGCGACATAGCCACAAAAAGTTTTCGCAAACTCTCGGTGTGGCGGGTCATTCCACGATATTTTATTTGGCCGAGTTTGGTCACACCTTCCACCAAGAAAAGAATCTCCTTTCCAAAATTTTTTTCCAGTTCTTCGGCTGTGACGGAAGTGTCTTCCAACGTGTCATGCAAAAGGCCGGCTGAAATGGTCGTGGCGGACATACCGAGCTCGGCCAAGTTTTTCCCCGTGGCGAAAGGGTGAATGAAATACGGTTCGCCGTACATTCTTTTTTGTCTCTCGTGAGCGCGCACGGCGAAAGCGTAAGCCTTTTGAATCAAGGTCAAATCATCCTGGCTGGGATTTGAAAGAAGGGAAGTGATTTCTTTGATGTCTGGCATACTTATAGTGTAGTGATTTTTAGCAAAAAGAAAAGCCTAGCAGTTGCATTTTTCGAGCACGCATAAATCGCTGGTGCGATTTTGCTCTCGCTCGGCAATCAAGAAAACAATCGTCCTCGACTCGTGGCGCTTTCGCAAACTCGCTACGCTCAAACACTGCTTCGCGCCAACTCCGTCTTCGTTGTTGTTTTCTAATTGCCTCCGCAGTCTCGGAAAATGCAACCGCTAGGCTTTGTTGTTTTTTGCAAAATAAAAAGAAAAGCCTGACATGAATGCCAAGGCTTAGTGGCTTGTTTCAAATGATTTGAAAATGTACAGGTATAGCTTCCACAACATCCCAAAAATTATCTTCGCGTTTGACTTTGCTTCCGATGAATCTTTTTTTCTGTGTCTCCAAATAAGCATTCAAGAGGTTTGTATCGGTACCATCAAATTCAGTTACAATAGCTGATATATAGTTACTTCTGCTATAATTCTCAGCAAAAAGGTGCCACAATATAACAGTTTTTTTCATCTGGGACCTCCGAACAAAACACTATCACTATTTCTTTTTCCTTGCAAATCTGCCACGTCTCACCTTTTTCTCTTCGGCTAAAATTTCAAGAGCACGCTCTAGTGTGACGGTGTAGACGTCATCCGGAGATTTTAGCGAACGAAAATCTTTTTGGTGGACGATGTACGGGCCGAATCTACCGACGTTGGCCGAAATTTTTTCGCGCGTCGCCGGGTGCTCGCCTAAAACTCTCGGCAGAGACAAATATTTCAAAGCATCGTTTAAAGTGATGGAGTTCAAATCTTTACCTTTCGGGATGCTGACCATTTTTGGCTTGGCTGCTTTGCTCGAGCCTCTGCCTTTGGCTCTTTGACCGAGCTGGACATAAGGGCCGTATTTTCCAATCATGACAAAAATCGGCAAACCGCTTTCCGGATCTGTGCCGATCGGCGCTTCTTTTTTTATTTCCTCGCCGTCTATAGTCAGAGCTCCGTCGCAGTCGGGATAACGCGAGCAAGACAAGAATTTGCCGGTGCGACTGAGCTTAACAATCATCGAACTGCCACAAACTGGACATTTGAATTTAACATCCGCGTCGCCGAGGTTTGTCACCTTGTCCATTTTTTCTTTACTTTTGACATCAGCCAAAAACGGCTTGTAAAACCGGCCAAGCATTTTGGCGTAATCCTCTTTGCCTTCGGCGATATCGTCTAGCTTGTTTTCCATATCAGCGGTAAAATCGTCGCTGATGTAACCGCTGAAATATTTTTCCAAAAATGACGAAACAACATCTCCGGTATCGGTCGGCTTGAGGGCCGTGCCACGCGGTGGCGGATATTTCTCCACATAACCGCGATCCTCAATGGTTTTGATAATACTGGCGTAGGTTGATGGTCTGCCGATGCCGCGTTTTTCCAATTCCTTGACCAGTCCGGCCTCGGAATATCTGGCCGGCGGTTCGGTTTGTTTTTCTTCGGTGTTTATTTTTTCAATCAGCAATTTCTGGCCGACAGAAACTTTTGGCAACTCCACATCTTCGCCACTTGATTGTGGATCGCCCAAAAGCCAGCCGTCAAACACAGTGCGCGAGCCTGTGGCGGAAAAATCTGGAATCTCTGGGGATTCAGTTTTGGCCGAAACATTGGCGGTGATTTTCGTGCGCAAGACTTGAGCGTCTTTCATCTGCGACGAGAGAGCGCGGCGCCAGATGAGTGAGTAAAGTTTTTTCTGCTCGTCCGTGTGACCGGCCACTTCCACGGACATGTGAGTCGGGCGAATGGCCTCGTGCGCTTCCTGCGCGTTTTTGCTTTTGGTGGCGTAGTGTCTCCACTGCAAATATTCTTTGCCAAATTTTTTCTCAATCGCGCCGGCGATCTGGCCGAGAGCCAGTTTGGACAGGGTGGTGGAATCAGTGCGCATGTAAGTGATGAGACCGGCTTCGTAGAGTCTCTGGGCCACGCCCATCGTGCGTGAAGGGGCAAAGCCCAGTCGCGAGCTGGCTGTTTGTTGCAGAGTGGAAGTGATAAACGGCGGGCGAGGGGATTTTTTGACTTGAGTTTCTTTGATATCAACCACTTTCCAATTATTTTCTTTTCTTCCTTTTTCGGCCACAGCCACAATTCTTTCCATTTCTTTTTTATCTTTCAGTTCTTTTTCGCAAAAAATGACGAAAGGTTTTTCTCCAGCATTTTTGACATCGGCCGAGACAATCCAAAAAGTGTGCGATTTGAAAGCGCGAATCTCACGCTCACGTTCCATTATAATGCGCAAAGCCGGCGATTGGACACGGCCGGCCGAGAGTCCGTAGCGCACTTTTTTCCAAATCAGTCCGGACAAATCGTAACCGACTAATCTGTCCAAAACACGCCTAGCTTCTTGAGCTTTGCGCAAATTTTGATCAATCTCGCGCGGGTGCAGAAGCGCTTCTTCAATGGCTTCCTTGGTGATTTCGTTATAGCTGACCCGTTTTATTTTGTCGTCGGCTCTAGATTTTTTGCTTTTGGATTTTGGAAAATCTCCCCTGACCAACTCCTCAATGTGCCAAGCGATAGCCTCGCCTTCGCGATCTGGGTCTGTGGCTAGCAATACCTCGTCGGCTTTTTCGGCCAGACTTCTTATTTCAGCCACCACCCTTTCCTTGCCTTTGGAAATTTCGTAGTGCGGGACAAAACCGCCAGCGATATCAATGGCTTTGACGTTTGACTTGGGCAAGTCGCGAATATGTCCGACAGATGCCACCACTTTATATTTGCCGTCCAAATATTTGGAAATGGTTTTGGCTTTGGCCGGCGATTCAACAATAAGTAATTTCATTCTGTCCATTATTACCCGAAAAAATTTTTTTTGCAAATTTTAAAAAATAACACTCGCCAATTACGGCGAGCGTTTATCAAACAACTAATCTTGTCGACCGTACTTTTCAGCCGTAGTCTTTCCACTAGCATCTTTGCGCCAGATGAAAAACTTTGGGAAGTCGGTTGACTTTTTACCTTCAACCAAGAACAACTTCGTATTCATATCGGATTTTTGCAAGATTACCAGACATTTACTTTCGCCACTTTCGGACCAGCAATACGGTTGGCCAAGAGTCTGGTAAAAACCATTTGAATCGATGAGAGACTCTTCTCTCGGAAGACCTCTCGTGATTTCACTTATTCCTATGGGGTAGAGAAAAATTGAAAGCAAAAGGATGATGAAGAAGAGAAAAAAGGCACCAAGAGCTTCACTTTCATTTTTTTCAACCTTGCTAAAAAATAGCTGAAAACAAGGTCCAACCGAACAAATACCAACAAAACCAAATAAAATCAAAAAGAAACTAGGGGCTGATATGTCAAGCATTTGGATTTTTCCTTCCGACAAGACATTATACACATATAGACAAGATTGTCAAATATATGTGAGGTTTGGGGGAAACTCCTTTTACACCAAATGTATCTCTCCCATTTCTTCGCGGATGAGACCTTTGATTTCCATGGCCGCTAAAATAGTTTGCGTGACATAAACTGGCTTGTCCAAGAGGCGAATGATTTGGTCGCGCGACATGGGCTCGCGCAAAATTTCAATAACTTCTTTTTCGTCTGTTGAGCAACCGGAGTAATCACGAACGGAAAAAAGTTCTTCGCGCGGTCGCAGACCGAGGGCCGTGACGATGTCGCTCGCCTGTGTGATGGGCGTGGCGCCGAGTCGCAAAAGCATGTGCGGCCCCTCGCCGGTTTTGCTGAAAATGGAATGTGGCACAGTGAAAACATCGCGGTTGTATTCAATGGCGTACTTGGAAGTGATGAGAGTGCCGGATTTCAATTCGGCTTCCACGACCAGCGTAGCTTGGCACATTCCGGCCATGACGCGATTGCGTTGCGGAAAACTTTCCGGTCGCGCTCGGAAATCATCAGCGAATTCTGACAAAAGCGCCCCGCCGGATTCCACGATTTCTTCGGCCAATCTGCGATGGGCGGCCGGGTACAAAACTTTTTCGGAGAGGCCCGACCCCGGCACGGCCACAGTGGGCAGGCCGGCACGCAGGGCGGCGCGGTGGGCGATAGAGTCCATGCCGAGCGCCAGCCCGGAAACAATGGTAATAGAATATCCGCTCAGGCCGGCAAGCAAATGCTCGCAAACTTCCTTGCCGTACTGGCTGTACTTGCGCGAACCGACAACGCACAAATATTTTTCCGTCTGCGGAAGTTCTCCGACGATGCGCAAACTTTCCGGCGGGTCGGGGATTTGCAAAAGCAATTCTGGGAATTTATTTTTCGGCAAATTTTCAATTTTCATAAAAAAATTATAACACAAAAATTATCCACAATTTGTTTGATTGACAGTAATTTTGTTCATAGTAATCTTAAATCCAGACGGGTCCACTTTACCGCGTCCGGCCCCCAGGCCGGGGAACGCGGAGAAAGAAGGTGATCCATTTTCCGGGAGTAGATGGTTTTCCCGGACCCGTTCAGAGGGGTGTTGAGCAATCGACACCCCCTTTTTAATTATCAAAATATTCTGCTACAATAGCCCTATGTCCGAAGTTTTATACAGAAAATATCGCCCGCAAAATTTTAGCGAAGTGCTGGGTCAGGACCACATCGTCAAAGTCTTGCAGGCCCAAATCTCCTCCAGCAAAATTTCTCACGCCTATCTTTTTGCCGGCACGCGAGGCACTGGCAAGACATCGGTGGCCCGCATTTTGGCCACGGCTCTGGGCACCACGGGAAATGACATTTACGAAATCGACGCCGCTTCAAACACCGGCGTGGACGACATCCGCTCGCTCAACGATTCCATCCAAACCCTTCCTTTTGAATCAAAATACAAGATCTACATTTTGGACGAAGCCCATATGCTCTCCAAGTCGGCCGGCAACGCTCTGCTCAAAACTCTGGAAGAACCACCACCGTATGTCATTTTTATTTTGGCCACCACCGAGATTCACAAAATCCCCGAGACGGTTATGTCGCGTTGCGAAGTTTACACATTCAAAAAACCGAGCATTGAAATTTTGGGCAAAGTCGTGCAATCCGTGGCAAAAAAGGAAGGTTTTTCCGTGAGCGGAGAGTCGGCCGAACTTCTGGCCGTTTTGAGCGAAGGTTCTTTCCGCGACGCGTTGGGCGTTTTGCAAAAAGTCATCTCATCGTCAGCCGACAAAAAAATTTCCGACGAAGAAATCCGCCTAGTGACCGACGCGCCGAAAGGGGAACTGGTGGAGGATGTCATCTCAGCCATTTCCAAAAGCGATTTAGATAAAGCTTTGTCGGCGGTTCGCCTAGCTCAAAAAGAAAATATAGATATGTCTGTTTTTCTGAAACTCATTTTGCGTCTGGGCTTGGCCGTTTGCTTTTGCGCTTTGGCGCCGGCCACATCGTGAAAGACGAGCTCTCCGAAAAAGAATTTAAATTTCTTTCCGACTTCGCCAAAACCGACCAAATTTTCTCATCCCAAATTCTCATTGAGCTTCTGACCGCCCTTGGGGAAACCACTAGCGCCAACATCTCCTCTCTGCCCCTGGAACTGGCGTTGATAAACATAATCGGTAAACGAAACAAAACCGCCAATGGCGAAAATCCAAAAAAAGTGTAATATGAATTTGTTTGAGTAAATGTAAATTGCGGGATCGTCTAATGGTAGGACACCAGGTTTTGGTCCTGGGTATTGGGGTCCGAGTCCCTATCCCGCAGCACTCGTGGATTTTGTGAGTATAAATCATTGAAATCTCTTTTGTTTCCAACGCTTTTTGCAGGTTCTAACCCTGTTTTAATTTTGCCCACCTCTTTTGATAGCTCTTGCATAGGGAATAGCAAATTATCCCAAGAAACAAACAGTTTTTTGTCTTTAGTACGATGCCGAACTAAACGAGGCAAATATCTCTTTCCTCTCTCGTCTTTGATATTGTCTTCACTTATCGCATCAGCAAAAATCTCTGATGCTTTTTCTGCAAAGTTGAAACCACGCTCGGCAACTTCAAGCCAAGTGTCAACTCGCTTGTCCGTATCTTTGATGAGCACTTGAAATTTCTCTTTGTCGGCAAGCAACGATTGCTTACGGTCTTTGAACTCTTCTTCGGTAATCTCGTCATTTGCACGGATATCAATCAGATTATCAAATGCGGGTGGTGCGGGGAGCTTTTACGGAGCCGGGGATTTTGGATGATTTGGGCGCGAGGACGATTGAAAATTTGGAAAGGGATGCTTGGGTCAGTAATCGCAGATGGATTTCGACCAGGTAGATTTTTGATTTTTAATAAATAATATTGTACTATTGGGTTAGAAAGCAGGATAGAATGCCAATTCTACTTTTTTCGTTTACCTCGCTGGTTTCTGTATATTTTTAGTTGGCTGTGTAGTGTATTTTATTGTATTTAAACCAATAAAATTTATAGTTGACGAAATCACAGCTGATGATTGCAATTTGTGCAGTTGTCTAGATAAAGGAAGATGTGTAAATGGACATTGTGGAGTTTGTCGCAGAAGCAGTTGTTGTGGTAGATGTAGTGATTGCGCATCGAGTTATCAACAGTGTGGTCACTGCTTATGCAAAAAACACAGTTGTGGCAGATGTCTTCAATGTTCAACTCAAAAATGCAAGCACTGTTGGTGTCTAAAAAATGGATGTGGGCATTGTACAATTTGTGATAAATGTCCACGTTGCCACGAATGTAAAACTTGCAAAAGTCACACGCTCGACTGTGGCCATCCGAAATGTGAAGCCCATTCTTGTGGCAGATGTCAACTTTGTCCTGGAAACAAACAGACCTGTGGTCACTGTGTTTGTTACATAATAGAATGTGGGCCTGGACGTAGACACTGTTCATACTGTCATTGGTGCAATAAATGCAAAAGTTGTTCTGCTTGTAAAGGAACATGTCCCAGAGGACACTGTCTTTGCTATACGGGCGCATCTGGCTGCGAACGATGTATCTCTGATGACTATGATTACCAAAAACAAATGAACGCTTATTATAGTTAGAGAAAATTTGTTTTAAAAAGTCCGGGCTCACTGCGTCCGGCTTTCTTTTTAACTAAATTTTTGCTAGTCTTCTTGCCGGAGGTAATCATGCCGTTTGTCAGATTATTTTATCGAGATCCGGTAACAGGATCTACCGTAACTTCTCTCGCCTGTGTTCTTGCAGATTTTGTAGCTGAAGCTTTGACTTGTTCACATCCTGACGGGAAGCTTTCCGCAGGAGATGTCGAAATTGATGTTGAACCGATGCCCAAAGGCATGCGGACAAAGTATGATCTCCGTATTGAAGTTGAGGCAAATGAGTACCCAGAGCGCAGGAAAAACCTAGGGCAACGAAGAAAAGAAATTCTTCGCAAAATTCGTCTTTGGTTTTACGAGAAGTATAAAGGCGAAATGCCACTTCCAAAAGGGTGTTTGTGGGTCAAGCTTTTCCCGGCCGAGTGGAGTGAATTTTAGATCCTAATAAATATAGATACGGCTGTTTAGATCATGTGGTTTGTCCAGTGATCTTTCTTTTTTAAATTATTTTCCTATGATTTGAAGAGCCACCTCACGCGAACGGGAATTGTCCAGTTCTATTGCAAAAATTCTTTGCCATTCTCCCAACTGAAGTTTATTTTTCTTGATGTTGAGCATTGTGGAAGTGGGCAGGTAAAGAGCCTTGTTGTGGGAGTGACCGTTGGCCGGCTCGTTTCGGTGCATATGAATGGTGCGGATGTCAAAATTATCGTGCAAATATTCCGCCGTTCTGGGCGCCAATTTTTCCAAAAGTCTTTTCATATCCATAATAAGGAGAGGTTCGGCTTCGTTGACCACGATAGAGAGCGTGGTGTGAAGACTCTGTATGTTGACCACACCGTTAGTGATTCCACTTTCTTTTATTTTCTCCTGAATTTTTTCGGTGATGTCAATAAAATCCAGCGTGGTGACGGTTTTCATCTTGATTACATGGTTTATGATTTTTAGCATAAAAATTTATAACAACCTCCAAATTATAGCACGGTTTGCAGACAGGCAAAAGAAAAATGTATATTGAATGGGACAGGCGCTTGACTTTTCTGTAAACGGGAGTAGCCTAATTGTCGGAGGCTGATATGAGCATATTGCATGAACCGCACGAGACCGGGTGTAATTGCCGGTTGTGTGTGGAGTTGAGAACTATCAAAGTAAAAGCTACAAAACTCTCCGATCAGATGTTTGACGCATCTGAGGCGGGGAAGAATGAAGAAGCCAATCAACTTTTTATTGAACTTGGAACAACAAATTCAAGAATTCGTGATATTGAAGCGGAATTGGTCAATAGAGCCGTCGCCAATTAGCACATTTTTGAACACGCAAATAAAGCCACATCCCGTATGTGGTTTTTGTTTGTCCAAAATTTACAAAAGGGCTTGGTCTTGATACAATTATTTCATTATGAACATTAAATGGAATGAAGTAACAAAGTTTTCGCAAATCGTAGCCATTATTCTTTTTGTAGTGGTTTTTTTCGTCGGGTTTTTGATCGGTCACAAGTTTGAGAATATGGACAAATGCGTCAAACAATTTGATCAAACAAAACTTTGAACCAATTTTGATCTGCCGGGCGTATACCTATTGTCAATTATTAAATAATATTAAGTATCAATAATGAAAAAAATCGTTATTACAGTAACCTTTGTGGCTATTTTTGTTGCCTATTCTTTGTACCAATTTTTTAGCGCGTCACAGGCGCCGATTTACACAACCACATCACCGCAACCGGTGGCTTCTACTAAAAAAGACAACCCAGTGGCTTCTGGAAGTGAGCCGACGCAAACAAAACCAACCACATCAATCATCCCAGCGCCTTCTGCCAAAAGTGGCTTATATGCTGACGGCACATTCACCGGCAGTGTGGCCGACGCTTACTTTGGCAATGTTCAAGTGGAAGCCGTCATCCAAAATGGCAAGATTTCTGACGTAAAATTTTTGCAATACCCGAGTGACAGAAGCGCTTCACTTCGCAAAAGCCAAATGGCTATTCCTGTTTTGAAAAGCGAAGCTATCGCCGTCCAGAGCGCCAACGTTGATATTGTTTCCGGAGCGACAGAAACCAGTAAAGCTTTTCAAGAGTCTCTTGGCAATGCTTTGAGTCAAGCTAAAAATTCTTAAGACAAAAATGAAAGAAACAAGACTCATAATGGGAATGCCGATAACTGTTTGTTTGGTTGATGAAGCCATGCTGGACGAAGACAAAACAAGCGCTTTGAAAAAAGTGTTTGATTATTTCACTTATGTTGATAAAAAATTCAGCACGTACAAAAGCGACAGTGAAATAAGTAGAATCAACCGAAAAGAAATTAAAGAAGAAAATTACAGCGACGATATGAAAGAAGTTTTTGCCTTGTCCGAGAAAACAAAATTGGAAACCGATGGTTACTTCAACATTTTAACTCCGGAAGGTCTCTACGATCCGTCTGGTCTGGTCAAAGGTTGGTCAATTTTCGGCGCGGTCAATATTCTCTCCGATCTCAGTTACAGAAATTTTTATGTTGACGCCGGTGGGGACATTGAAGCTCGTGGGAAAAATGAAAACAGCGAAGTTTGGAGTGCCGGGATCCGCGATCCTTTTGACGATGATAAGAATAGAATTATCAAAAAAATTTTTCTTCACGATTGTGGTATGGCCACGTCCGGCACATACATCCGTGGTCAGCATATTTACAACCCGTTTGCCGGTCGCGCCCCGCTAAACGAAATCGTCAGTCTTACAGTTGTCGGTCCGAATGTTTACGAAGCCGACAGATTTGCCACTGCTACTTTCGCCATGGGCAAAGAGGGGATCAACTTCATTGAACGACTGGACGGTTTTGAAGGATACTGCGTTGATTCGTCCGGCATCGGCACGGAGACTTCGGGTTTTGAAAAATTCACAAAAATATGAAAAAAATTGATGACATTTTAAATAAAATAACAATGTATCGGGTTGTTCTCTACGAGCTAGTCGGTTTGCTTGCCTTCGCCGAGGTTCTTGGTTTTCTGAAAATTTTATCATATGATCCCGTCTTGTTATTTTTTTCAACTGTTTATATTTTGTTCGTTTGTTTTATCGTCAACAAAATATTCGCTTGGGGCTATGACGCGCCGAGCAATCCGGAATCAACATACATCACCGCTTTTATTTTGGCTTTAATCATCACGCCAGCCATTTCTTTTCACGACAGTAATTTTCTGATTTTGGCTTTTTGGGCGCCGGCTTTGGCCATGGCTTCAAAATATATTTTGGCCATCGGCAAAAAACATATTTTCAATCCTGCTGGTATTGGCATGGTCATCACCGCTTTGGTTTTGAATCAGTCGGCCAGCTGGTGGGTCGGCACGCCGATAATGTTACCATTCGTGGCTTTTGGCGGATTTTTGATAGTTCGCAAAATTCGCAGAACGGATCTGATCTGGGCTTTTATTTTAACTTCGCTTGTCGTTATTTTGGGAACGACTATGATAAACGGCGGAAATATTTTCTCTTCTTTTGACCAGGTAATTTTGTACACGCCGATTTTGTTTTTTGCTTCGGTTATGCTGACCGAGCCGTTAACTTCGCCGGGGTCTCTGCGGTGGCAAGTTGCTTTCGGAATATTGGTTGGGATTTTGTTTTCTCCAGCTATACACATCGGCTCGATATATTCAACGCCGGAGCTGGCTTTGGTAGTCGGAAATATTTTTTCTTACATTGTCAGTCCAAAGAAAAAACTTGTACTCTCTCTTGTCGGCATCGAAAAGACCGCAAACGATTCTTATGATTTTGTTTTCACCCCAGACCAGCAAATGGTTTACAAACCCGGACAATATATGGAATGGACACTTGAACACAAGCCGGACAGTCGTGGCATGCGCCGATATTTCACTCTGGCTTCGTCGCCGACGGAACGCGAGTTGCGTCTCGGTATAAGATTCTACGAAAAAGGTAGCACATTCAAGAAAAAACTTTTGTCTATGAAAAAAGGGGACACCATTGTGGCCTCTGGCCTTTCCGGCGATTTTGTTTTACCGAAAGATAAAAATAAAAAACTGGTATTCATCGCCGGTGGCATCGGCATCACACCTTTTCGCAGTATGATTAAATATCTTCTGGACAAAAATGAAAAACGCTCGGTCACTCTTCTTTACAGTAACAGAAAAACAGAAGACATATCATACCGTGAACTTTTCAGCGAGGCAGAGCAGAAACTCGGTTTGAAAACTTTTTACGCTCTGACTTCTCCTGATAGCCGATTTGTCCAGACTTCCGAATTCTACACGGGCCATTGACGCCAAAATTATCGCTGAAAAAATTCCGGATTACAAAGAACGAATTTTTTACCTCTCCGGTCCGCGAGGGATGGTTGTCAGTTTTGAAAAAATTCTGCAATCAATGGGCGTTCATTCAAAAAACATCAAAACTGACTTTTTCCCCGGCTTTGCATAGAATTGGCGGAATGGAATTAAAATCTCCAAAAAAGCCTTATTTTACAAGGCTTTTTTGATGTCCAAAATCATTTGATAATAAATTAAAAGTATGATAGGATGTATATGAAGCTCCAATCTAAATTCCACCCTGAATTAGGACACTCTCACTTTTAATATTGTTAATAATACCACAGCTTCTCGCGACCTCGAGAGCTGTTTTGTATTTCAGAATTTTTCTTGGTTTGTTGTTGATGGTCTCGACTGCTCGGTCAACTTCTTCCTGGGTAACAAATCTGAAATCAATTCCTTTGGGAAAGAAGATTCGGATCAGTTTGTTGCCATTTTCAACCCCGCCTTTCTGCCAGGATGAGTATGCTTCGCAGAAAAATGATGGTGTCGGTGTTTCTCCGTGATAGATGTTTTCAATACCATTGTCTCTGGTGATACTCAGAGCTTTTTTGTTTTGCAACATTTTTCTGGTGGCAATTTCATGATCCGTCGGTGACATATTTTTGACTTTTCTGGCCTCAAGCAATCGACTTTTTCTTTCTGTCGCCACAGCCAGTGAAGCTGACACACCTTTTCTTGAAACAACAGCATCTTTTTCCCAATGTCCATATCTTGTTCTGTTGTCCGCTCCGCGAAATCGTTTCGATATATCAACACGGTTTGGAATGAGTGTTCTCTTTTTCGACCCAGTTCTTTTTCTTCGGTGGTATCGCTTGGAATACAGAAGCGGACAGTATTTTTGACCCCTGTTTGAATATAGCCACCGGTATATCGAATTTTTGGAAACAAACCACGGCTTTTTCTCCAGCTTCATCCTTCCTGAGATTTCGTCCGGATTCCATTTGTTTTGCAGACCGGCGACAATGTATTTTTTCAGTTCCGAGTTTTGCTCGATTTTCATCCATTGCAGTTTTCTCATTCTCTTTCGCAGATGAGACTTGGCCTCGGCTTTTTTCGGGTCGTATCTGCCACCAGTTTTGTTTTTTCGAAGCTCGTACGAGATGGTGTTCGGGCTTCTCTCCATCTTTTCGGCTATGGCACGAATGGAATATCCTTTTGATTTTAATATGGAAATTTCCAGCCGCTCAACCGACGAAATATTTTTAAATTTCATATCACTCTATTTTACAAGAGTGTCCTAATACATTTGGGAATGAACCCAAGAGCAAATGTTCTTTACGGGAGAGTACCATGAAGATTCTTGTCTGCGACGATATGGATTTCAATCTTGTCGCCGCAAAGAGCCAACTCGAAGCTCTTGGTCACGAAGTGGTGACCGAGTCCTCCGCCACCAAAGCAATCTACAACCTCAGACACATTGGAAACAGTCCACGTGACTTCGATGGTGACATCGTGATGACCGACTTGTACTTCGGGAATTCACCGATGGGCCTGGGTATCATCCTGATGTGTCTGTCTGAACAGATTCCAGTTATTATGTTGACCGACGCCGACGGCCATGAGGATAGTCTCGTCCTTATGCTCACACTGCTCCGTCTCAAAAAAGTGTCGCTCAATTTTGCAACCAGCAAATACGAAATCGGCAGGGCGATGCTCTGCGCTGGCTTTACCGAAGAAGGCAAGCTCATCAAGGATTGGGCCAGCGCACTGGAGCAGGCCAATGTGTCCCATGAGCTCTAACAACTCGCTAACACGGCGACGGGGAAACCCGCCGAACGTGTGGCGGGTTTTTTCGTTGAAAAAATTTTACATATTTGATTCTGGAGACGATTTTTTGATCAAGTGGTATAATTCATCCGCACACCAAATTTGGCATCGTTGCAATTATTTTTTGGAAAATTATTAATAAAATTCAGGTTGTACCACAAAAATTGATGTCTGAAATAATACTGACATTGCAACAAAAAATAATGCCAAAATTGGTGTGCGGATAAAATGGAACCACTGGCATCAAAAATCAGACCGAAGAATTTAAAGGATTTCATCGGACAAGAGCATCTCGTTGGCGAGGGCAAGCCTTTGCGTGTGGCGGTGGAGAAAAAACATCTATTCTCATTTATTTTCTGGGGACCGCCCGGCGTTGGCAAGACAACTCTGGCGCGAATTTACGCAAACGCTTTGGACGCCGACTTTTTCGAATTGTCGGCTGTGTCGGCGGGCAAAGATGACATACGAAAAATTATTGAAACTAAAGGCGAAAAAAATAAAATTTTATTTCTGGACGAAATTCATCGTTTCAACAAAAGTCAGCAGGATTTTCTTTTACCTTTCGTTGAATCGGGCAAACTGACACTCATTGGCGCAACGACGGAGAACCCAAGTTTTGAAGTTATTGCCCCACTTCTTTCGCGTTGCAGAGTTTTTACACTGAACGAACTTTCTGGCGAAGAAATCGCGGAAATTATTTCTCGCGTGGAAAAAAGTTTGAAAATTAAAATAGACAAAGAGTCGCGCGATTGGCTCGTGGGTATGGCCAACGGCGACGCGCGTCAGGCCATCGCCATGCTTGAAGCGACCGTGCATTTGTACGGAAAAATTTCCGTCAAAAATCTGACCGAAACATTGCAAAATAAATTTTTGCGTTACGACAAAAAAGGCGAGGAACATTACAACACCATCTCGGCTTTCATAAAAAGCATGCGAGCCAGCCAGCCGGACGCCGCGCTCTATTATATGTGCCGAATGATTGACGCCGGCGAAGATCCAAAATTTATCGCGCGCAGGATGGTTGTCTTTGCCAGCGAGGACGTGGGTCTGGCCCAACCGACCGCTCTCGTTGTGGCCAATGCTGTTTTCTGCGCGGTGGAAACTATCGGCTTGCCGGAATGCGCCGAGAATTTGGCGCACGGCGTGGTCTACCTCTGCCAAGCCAAGAAAGACCGCTCGGCCTACAACGCTTACCTCGAAGCCATGAGCGACGTTAAAAAATTCGGCAACTTGCCTATATCGCTTTCAATTCGCAACCCCGTGACCAAACTGATGGAGGAATTGAATTATGGCAAAGGCTACGAAAAATACACGAAGGAATCCCTCCTACCTGATAAGCTGAAAAATAAAAAGTATTTAAAATAGAATTACATATTTGCTTCAGCTTCTTCGGATTCTATTTGAGCGACGATTTTTTGTCGTGGAGATATTCTGTTATACTTATGATAATGAAAAAAATTTTGAAAACATTTTTTGTTTTGGCGCTTTTTTTTCTGGCGGTGGGTGTTAAAGCAGCACCACTACAGGTCTCGGCTTGGATTCCGTATTGGCGCGAGACTTCCGGCACGACCGAGGCAATTGCTCACATAAGTAACTTCACCGAGCTCAGCCCTTTCGGATACACCGTCAAACCGGATGGCACTTTGGTTGACACAGCTGAGCTGACTCAAGATCCGTGGCTGGCTCTTTTTGCCACAGCCAAATTAAACAAAGTTAAAATAATTCCGACAGTGATGTGGGGCAATGCCGATGCCATTGATGCCGTTTTGCGCAATTCAAAATCGCGGGCTACTCACGTTAAAGCCATCGTGGCCATGGTCAAGAAGGGTGGTTTTGACGGTGTGGATATTGATTATGAAGGCAAATATTCCAAGACCAAAAAATATTTTTCACAATTTCTGCACGATTTGTATTATGCCATCGGCAACAAGGTTCTTAGTTGCACCATTGAAGCTCGCACACCGCTTGATTCGCGCTTTGCTGTCATACCGGCTGACATTGAGTATTCCAACGATTACAACGCGCTCAGCGCCTACTGCAATCGTGTTCGCATAATGACTTATGACCAGGGCACGATTGATTTACAATTGAATCAGTCGGCTGTCGGTCCGTATGTTCCGGTGGCCGATCCAAAATGGGTGGAGAAAGTGGTAAAGCTGGCCGAAAAAAATATCGCCAAAAGTAAAATCGTCATAGGTATTGCTACTTACGGCTATGAATACAATGTCGCGCCACTTTCCGGCGGTGGGTATTTGTATGATCGTCTGACGGCTTTTGATCAAAATTACGCGCTGGGTATCGCTTCGTCTTTCAATATCACACCGCAAAGAAATGGGGCCGGTGAGTTGTCATTTTCCTACACTCCGACATCCACGCCACCTATTGCCATTAACGCTTCAACATCGATGGCTACGACTCCTTCCATGGACACGTCTGTTTTCGGGACTTCGGCTGTTACCAATTCGCTCGGCACCATAACAACCAAACCAGCCACACCGTCAACTACGCCGGTAAGGATGCTCTGGTGGAGTGATGCTTCGGCCATCACCGACAAAATCGCTCTGGCTAAAAAGCTCGGTGTCAGAGGGGTAGTCATATTCAAGCTGGATGGCGGAGCCGACCCAAATTTGTGGGGTGTGCTGAAGTAATTTTGCTTATTGAAATTTTGTTTGTATAATGGGAAAGGCGGTGAAATAAGTCGCCGTCCGATTATTCATTATTTATTATTTAATTATCTAATATGTCAACTTCTACAAAAACCATTCTTATTTTTTTGGTCGTAGTTCTGTTGGTTCTTGGAGTCTGGTATTTGATGTCTGGCAAAAATCAGCCTGCGTCAGTTCAAAGTGGACCTGCGTCTCAAGCCGTGGCCACCACCACAGTCAGCCAGCAACTACCGACGCCTACAGATGCCGTTTCTGCCAGAGACGATTCAAACACTTCTCTGGATCAGGATTTAAGTTCAATTGACTCTCAATTAAAAACTGCGGATGAAAACTCTGCCAGCGTCGACCAGAGTTTAAATGACAAGCCGATTAGCCAGACCGAATAGGTCATTTAACTTTTTCAAAAATAATATGAAAAAAATTCAAATTTCAATTCTATCGGTTGCCATTTTGTCAGTTCTGCTTGTCGCTTCGTCTGTTTCTGCTCTCGATGTGGGTTCAAACGCAACAGCATCATCGACCAAAGCAGTGGCCAAAGTGGCGGCTCTGACTGCGCGCATTCAAAAGGCCCAAACTCGAGCCGGTCAAGAAATTGACAGGCGAGTGACCATTTTGAACGATTTGACCGGCAAAGTTGTGGCCATGACTCGTTTGGCTAGTGATCAAAAGACAGCCATCTCCAACTCCATCACTCAGCAAGTCTCCGTTTTAACTCAACTCAAAACAAAAATTATGGCTGACACCGATATCACCACACTGAAAGCCGATATCAAATCAATCACTGATTCGTATCGTATTTTTATGTTAGTGATTCCGCAGATCAATATTATTCGCACGACAGATGCTATGATTGAAACCAGCCAAATGCTCGGCGCTCTCGGTACAAAACTGCAAACGCGAATCAGCACCGTCAGTTCCACCAATGGTGTCAGCGCGCTAAATACCCTGATGACCGATTTTGCCGCCAAAATTACGGATGCTCAAAATCAAGCCCAAGCCGCCACAACGGTTATCGCTCCGCTCAAACCGGATCAAGGCGATCAGGCTACCATCACAGCCAACAAACAAGCCATTGCCACCGCCAAAGCCGATCTCAAAACCGCTCGCGTGGATTTGAAGACGGCTCGTCAGGACGCCGGCAAAATTGTCATGGCGCTGAAGGGGATGAAGACGGCGACTGCGACACCAGCGACCACAACATCGGCAGGCAACACATCTTCAACAACCTCATCGCAGTAAAAATCGCAAATTACAAATCACAAAAACAGCCCTAAAAATAGGGCTGGTTTTTGTACTTGACAAAAAAGCAAAGATGTAATAAACTCTCTAACGGAGAGGTAACCGTTTCCGCACCCCTCAATTTAGACACTTCATTGAATCTAATAATACCTCTTTTGCTGTCCTAAATCCAAGACATTGACGAGGAATTTCGTTTAAAAACTTTTCAATTGAACGAAGCTCTTCTTCTGTGACTTCTCTCAAATCTTTTCTCTTTGGAACAAACACCCTGATCCATTTGTTTGTATTTTCAACCAAACCCTTTTCCCAGGAGTGATATGGGTGACAGAAATATATCGAACATTTTAGTTGTTTTTCCAGTTTCCTCCAACAATTAAATGCGATATCATTGTCTAGTGTAATTGTCTTGACTGGCATATTACGCAGAGAATCCAAGAAAGCACGCAATACCGTTGCGTGCTTTCTGTTTGGAATTTTGCGAGTGATGGTATCTCTGGAATATCGGTCAACCAAGACAAATAATGAACAAGCGTTGTGAGATGAGACAATGAAATCTCCCTCCCAGTGTCCAGATCTCTCCATTTTCGGTCTGTCTTCAATGTATTTTCTCTCATCGATGGCTTTACCGTATCTTTTCTTTTTCCAACCACTTTTCTTTGTGGTGTTTTCTCCAAAACAGATATCTTTCCAAACATCTGGAATACACGAATTTGTACACCGCTTTAGTTGAGATGTTTTTTCCTTGCAGTTTGAAATACCCTGATATTCTCTCCGGCGACCATCCTTCTTTCAATTTCTCCGGAATGAATTTGGACAGTTCTCTGTCCAAAGCAGCTTTCATACACTGCTTCTTGCTTAAATATCTCCTCCAGTATGTTTTGTGGTGAGCTTTCTTGGCTACATACAAACCTTTCACTTTCTTTTTCATTTCGTAGGCAATGCATGAACGGTGCCGGCCAAGTTTCTTTCCAATTTTCCTTGCACTCCAACCCTCGGAGAACAAAGCTGAAATCAAAACTCTTTCCTCGTATGACAAATGTTTAAATGTTTTCATATCACTCAATTATTTCTAACTGAGTGTCTAAATTCAAAGGTTAACTAACAAACAAACCGTATGGACAAAGGTTCTTTTTTGAATGTTTTGAGGAATACGAAGTTTGACCTGCGGGTTCTCCGTAGCCCCAGCCAGATTGAAATTGCCAGCTCCCTTTTTCGGAAGTTCGGTGATTACTCGAAGACTGTTTCTTTCACTATCGAAGAGGAGGGGCAACTCGACAACGGCAACAACCACGTTGTTTCTGTCGTGGTCACAGGGGTCGAACAGGACAACAGTGGCTTCTTTGGACAATTGCCGGATATGTATATTTTCGGTTATTGTAACGGAGTCGACGGAGAGAAGTTCGAAATCTCGCGGGATTTCATCCCGGTCAAGATCTTCCTCCGTCAGCGCGACGGCTTCGGAAGATTCTACTATCACAAAACGTAAACTAACCGCCCACACGGGCACAAAATCCGTGGAGGGCGGACCTGCCCGTAGGGAGCTCTGCTCTCCTACGGGGTTTTTGTTTGTAAAAAAACTGCCGACTTGCGTCGGTGTTTTTTGTTTTTACATCTTCAGCGCTTGGAGGGCGGCGATGCGTTGTTCTATCGGTGGGTGCGTGGCAAACATATTGTGCCACCAAGACGCGCCTTTACCTTTGAACGGATT
The DNA here is from genome assembly GCA_963727715.1 of uncultured bacterium. GTDB lineage: Bacteria > Patescibacteriota > Minisyncoccia > Phycocordibacterales > DATDWN01 > CAIOTC01. The sequence goes on along the minus strand of CAVSGX010000008.1, from coordinate 41,713 downwards.
GTCGAGCCACATATGCGCGGTGGAATCTTTGGCGCTTGTCATCGGTGTGGTATCAACGGCGATTTTTTGCAAAGCGGAAATCAAACCTTCCGGATATCGCGTGAGCAAAACTCCGGAAGCATCGGCCAGTGATTCACGTCTTCGCGAGATTGCCAGCTGGATGAGTATTGTGCCGATGGGCGCCAGAATTGCCAAAATAATTCCGAAAATGAAAAACATTTCACTGGCCTCGCTATTGCGACCGCGACCGCCAAACCCGCCAAAAAATATTGAGCGTAGAAAAATGTCGGCAGCCAAAGCGACAATGCCGGCTAGAATTGCCGCCACAGTGGAAACCAAAATGTCGCGATTTTTGACATGAGACAGCTCGTGCGCCAAAACACCAGTCAGCTCATTTTTGTCCAATCTTTGCAGGGCGCCGACGGTCACAGCCACGCAAGCGGTTTTTTCGTTGCGACCAGTAGCGAAAGCGTTGATTTGCATTTCCGGCGTGATGTAAAGTTTCGGCATCGGCAAACCATCCGTGATGCAAAGATTTTCCACAATGTTGTAAAGTATCGGGCTGTCGCTTTTCTGAATTTCCTTGGCCCGCGCCAGCATCAAAGCGATACTAGCGGATGAATAATAACTAATCAGCGAATAAACGACAGTGAAAATCACCGCAAAAACCAAAAAACTCGGATCCCCATAAGCTTGCGAGAAAACATAACCAATCCCGACAACCACGACGAAAAAAACCACGAACAAAATCCAGGTTCGACGAACATTTGATGATTGTAATTGATAAAGATTATTTGTAACCATAATTTTTTACAAATTTCAAAATCCTGTGAAGTCACGAATTTTTTGAAACATTGCGCAGGAAATTAGAAAACGACAACGAGGACGAAGTAAGCCTGAAGCAGCGACCCAGCTGGTACACCAGCTGGGCGGCCTCAGCAGAGGCCGTTTGCGAAAAGGCTACGAGTCCGAGTTGATTGTTTTCTTGATTTCCGAGCAGGAAGAAAATTTTCAGCAGAAAATTATTCTGTTTTCAAAAAAATTGTGACGAAACAAATTTTGAAATTTCAAATAACTAGAACTTCACTGCGACTGGTTGCTTTTCGGCGTCAGTTAGGGCGTTGCCGAAGAAATCCATTTTGGTAAAGCCGAATGAGTTGGCAAAAATATTTGTCGGGAAAGTCTGGATTTTAGTGTTGAGGTCGCGGACCATGCCGTTGTAGAAACGTCTCGCGGCTTGAATTTTGTCCTCGGTGTCTGTCAGTTCGTTTTGTAGCGAAAGAAAGTTTTGATTGGCTTTGAGGTCAGGATAATTTTCCGCCACGGCGAAAAGTGACTTGAGTGTGCCGGAGAGAGCATTTTCCGCGCCGGCTTTGGCCGATCCGGTAGCTTGCATGGCAGTCGTGCGAGCTTTGGTCACTGCTTCAAAAACTCCGGACTCATGCGCGGCGTAACCTTTGACCGACTCCACTAAGTTGGGAATCAAATCATAGCGACGCTTGAGCTGGACATCGATATCCGAAAAACCTTCCTGCGCCTGTGTGCGCGAACGCACCAAGCCGTTGTATGCTAAAACCAACCACAAAACTATTAAAACTACGACAATTAAAATATATATCATAATGCCGGTATTATATCACAAAATATATATGTGCACAAAACATTTGACTTCACTGTCGAGGATGGTAGAATTAGACTGTCAATTTTAGGTTACTTTTTTATTACTAACTAATCATTTTCTATGATTAAAAACTACATGAAAAAAATAACAATCGCTTTTTTAGCGTTGGCTTTTTTGTTTCCTGTTCTAAGTTTTGCTTTATCAAACAGTGACTTGCAAGCGCAAATCGAAGCTCTTTTGGCTCAAGTCCAACAACTTCAGCAACAACTGGCTCAACAAGGTGGTTCTAGTTCTAGCGCCTTTTGTCACACATTTAACACAAATCTGGGGATTGGAAGTTCCGGAAGCGATGTTTTGGCCCTCCAAACGATTCTAACAAAAGAGGGGGTTGGTGCCGAGAAGTTTTGGACCAGCGGAGTATTTGACGAGACGACCGCTTCAGCCGTCAGCGCTTTTCAAGAAAAATATAAAAATGATGTTTTGTCATCATCCGGTCTTTTAGCCGGTACCGGTTATGTTGGTCCTGTCACACGATTCAAACTGAATAAACTTTATGGTTGTGGCGTAATGACTCCGAACCCGCCTGCCACAACTAATACAACCCCGACTCCTCCTAAAACATTCGCTTGTCCAATGGTGATAGTTCAACAGTGTTTGAATGGCCAAACTGTTACCGTCACTACTGACAATAACGGTTGTCGCATTTACAGCTGTCAATCAACTTCTTCCGGTACTGTAACTACTCCGATACAAACAACTGTCCCCACTCCAACCATTACCTCATCTCCAACAACCGTATCAACACCAACACCATTCTCTATTGTCACCTCATCTCCAACTTCCAGTGTGAAAGTCGGGGTCAACTACACTATTCCTTTAGCCGTCGCGGGCGGGCCAGCTCTTTCCGGTTCCAACACTAGTATTTATGATTGGTCAGTATCTTCGGGCTCTTTGCCACCCGGTTTGGCTTTGTCATCTACTGGTTCGGGTGAAGTTATCTCCGGCACAATAACCACAGCCGGAACTTATAATTTTCTCTAACCGCCACAACCAAAACCATTTCTCAAAATCAAGGCGTGGCTTATGTCACTGCTACCAAGGCTTTTGTTGTGACTGTTGTATCTGCGAATACTATTGTTTGCCCAATGATTACCCCGCCTCCTCCGGGTTTTTGTGTTGGTGGAGTAATAACCCCTAGTAGTTTGGATGCAAATGGTTGTCAAAAACTTCCAATCTGTAATATTCCTTCTGCCACCACTAATTCAACTACCACAGTCAGTATGAACAACCAAACAATGAATTATGACCAAATGGCCAATGTCTTGGAGTCGGTCAGGAGTAGTTTGGAAAGTATTCAAAAATCTTTGGGACTTTAGTTTCGGAAACTGAAAATTCGAAAACAAAAAACACTTCGATCAGCGGAGTGTTTTTTGTTTGTAATTTGAAATAAAAATGAAATAATGTAAAATATAGATATGACACCATACACATTTATTTTTGTTGGCCAGTCCGGCTCCGGCAAAGGCGAGCAGTCCGCACGTCTACAAAAAGTTTTAAAAGAAAAATTTCCGAAGGATGAAGTCTTTTATATGGAAACCGGTCCGAATTTTCGCAAGCTAATAGAAGGTGAAAAATATTCCAACAAACTGGCCAAAGCTATTGCCGACAGAGGTGATATTCAGCCAGCCTTTCTACCTGTTTATTTTTGGGCGGGTTGGATGCTCGATAATATGAAAGGGAATGAACACGTGATTTTTGACGGCATTTGCAGACGTCTAATGGAGACTGAAGTTTTTACCACGGCAATGGAATTTTACGACAGAAAACCAATCATTGTTTATATAAAAGTTTCGCGCGACTGGGCGATAGACCGACTGACTGGTCGTGGCCGGGCCGACGATCAAAGTTTGGAACTCATAACGGGACGGCTCGACTGGTTTGAAGAATTTACTATGCCTGTCATTGATTACTTCAAGACGAGCGACAGATATGCTGTATTGGAAATCAACGGCGAGCAGACAAAAGACGAAGTGGAACAGGAAATTTTGCAGAAATTAAGATGGTAATTTTAACATGATCACCATCAAAACACCGGAAGAAATTGAAATTTTAAAGGAAGGCGGACATCGTCACTCTTTTATTTTGTCGGAACTTGCCAAAAAAGTTAGGCCGGGTGTTTCGACGCAGGATTTGGAAAACTTTGCTTGTCAGCTTATTAAAGAAGGTGGTGACGAGCCGGCTTTTTTGAATTACAAACCACACGGAGCAAAGCGCCCTTACCCGGCGGCACTCAATGTTTCGCTCAACGACGAAATTGTTCACGGCATTCCGAATGAGTCGCCGAAAATTTTGCAAGAGGGCGACATTGTTTCGTTGGACTTAGGACTCTCACATAAAGGACTTATCACTGACAGCGCTATCACGGTGGCTTGCGGAAAAATTTCCGAAAAAGAAAAAAAGATGATTGAACATTGTCGCGAAGCGCTTGCCGTTGGTATTAAAGCAGCGCGCGGTGGCGGGAGAGTCGGCGACATTTCCTCGGCCATTGAAAAATTTGTCAGACCTCTCGGTTATGGCATTCCAGAAGGCTTGGCGGGCCACGGCGTCGGTTACAAAGTGCACGAAGAACCGTTTGTGCCAAACGAAGGTCGCAAGGGGACTGGAGAACTTTTGAAATCGGGTATGGTGCTAGCCCTTGAGCCAATGATCACTCTCGGCACATCACGCATCAAATTGGCGAGTGATGACTATACATACAAAACGTTTGACGGCTCACGCTCCGCGCACTTTGAGCATACCATTGCGATCACCGACGGAGAGCCAATTGTTTTGACGAAGTTGTAAATTTTGTTATACTCAAAATTCATTATTATTTTTTATGTCAAATTTTAAAGAAGAAAGAACTTTTTTAATGATTAAACCTGATGGCGTTCAAAAGGGTTTGATTGGAGAAATTATCAAACGCATAGAACAGCGCGATTTAAAAATCGTGGCCATTGAAATGTTTCAAGCCACACCGGAGCAAGTCTCGGGGCACTATCCGAAAGATGAAGCTTGGATTTCTCGTTTAGGTGACAAAACTCTGTCCACTTATAAAAAATATAACATTGATCCAATAAAAGAACTCGGCACAGATAATAACCTTGAAATTGGCAAAATGGTGCGCGGATGGTTAATTGGCTACATGACATCAGCGCCGCTCGTAAGAATGGTTGTACAAGGATTACATGCTGTCGATATGGTTCGCAAGATTGCCGGGCCAACTTTGCCGTACTTAGCCGACATGGGCACAATCCGCGGAGACTTTTCCAATGATTCGCCGGTTCTTGGCAATATTGAAAAGCGCGCAGTGATGAATTTAGTCCATGCTTCGGAAACACCTGAAGAAGCGGCGCACGAAATAGAGTTTTGGTTTGGCAAGAAAAACAACATTTTTGATTATAAGAGGTTCGGTGTTGATAAGTAATTTGTTTGGGGTATAATACAAACAGAGTTGTATGAGATTTTCTTTCTAATTATGTTTCAGGGAGCCTCATATTTTTGTCTCGTGGCGAGCGCTTGTCGTTCCGATCGATTCATCTGCGGGCACCCACCTAGTTTTTAGCTAGGGGAATACTCATACAGCTCTATTAAAAATCTCACTTCGGTGGGTTTTTTAATTTTTTAGACCTGACAAAAAAAGATTTTTGGAGCAACCTCGAAAACTCCAGCGAGTTTTCTCGGCTGTCCTCGGCTCGGATTTGTCAAGAGCCCCCGCTTCGCTCGGGTCGTTGACAAAACCAGCTCCTCACCTGCGGAGTCTCCAAAAATCTTTTTTTGTCAGGTCTTTCATGATATTATTAAACCATGTTCAGGAAAGAACTTTTCAAAAGAGCTTTCTCCACTTTGGTTTTGGTTGGTTTGTTTGATGTCATTACATCAAAGTTGTATTTGCAGTGGACGATTTGGTGGGTTGATATCATCCTGCACTTTTTGGGAGGATTGGCCGTGGCTTTATTTGCTTTCTGGATCGGTTCCAGCAGGTCAAGTTTGAAAAACTGGAGCAAAAGAAAAATTTTGTTAACAGCCCTAATCAGTGCCATCGTGGTGGGCATACTATGGGAACTTTGCGAGTTATATTTTGGCCTGACATTTTTGTCCGATGGAATTAAATATTGGACTAATACCGGTTCGGATTTATTAATGGATGTTGTTGGTGGAGTCTTCGGGTTTATTTTGATAAATAATCTTCTAAAAAAATATGAACAATAATTTACAATTGACATGTTGGGGCGGAGTGGGTGCGGTTACCGGGGCGAATTTTCTTTTGGAAGATGACAAAACACGTGTCTTGGTGGACTGCGGACTTTTGCAAGGTGTTACAGGCGCGGATGAAGAAAATGCCCAAAAATTTCCTTACGATCCGAAAACAATAGATTCTCTTTTTCTAACTCATGCTCATATGGATCATATCGGCAAAGTGCCGAAATTAGTTCGTGATGGTTTTCCCGGTGTCATTTTTTCCACGCCGGAGACGCACGATCTTGCTAGACTAATGTTTGATGATGCTTTGAAAATAGCTCGCGAAAACAGACAAAATCAAAATGGAGGGCAACAGTTATATGACGAAACCGATGTGCAGAAAACAATGTCATTGTGGCAGACTATTTCTTATCATGAAGATAAAAATTTTGCCGAAAATTTTTCTGTTTTCACGCTTGATGCCGGTCACATTCTCGGTTCGGCTATGTATCAGTTTTCTTACAAAAAAGATGACAAAACAACCAAGATCGTTTTTACAGGGGACTCTGGCAATTCTCCAGCGCCTCTTTTGAAAGATACTGATAAAATTGTCGGGGCGGATTTCTTGGTAATGGACAGTGTTTACGGCGACCGCAATCACGAACCAAAAGACAAACGCGACGCAAAGTTTCGTCAAATCATTACCGAAACTATTTCGGCTGGCGGGGCTGTGGTTATGCCGACTTTTTCTCTGGAACGAACACAAGTTGTTTTATACGAATTGAATAATTTGATTGAAGGTGGGAAAATACCTTCGGTGCCAGTTTTTTTGGATTCTCCGCTTGGCGAAAAAGTGACCGAAATTTACAGACAGTACACAAGAGATTTCAACAGTGAAGTGCAGGGTGAAATAAAAGGTGGCGATGACATTTTCAATTTTCCAAAATTACACATAAGCCAGGGACATTTGGACTCGCAGAAAATTGAAGAAACGCCGAACCCAAAAATTATTATCGCCGGTTCTGGAATGTCTTCTGGTGGGCGAGTGGTTGGACATGAAATCAACTTTTTGCCTGATCCGAAAAGCACATTGCTTTTGATGGGCTACCAAGCTGTTGGTACTCTTGGTAGGCAACTCCAAGACAAACCTAAGCAAATTGAAATAAACGGCCAAACAGTCCAAGTGCGAGCCAGAATTGAAATGATTTCCGGCTATTCCTCGCACAAGGACTCCGATCATCTGGTGGAGATGGCTTCGGACACAAAAGAAACGGTCAAAAAAATTTTTGTGGTGATGGGCGAACCTTCAGCCTCCACATTTTTGGTCCAGAAACTTCGTGACGAACTTGATGTGGATGCTGTTTGCCCAGATAGGGGGAAAGTGTATAAATTAGAATAATATGGCGACTATGGAATCGGTACAATTAGACAATGGAGAAGACATCGAGGAATTTGATCCTCGGCTTGAAGAGTTGTGGAATAGGTATGGTTTTCGTCACAGACAGCCAAAAAATGGAAGTGCCGCAGAAAAGAGATTGTTTGGTGCTTGTATGAAATATGCTTCTTATATTGACGGGGGTGCTTTTGGTACAGAAAAAGTTGATAAACAGAAAATATACGAGCCAGAAAGAAGAAGGTTACATAATGAAATTACCATCATGGTCTTGGGTGTTCAAAGAACCGGAATGAGCAAAACCGATGCGGAACACATTAGTGATTTTGCTTATGAATATGCACGTGGATTCAAAATGGGCGAAATAGAAAGGGCTAAAAGTAAGGAAGAATAAATAAAATCAAAAAGCGGACCCTTACTCAGTGTCCGCCTTATCCACAAGGATATACTTCTTGTCCAGAAGTGTAATTTCTGTAAATACCATTCCGTCTTTTGTTGCCTTGACGGAAGGTATTCCCCCGAGTTTTACAAGCTTTTCGGCTTCAGGTTTGGTGACAGAATATACTTCGCGGTCACCCCATTCTTCTCGGATCTGTTGTACTATGTCCATCTGTAATAGACTATACAGTATAAAAATTACAAAGTCAATCAAAAAACCGCCTCGAGGTGGTTTTTATACGACTGTTGCTTTTGGAGTGACAGGTTTAGCTTTTGCTTTTGTTTCTGTTGCTTGCGCCATTTCCACCACTTTCTTGAATGTTTCTGGGGCTTCTTTGGCCAGAGTGGAAAGAATTTTGCGGTCCAGCAAGACGTTTTTCTTTTTCAGAGCACCCATAAATTTGCTGTACGAGGTTCCCATTTCTTTCAAAGTGTAGGAAATGTTGACATTCCACATTCGGCGGGCGACGCCTTTTTTGTCGCGACGGTGGGCAAAAGCGTAAGCACCGGCGTGCAAAGTGGCTTCGATGGCTTGGCGTTCTTTGGTGCTTCGGCCGTATCGGTATCCTTTTACTCGACGCAAAACATTTTTTCTGGTTTTCAGAGCGTTAACTCCTTTTTTTACTCGTGTCATTTTGATCGGTTAATTATTTTATAAATTGCGCGCGGTCTTTATTGCTAATAGGGAATTCGGTGCTGCGATTTTTGGCCATTTGTTTTCTGGCTGTTTCTTTTGTATTGAAATGATTCTGACCTGTGCGACGGGCCATAATCTTGCCATTCTTGGTGACTCTCAATCTTTTGCTAAATGATTTGTTTGTTTTTGTTGACATTGTGTTAATGAGTAAAAAGTAAAGAGTAAGATGTAAATTTTTTGATTTTTTTATTTTTAAGCTTTCTCAATGATTACTGACAACCCCTTTGGACTCTTTTTGGCCGGATCGGCTATCTTGTACTCTGCCGTGATAAGTTTGAGCACTCTTTCCATTCTTTCTTTCAAAAAATTCAGTTCCATATATTTGCTTCTGCCCATTAAAAACAAGTCTATCTTTACTCTGTTTCCTTCGGAGAGCCACTCCGAAGCCTTCTTGGCTTTCAATTCCAAATCGTGTTCTCCGGTGCCGACTTTGATTTGAATATTTTTGATTTCAACCGTGCGAACTTTTGTTTTGGCCACTTTCAATTTTTTGTTTTCAGCGTATTGAAACTTACCATAATCCATGATTTTTGCAACTGGTGGCATCGCTCCCGGCGAAATCTCAATCAGATCGGCCCCGGCTTCGCGAGCTTTTTCAATGGCTTCTTTAAAAGACAGCACGCCGAAATTTTCTCCATTTTCTCCGATCACCCGGAGCTCCAGCGCTTGAATTTGGTTGTTTATTTTTATTCTTTGTATCAACTTGTTTGGTTAATTTTAATCACGGAACTTGTCTGAAAGCTAACATAATTTTTCTATTTCTGCAAGTCGGCTTCGGTCAAGACAACTTCGGAGCCGGGTCTCACCTCGCCGGCGATCAGCTTTTTGGCGATTGTCTCCTCAACTTGATCTTGGATAGCTCGGTTGATCGGACGGGCACCGAAAGCCGGATCACTGCCGATTTTAACAAGATAGTTCACCAATTCATCGGTGATGCGCAGTTTTAAACTTTTTTCTTCAAGTCTTTTGGAAAGTTTCCGGAGCATGAGTGTTGTCACTTGCTTCAAAAGATTTTCATCAAGCGGATGAAAAAGAATAACACCATCAAAACGGTTCAAAAGTTCCGGACGAAAGATACCTTGATGGACGATAGTCTCGATGACTGCCTGCTTGTTTTCGGCTAAATTCTTGGATTGTTTGACTAAATCCCAAATGATGTCACTGCCGGCATTCGAAGTGGCGATAATAATCAGATTGCGAGCGTTAACCTTCTTGCCGAGCATATCGGAGAAAATTCCTTCGTCCAAAATCTGCAAAAACAAATCATGCACTTTGTTTTCGGCCTTTTCAAATTCGTCCAAAAGCAAAACACCATACTGATTTTCGCGTAACAGGGAAGAGAGAACACCTTGTTTGCTCCCCTCAAAAGAACCAATCAAGCGTTCCAGAGAATCGCCGGAATTGTATTCGGACATATCCAAACGCATAATCTTGTTTTCATCGCCGAAAAATACTTCAGCCAAAGCTTTGGTTGTTTCTGTTTTGCCCACGCCGGTCGGGCCGAGAAAAAGAAACGAGCCGAGTGGGCGGTTTTTGGATTCAATACCTGAGCGAGCTCGACGCAAGGCGCTACTGATGGCTTTTATGGCTTCGTCCTGGCCAATGATTCTTTGATGCAAAATATTTTCCAAATTCAAAAGTTTTTCTTTTTCGGCAGTCGCGATTTCACCCGTTGGCACGCCGGTTTTAGTTTCCACCAACTCTGCCACTTCCTTTTTGCCGATTATTCTGCGATTTTGTTTGACTGCGATTTGGGGCAACTCCAAAAGAATATCCAAAGCTTTATCCATAACAATCTGCCCGCCGAAATAACGCAAAACATCCTCAGCGATCTCCAGAATGGCTTGGTAGGTAAAGAAGACACCCTCTCTTTCCTCCAGATCGTCAGCCCTTTCCTCCAAAAGACTTATCAGGCTGTCCTGATTGTCCTCGTTTAAAATTATTTTTTCAAATTTTTCGGAAAGGGTGATATTGTTTTCAACTCTCTCGTGAAAACTTTTGATGTCCGAACCGGCAATGATCTGCAGAAGAGGCGACGACAAGTAAGGATAAAATAGTGCCAGAAGATCGCTGCCCAAACTTGAAGCGGCGTTTATCGCTCCAGGCAAATCATCAATGACCAGAATAATATTTTCAGCCCGTTCGGCTTGGTTCATAATTGCCAAAAACTGTTTTTCAAATTTGTCTTTACTGGCGCAGGATACAGTTATAGCCCCCACATCTAAAGTAAAAACAACCTTGTGTTCAAGAGCCGGCAAAACTCTGCCACTCATTATTTTTTTACAAAATTCTATAATGATATCCGTTTTCCCCAAGTCGTCATCGGCTACCAAAAGGACATTGCCCTCGCTTCTGCGAGACAAAATATTTTCAATTTCTGACACCTCTTTTGTGTGTTGCGACAAACCGCGTGAAGAAAAATCGTACAAATCCTCCATCCTGCCTCCATACTTTTGGATTTCGTAAGTCTGTCCATAAGACCAGTCCTTGCCGACGCCTTTTATTCTGCCCAAAACATCTCGTCCCCAAAACCGCCTCTTCCTTTTTTCTTTTTCGGATTTTTTGACAATCCATCCACCCGCTCCGCAGAGCTCCCTGTCTCTTATGGCATAACGAAAAAGAAAATCGGCAAATTCTTTATCAAGCTGACAAAGGGAAGATAGGTAAGATTCAAACAAACTATTTTTCCCATTAATGTTTATTTGAAATTCGGCCAGCCTCTCGGGATTTTTTTTGTTGATTAAAAAATCATCAATTTCTTTTTTAGAAACACCCAAGCGCGAAGCCAACATTTTTCCGGCGGAAGATTTTAACAGTCTGATCACCAAATCCTCTTCATTTCCAACCAGAACAGATGCTGTCAAAAAACTTCCGGAAACAGTCGGATTTTTGAAACAAACTTCTCTGACTACTATCGGCAAATCGTCAAAATAAAAAGAGTAGTAAAAAGTGTCCAGACAGAAGAAGAGGAGCCAAAGAGCGAAAAAAACCATTGAAAGTCCTTGAAAAAGATGAGATGGGATTGTCTGATAGAAAAGGGAAACGATAGAGACAAATAGAAAGACAACAACCAACAGAAAAAAAGCCGTTTTGAAAAATTTTCGCAAACCAAAAGGAATGACTCTGTCCAGATTTATGGCCGGCGCGTATTTTTCCATTTCTTCTGTCAATGTTTTGTAGTCCATATTAAATTTTCAAAAGTCCTCGATAGGCGATATAAACCAAAATGAAAGGCAAAAAAGGCCAAATGACGAGACAGAGGACGCCCAACAGGAAAGTAACCAGCACGCAAACAAAACCGATGATAATAATGACAGCGCGCAAAACCATACCAACCAATCTCATCAAAGTGTTGACGATAAACGGGCCGAAAAAATTCTCCATATCCAACCCCTTTCCATACTGCACGTCCATTTTATGCCACGGAGTGAAAAAAGTTCTAAACAAAAGCGAGATTGAGAAAAAATTATAAATAAACCAGATGTAATTGGTGCAAGTGTTCCAAATATCGGCGAAAGCTCGAGAGTAATGCCACTCCAAGTAGGCGAGAATAAATGATCTTTGAGACATGACAATATTATATAACAAAATTTTTACAAACAAAATCCCGTAGGAGAGCAGAGCTCCCTACGGGACAGGCCCACCATTCACCGGATTTTGTCGCCGGTGTGGGCGGTTGTTAGATCTTGGCGAAACCAGTCCAGACCGTGTCGTGATAACCACAATCCGGACAGTTGTAAATGGTTTGAGCGTTTCTGTACCCCATGGCGTCGCAGTTATTGCGTTTGCACTGGGGACAGGTTGTTTTGTGCCACGGTTTCTCGGCCGGGTTGATAACTCGCTCCGCTGAGAAAATGTAGGTACTGGAGAAGACCGGACCGAAGCCGAGCTTGTATCCGAAGAGCCAGCCAACTCCTACTCCGATCAGGGTGACCGAAAGAGGAACCAGGAATGACTTGCCGTTGTAGTGATTCGTGGTGAACCACATGATCCATGTGACCAGTGCGATCACAATTGACCACTGCCACCAAAGACTTTTGCGAATAACTTTTTCCGGACGGTTATCCGGCCAGATTGCGATTCTTGTTCCGGGCATTTGAAAAAACTCCTTTCTTGGATTTCGATTCTCATGTTAGTTAACCTTTGAATTTAGACACTCAGTTAGAAATAATTGAGTGATATGAAAACATTTAAACATTTGTCATACGAGGAAAGAGTTTTGATTTCAGCTTTGTTCTCCGAGGGTTGGAGTGCAAGGAAAATTGGAAAGAAACTTGGCCGGCACCATTCATGCATTGCCTACGAAATGAAAAAGAAAGTGAAAGGTTTGTATGTAGCCAAGAAAGCTCACCACAAAACATACTGGAGGAGATATTTAAGCAAGAAGCAGTGTATGAAAGCTGCTTTGGACAGAGAACTGTCCAAATTCATTCCGGAGAAATTGAAAGAAGGATGGTCGCCGGAGAGAATATCAGGGTATTTCAAACTGCAAGGAAAAAACATCTCAACTAAAGCGGTGTACAAATTCGTGTATTCCAGATGTTTGGAAAGATATCTGTTTTGGAGAAAACACCACAAGAAAAGTGGTTGGAAAAAGAAAAGATACGGTAAAGCCATCGATGAGAGAAAATACATTGAAGACAGACCGAAAATGGAGAGATCTGGACACTGGGAGGGAGATTTCATTGTCTCATCTCACAACGCTTGTTCATTATTTGTCTTGGTTGACCGATATTCCAGAGATACCATCACTCGCAAAATTCCAAACAGAAAGCACGCAACGGTATTGCGTGCTTTCTTGGATTCTCTGCGTAATATGCCAGTCAAGACAATTACACTAGACAATGATATCGCATTTAATTGTTGGAGGAAACTGGAAAAACAACTAAAATGTTCGATATATTTCTGTCACCCATATCACTCCTGGGAAAAGGGTTTGGTTGAAAATACAAACAAATGGATCAGGGTGTTTGTTCCAAAGAGAAAAGATTTGAGAGAAGTCACAGAAGAAGAGCTTCGTTCAATTGAAAAGTTTTTAAACGAAATTCCTCGTCAATGTCTTGGATTTAGGACAGCAAAAGAGGTATTATTAGATTCAATGAAGTGTCTAAATTGAGGGGTGCGGAAACGAAGTCTTTCTGTCCTTAAACATAATATGTTCTCGTGTCTTTCGGATAAGAATACATCTGCAAGCAAGAAGCGTGGCATACTTTCCTCTCTTGGTTATAAACACCAGCTAATTGACCAAAAGTTCAATGTTGTAGCCGAAAAACCGCTCCTTGCGATTCAAGAAGCGGCTTTCGAAGCACAGTCTATTTCTGAAAGGTTAGAAACGCACAAAGGTGTTGATAAACAACAATATTTGACCAATTTGTACGCTAACAGTTCAACGATGTGGAAGTGCCGGCGTCGAAGCCGGATCCATAAAATCGATTGAAACGAATCTACAAAGCTTAGTTTGTTTCTGGGTTTTAGATTTCGTGACTATAAAGCAAACAAAACATCACAAAAGCGAGTCTCTATTTTGAAGATGCTAGACGAGACAGGCTAGCATCCGGATCCGAATTTTATGAGGATTAACCATCCTTATCGGATGTTGGGAAGGCAATCCTTTCTTAAGCCGAAGCGTAAGAAAAAGCGAAGTCGTTCATTCCGTAGAACGGAGAAACGATAGCTCTAGATAAGTTTTTTACACTTATTTTTTCCGAAAGTTTAAAGAGTTATCGGAGCTCTGCTTTGCCCGAGGCAATACAAATTTTATGTCAAAACCTGTCACCCCCGATGTTAGGAAACAAAATCCTATCTCATCACAAGTTTTTCTGAGCAATCTGTCTGGCTCTGGTGAACCAGCGAACTTCTCGTCGCTCAAGAAAACAATCTCCTCGGCGTGTATACTCACGCCTGCGTTGTTGTTTTCTAAGCTCCTGCGAAAGGCTCCGAAAAACTTATGATTTCGCCAGGATTTTGCATACCAATATCGAGTCAGGTTTTGGTGTCAACGAACTTTTAAATTCCTCTGGACATCGCGCATAGCATCCTTCTTTTTCAGAGTTTGACGTTTGTCGTATTTTTTCTTGCCACGAACCAGAGCGATATCCAACTTGATTTTCCTTCCTTTATTGTACACCGAAAGAGGGACAATTGTCAAGCCTTTGGTTTGCTCGCTTTTTTGCAACTCATAAATTTCTTTTTTGTTGAGCAAAAGCCGACGGTTGCGCATCGGGTCGTAATCTTTCGGCGTGTTGTTTGTTTGATAAGGGGAAACTGACATTCCGATGATGAAAGCCTCACCACCGCGGACTGTGACATGTGCTCCGCCCAAAGAACCCTGTCCTTTTTGCAAAGATTTAACTTCAAAACCGAAAAGTTCCACACCGGCGGTGTATTTTTCCAAAATTTCGTAATTGAATCCGGCTTTGCGGTTTGTTATGAGTGACATATAAAAAATATACCATATTTTTTCAAAACTTGACAGATTTTTGGTTGAGAGTAGCATATAGCCACATAGCGGGATCAGGGTGGTCCTTTCGGGCCTCCATCACGGAGACTCGTTTGATCACTTCCCGTTCTGTCCACGGTGTGTACGGCTGGGTTTTGGGGTAGGGACTGACATCGTCGCCTATTCCATTATCTTGCTAAATTGAGTGTCACTTACGAGCGACACCGGCTGAGGTAACTGTGCTTCTCAATGAATTAACTACCTGTCTCACTCAGAGCAGAGTAGAACACTGTTGGGATACAGCCCAATATGCCACGAGCCCCCTGATCGGTTGATTCCGGTAGGGGGCTTCACTTTTTAAACTTTTTTTCCAATTTTTTCGTATTAAAGAAAACAAATAAGGCTTGCAAAAATTTGCCGGCCTATTAAAATTTAATGTATGAAAATTTTTAGTGAAAACAAAATATTGGTTATTTTTATAATACTGGCGCTACTTGTAATGGTGGCCTATCAGATTAAAAGCGATATTACTTTTCGGAAATCTTTGTTGCAAAATCAAACTGAACTGGTCACCTTACAAAAACAATTGCAAACTCTCGGCGCGAATGAAGCCGACGATAGCGAAAGCATTCGCCGTCTGACTTTGGCCAGCCAGTCCAAACAAAGCCAACTAACCGACGCGGTGGCCAAAGCTACGCCGGCTGTCGTTTCCATTGTCATATCCGAAAATGTGCCACAGTATTCGATTTCCTACGTCAACCCTTTCGGCAACGATCCGATGTTTCAAAATTTCGGCATTCAGGTGCCGGTCTACACTCAAAATGGATCCTCGGAACAAACCGTCGGAGCCGGTAGTGGGTTTCTAATTTCGTCCAATGGCTACATTTTGACCAACAAACACGTTGTTTCCGATACAAACGCTCAGTACACCGTCCTGTTGGCCAATGGCGCGCAAAAAACAGGCACTGTGGTTTATCGCGACCCAGCCAACGATATGGCTATCGTTAAAATAAGTGGCAGTGGTTACCCAACAATTCCGCTTGGCGATTCTGATTCGCTGGTTCAAGGGCAGTCGGTTGTGGCCATTGGCAACGCTTTGGGGCAATTCAGCAACACTGTTTCAGTCGGAGTAATTTCCGGCTTGAACAGATCAATTCAAGCCACTGACCAGATGACCGGCCAAGAAGAAACACTGAAAGGAATTATTCAAACAGATGCGGCCATCAATCCAGGCAATTCCGGTGGCCCGCTTTTGGATTTGAATGGCAACGCTGTCGGCATCAATGTGGCCACAGCCCAAGGTTCAAACAATATCGGTTTTGCTTTGCCAATCAATTCGCTCAAGAGTGTAATTTTGTCTAATATTAAATAACATTTTATGACATTAACTACTCACGCTATTATCGGTGGCGCTCTGGCTTCGGCTGTGCCGACACATCCGATCCTGGCTTTTTCCTTGGGTTTTTGTTCACATTTTTTACTGGACGCCATTCCTCATTACGATTATCATTTGAATTCATTGTCAGAAAATGAAAATAATTTTCTTGACAATGATATGAAAATCGGGTGGGATTTTGTTTTTGATCTTTTCAAAATTGGATTGGATTTTTTACTCGGTTTTATTTTGGTTTTTTTGTTTTTCGGAATGTCTCATAATTTTTTTTACAACTCTGTTTTATTCTGGGGCGCTTTTGGCGCTGTCATACCGGATGCTTTTCATTTTATCTATTTCAAATTCAAACACGAACCATTTATCAGTTTTGAAAAATTTCATTTGGAAATCCAACACGATCTGAAAGAAAATCATCTTTTGGGTTGGTCGTTGCAAGTCGTTTTGATTATTGTAGTTGTTTTTCTGCAGAAGAAATTTCTGTGATACAATTACCATCTCTTTTTAAAAGTTAACAAAAAATAATATGTCAAACACAACAAAAGATCTCTTGTGGAGATATGCCACAAAAAAATATGATAAAACAAAAAAACTTTCCGACGAGCAAAAAGAAATCATTATGGAGGCTTTGCGTCTTTCGCCGTCGTCTTTTGGCTTGCAACCATGGATTTTTGTTCATGTGACCAATCCGGAGTTGCGGGAAAAATTAAAAACAGCGGCTTGGGGGCAGGCCCAAATCACTGATGCCTCGGATCTTTTCGTTCTTTGTTCCAAAACCACCTTAGATGAAAAATATGTAGACAAATACATTGCCTCGGTTGCTCAAAAGCAATCTGTTTCGGTTGAATCTCTCAAAAATTATAAAGATTCGCTGATGAACTTGGTCAAAAAAACGGAAGCCGAAAAAGTTGAATGGATGACTCGCCAAGTTTACATCGCTCTCGGTGTGGCTCTGGCCGTGGCGGCTGAAAATCAAATCGATGCTACACCAATGGAAGGTTTTGATCCAAAAGCTTTTGACCAGATTCTCGGTCTAGGTGAGCTTGGCTTGGTTTCTAGAGTTTTGCTGGCTGTCGGTTTTCGGGCTGAAGACGATTCTTTCCAAAAAAACAAAAAAGTTCGGTTTGATAAAAGCGATGTTTTCATTGAGAAATAGTTTTTGTCCGGGGGTTATGCTACAATTTGTCTAATGTCAAAAATAAACAAAATATTGTTGGTGATTTTGGTTTTGATAATCGTTATTTTGGGTTTTTTGTATTTTAATAAAACAAAAAAACCAATGACTTCGGTTTTAATTCCTGCGCAAATGATTACGGAAAAATCTGCCGGAAAATATTACACGATGGATTTATCCTACCCACAATCCTCGACGAGCCAATATCCAGAAGTTTACACCTTTGCCACTTCCACTGTGGCTGATTTTCTCAGCCAAGCTGAAAATATTTCTAACGACGACGCAAAAATAATGAACCTGGGTGGTGATAGAATATACAATCTAACCATGACTACACGTGTGGCCACTTCCACCCAAACTATCACATACATATTGGAAGCCTATACTTTTATGGGTGGAGCGCATGGCAATACCAGTGTGGCCACATTTACTTATGACAAATCTGGCAAACTTGTAACATTGGATGATATTTTCAGCGCGCCGTATCTAGAAAAAATCGCTAAAATGTCACGAACATATTTTTACAACACCCTTGGCGATTATGCCAATCCGGAAATGATTGATCCGGGGACAGAAGCCACAACAACGAATTTTTCAACTTGGTATTTAACGGACCAAAATATCATATTTATTTTTGGACAATATCAAGTCGGTCCGTATGTTATCGGTATGCCGGAGTTTGCCATTGCTAAATCAGATTTGTCTGATATTATTTCAAAAAAGTATAAGTAAGTGTAATTTTTTTAAAATCTTTTGTCTTCACCGGATTTTAAAAAATTTAATCAACCAATCATGCAACAACTAATTTCTTTTGTAGTTCAATTCGGTTATCTCGGTCTTTTTGCCGTTGTTTTTTTTGAATCTTTTCCATTGACTTTCTTTTTCCCAGGCGACTCTCTGCTTTTTGCCACCGGCTTCCTGGCTTCGCAGGGGATTTTCTCATTGCCGGCTTTGATTTTGACATTTTTTTTGGCTGGCACGGCTGGTTACATATTCAGTTATTTTTTCGGCCAGAAAATCATCAGAAAGTTTTTCACTGACGAAAAATCAAAAATTTTCAACCCGAAATATGTTGTTTACACTCATAAATTTTTTGAAAAATACGGTGGTAAAACCATAATCATCGGCCGTTTTGTACCGATAGTGCGCAGTTTCGGTCCGGCTTTGGCCGGTGTGGCCGATCTGACATTTCGGCGATTTTTAACTTACACTTTGATCGGCGGAGTCTTTTGGTCTGCCGGTATGACTTTGGTTGGATTTTATCTTGGCCATATTTTGCCGAAAGCCGATGCCTACCTGACACCAATCATTGTTACCATAATTTTTATTTCATTTCTGCCGACTGTTTTTGAATATTTAAAAAATAAACACCAGCATTAAAATTGACAAGGTTTTTAAAATATGGATTTTAAGAAAAATTTTTTCCTAATTTTTTTAGTTTTACTTTTGATTTTTTGTTGCTGGTTGTACATAAACGCCGAGTTTGAAAATAAAAATCATCCGCCTATAAGTGGACAAATAAAATCAACGACAATTGTAACTCCGACAATAATTTCAGCAACCACAACAGAGACAATAAATCAAAATCAACAACTTTTTCCTGTTTCGCGTGTGATAGACGGAGACACCATTGTTGTTTTGATGGACGGAAGGGAAGAAACAATTCGCTTGCTTGGTATGGATACACCGGAAACGGTTGATCCGCGCAAGCCGGTGCAATGTTTCGGCGTTGAAGCGTCAAACGAAACCAAATCGCTTTTGGACGGACGAGAAGTTACTTTGCAAAGCGATCCAACTCAATCTGATCGCGATAAATACGGCCGGCTTTTGCGTTATGTTTTTCGCGATGACGGACTTTTTGTGGACGAATATTTAGTCAAAGAAGGTTTTGCTTACGAATACACATATTTCGGCCTGTCGTACAAATATCAAATCAAATTTCGTACCGACCAAAAATCCGCGCAATCAGTCGGTCTCGGCTTGTGGGCAACTTCTACTTGTGATGGGAAAAGATGAAAGAATTTCAAGATTCAGTAATTATGATTTCAGAGCACGCATAAAGTCCTGCTGGACTTTTGCTCTCGCTCGGCAATCAAGAAAACAATCTTCCTCGACTCGTGGCGCTTTCGCAAACTCCTCGCGGAGTACCGCTCGTCAAACACTGCTTCGCGCCAACTCCGCCTTCGTCGTTGTTTTTTTAATTGCCTCCGCAGTCTCTGAAATCATAATTACCGAATCTTTTCAAAAAGTTGGATGTGGTGAAAAAGAAAAAACCTAGGTTGTCCTAGGTATGATGCCGACAAATTATTTGAGCAAAGATCTTTTCAGTGGCTTTGGTCCTCCAGACAAAGGTACAATTTTTGCTACTCTAAAATTTACACTTCCACGAGTTGGTCTTACCCAAAGTGTTGTTACTTTAATATATTTTTTCTCTAACAAAAATTTAATCGCATCTTCTTCTGTTCTGAATCTGCCGTATCTTTTCCCACTATCAGTATCTAGTGTGAACATTAGTGATTTCTCCTTTTAAAACACTACTCGGAAGATCTATGGATGTCAAGTATCAGTACAATGTTTTTTTAAGTATAATTCTGGTATGAAAGATGAAATTTTTTCTGTCAGCGAATATCTGGACAGGCTCAATGGCGCGCTCAAGGAGGAAAAAGCCAAAGTGCTTGGCGAGGTTTCCGGTGCGCAGGAATATCCGGGCCGGAGCTATTTGTATTTTTCTTTGAAGGACAAAAAAGACGGTTCAACTGTGAAATGTTTTATGTGGAAAAACGATTACCGTATTTCCGGTGTAACGCTTGCCGATGGTTTAGAAATCATTGTCACGGCTTATCCGAACATTTACAAACCGAACGGTGGTATGACATTGCAAGTTGAGACGATTGAACTTGTTGGCGAAGGGGCGCTTCAAATCGCTTACGAAAAATTGAAAGCCAAATTGTTCACTGAAGGACTTTTTGACGAAGCACATAAAAAAACTCTGCCGGATTTTCCGCGCAAAATCGGCGTCATCACATCCAAAAACGGCGCGGTTTTAAATGATTTTCTTTCTAACATCGGAGAATTTGGCTATCAGATTTTGTTTGTTGATTCAAAAGTGGAAGGACAGGACGCTGTGCGAGATTTACTTTCCGCTTTGAGGACACTTTATCGTGAAAAACTGGATGTTTTGGTTTTGATGCGCGGTGGCGGGTCGCTGGAATCTTTTCAGGCTTTTAATAATGAGGAAGTCGTTCGTGCCCTGGCAAAATTCAACGCGCCGACACTGACCGGCATAGGTCACGACAAAGATGTGCCTCTCTGCGCTCTGGTTTCTGATCAAAATGTTTCTACGCCGACGGCGGTGGCTCATCTCCTAAACCAGAGTTTTCTTTCGGCCGGAGCGATCATTGATTTATCCGAAGAAAAAATTTTGTCCGGTTTTGAAACCGGTTTGAGAGTGGATTATTTTGTACTGGAAAAATCCAGAGACATAATCGAAAAACGCTTTTCCGGATTATTTGAAACATTTCGCCGAGCCGAAGCCACGCTGACCAGTTCTCTCATTCAGATAGAATCAAAAATCAGTCATTTATCGGAAATTATTTTACAATCTTCAAAAAATATTTTGCGCGGGTTTGAAAATCTGTCGGCTCACTTGGATGACAAAATAAAGCAAATGGAAAAAACTTTGAAACTGGCCAGTCCGGAAAGACAGCTGGCTCGCGGATACAGCATCGTCAGGCGAGCCGGCAAAATCATTCGCAGTAAAAAAAATGTCACAGCCGGCGACGAGCTTGATATTCTCATTTCAGATGGTAATATAAAGTCTACAGTAAATTAATTTGAATAATTTGTATGAAAAAAACAACTGCGAATTTAAACGACAATTTAAAAAGATTAAAGGAAATCGTCTCTTGGTTTGAGTCGCAATCCGAGCTTGACGTGGAAAAAGGTTTGGAATTGGTGAAAGAGGGTGCTGAGTTGGTCAAAGCTTCACGGGAGAGATTGTCACAGATTGAAAACCAGTTCAAAGAAATTAAAAATAACATTAAAACATCATGACAGACAAACCGATTATAAACCTGCCGGCCAAACAGTTGCCGATTGTGCCTATTTCCAGCAAGGAAATGCGTGGAGCTTCCAACGCTCGTATAGAACTCATCAGCAAAGAATTCAGAAACGGTTTCAATTTTATAAAAGATTATTCCAAGTCCGTTACTTTTTTCGGAAGCGCTCGTTTCAAGGAAGATGATCTCTATTACCAAAAAGCTCGTTCTATCGGCGCGCGCATAGCCAAAGAGCTCGGCTACTCTATTTTCACCGGAGGTGGTCCGGGGGCTATGGAAGGAGCCAATCGCGGGGCTTTTGAGGCTGGTGGTCAGTCTTTTGGCTTGACCATTGAACTACCGACCCAACAATCAACTAACCCATATCTGACCGGTCATTTGGATTTTTATTATTTTTTCGTCCGCAAAGTTTGTATGACTTTTTCGGCGGAAGCCTTTGTCTTTTTCCCGGGAGGTTTTGGCACATTGGATGAAATTTTTGAAATATTGACTTTGGTCCAAACCGGCAAGATCGAAAAATTACCCATTATTTTGGTCGGAGCGGAATACTGGAACAATCTGGACAATTTTCTAAAGAAAGAGATTCTCAGCAGAAATCTTATTGATGCCGAGGATGTTTCCCTCTACACCATTACCGATGACGAGGACCAAATCATAGACATAATCCGCAATGCTCCGGTACGCGAATACGTGGAGTTCAAACGTTTACCTAAAAAGTAAAATAGAGTACAATTAGAATATGCAACTCGATACCTCACAAATATTGCCCCAGTTTCCATTTGCCAAATTATCTTCGATTTTTAATTCAACGGTTTTTTCCGTGATTCTGGTTGTTTTTTTCGCTGTGTACTTCGTGGTTAGCGTTGTCCTTTGGTATCATTGGTCGAAATATGGGATGGGCCGAAAAGAAATTTACATTGTTAAAGTGCTGTTTCTGTTTGTTTCCCTAGCTTTTTTCCTATTTGCTTTTTTAGGCACTCGTTATTTGTAAAATAAAATCAATTTAAAAAAATGAACTACGATATTTTACATCTTGATTCTGACGAGCACGTTATTTTGGAGATTCGCAAACACTGGATCGTTTTTGTGGGGTTTGCTATCTCCCTTCTGCTCTTGGCCGTTCTACCTTGTCTTTTGTTTGTTTTAGCCGAGATTTTTCTGCCAAAATTTTTGTCAGCTTTTTCCTCACTTGAAAACCTTCCGGCTATTTTTCTGTTTTTTTATTCTCTCTGGTTGCTTTTTCTCTGGATTTCTTTTTTCATTCAGTGGACCAAATATCATTTGGACGTTTGGTATGTGACCGAGAAAAGAATTATTGATATTAACCAAAGACGTATTTTTGACCGCGAAATTTCCAACCTGCCTTTTGATAAAATTCAAGATGTGACAGTTGACATTCATGGTCTTATTCCGACGATGTTAAACTTCGGCAATGTGGAAGTGGAAACCGCTTCCAAAGAAGATGAAGGTGATTTTGTTATGCGCACTGTCAGTAATCCCGACCGTATTCGCCAAGTCATTTTTGATAGGCATAATCAATAGTTAAAATAAACAAAATGGTAAAGCAAAAATCACAGAGTGGTAAAAAAATCACAAAAATCGTCGGGCGGGAAATCTTGGATTCGCGGGGCAATCCGACGGTGGAATGCGATGTCTGGCTCTCCGACGGAAGTTTTGGTAGAGCGGGAGTGCCTTCCGGCGCCTCAACCGGTGTTCACGAAGCAGTGGAACTTCGCGATGGAGATAAAAAAAGATACGGTGGATTGGGCGCGCAAAAAGCTGTGACAAACATAAACGGGCCACTGGCCAAACTTTTGAAAGGCAAAGAGTGGACGCAAAGCGAGCTCGACAAAGCCATGATCGCGCTCGATGGCACGGAAAACAAATCAAAACTCGGGGCTAACGCCATTCTGGGAGTTTCAATGGCTTTTGCCAAAGCTATGGCCCATGCCCAAGGCAAAACTTTGTACGGATATTTTAAAAGCGTGAGCAAAACAACATCCACTTTTTTGCCGACACCGATGTTCAATATTTTGAATGGTGGCAAACACGCTTTGGACTCAACCGATTTTCAAGAATTTATGATAGTGCCTGTCGGCGCGGAGACTTTCAGCGAAGCTCTGCGTTGGGGCTCGGAAATTTTTCAGGCACTGAAAAAAATTCTGAAAGAAAAAGGATTGGTTACAACAGTCGGTGACGAAGGTGGTTTTGCGCCGGACTTGCCGTCCAACGAATCGGCAGTAGAAGTGATTTTGGAAGCCATAACATCTGCTGGCTACAAACCGGGCGAAGATGTCTGCATCGCTCTTGATCCGGCTTCCAGTGAGTTTTACAAGGATGGCAAATATGTTTTGAAAAAAGAAAACCGAACGCTTTCCTCAGCGGAGATGGTGGAGTTTTACGAAAATTGGGTCAAGAAATATCCGATCATCTCCATTGAAGATGGGTTGGCTGAGGATGACTGGGACGGCTGGAAACTGATGATGGAAAAGCTCGGTAGGCAGATTCAGATTGTTGGTGATGATCTTTTTGTCACAGACGTCAAGCGACTGCAAAAGGGAATTGATGAAAAAGCAGCCAACTCTATTTTGATCAAACTCAACCAAATCGGCACCATTTCGGAAACGATTGACGCCATCCAAATGGCTCGCAAAGCCGGCTTTACTTCTGTCGTCTCGCATCGTTCCGGCGAAACGGAAGATACAATCATCAGTGATTTTGTGGTTGGACTTTCAACCGAGCAAATCAAATCCGGATCGCTTTGCCGTGGCGAGAGAATAGCCAAATACAATCAACTTTTGCGTATTGAGGAGGAACTGGGCAAGAAAGCCATCTATCTTGGCAAAAAAGCTTTCGCTAAATAATTTTGTGTGATTTCCAAAATTTCGGCGAGACGGATTTTGAAAATCACAAAATTGACCATTATCATTTTTTAGCTTATAATGGTCGTAATTATTTTTTATACAAAAACAAATGAACGAAAAAGAATATCTGACGCAGGAGAAGTTTGATCAATTTAAAAAAGAACTTTCAGAATTGAAAAATGTTCGTCGCAAAGAGGTGGCGGAGAATCTGGAGTATTCCAAAGCTTTGGGCGACCTTTCGGAGAATGCCGAATACCACGAGGCTCGCGATATGCAGGCTACCATTGAGGACAGAATCGCCAAACTGGAACTGCTTTTGAAAAATGCGGTTATCGTCTCCGACCATGTCAGCACTGGCGCGGTCGGTGTCGGCTCAACTGTGGTGGTAGAGAAGGACGACAAAAAGGTATCATACACAATCGTCGGCTCGGAAGAAGCCGATGTGGCTACAAATAAAATCTCCGTTCGTTCACCTTTCGGTCAGGCTGTTCTGGGTAAAAAGAAGGGCGAAAAATTTTCTTTCACTGCTCCGAACGGTGAGCTGACCTACACTGTTGTCGATGTGAAGTAGACTCGATTTGTATTTTGTGTTAATCTAAAAAAGGAGGTACTAAATGCGAGAAGTTTGGTTGCTTGCGATGTGGGCGTCTGCTTTTTATTTACTCTGTAAGATAGTTCGTATGATTGCCGGTGAGATAAGTAAGAGGAAAATTGCAAAAAAAGAGATCTTCTGGCCGGAATATGAAAGTCAAAAAAGACAAGCCCTACAGTTTGCTCGTGATTTAAGATCAAAAATATTAGACATGCAAATTGATGAGTCCCCTTATTTTTATTGGTGGGAGATTATTCCTCTTTGTGCCTATGCGGATGAGTGGATGAGAGAAACAGGACAAGAATGTCATAATCTAGAAAAAATAGCCAAAGAAAAATCTATGGAGGCGTAGCGATACGCCTTTTGTTTTGCAAAAATTTTGTGATAGAATATTGTCATGGCATCGTTAGACGAAATTAAAAAAGCTCGGCTAAACAAAATCGAGATTTTAAAATCAAAAGGTATTGACCCATACCCGGCCAAAATCGCGCGGGATTTTTCTATTTCCGAAGCGCGTGAAAATTTCAAAGATTTTGAATACGAAGGCAAGGAGTTTTCCGTGGCTGGCCGAGTTATGGCTATCCGCGGACAAGGGGCCATACTTTTCGCTGTGCTTTTTGACGGCACCGAGAAGATGCAGGCAATCATAAAAAAAGACGAACTTTCGGAAGAAACTTTTTCTCTTTTCGTGGACACGGTGGACATCGGTGATTTTATTTCAGTAACCGGCACAGCGCTGACATCCAAAACAGGAGAGCAAAGCATCCTGATGAAAAACTGGACGATGGTCAGCAAATCGCTTGCTCCTCTGCCCGAAAAATGGGCTGGATTGCAAGATGTGGATGAAAGATATCGCAGGCGATATTTGGATTTGCTGACAGACTCTGAGTTAAGAGAACTTGTTTTGAAAAAAAGCAAATTCTGGGATATCACTCGCCAGTTTATGAAAGATGAAGGTTTTTTGGAGGTGGAAACACCTACTCTGGAGACGACAACAGGCGGTGCCGAAGCCGAACCGTTTAAAACACACCACAATGACTATGATTTGGATGTTTATTTGCGCATCTCGGTCGGCGAGCTCTGGCAGAAACGTTTGATGGCGGCTGGCTTTCCGAAAACTTTTGAAATCGGCCGAGTTTATCGCAATGAAGGTTCGTCACTTGAACATTTGCAGGAATTCACCAACATGGAATTCTACTGGGCTTACGCTGATTACAATGATGGAATGGAACTGGTCAAAAAAATGTATCGGACAATCGCTAGGGAAGTTTTTGGCAAATCAAAATTCACCACTCGCGGACACACCTTTGATCTGGAAGATGATTGGGATTTGATTGATTATTGTGAGGAAATAAAAAGGCAGGTTGGCGTGGATGTGGCTACCGCCTCGGCTGACGAAATGAGAAATAAACTTGATGAACTTGGAGTAAAATACGATGGCACAAATATTGAGCGTCTGACTGACTCGCTTTGGAAGTATTGTCGCAAAAATATTTCCGGTCCGGCATTTCTGATAAATCATCCAATTCTTATTGCGCCACTGGCCAAGAGTAACCCTGACGGCAAAACTGTGCAGATGTTCCAACCGATTATCGCCGGCAGTGAGATGGGCAGGGGATACTCGGAGCTCAACGATCCGGTGGATCAGAGAAAAAGATTTGAAGTGCAACAAAAACTTTTGGATTCCGGCGACAAAGAAGCTATGATGGCGGACTGGGAATTCGTGGAAATGCTGGAACATGGTATGCCCCCAACCTGCGGTTTTGGCTTCGGCGAGCGTCTCTTCGCTTTTCTTGCCGACAAACCTTTGCGCGAGTTGCAATTATTCCCATTGATGAGACCGAAATAAGAAATAAAATAAAAAAACAAAACCTGCTCATAAAACAGGCTTTTTGTATTTTAATACGTAGGCAATAAAATGAGAAACAATAATCTATGGCTTTTCTAAATAATTATCGTAGATTTCTACAAACACGACAAATATCCAGGCAAATGGCCAAAATATTGACCAAAGAAAAGAATAAAATTCGATCTTCCCATCAATTAACTTACGAGAGTATAGGGTTGGTATAAACCCAATGAGCCACATTGCTACAAAACACCAAAAGTGTGCTGGTAGATGCATAAGAGTGTTAGTTAACCTTTGAATTTAGACACTCAGTTAGAAATAATTGAGTGATATGAAAACATTTAAACATTTGTCATACGAGGAAAGAGTTTTGATTTCAGCTTTGTTCTCCGAGGGTTGGAGTGCAAGGAAAATTGGAAAGAAACTTGGCCGGCACCATTCATGCATTGCCTACGAAATGAAAAAGAAAGTGAAAGGTTTGTATGTAGCCAAGAAAGCTCACCACAAAACATACTGGAGGAGATATTTAAGCAAGAAGCAGTGTATGAAAGCTGCTTTGGACAGAGAACTGTCCAAATTCATTCCGGAGAAATTGAAAGAAGGATGGTCGCCGGAGAGAATATCAGGGTATTTCAAACTGCAAGGAAAAAACATCTCAACTAAAGCGGTGTACAAATTCGTGTATTCCAGATGTTTGGAAAGATATCTGTTTTGGAGAAAACACCACAAGAAAAGTGGTTGGAAAAAGAAAAGATACGGTAAAGCCATCGATGAGAGAAAATACATTGAAGACAGACCGAAAATGGAGAGATCTGGACACTGGGAGGGAGATTTCATTGTCTCATCTCACAACGCTTGTTCATTATTTGTCTTGGTTGACCGATATTCCAGAGATACCATCACTCGCAAAATTCCAAACAGAAAGCACGCAACGGTATTGCGTGCTTTCTTGGATTCTCTGCGTAATATGCCAGTCAAGACAATTACACTAGACAATGATATCGCATTTAATTGTTGGAGGAAACTGGAAAAACAACTAAAATGTTCGATATATTTCTGTCACCCATATCACTCCTGGGAAAAGGGTTTGGTTGAAAATACAAACAAATGGATCAGGGTGTTTGTTCCAAAGAGAAAAGATTTGAGAGAAGTCACAGAAGAAGAGCTTCGTTCAATTGAAAAGTTTTTAAACGAAATTCCTCGTCAATGTCTTGGATTTAGGACAGCAAAAGAGGTATTATTAGATTCAATGAAGTGTCTAAATTGAGGGGTGCGGAAACGGAGTCCCCTAGCCACCTTTGAAGTAGGACAGTTAGAATTAATGCATTAGTCGAAAATTAATTTTAATTGTCATATGAAAAACAAATATCATCATTTGTCTTTTGAAGAGAGGTTTTGTATTGAAAAGATGTATTGCGCCGGTTCGGCCATTCGCAAAATTGCCGAATTTCTCGGTCGGAGTGTCAACACTGTGAGCAGAGAAATACAAAAACACAGTGTTAATGGGGTGTATGAAGCGGAAAAAGCCAAGCAGAAAGTTTCAATGAAAAGATGGCGAGCCAAACAGCAGTGTCTGAAAGTGGCGCTTGACCCGTTTCTCTGTCGATTCGTGGTGGAACGATTAACCAAGCCGTATCATTGGTCGCCGAAGCAGATTAGCGGGTATCTTGAATGTGAAATGGGTATCATCTGCTCGGCCAAAGCCATATACAAATTTGCCGAGTCGAGAGGTCTAAACCACCTGCTTTTTTGGGGTTGGAACAATCACAAGGGTGGGAGAAAACGAAATCATTGGAAGCACATTCAGGATGGCAGGAAGTATATTGATGTCAGACCGGAGAGAAAAGGTCTAGGACACATTGAGCTCGATTTCATCGTTTCCAAAGACAGTTCGTGGGTACTTTTGGTTGCTGTGGATTGGCAAGCCAAAAGAACATGGGTCAGGAAACTGCCCAACAGAAAACGCGACACTATTCGTGCCGCGCTTTCCCGTCTGTTCCATGGTGTTGAATTGAAGAGCATCACCACAGACAACGATATTGCATTCACCTGTTGGAAAGAGTTGGAAACTCTCCTGCAAGTGCCAATCTATTTTACACATCCATACCATTCTTGGGAAAAAGGTCTGGTGGAAAACACCAACAGATGGATCAGATGTTTTGTGCCTAAACGAAGAGATATTGAGTCAGTCACTGAGGAAGAATTGCAAGAAATACATTCCTTCCTAAACAACCGACCGAGAGAAGTGATTGGCTTCCGCGCGCCAATGAGTTATTATTCAAACATTAGTTCTGTCCTACTTGAGGGGTAATTGGAGGAGTTTCTTCCTCCAACCATTATACACGAAGGTTTAATATAGTCAATGGGTCAATTTTCATCAAAAACAAGACCCGCTACATAGCGGGCTTTTTATGATTATCATGAAAAATGAATTTCAAAAACACTGGCCATAGCATTGAAACAAAAAAACTAAAAAAGAAATCATCTTTCTTTCTGGGGTTATTCCACATAAACACCAGAAAAAACAGCACAGCTCCGATTATCCAAACTATAACTAAAGACCAAAAAACAAACTGCAAAATAGATAGCATGATGACCTCCAACATTCTTTATACACCCATATTTCCAGAAGTCAATTTTTTTGTTATCCACAGTTGTTCATCAAGGATGATTAAGTATTTTTAGATATGTGGATAACTGTATTTTAGTCGTCAAACCGTGCTTAAAGACAGGCATTTTATACTTATCCACAGGAAAGTGGCAAAAAGTGTTTGCTGGTGGTATCAGGTGGTATATAATTGTTGATAAGTGGGAAAGAGTGGGAAATGAAGAAATAATATTAATAATTTAATAAAAAATCGACACACCATGCTTATCGGCGAATACACACACAGTATAGACGACAAGAACAGAATTTCTCTTCCGGCCAAGTTTCGGGCCGAGATGGGCAAGAAGATTGTCGTCACACCGGGACTTGATCAGTGTCTGTTTGTCTTCACTCAAAAGGAGTGGAAAAAAATTGAAGAAAAACTTTCGCAGGGTTCGCTTGGTCAGGCCGATAATCGAAGTTTCAACCGTTTTATGTTTGCCGGCGCGGTGGAAGCGGACATTGATTCCATCGGTCGAATTCTCATTCCAGATTTTCTGCGCGACAGAGCCGGATTGAAAAGCAAAGTGGTGGTCATCGGAGTTTCCAGTCGTTTGGAAATTTGGAATGAGAAAACTTGGACTGAATACAAGAAAGTGGTGGAAAAACAAGCGGACACATTGGCAGAGAAGCTTGGACAAGTGGGGGTGTTGTAAATTAACCTAATTACTCTAATTTCTAATCAACCTAAATAAATCACAATAACCAAATAGACAAAATTAGATATTAGGTTTTGGACATTATCTAGAAATTAGATCAATTAGAATAATTAGAAATTTATGATTCATAAGCCAGTTCTTTTACAAAAAGCGATAGATGGACTTGAAATCAAAAAGGGTGACATTTTTGTGGATGGGACTTTGGGTGGCGGGGGACACAGCGAGGAAGTCTGCAAAAAGTTTGGCAGTCAGGTCAAAGTCATCGGCATTGATTTGGATGAAGATGCTTTGGCTAGAGCCAAGGAACGTTTGTTCTCACAAGGTTTTAAAATTATTTTTTTGCAAGGTAATTTCCGAAACATTGACACCATTTTGAATTCAGCCGGTTTTTCAAAAGCAGACAAGATACTTTTAGACATCGGACTTTCTTCCAATCAGTTTGAAGAATCGAGTAGGGGATTTTCTTTCCAAAAAGACGAACCACTGATAATGTCTTTCAAAAAAAATTTGGACGAGGGTGAGCTCTCGGCTAGAGAAATCGTCAACAACTGGGATGAGGAAAATCTGGAAGCTATTTTGCAAGGTTACGGCGAGGAACAATTCGCTTGGCGCATCGCTCGGGCTATCGTCAGCAAGAGAGCTCTCAAACCGATTGAGACAACATCCGAGCTTGTGGACATCATTTTAGGAGCGACGCCGAAATTTTATCACCATCAGAAAATCCATCCGGCCACAAAAACCTTTCAGGCCTTGCGCATCACCGTCAATGACGAAATCCGAAGTTTGAAAGAAGGTGTGCAAAAAAGTTTTGAACTGCTCAACCCATCTGGCCGATTAGCCGTTATCTCATTTCATAGTTTGGAGGACAGGATAGTAAAACAATTTTTTAACGAACGCGACAAAAATGGTGAAGGTAAAAAAATAAACAAAAAACCCATTGTACCGTCTGAAGAAGAAGTCAAAGAAAATCCGCGGGCCAGAAGCGCCAAATTAAGAATTATTGAAAAAATATAAAATTATCAATTAAAAACTAAAACATATGGCAGAAAAAATAATGCAACTGAATAGAGAAAAAAATATCTTTTGGACACTGATTGGCATTTTGCTGTTCTGCTTGTGTTTTTATATGTATTCAATCGACACAACTGTTCACAACGGAGTTCTGTACCAGGAACTTCAAAGCAAGATTTCCAAACTATCGCTTTCTGTCGGCGATAGCGAATTTCAATATATCAATGCTCAAAATGCAGTCACTCTGCCTCTGGCTTATTCAATGGGTTTCAAAGACGTTTCTCAAAAAACTTATATTTCAAAAACAGTTGTTGGTATGGTTTACTCCGGTGTTTCTGCTAAAGTTGCTTATTAATTGATGAGATCTTTCATTGGGAGAATTTTTCCGATATACTTTTCAGTATGAGGTTCAATTTTTTGGCTCGCATACGCCTTGTCTCGATTTTTATTTTTCTTTTTGCTGTGCTGCTTATCGGACGGCTTTATTTTTTGCAAATTGTTGATCATAAAATTTATCTTGATAAAGCCAGCCATCAATATTTATCATCTGCTGGCTCTCTTTTCGACCGAGGTAGTATATATTTCAAAAGCAAAGACGGTGATTTGATTCCCGCTGCTACTTTAAAGTCGGGTTTTATTATAGCTGTAAATCCGACAGTTTTGCAAAGTCCGGAAGAAGTTTACAAAAAATTAAATACAATATTGCCGATAGATCACGATTCGTTTATAGCCAAGGCCACCAAAAAAAATGATTCCTATGAGGAAATTACCACAAAAGTTTCGGATGATATCGGACCGGAAATCAGCAATTTGAAAATCAACGGTCTAAATATTTACAAAGAAAATTGGCGTTTCTACCCTGGCAATGACACAGCCAGCCGAGTGGTTGGCATTATGGGATACAGTGGTAACGATTTTGCCGGTCGGTACGGTTTGGAAAGCCAATATGAAAATGTTTTAAAACGAACAGATGATTCAAATGTTAATTTTTTTGCCCAACTTTTTTCCAATATCAAATCCATTGAGTCCAATAACGGCGAAGGTGATGTTGTCACAACTATTGAGCCGACGGTGGAAGAATATTTGCAAAGCGAGCTTGCCACTACTACAGAGAGATGGAATTCAGATTTAACCGGTGGCATTATTATGAATCCGTCCACCGGCGAAATATACGCTATGGACGTCAGCCCAACTTTTGATCCGAATAATCCTCAAAATGAAAAAAGCTCGGCCGTTTTTTCCGATCCGTTGGTTGAAAATATTTACGAAATGGGTTCAATCATCAAACCACTGACCATGTCCATCGGCATTGACACCGGTGTGATGACAGCTACTACGACGTACAACGATCCGGGCTTCGTTATGCTCAACGGCAAAAAAGTTTCCGACTTTGACAGCAAGAATCGTGGCGTGGTAACAATGCAGACCGCCCTGTCCCAATCTCTCAATGTCGGCGCAGCTTACGCCGAAAAACTGATCGGTAATGATCGTTTTACTCAATATATGGATAACTTTGGTTTAGATGAAAAAACTGGCATTGATTTGCCGAACGAAGCCAAAGATCTGACCAGTAACTTAAACGCTCCGCGC
The DNA here is from genome assembly GCA_963727715.1 of uncultured bacterium. Classification (GTDB taxonomy): domain Bacteria; phylum Patescibacteriota; class Minisyncoccia; order Phycocordibacterales; family DATDWN01; genus CAIOTC01. The sequence continues at coordinate 9,070 of CAVSGX010000008.1, read as the reverse complement.
GATCTGGAACATGCCGAGGCGGCTTTCGGCCAAGGCATTGCTTTAACACCGGTAGCTACCATTCGCGCTCTTTCGGTTATTGCTAATGGCGGACTTTTGATAAATCCTCACATTGTTAATCAAATAAATTATCGAGTTGGTTTGTCCAAAAACATTCCGACTGTTGTGGAAAGGCGTGTCATAAGTCAATCCTCGGCTGAAAAGATGGCACAGATGATGGTTTGGAGCGCCGACAACACTTTAATGAACGGCTCTGTTAAACTGGCTAATTACAGTGTGGCTGTCAAAACTGGTACGGCACAAATTGCTAAACCAAACGGCGGAGGGTATTATGAGGACAGATTTTTGCACTCGTTCGTCGGGTTTTTCCCGGCCTATAACCCGAAATTTATTATTTTTTTGTATACTTACAACCCCAAAGGTGTCAGTTTTAGTTCAGAGACACTGACCATGCCTTTTATGGATTTGGTTAAGTTTCTCATAAACTATTACAATATTCCGCCGGACAGGTAGAAAATTATAATTATTATGACTTTTATTAAATACTCAATCAAACGACTTTTTCAATTTGAGGCCGGCTTGATTATAAAAAAATACAAACCAAAAATAATCGCCATCACTGGCAGTGTTGGCAAAACCACCACACGCGATTTTCTGTATGGGGTTTTGTCCAAGAAATTTTTTGTCAGAAAAAGTGGCAAGAGTTTGGCCACCGGTCTGGGAGTGACGCTTACAGTCATTGGCCGTCCTCGGGCTGAAGTGGCTTTTGTTTTCGATCATCCATTTTCATTTTCATATTTTTTAAAAATTGCTGGCGATTTTTTACTGACTTTCTTTTTCGGTCTGAAACTTTTGATTTGGAAAGAAAACTATCCGGACTGGTTGATTTTGGAAATCGACGCCGATAAGCCCGGCGATGTGGACAGCATAAGCGATCTTTTGAAAATTGATATTTTAATCATTACAGCCATCGGCGCTGTTCCTTCCCATATTGAGTCTTTTGGGAGTGATATGGAGAAATTTTTGGCCGAAAAGAAAAAATTGCTGAATCTTGTTTCTCGCCAAGGGACGATTGTCTACAACAGCGATGATGAGATCACCAACCGTTTAGTCCGCGACAATCCATCCCCGAAAATATCTTGTGGACTGGCTGGTGATTCTCAAATCAGGGGCAGTGATTTTGAAATACTGACTTCCAATACCAACAATTCGCCACAACCGACCGGTATGAAGTTTGACATTTTTCATTCCACCGCTGATTCGGAAAAAACAACTGTTACAATAATGGACTCTATTGGTTTGCATAATGAGTATGCTGTTCTTCTGTCCATTGCTGTTTCCGATTTACTTGGCATCCCGCCAGTTGAAGCGACCAAGATGGTAGAAAAAATCCAGCCTCTGCCCGGGCGAATGAAAATTATAAGTGGTGTCAAAGACTCCATCATCATTGATGATTCATACAACTCTTCGCCGATAGCTATGCGCCAAGCGGTGGAAAATTTTGCCAAAATAGAAACCTCCGGTCGTAAAATAATAGTGATCGGCGATATGTTGGAACTCGGGAAATATTCAACCGAAGAACATCGCAAAATCGGCCATCTTGTTTCCAATGTGGCTCAATATGTTATTTGTGTCGGTTTGCGCGCCAGACATGTGGCAGAAACTATTTTATCTTTGTCATATGATGAAAATAATATTTCTTGCTTTGACGATGCTGTTTCTGCCGGCAAATTTTTACAAAACATCATTGAGTCGGGCGATCTGATTTTGGTGAAAGGTTCACAGGCTATGCGTTTGGAAAGGGTAGTGGAAGAAATAATGCGTCATCCGGAGGACAAGTCAACCCTTCTTGTCCGCCAAGAACCAGAATGGCTTTCGCGTGATTGATTTTTGATCAAAAAATGTTATCATTTGTTCACAACGGCCCTATCGTCTAACGGTTAGGACGGAGCCTTCTCAAGGCTCAAATCAGAGTCCGATTCTCTGTAGGGTCACATCACTTGACTTGATGGGTAATTTCAGTTGTTGGCACGGCCTTATCTTTCATTTCCTGCTGTGTTTGGTCGGCGTCAGCCCTTGCTATTGCTGCTGCAAATTCAGGATGTTTTTTATCAAAATTTATGGAATCTTTTTGATTTCTTTTTTCTTGTCTAACAATATCTTCCAGAATTTCTTCTGAGTATCTATCATAATAACCCCCATCGCGTCTGAGTTTATTTATCCAGTGACCAACCCCTCCTCGAAAAGCTAAATTTTTTGCTTCTTCCGAAAGTTCTTTCATTCCAAGTTTTTTAAGTTTTTTCCTCCATCCCACCATTTTAGCAATTGTCCCAGTCTCAATTTTTAAGCAAATAGGGGGGATTAATTGTTCTTCCATCTCCACTTTATCTTTAGAGTATTCTTCAAGTAGACGATCCACATTCTCTTTTTCCGCTTCCTTTCGGCCGACAATATTACTAACAAATTTTTCAAACATTTTTTAAATTTAAATGATAATTGATTTACCCATAATTTTCATTGTAGCATATTTTAGATATATTAGAGCAATACGATTTTTATCTTAATCTCCAAAGGGCTTTATTGCAAGCATTTGTTGAAACATTTTTTAGTCCGCCAACACAAGTGGCGGATTTTGTTTTTTATTTATGTTATAATACTCCCATATGAAAATACTTCTTCATTTTTTAGTTTCGATTCTTGCCATTTTAATAGCTGTTTATTTGGTGCCGGGGACGAGTGTGACAATCCTGGCCGCAGTCGTGCTCGCGGTGGTGTTAGGCATTATAAACATTTTTATCAAACCGATTATCAAGTTGATCACACTGCCGATAAATATTTTAACACTCGGCATTTTCTCGCTTGTTGTCAACGCTTGTTTTATTTTGTTAGCGGCTAAACTTGTGCCACATTTTTATGTTGCCGGTTTCTGGACGGCCTTTTGGTTTTCCATCGTCCTGTCGCTGATTAATGCTTTTTTTCATTTATTCGTACCAAAAATTAACTAAAAAACTTTATGAGCATGGAAGGACCACAAAATTCAGCAGATTCTTTAGAAAAAGTCTCACGAGAACAGGCAATATAGGCAATCAAAAAATTTTCCGCTGTGGGAGATCCGGCCAGGCTGGATTTGGATAATCCGGAAGTGGCAGAAGCTGACAAGTTGTTTGAAATTTGGAATTTGCAAAGAGAAACGGAAATTAGTGGAGACGAAGATGCGGAGTTGAGACATAAGTTTGAAAAAACTATGTTTTATGTTGATGCTGGTTTTCATGACCGAGATTATCTTGAGGAAGTTCTTCACGACTGGCTTATCGCCAACGATATTGACGAGATGCCAAAAGACAAAGAAAATCCGGCCAGAGTTCAACTTAGAAAAGACATGGCAAAAGCCATATTGCATATAAGAGCATTACTTCGCGCGTAACTATTTAATCTTGAGCCAAATATAAATATCTTCCAACGCGCGGATAGCGTCGCCTGAAGCGATGTTGTTTTGATGATAGAGAGCGTCAGTACAATCGCCAGCGGCCCAAATACCAGACACTTCGGTCTGTTGATTTTTCGGATTGATCGGAATTTGATTGTATTGATTTAGCTTCAAAATATTTTTGGCAAACTCGGTTGTTGGCAAAAGACCGATCTCCACAAACACGGCCGGTGTAGCGATTTCTTTTTTCTCATGAGTCAGCGCGTCTTCGTAAACGATTCCGGTGACAAATTTGCTACCTTTGATTTCCACTGGCACGGCATTTTTGATTATTTTTAATTTTGGATTTTCGCTGAGTTTCCCTATAGTCATCTCATCACCACGCAATTTTTCACCGCGGTTTAAAATGGTTACCGATTTGCAGTAAGCCAAAAGTTGAGCAGCCGATTCCAGTGCGGCGTTGCCCCCGCCAACCACCACCACATCTTCGCCGGCAAAAAGTGGACCGTCGCACGATGCGCAGTAGATGACGCCCTTATTGTCAAACTCTTTGGCCCCCGGAATTTCCAACTTTCGCCTATGACTGCCTGTGGCAATCAAAATTGTTTTCGTCTGATAAAAATTCTTGTCTGTGGTTATCTTGAAAACCGATTCAGATTTTTCAATATTTTTGACCAACTCACCCTCAATTATTGCCACTGATTTGTCTGCATAGTGAAGTAAATGTTTTTTCAAATTGTCAGCCAAATCTTTACCTGTGATTTTAACTGTGCCGATCCAGTTTTCAATATTTTCGGAAACAACAGATTGTCCGCCGAAATCCGGTGTGACAAGAAGAGTTTTTAATCTTTTGCGCGCGGCGTACACCCCAGCCGAAACTCCGGCCGGCCCGCCACCAATTATTATTAAATCGTAAATCATAGTTTTGACATTATAGCTTGTGTTTAAGAATTTTCAAAATTTTCTTGTTATTTTTTTACCTTTGTTGTGGTCGCTGTGCTGGTGGCGAAAAGTTCTGGAATTATTTTCTGAATATCGTCTAAGCTTTGAAAGCCGTAGTACATTTTATTTTTTATATAAACAGCCGGAAGCTGGTCTTTGACTTTATTGATGTCAATGAGCGTTTTCAGAGCAGAAATATCCAAATTATAATCAAAAGAATAGACGCGCAAATTCGGGAAACGCTGTCGCAAATCAGTCAAAACATAACCTTCGCGTTCGCAATCCAAACAGTTGTTGGTGTTGGAATAAAAATAGATGATGGTTAAAGGTTGCTTACCACATTTTTCAGCGATGCTTTGCATTAAAATGTAATCTTTGATTTCAAGCAGGGAATAGTATTGTTTCAAAGTCTGCACTTCCGGATCATTTGTGCCGCGGTCTCTTTCGGCATAGGAAAGTTTTTCTTCCAGCGAGCCGAGCTCATCGGACAGGGCGGACTGACCGGCTAGATCTTGGCAGGACGATTCTTCCAAAAGAGAGAACTGCGTCTCGCTGGACAAAATGTCTATGGAAATTTTGTCTTGGATGGATCTGATCTCATCTATTTTTTTCTGATTAAAATAATCACTTAAATAAATAGCCGTGCCGAAAATAATTGCGGTGATGATAAAAGCATAAAGATATTTTTTCCAGTTTATTTGGTGTTCCATACCTAAAAGATTAACGCCACTTGGTTTTTACGGAAAAAACGCTGTTGTAAACCGCCTTGGACAGCCACAGCGGGGCGATGAAGGCGTAGATGGCAAAGAAATAAATCAAATCCATCCCAAATTTAAATTTGCCGTCGGCCATTTTGCGCGAAACGAAAATAATCAGAACTGTGCCGAAAAAAGCCAGCAAAGAAATAATACTAACAAGCCCGGTATTGATGGCGAACCAGCTAAAATCCCAAGACGGCCACTGGAGTCCAACCGTGTTTATTTTTACCAATTCATGGAAGAAACTTCGAATCAAACCGTAAATTGATATTGATAAAACGCAAATCGGAGCAAAAATGGAAATGGTAGCTATGGGCAGAATAAAAACACCAAGATTTCCATATTCCTTTTTGAAAAAAAGATGTTTGTAATCGATGGCGTTTTTGATGAAGCCGTAAGACCAGCGGGTTCTTTGTCTGTAAAGTTTACGTAAAGCGTCCGGAGCCACAGTATAAACCATCGAATTATGCGAGTTGACCATTTTGTAATGGTTGGCCTGAAGTCGCATGGCCATTTCCATATCTTCGGTTGAGTGAGCGTGGCGGTAACCGCCAAGTTTTTCAAAAACTTCACGCCGGAAAATAGAAAATGGACCAGGTGTGACATACATAGCGCCGATGTAAGAAAGCATTTTGCGAACGAAAATACCCCAAGCGTATTCCACTTTTTGAATCATCTCGATAATATTTTTCGGCTTCCAGATTTTAACGCTCGGTGTGACAGCCATTATTTCCTTGTCTTCAAAATAAACAATGGTGTTGCGCAAAGCATCTTTGTCCACGAAGGAGTCGGCATCAAGACAACCAACCAAATCCGATGTAATTCGCTCAAGGGCAAAATTAAGAGCCGTGTGTTTGCCGCCATTTTCTTTGTGGTAAATTTCAATTTGTTTTTTATTTTTGAATTTCTGAATGACTTGCCAAGTGTTGTCTGTGGAGCCGTCGTCCACGATGATTATTTTCAATTTGTCTTTTGGATAATCCAGGTTGAGAAGGGAATGAACAGTGGCCGAGACAGTTTTTTCTTCGTTCCAACACGGCACAATGATGGTGACAGTCGGATATTTTTTTATTCCTCGCCTGATCCTGACCGTTTCATTTTGCATCAAAAGCCGTTTTTCAAAATAAGTGATCAGCAAAAAAACTTCGTAGTAAAGCGAAATGAAAAGAAGAGTATAAACTATGTAATTGGTAATGTTTGGCATCGTTTTGAAATATACAATTTGCCTATCTTATTTTTGCCCCGAATATTTTGGCTGTCTTCTCTTCCAGTTTTTTGTGCAACGCGCTGACTTCGTTGGCTTTCAGCGTGTGGTCGAGCGAACGGTAGGTGATTCTGTAGGCGTAGCTTATGTTGCCGTGGCCGAATTTTTCTTTATTTTCGTATTTATCCAAAAGCTCCACTTCCTCGGCCAAGTCGGGGGCAATGTCGCGCACCAAATCAAAATAATTGTTCGGCACGAAATCGTTTTTGACCACAAAAGAAATGTCTCGAACAATCGGCGGGTACTTGGAAACCTCCACGAACTTATTTCCCATTTTCAGTTGCTTTTTGACGCGCGGGTCAGCTGACCACAAAAGGCGAATATCCGGAAGTTCCATGGAAATGATAGCCAGCCGTTCCAAACCAAAGCCGAAAGCCCAACCGTTGTAATTTTTGGAATCAATGCCGAGCTTCTCCAGCACGGTTGGCTGGACGATGCCGGCACCCAAAACCTCAACCCACTCTTCTTTTCCACTACCATCCTCCACACTACCCTTATCCACTTCCATTTCCAAGCTGTTATAAGTGAAAGGAAATTCATCCGAATTAAATCTATATTTTATATTTTCACCAAACACACTCTGTGCTACCTCTATCAAAACATCCTTCAAATCTTCTTGGGTTATAAAATGATAACTTTTCGGACAAATATAAAGCCCGTCAATTTGGTGAAAAATATTCATATGGTGTCTGTCAATCTCGTCCTTGCGATAAACTTTGCCATAACAGACCACACCGAGATTTTTGTTTTCAGCAATTCTTTTTTTGACGTCCGGCAAATTCAAATAGTAATACCACATCACCGTGGTGTGAGTTTTCAAAATGTTTTTATCATCCGCATAATATGTATCGGAATGACTACGGGTCGGGTGGTCAGCGGGGAAGCCAAAAAGATCAAAGCTTTCTGTGGCGGGCACTATTTCTGGGATGTGGATATCATCAAATTTTCGGAATGTCGGCAATGTTAAAAGTTTTTTTATAATTTCGGAAAGAGGACTCTCCGGGTCCCTGGCCAGATCGGTGTAAGACAAATAGCGCCGAATCCTCTCCGCTTCGGTGTCAGTGCGTTTTGCCAGCTCGGCCAGCATTTTTTTCTCTTCGGCGCGATCAATTTCGTACTTATGCGACACCAAATCGGCCGAACCATAAAGTTTCGTTTTTATATCCATATGTAGAGTTTACCTATAAATTCCATAAATTTCAAGCCCATTCTTGTTCTGATTACACTATTAAACGATGTTATTTTAAAACGTCAATGAATCACTTGACAATAAAAATGATATATGCTATACTCCCCAGCGGAGGTTCGTAATGAAGAGTAAGTTCTTCGTAATCGTTTCCATGGTGGCCGTGTTCTTTATGGTCACCATAACTTCTGGTTGCTCCGCCGCCCATCCTGATGCCGGGCACGAGGCCGTTTGGGTCAAAAAGCCCCTGATATTCGGCCACGGAGGGGTGGATCCGGAACCGGTAAAAACCGGGCTCGAGTTCGGCGCGGTCACGAGCGATGCCATCGACGTTAGCAAGCTCCCCCAGCGCATCGACATGGAGTTTGACGACATGATGACCAAGTCCGGCGTGCCGGTGAGTTTCCATGTCGTAATCGCTTTCAAGGTCGCAGACTCGTACCTGCTCGTAAGGGATTGGGGTGCCGACCGGGACGACAAAGGAACGTGGGGATTCTGGAACCGCAACCTGGACCAGCCAATTCGGACTGCTGTGAGGGATTCCGTGAAGAAGAGGGAAATGCAGGAAATGGCAATTTTCCAAACTTCGGCAGACGAGGTTGGGGCGGAGGTCAAGACTGCGGCTGTGGAAATCGTTCAAAAGCTCAAGGTGCCAATCGAAATCAGGGACCTGAACGTTGGACGCGTCAACCCACCAGACGCCATCAAAAACCAGCGAATCGAAACGGCGGCACAGGAGCAACGTGCCATCACCGAACAACGGCGGAAGCTGGCTGAAGACCAGCGCAGGGCTGCCGAGCTGGCCAGAGCAGAGGCCGACAACGCCTACAACCAGAAGATGCAGCTCTCGCCGGAGCAGTTCGTGCGGATCAAGCAGATTGACATGTTGCATGAAGTCTGCAGCAAAGGCGGCTGTACCTTCTTGATCGGCGCCGGGGTCACACCCGTCCTCGACATGAAGAAGTAAGAAGTTCATTCAACCCCGGCGGGGCGCGCAAGCGTTCCCGCTGGATTTTCGTATGTAAAAATTATTGAAAATTCAAATAAAAAATAACTAGCGCCTATGCGCTAGTCTTGTGGCAATCTTATTTCTTGGTTGGGTCAAAATCTTTGAGCCGAAAAAGAGCATCTGTTGGGATTACGTCATGTGCGCAACCAGGATCAATTTTTTTAACAAGAAGTTTTGCCGTTTCAGGAGGAATGACAAAAATCCCGATGGCATTGCTTGGCCATCTATTCGGCCAATCATTTTCCCTGAAAAATTCTTCCAAATCAGCATTTTCCTCAGGCTCCAAGAATGGAGAACAATGGAAGCTAGCTTCTGTAAGGAAGGAAATCACACTGGTTACTTCCAAATACTTTCTAGCACAACAAGTTACTAAACGAACTCTCTCCTGATTTCTAAGGAAAAGTCTTCCACACATTTCAAACAAAATGTGCATTTTCTCTACATCTTCATTTCCAGACGGGACCACGATGTAGATTTCCACTCT
>CAVSGX010000007.1:0-118823 GCA_963727715.1 uncultured bacterium | reverse complement strand
TCTTTGGCACGGCCATCGGCGACACATTTGATCTCTCCAAAATCCGCTACCACAAAATAATCATCGCGGCCGATGCCGACGTGGATGGTGCGCACATTTGCACACTCATTCTGACTTTGTTCTACAGATTTTTCCGTCCGGTTTTGGATGCCGGCTATGTTTATATAGCCCAACCGCCGTTATACAAAATAAAAATCGGCAAGGAAGTTCATTATGTTTACAACGAAGCCGAAATGGAAGTTTTCAAAAAAAAGCACGGTTTGGACAAATCAAAAACCGAAGAATTTTAGTAGGGGAAACGGAAAACACAGGCGAGACCGAATCGGAAGAAGGTGAAAACGAAGAATTGACAACTAAAAAAGACGACCAAAAGCCCCGAAAGAATCCATCCAGCGCTACAAAGGTTTCGGTGAAATGAATGCCGACGAACTCTGGAAAACGACCATGGATCCAGCCGTCGCATTTTGAAACAAGTGACCATAGACGACACCGCCTCGGCCGACAAAGTTTTTGATATGCTTATGGGATCCGATGTGCCATCCCGCAAATCTTTCATCCAATCCAACGCCACCAAGGCCACGCTGGACATCTAAATGAGATAATGCTAATATCGCAACTGAGAGAATCAAATGCTGAAAATTGCGTTAGAGAATACTACGTTTTTTGGATTGGTTATGTTTTCTATATTTTCATCAGGGCTGTTCGAAAAATGATTGAGTTCAAAAAAATGTATGGTGGGCAGGGGTATTTAGAACAAGATTTGATTACCCCAGCTCAGTACAGATTAGTAAAAATAATTTTTTGGTTAGTGTTAGTATTAATATTTCGTCCATGGTAATCAAAAACAGCAGCGTCCTTGTGGGCGCTGGTTTCTTTTAATCTTCATTTAAACAGTCACAGACACGGGGATATTAAAAGGCGATTTTGTGTTTTTACCGGTTTTTGAAATTTTTAAAGAAACATTTAATATTTCCACACCAAGTACTTTACCGTTTTTGTCTAAGTCGGCGTGTATTAAATTCGAAAGGTGAGCTGTCTTTTTGACAACCCCCTTCCTGACTTTTATATAGACGGCATCCGCTGTTTTGTCATAATCAATTTTCATAATATGCAGTTATCACAATTTTCTTACTTCCACTGATACGATATACAACCACCAAAAGTTTCCTGTTAATTTTCTTTCTCACAACCATCATATCATATTCATTCACACTTTGACTATCTGGATGTTTGATAGTTTGTCTGATATTCAAAACCGGAATTTTTCTTTCCATTATGCGATATTTTGCATGATGGGTGAATAAAATTTCCATTTTATTTTTTATCTTTTATTTCAGTCTTGAGTTTTCCCAAAAGCTCATCAATTTTCATCTGTCCAATTTGGCCTTTGTCGCGAGATTCCAGTGTGACTGTACCAGATTCCATTTCCTTGTCACCAATAACAAGCCAGTACGGCAGACGTTCGTTTTTGGCTTCACGAACTTTTTTGCCGAGGTTTAAGTCGCGGCCGTCCAATTCGGCACGGATGTTTTTCTCTTTCAATTTTTGAAAAATTTCCTCTGCGTATTTGTTGTGCGTGTCGCGCACCGGGATGACTTTGACCTGCACAGGCGAGAGCCAGAGAGGGAAGTTGCCAGCGTAGTGCTCTATCAAAAAGGCCATAGTTCTTTCCAAACAGCCGATTGAAGAGCGATGAATAACAATCGGTTTTTCTTTCTCACCCTTTTTATTGGTAAAAGATAATTCAAAACGATCCGGCATAACGAAATCGTACTGGACGGTAAAAGCCGTTTCCTCCGCACCGGAAACTTTTTTGACTTGAATATCGATTTTCGGGCCGTAAAATGCAGCTTCATTTGAGGCTTCAAAGAAAGGCGCTTTGACTTCGGTCAAAACCTCACGTAAAACATTTTCGGCATAATCCCACGAGGCGTCATCCTTGTAATATTTTTTAGTGTCTGAACGATCACCAAGTGAAAGGCGATAACGATAATCTATTCCCTTTTTCAAACCCAGCGTGGCGTTAATAAAATCAATCAATTCAAGAACTTCTTTAATCACTTGCTTGGCCTGATCTTTGGCGGCGATGATATGGGCGTCGGCCAGACAGAACATTCTGATGCGAGTAAGACCAGACAACTCACCGCTTTTTTCGTAGCGATATTGGTGAGCGATTTCACCAATGCGGTATGGCAAGTCGCGATAGCTGTGCGGTTCAGATTTGTAAAACATAAAATGGTGCGGGCAAGTCATTGGTCGGAGGATTAATTCTTCCTCGTCAATTTTCATAACCGGGTACATCGTGTCTTTGTAGTACGGATAGTGACCGGACTTTTTGTAAAGATCCACTTTGGCCAAGTCCGGTGTGATGACGTGATGATAGCCACGTTTCAGTTCTTCGTCGGTGGTAAATCTCTCAAGTTCTCTTTTGATGGTGGCCCCCTTTGGCCCAAACATTGGCAGACCTTTACCAACCAAATCAGAAAAAACAAAAAGTCCCAAATCTTTTCCAAGAACACGATGGTCTCTTTTTTCAGCTTCTTCTTTTTGTTTCAAATATTCTTCCAACTCTTCTTTTGTCTCAAAAGCCACACCGTAAATGCGGGTCAGCATTTTGTTTTTTTCGTCACCACGCCAATAGGCGCCGGCGATAGTGGTCAATTTGAAAGCGTCGGGATTTATTTCTTTGGTTGATTTGACATGAGGACCAAGGCAGAGGTTATCAAATTCACCGGATTTGTAAAAGCTGACTTTTTTTTCGCCGGCCGCTTTCAGGTCGTTGATGAGTTCTGTTTTGTATGGATCGTTTTTGTAAAGTTTCAGGGCCGTGTCAAAATCCATATCATGCTGTTCAAACCTCACGTCTTTTTTGATGAGCTCTCGCATCCGTTTTTCCAGTTTCGGCAAAATTTCCGGTGTCAAAACCGTCGGCAAATCGTAATCCTGATAAAAACCGTTTTCAATAGCCGGCCCGACGCCCAGTCCGGCAGTCGGATATAATTCCGAAATCGCCATACTCATAAGGTGTGACAGCGAATGTCTAATCAAATCAATTTTCTTGTGTTCCATGGGAAAATAATACCAATTTATTTGGATTTATGCTACTATGTTCGCCGACCCAATAATGCAGACCCAGTCGGGGGCATGGCTGCAGTCAATCCAGGGGGAAATGGACAACATCCTGGAAGAATGGTAACACCCCGCGGTGAATTTGGGAGACCTTGATCTCAATAAGCTGATGTCGGCAAGAGAGCGACTAATCACCGCTCTCTTTGTTATTTTTTATCCAACTTTTTTAAAAACTCCGGCAGGTCTTTCATCGGGACGGTTTCTTGTTCGCGAGTGCTAATGTTGCGGACAACGACGCTTCCTTCAACGGCTTCTTTTTGGCCAATGATAAGCAGGTGAGTGGTTTTCATATAATCCGCGCCGGAAAGTTGCCCGCCGATTTTGTCTTTTGATAGCGAGTGGTAAACGCCAATCCTGTGACGACGTAACATTTCCAAAACATTGAGGGCTTTGAGTTTGGCCGTGGCACCGAGTTGAATCAAATAAAATTTTGGCTTCTTTAATTTTTTGATTATTATTTTTTTAACCAAAGCTGGATTTTTTTTGACAATGAGTGTCATCCCCACCGTCGGGATATCTCGTCTGCCCCCAATTTTTTTAGCCAGATAATTGTAGCGGTAGCCGTAAGCCAAGACTTCGCTTTTTTTGCCGAGCTCGCCACGAATTTCAAAAACGGTGTGCGAAGCATGCAGTTTGTTGGACAAAAGATCAGGGCGGATTTTGTAAGCCACATTAAAAACTTCCACATATTCCAAAACTTCTTTGAAATGAGCTCGGCTCAAGTCAGACAGTGCCCCGATAGTTTCCGGCAGACCTTGCTCGGTCACTCCTTCGCGTCGGTTCAACACTGCGGAGTATGGATTTTTTTTGATGTCCTGCCTCATCTTGGCTGGCATTTCGTGCAAATGTTTTCGCAGATAGGAAGAAAGTTCACGTTCAAACTTTTGGATGGACTCGCGATCGCCGATGGAATTGACATCCAAAAACAAATTTTTATAACCCATCTCGGTCAAAATATCCAAAGCCATTTTAATCAGAGTGGCTTCGGAAGTGGAACTTCCGCTCCCCATAATTTCAAAACCATAAACTTGCTCGGTTGTTTTTTTCTTTCGATTTATTCCGGCCAGAGGTTTTTTGTAATGAATCATCAGCGGTTGCGCGCCGGTGTTGAAACCCATTTCTTCGTACCAGCGAGTCAGCGCCACTTTTTCTTCGGCGTCCGAATAATAATCAAAATCCTTGAAAGGTTTAGCTTTGCTTAAATCTTCCGAGGTAATTTTCGGTGGGTTGACCACAGTAAAGCCATAGTGAATGGCAATCTCACCAACCTTGTCGCTTTTGATAGCCAAGTGGCTCGGCTCTTTTTATCTCGGCTAGTTTTGTTTTTTTGGTCATAGTATTAAAAAGTAAGATGTAAGAGGTAATGAGTAATAAAAATGCGAATAATAAAATTTTTGTATTTTTTACTTTCTACATCTTACCCATTACTTATTTATTGTCATTGCCTGGCGTGATTCCGATTTTTGTAATCGGCCACAGACGCAAAACCGGCTCTCCGATAATATCCTCGCGTGGCAAAACACCCCAATAGCGCGAGTCGTAGCTGTTGGCTCGGTTGTCGCCCATGACGAAATATTGGTCGGCCCCGAGAGTTATTTTGAAATTCAGAGGCATTTTTTCAGCGTTGCCGACATAAGATTGGTCCAAAACTTCCGTGGTTGAACTTGTGCTGTTTGAAATGGTAACAACATCTCCTGTCTCGGTCACAGTGTCGCCGGGCAAGCCGATGACACGCTTGATCAAGTCTTTCCCGTTCTCTTGTGGCACGCCGGCGCCCTGCGGGAATTTAAAAACAACAACGGAATTTCTTTTTATCGACGATCCGAGTTCGTAAGAAATTTTATTGACGATAAGATAATGCCCGGTGTCGAAAGTGGGGAACATAGACCGGCCCGAAACAATATACGGCTCGGCCACAAACATCCGGAAAGGCCCGATCACACCGAAAGCGATAATGCAGAAAATAATAATTTCTTTAGCAATTTCTTTTTTGTTGATTTTTTGATTTTCAACCGGGGTAGAAAGATTTTTTTCTTCGTTCATGAAGGCATTATATAGTATAAGCTCATTTGACACAATAGAAATATTTGTGCTACTTTGTTTTACGGAGACAAAATGTCAGATCAAAACCAACTTGTTTTTGCCGAACTTTCCATTGTTTTTCGTGGAGATATAAAAAAGCATTGGGTCGTGGCTAACGATAGAGATTCAATCCCCACAACTCAATGCGATTGGGGTTTTAACCCAGCGCTTTACGGCATAGGGGCGGGTATGACCATAAGAACTATGACGAGATTTAATATTGAAAAGCTTGGTTTACAATATCTTGAGCAGGGGATTGATATAGTTGAGAGTGGTATTGAAAAATATTACATTGTCCGCCATTAAGCTGTTTTAGGACAGCTTTTCTTTTTTATTCGGTTGTCTTACAATAGCTCTATATGACTTACACATTTGTTGGACTCGGCAACCCGGGCGAGGAATATGAAAACACACGGCACAACGCCGGCCGGATGATGCTTTTGTGGTTGGCCAAATCCGATGGTGCCGAGTGGAAATATGACAAAAAATTAAACGCACAGGTAGCAAAAATAAAACTAGGCAAAACACCGGCGATTTTGGTTTTGCCGGATTCTTTTATGAACAACTCCGGGAAATCAGTCAAACCGCTTATCGGTTCGCTGAAAGCTGCCGAAAAACTGATGGTCATTTACGACGACCTAGATTTGCCGTTTGGCTCGGCCAAAATGTCTTTCAACAAATCTTCCGGCGGACACAAGGGTTTGGAGTCTGTTATCAAAGCTCTGAAAACGGAAAAATTCGCCCGCATTCGCATCGGCACATCGCCAACCTCGCCAACAGGCAAACTGCGCAAACCGCAGGGTGAGGAAAAAGTTTTGAAGCATATTCTCGGCAAATTCAAACCGGAAGAAATGCTTGTTCTGAAAAAACTTTCCAAAAAAATCAACACAACCCTGGAAACTTTTGTCACTTTCGGCCTCTCCTCGGCAACGACAGAGTTTAATTGATTTTTTGTCTGCTTTGTGATATTCTTTCCAGTGGAGGTCCGTTAAATGTGTTGCATACCTATTGATCAGATAAGTGGAGATATTGAAAGTAAAGAATATAAAGAAGGAATGGAAGACGCAAAAGCCGGCTATCCGCCAAGGAGGGAAGAAGGACCATATTGGGAAGGGTACTGCGGAAGCTACATGACTTCCATTGTGCGTTCTATTTTTGTCGCACGCTCTGTTTTTGTTAATCGTGCTATCACAAATCGTGTTACTTGCAAAACTTCTTAAGATTAATCTTGGGAAGTTATTTTTTTTACATTTTACTTATTACTCCTTTACCTCTACTTTTTTATTCTGGTCAATGAAAGCCAGTGTCATTTTCTGTTCCTTCCCGTCAAAAAGTGTA
The DNA here is from genome assembly GCA_963727715.1 of uncultured bacterium. GTDB lineage: Bacteria > Patescibacteriota > Minisyncoccia > Phycocordibacterales > DATDWN01 > CAIOTC01. Next base: position 112,274 of record CAVSGX010000007.1, on the reverse strand, counting down.
ATTTTGAATTTGTAGGATTTGCCGAGCTCAAGCGAGCTGTGCAGTTTCTCTTCGGTGCCAAACTCGGAGATGTGCACCAGTCCGGCAATACCTTCCTCAATGGAAGCCAGAGCGCCGTGCTTGTTGAATTTGATGACCACACCGCTGACCAATGTCGTCTTTTTTGTATTTTTTGGCGGCTTCGGCCACGGATTTTCTTTCAGAGCTTTGATGGAGAGAGAAATTTTGCCGTCTTTGACTTCTATGATTTTGACTTTTATTTTCTCGCCGATTTGGAAAAGGAGTTTCGGGTCTTCCACCAAAGCCCAGTCAATTTCGGAGATGTGAACCAGCCCCTCCAATCCTTCTTCGATTTTGACGAAGATTCCGAAGTCAACTATGCCGGTCACTTCGCCGGAAAGTTCGTCGCCGACCTGGTATTTGTCGATCATACTGTCTTTCTTTTTGCTGTTCCGGATTTTTCTCGGAGAAAATCAGTTTGCCTTCTTTTGGCGATTGGCGGCGATGATGGCCACCGAAATTTTCTGGCCGACCAGTTTGCGCAGTTCTTCCAAGATGCGGTCTTTGTCGCCGTCGGAATGACCCTCGGATAATGTTCAGTTTTCAGTTGCGAAGCCGGCAGAAAACCGGAAATGCCTTGCCAAATGAGCATCAGACCGCCTTTGTTGGCTTCTGTAACCGGCAGTTCAAAAACTTTTTTGTCTCGGATAGCTTCCTCGGCGTCGCTCCAAATCAGAGCTTGGTGCGCCTCTTTGAGCGAAATTTCAATATAACCTTCTTTGTTGGACAAGGAAATAACCTTGCCGGCCACCACATCACCCACATTTATTTTTTTGATAATATCACGGGCGTTTAAATACTCACGACCGTAGATAATACCTGTGCCGAAAGGCGGAATGTCCACATAGACACAAGCTTTTTCAATACCGATAACTTTGCCTTCCACCACATCGTCAACGAGCGGGGGGTTGCTACTGGCGTTTAAAACTTTCGCCATCCGGCTTACTTTTTTCGGAGTTTCGCCGTTTTGATCCGGCTTGGTCAAGGCAGAATTTTCATCCAAGACTTCATTATCCTCACTTTTTTCTTTAGCTGAAGTTTTCGTTTTTGTAATCATTTTTAAATGGAGAGGAGGTCGGAATAAATTTTTAATTTCTAATTAACCTAATTCCTAAACAAGATCAAGAAATTGATTTATATCGGTTTAACTCCCTTTACACTCCGCTATTAAAATATGCTGACAAGTATACACGAATTGTAATTTTTTACAAATCGGCATTTTTATATTATGCTGTATCTGCTCATCGATTCAATTTGCCTTCGTAAGCAAAGCTTTCAAAGGCATCGCTCGGAACCAAATAAAATGTTAGCATTTTATTTGTTCCTCGCTCGCCTTTGTAGTTCAGTGGCAGAACGCCGTCTTGGTAAGACGGAGGTCTCGGGTCCGATTCCCGACAAAGGCTCTCGTAAATTTCCGCCAAAGTAGTTCAATGGCAGAACACTGCTTTCGTAAAGCAGGAACGAGAGTTCGATTCTCTCCTTTGGCTCATGAACAAAATGGAAAATTTAAAAAAAGAGTTGGAAAAATTGGAAGTTGAAATGAACTCGGCCGATTTTTGGGCGGACAAGGAAAAAGCCCAAGCAATAATCAAACGCATCGCCGAAGTCAAAGCCGAAATCGCCGGCGTTGGCAAGTACGACCGTGGCAACGCGCTTATGAGTATTTTTTCCGGCGCCGGTGGCGACGATGCCGAGGATTTTTCCAAAATGCTTCTGAATATGTATTTGAAATTTTTTGAACGACGCGGTTTTGGCGTAAAATTCCTGCATCAAAACGAAAACGATCACGGCGGGTATCGCAACCTGACACTGGAAATAACAAACCCCACTTCGCCAAAGGCTTCGCGGGGTCAAGGTGCCTACGGCACCTTGAAAAACGAATCCGGTGTGCATCGCTTGGTACGTATCTCACCTTTCAACGCCAACGCTAAACGTCACACCAGCTTTTCAATGGTGGAAGTTATTCCCGAGTTTGAAAAGGCCGGTGAGCTGGAGATCCCAGAAAAAGAAATCCGTGTGGAGCTGTCCCGTTCGTCTGGCCCCGGCGGGCAAAATGTCAACAAACGCGAAACAGCCGTGCGAGTGGTGCACATTCCGACGGGCATTGCAGCGGCCAGTGAGTCCGAGCGTTCGCAAGCCCAAAACAAAGAGAAAGCCATGCAGATTCTTTACGGCAAAATCTACAAAGCCCTGGAAGACGAGCGTATCAAAAAAGAAGAGGGAATGTATGTCAGCAAAACCACCCAGATAGAGTGGGGCAATCAAATTCGTTCCTATGTTCTGCATCCGTACAAAATGGTCAAAGACCACCGCACCGGCGTGGAAACCTCTCAAGTGGACAAAGTTCTAGCCGGCGAAATTGACGAATTTTTGGAGGCTGAAAATGGCTTAAAATAAGGATTTTATAACAAAACTATTGACAGAAATAATAGTTGGGTGTATAATACCAACAGGATTTAGATGGCTTTGATAAGTCATCTTTTGTTTTTCAACAATCTACCACCTTATAATGGTTGGTATACAAACAGGAAAGGAAAGAGGGACAAACCATGCCACAGGCAACGGAACAGACCTCAATCAAAACGCTGGTGAGACGACTCGCCCAGCTTGCCGGATTAATAACCGGTGTACTCGCAGATCTTCCGCTCGAGCAAATTAACTATTGGCTCGGGCACAAAACACTACTGCGTCAGAAGCTCGTCGGCGTGTTCGAAATCACCGTCGACGAATTCGCCGATACTCGTGCCGAGTGGGAGAAGTTCTATCTTGACCTCTTCAAGATCTATGCCGACTTCTCGACGGTGAGGATCCCGGGAAAGCCAACTGAGGGTTCGTGGCGTCTCGTTTTCATTTGGGCGGGGCTCACAATGAACCAAACACTCGCAGTTATGCGGGCCAAGTTCAAGGTCTGGACATACGTCGAGGACTTGGACGCGAGTGTGACAGTCAACACTCGGACCTCGGCCACGAGCTACGCTATCTGGGTTCGCGACGGTGTGGAACCGGACGAGAAGTATCTCGGTCAATCTACCCGTCAGGCCGACCCGACTGGCAAGGTCGGCATGACTTTGCTCGAAAGAATGGTGCTTGGGCTCAAGTATTTTGTCGAGACAGGAAAACATCTCGATGAAAAGGGTATCACGTTCTGTGCCGGTTCTCGCTTTTCCTTCGGCGACATCCCGGGCGTGTACTTCTATCCGTGCACTGGTAAGGTGTAGGTGAACCGGTACAGTCTGGACAACTCCAGCCCGTCGAATGGTCTTCGTGAAGCAGTTTCCCTTTAACCTTTTTTCTTTTTTTCTTCTACCCTGTGTTCGCGCTCGCGCGGGCACAGGGTGTTTTTGTTATTTTTTCTTTGCATTTTTTAGTTTGGATAGAGTATAATGCATTCATGATTTACTTCGACAAGGTTTCCAAGATTTATCCGGACAATTGCGTGGCTTTGGAGGATGTTTCTTTTACCATTGAGCCGAAAGAATTTGTCTCCATTGTCGGGCACTCCGGCGCCGGCAAGACAACACTGGTCAAAATGCTTTTAGCCGAAGAAAAACCCAGCGCTGGTCGGGTTTTTTTTGAGTCCACAGACATTCACACTTTGCGCAAGTCTGAAATCAATGATTTTCGGCGCAAAATCGGTGTGGTTTTTCAGGACTTTCGCCTTTTGCCGGACAAAAATGTCTACGAAAACATTGCTTTTGCCATGGAAGCGGCCGGACGGACGGATGAAGAGATTGAGGCCGATGTACCGCATGTGCTGGACCTCGTTGACCTCGGTCGCAAGATTTGGAATTTCCCCGGCGAGCTTTCCGGTGGGGAAAAACAACGCGTCGCTATCGCTCGGGCCATCATCAACCAGCCGGATGTTATCGTGGCTGACGAGCCGACAGGCAATCTTGACCCTTTAAACACTTACGACATCGTCCAAATTTTGAAAAAAATCAACGACCTCGGCACTATGATAATTTTGACCACGCACAACAAAGGGGTGATTGACTCTCTGGGCAAGCGAGTGATCACAATGGAGAACGGCAAGATCATTCGTGACGATAACAAGGGGAAGTATGTCATCTAAATTAACCTAATTTCTAATTATTCTAATTAACCTAGACAATAACCAAGCACCAATATTCAACGGAACACTAGTTTAATATTGGTTGTTGGAATTTGTTTAGAAATTAGTATAATTAGATTAATTAGAAATTTATTACCATGTTTTGGATAAAAATTAAAAGAATAATTCGCTCCGGAGTTTTCAGTTTTTGGCGCAATGGTTTTGTTTCGCTTTCGGCCATTTTGGTTATGGTCGTCACTCTTTTTGTCATCGGTTCCACTATTTTTTCCGGAGCCATTTTGAAAGGGGCGCTGGATGAAATCAGAAACAAAGTGGACATTAATGTTTATTTTGTTCAAACCGCTGGGGAAAGCGATATTTTAAATCTGAAAAACCAACTGGAACAATTGCCCCAAGTCGTTCCGCCGGCCATCTACACATCTAAAGACGCCGTTCTGGTTAATTTTCGCAACAAGCACCAAAACGACCAGATCACTCTGCAAGGGCTAGATGAACTCGGCGCAAATCCTTTGGATGCCACTTTAAATATCAAAGCCAAAGATCCATCACAATACGCTTCCATCGTGGATTTTGTGAACAATAAGGCTGTTGCCTCTGACGGCTCCAGTTTGGTGGACAAAATAAATTACTATCAAAACAAGGATATCATAGACAAACTGACCGGCATTATAAATTCGGCCGACAAGCTTGGTTTTGCTCTGACTTTGTTTTTGATTATCATTTCCATTTTGATAACCTTCAACACTTTGCGCCTGGTCATTTATATGTCGCGTGATGAAATTTCCGTTATGCGCCTAGTCGGCGCCTCAACCGGCTACATTCGCGGTCCGTTTTTTGTGACCGGCGCGCTGTATGGTTTTGTCTCGGCGGTTATTACTCTGATTTTGTTTTACCCGATTACTCTCTGGCTTGGCAAAACCACCGAAAACTTTTTCGTTGGCGTCAATATTTTTCAATATTACATTTCCAATTTTGGCGAGATATTTTTGATTATCGTTTTGTCCGGAGTGGCCATTGGGTCGGTTTCCAGTTTCTTGGCGGTGCGAAAATATCTCAAGGTATAGTTTATATTATTATTCGGTTAAAAAAGTAGGAAAGAAATGAAAAAAAAAATCATAAGTATATTTTTGTAGTGGGTGGCGTGATGTCCGGAGTCGGAAAGGGTGTGGCGTCATCGTCCATCGGTAAAATTTTGCAGTCCAAAGGTTTCAAGGTCAATCCAATAAAGGTTGACCCTTATTTGAATGTTGACGCCGGCAATATGAATCCGACCGAACATGGCGAAGTTTTTGTGTTAAATTCCGGATTGGAAACCGATCAAGATATGGGCAACTACGAGCGTTTTTTGGAAATGGATCTCAACAGCGAAGACTATATGACCTCTGGGATGATTTATAAATATGTCATTGAAAAAGAACGCAACCTCGGATTTCGTGGCAAATGTGTGGAAGCCATTCCACACATCACCGAAGAAATTTTGCGTCGCATCAAAAAAGCGGCCGACGCCCACGAATCGGATATTTCGCTCATTGAAATCGGCGGCACCATCGGCGATTATCAAAACGTTTTGTTCATTGAAGCGGCCCGAACTCTGAAAATAAAATACCCTCAGGATGTTATTTTCATCATGGTTTCCTATTTGCCGGTGCCGGGCTCTTTGGGCGAAATGAAAACCCGACCAACCCAAAATGCGGCGCGTCAGCTGAACTCTTACGGCGTTCAGGCGGACATCATCATCGCCCGCGGCAGTCAAGCTTTGGACTACAAACGCAAGGAAAAAATCGCCATGGCCTGCGCCATTTCGCCGGAAAATGTCATCTCGGCGCCGGACATTGAAAGCATTTACGATGTGCCTCTCAATTTTGAAAAAGACAAAATCAGCAGCATTATTTTGCAAACATTTCATTTGCGTTCCAAAACCAACGGCAACTCACTGAAAGACTGGAAAGATTTCGTTCATCAACCGATTGCGAGCCAAAAAAAATTTGGAAATCGCCGTGGTCGGCAAATATTTTGATACCGGCGATTTTGTTCTGTCTGACGCTTATGTTTCGGTCATTGAAGCGGTTAAATTTTCTTCGTATTGGCAGGGGGCCAAAACTCATTTGACATGGATAAATTCCAAGGAATACGAAGCTGATCCAGAAAAAAGTCAGCGAACTGAAAAAATATGACGGCATCATCGTGCCCGGCGGTTTTGGCGAGACGGGTATTGAGGGCGTGATTATGGCCATTGAATATGCGAGGAAAAATAAAATTCCGTATCTTGGACTTTGCTACGGAATGCAACTGGCGGTCATTGAATTTTGTCGCAATATTATTGGCTGGAAAGACGCGCACACGGCAGAAATAAATACAAACTCGTCGCATGTGGTCATTGACATTATGCCAGAGCAGAAAAAACTTTTGGAGGAAAACAAATACGGCGCGACAATGCGGCTCGGCGCTTATCCGGCCTTGCTCAAAGAGGGGACTCTTGCCCGCTCGGCCTACGAATCGGCCGGCGTTGTCAAAAAAACCGACGATAGCCACGCTGAAATTTCCGAACGCCACCGCCACCGCTATGAAGTCAGTCCAACTTTCATCGCCGATATCGAAAAAGCCGGGATGGTTTTCTCCGGCACATCTCCCGACGGCCGCCTGATGGAAATCGCCGAACTGCCGAAATCCGTTCACCCGTTTTTCCTCGGCACACAATTCCACCCGGAATTCCACGCCAGGCCTCTGCATCCGCACCCGCTTTTCTCGGCGTTTATTGAGGCTTGTTTGAAGAAAAAATAATATGAATCATATAGCCATAATGAAAAAATCTTGGGGACTTATGCCGAAGATTCTTTCTGGACAGAAAACAATTGAATCGCGCTGGTATTTGCGCAAATGCGCGCCATTGGACAAAATAAAATCCGGCGACATTGTATATTTCAAAAATTCCGGCCAGCCGATAAAAATAAAAACCAGAGTGAGAAAAGTTCTGCAGTTTGAAAATCTGACACCTAACAAAATCAAAAGCATTTTGAAAAAGTATGGCAGTGATGATGGTATTGAAAAAGAAAAAACCGATAAATTTTTCAAAATGTTCAAAAATAAAAAATATTGTATCCTGATTTTTCTCAAAAGACCCGTTCAAACAAAACCGTTTGACATAAACAAAACCGGCTTCGGTTCTATGTCAGCATGGCTCTCCGTGTCTGACATTTCCAAAATCAAAAAATCCAAAATATAGCCCAAAATAAGGTTTTTGGGGAGTTTAGTTGATAATTACTTGACAATTGAATATAGATTGGTTTACAATTGACTTGTTTATGAAAAACAAAGACAAAATACTAGAGATAATAAATCAAAAAGGGAAGGTCACTTCTTCAGAAATTATGTCGAAAGTGAGCATATCGCGCCAGTATGTGATTATGGTTATTTCCGAACTTGTCGGAGAAAAACAGGTTATAAAAATTGGAAGTACACATAACGCATTTTATGTATCCTCCACGTTTGCGAAAGAACATCCGGAAATTTTTCCGTCCGTATTTAAGAAAACTTACAAAAACCAGTCACTCGAGGAACATAAAGTATTGATTGAAATAGAGGAAAAATTTCCCCAAATATTAAATTTGCCAGAAAATGTGCGAAGCATTTTCACTTTTGCATTTTCCGAAATATTCAATAACGCAATTGAACACTCCGGATCAAAAAATATTTCAATTGAAGTTGCCGAAAGAAATAAAAAAATATCTTTTATTGTTTCGGATTCCGGAGTTGGAGTTTTTAGAAATATAATGAAGAAGAGGGGATTGCATTCGGAAATCGAGGCAATTCAGGATTTATTAAAAGGAAAAACCACCACAATGCCAAAATCGCATTCCGGCGAAGGGATATTTTTTACGTCAAAATCAGCTGACCTGTTCATACTGGACAGTTTCGGATATCAGATGATTGTAAACACCAAGACGGAAGGAGTTTCAATCAAAAATGTTCATATCATAAAAAGGGGAACGAGGGTAATATTTGAGATAGGCACAGACTCGGAAAGGCATCTTGACCAAGTGTTTAAAAAGTACACAAACCTGACAGATGAAAGTGACTATGGTTTCGACAAAACCGAAATAAGAGTCAAGCTGTATACCATGGGTGGCGTTCATATATCACGTTCACAGGCCCGTAGGATTCTTTCCGGTTTGGAAAAGTTTAAAATAATATTGTTTGATTTTGATAAAGTTCCTATTATCGGGCAGGCTTTTGCCGACGAAGTTTACAGAGTTTTTCAGCATAAATACCCCGTCATTAAAATCGAGGAGGAAAACATGTCCGAAGGCGTCAAATTTATGATTGAACGAGCCAAAAACGAGGCAGATAAATCATTGTAAAATCGGCTTTTTTGATGTATTGTAACGTAGTATTCCCTAGTGGCTAAACCCTAACTGCTATTTACATTGCCAGATCGTCTAATGGTAGGACCTTCGCCTCTGAAGCGAAGTATCTTGGTTCGAATCCAGGTCTGGCAGCCTGCAAAATATGTTACAATTATGTCATGAAAGAAATCACTCTTCATGGCAACCGGCTCATCAAAGCACCTCTCAAACAAGTATTTAATATAATGACGGATTTTGAAAAGTTTCCTACCCATTTTCCAAAAGTTGCTGAATCTATACGCATCACAAAACACGAAAAAAATTATCTGGAAATAAAATCCACAGTGAAATCTTTCGGCAAGCTATTCCCAGTAACAATGAAAACTCAGATTCTTCCAGGAAAAGGATTTATCTCAGATAACGAAAGTCCTGGTTTTGGGACTTCAGGGCATGAAGAATTCCTCCTTTCTGAGAATCCAGAAGGGACCATAATTGACTATACATATCAAGTCTCTATCCATAAACCTTGGCTCCGTATCGTCGCGACCCCTTTAATAAAATGGTATTCAATGAAGTATTGGGAAAAAGCTGTTATAGACAGACTGAGAAAGATGCTTGAGAGATAAAGATTCAACATCATACCAGACGGCCGGCACTGGTTGAAATATGTTGAATTTTAGATATCATAACATCATGTCAAACAAAATCGCTATAATCGGATATGGATATGTAGGGAAAGCATTGCGTGAGTTGTTCCCAGATGCCTTGATTTTTGATCCCGTATATTCTGAATCAAATAGTCAAAAAGAAATCAACTTGAAGTGTAACTTTGCGATTATCTCAGTACCAACGGCAGAGCGTCCTGATGGATCATGCGATATTTCAGTTGTTGAGAAATCAATCGCTTGGTTGAAGACTCCTCATATTCTGATCAAATCAACCATTTCTCCCGGCACTACTGCCAAGTTGTCAAAAAAATACCATAAGAAAATTGTTTTCTCTCCAGAGTATACCGGCGAGAGCAAATATTGGTCGCCGTATAACTGGAAAATCATTGAAGAACCTTTTCTTATTTTAGGCGGTCCGCGTTCGGAAACAAAATATATGCTGGAAATTTTTAAGAAAAAAATGGGTCCAGTTAAACATTACTTCCAGACAGATTCCACCACCGCTGAATTAGTCAAGTATATGGAAAATTCTTTTTATGCCACCAAAGTTACATTCTGTAATGAATTTTTTGAAATAGCTAAAACTTTTGGGGTTGATTATAATGAACTTCGCGAATTATTTATTGCTGATCCGCGATTGAGCCCCATGCACACTCTTGTGTTTGAGGATCAAAGAGGATTTGGCGGGAAATGTTTTCCAAAAGACGTTAATGCCATTGTAAAGGCATCAACTGTTGCGGGATATAACCCAAAACTTTTGCGTGAAGTGTTGTCGTCCAACAAAAAATTCAGAGGGAAATCAAACTAATATAATTATTTGGGGGTAGAGGTAAAAATATTCGTATACTCTCCCAGACGGCCGACAAACACCAGCGTGAGCAAATAAAAAATGATATAATTGCTGAAAGGCCAATTACTCAATTAATCTAAATAAAAATATGATAAAAGGAAACTTTCTTGGTGCGGCGATTGTCGCAATAATCTACACAATTTTTATTTTAATAAACCCCACCGCAGTACATTCAAAAACGGCACTCATATTAATATTGGTAGTTCTTAATGCTTTGACTATCGTGCTTATATCTTTTGCATTCAAATAATATAAGGTTGAAATGAAAATTTGAAATTTTATGGTCGATTGTGCCTCATATTGTCCAAAGCCCAGGTGTACTCAATGATAAGCACAGCAATCCATTGTGGTTCGTTGTAAGTGATGAAAAGATAAACGCCGATGATGGAAGCAATGGTGTTTACAAGAAAGAAAGCGATATCAAAACCCTCCTCGTGACGCGAAACTTCCTCATTATTTGTAATATACAAAAGCCATTTTTTGATTTTTTTCATTATACAAATAATAAACCAAATTGGTCTCTCTGGCAAGATGTTCGAAACTTGCTATTCCAATTGCTTTCTCTTGGTGGTATGATATAGGAGGATAAATTATTAACGATTTTATTATTAAAGTTTTAATTTTAAAAATATGCCAACAAAAAAAGTCAATTCGTTTATGAAGCCGATGAAGATCAGCGATGATCTGGCTATGGTTGTCGGGAATGGTCCAATGCCTCGCTCACAAGTTGTTAAAAAACTCTGGGCCTATATCAAAAAAAATAAGTTGCAAGACACAAAAAACAGACGCAACATTAACGCCGATGCAGCTTTGAAAAAAGTTTTTGGCGGAAAGTCAGTGGTCAATATGTTTGAAATGACAAAATTGGTCAGCAAGCATTTGTCATAGTCAATCTTTCAAAAATTTTGATACGAAGAAGCCCGTCGGATGAAACCGGCGGGCTTTTTTGTGTAGGGGGGCGCGGTGGTATGTGTCGAGGTCAGGCGGCGATGGCCGTCTCCATCACCTGCTGCGTCGGCGGTCTCCGCCGAAGCTCGAAGGCGGACTTGGTGAACACATGACCGTGACGATTCCGGATCTGATATCCGTTGTTGTTGCTGATGACACGGCCGACGAGCCACTTGGCCTTGCGGGTGCGGTACAGTGCCTTCTCGCCGATCTCCGGCCAGTAGCCGATGGGTTCGCTGGTCGGCTTGATAATCGCCTCGACCTTTGCCTCGGCGCGGGTGGCCGGTGGCTTGTTGTTGAAAACTGCGACAGTGGCCAGTGTGGCCACCAGCAGGAAGCAAATCAGTCCCAAAATCGTCATTTTCTGGTTCTCCCTAAACAGATTTTGGTGGCGATCAACCACCTTTATTCCACAGGCATTATACACCCTACGCAAATATTTGTCAAGTTTTTTCCAATTTCATTTCTACAAACACGAAAAATATGGCTTAAAATAAGGGTAATTGTAAAAAATATTCTTTGATATATAATTAGGTCTTATGTTGTCTAAAAACCTTGGAGAAAAATGCGGTGTGTTTGGTGTGTATGGTCGTGGGTTGGACGTTTCGCGTCTGACTTTTTTTGGTTTATATGCTTTGCAACACCGCGGGCAGGAGAGTTCGGGCATTGCCACAAGCGATGGTAAGAAAATTTCTTGTCACAAAAATACCGGATTGGTTTCGCAAGTTTTCAACGAAAAAATAATTGAATCATTATCCGGTCACATTGCCATCGGGCATAATCGTTACTCGACATCGTCCGGCACGGGTGTGGAACACGCTCAACCTATCGAGGTTTCTGACGGCACGATAGTTTTGGCTCACAACGGCAACTTGCCAAGTACCAAAAAACTTGAGGAGTTTTTAAAAAAGAAAAAAGTGAAAACCGCTGGTTTGTCCGATTCAACACTGATGACCGAAGCTTTGCATTGTTTGCTAAAAGAGGGGATGGAAATTGAACAAACGGTGCGAGAAATTTTCCCGCTTTTCACCGGCGCTTTCTCGCTTTTGATAATGACCAGAAGAAAATTAATTGCCTTGCGCGATTCATTTGGCATTCGTCCGCTTTCCATCGGCAAGCTCAATGGTGGATTTATTTTTTCCTCCGAAACCTGCGCTCTGCATCCGATCGGCGCCAAATTTATTCGCGCTGTTCGACCGGGCGAGATGGTGGTGGTGGATGAGAAAGGTTTGCATAGCGAGCAGATTGCGCCGGGCGAGCAGAAACTGGACATTTTTGAATTTGTTTATTTTTCGCGACCGGATTCTATATTGCTCGGGCAGTCTGTCTATGATGTGCGAAAAAAATTCGGCCAGAGGCTCTCGCAAGAAAATAAAATCAAAGCTGATGTAATAATACCAGTGCCGGAGACGGCAATACCTGTAGCGACAGGTTTGGCTAACGCGTCGGGCATTCCGTTTGAAATGGGACTTATCAAGAGTCGTTACATTCATCGCACATTCATCGAGCCGGAACAGCATATTCGCGATCAGGGGGTGAAGCTCAAACTTGCACCACTGGATAAAGTGATAAAAGGTAAAAGGGTGATTGTCGTCGACGACTCCATCGTTCGTGGAACGACATCGCGCCAAATCGTCAAAATTCTTTTTGAAACCGGAGCGCGCGAGGTGCATTTTCTGGTCAGTTCACCACCCGTGAAGTTTCCGGATTTTTACGGCATTGATTTGCCGGACCAGAAGAAACTTTTGGCGCATGGCAAGACCGTAGCCCAGATGAAAAAATATCTCGGGGCTACTTCACTTCACTTTTTGTCCTACAAAGGAATGATTGAATCAACCGGTTTGTCGGAATCATCTTTTTGCACATCATGCTTTACCGGCAAATATCCGATTGATATTGCCGAGAGGAAGGGGGAAGTTAAGTATAAAATGGCTTAAAATATAGATTCTTTAACTACTTGACAGGAAATTTAGTTAGGTGTATAATGTAGCCAGATTTCAAATGGCGTTTGATAGCGTCATTTTTCGTTTCTTCACAATCTGCTGACCTGAATCAGAGATGGTCGGCATACAAACAAAAAAAGAGGAACAAAATGTCACATAAGACAGGACAAACCTCCATGGCCAAGAGGCCAACAGTGGAGATGCTTCTCGCTCTCGCCAGCTTCGTCGCCGGCGTGTTGGCGAAACTTTCGTTCGAGCAGGTACAGAACCTGCTCACGCACAAGGACACTGTTCTGCGACGCAAATTACAGGAAGTGTTCGAAATCGCAATCGACGAATTCGCCGATACTCGTGCCGAGTGGGAGAAGTTCTATCTTGACCTCTTCAAGATCTATGCCGACTTCTCGACGGTGAGGATCCCGGGAAAGCCAACTGAGGGTTCGTGGCGTCTCGTTTTCATTTGGGCGGGGCTCACAATGAACCAAACACTCGCAGTTATGCGGGCCAAGTTCAAGGTCTGGACATACGTCGAGGACTTGGACGCGAGTGTGACAGTCAACACTCGGACCTCGGCCACGAGCTACGCTATCTGGGTTCGCGACGGTGTGGAACCGGACGAGAAGTATCTCGGTCAATCTACCCGTCAGGCCGACCCGACTGGCAAGGTCGGCATGACTTTGCTCGAAAGAATGGTGCTTGGGCTCAAGTATTTTGTCGAGACAGGAAAACATCTCGATGAAAAGGGTATCACGTTCTGTGCCGGTTCTCGCTATTCCGACGGCGACATCCCGTTCGTGTACTTCTATCCGTGCGCTGGTCGAGGTGAAGGTGAACCGGTACAGTCTGGACTACTCCATCCCGACGAATGGTCTTCGTGAAGCAGTTTCCCTTTAACCTTTTTACTTTTTCTCTTCTACCCCTCACCAATGCTTGCATTGGTGAGGGGTGTTTTTGTATACTGAAAATGGCTGTTAAGCTAGTCTAACTTTTCAAAAAGTTTGATGATAGTTTGCCAACATAAAAAACTGCTTGTGAATATTTATGCATAGATTACTCTATGCGTTAAGATGCAACACAATGCTCACCGACGGTGATGGATAACCCAGAGTTTTTGGAAACAGAAGCTCGGTGAAAAAATTTGCTTGAAAATTAATCAAGTTCAAATTTTACGGACGAATATTCACAAAAAGACTGTTCTCGCAATTCCGACGGCGACATCCCGAACGTGTACTTCAATCCGAACACTGGTAAGGTGAAGGTGAACCGGTACAGTCTGGACAACTCCAACCCGACGAATGGTCTTCGTTCAGAAGTTTTTCAAAATATTCCGGTTTAGGCCGGAGTTTTTTGTGGGTGTGGATTTTGAATATATTTTATCCAACCATTTGTCATTTTTGAATTCTCAACCACGAGCATCCCAATTTTGATATATGTTTTTTCGTCAATAATTTTCAATTCATATTCTGTCCGAATAAAGTGTTTCAAGACTTCAAGTAATATACGCGCACCTTCCAACACTTCCAACTTTTTATTCGTTGGAGAAAATTTGGCTGTGATAAATTTTTGCAATATGTCTCGTGTGATTTGTTCGCAGTGGGTGTGGATACCGAGTTTGTCGGATTTGGAAAGTTTTTTGCCAGTCTGATAAATAACAATGTATACTTGTTTTATATTATGAATGATGGAAATATCACTGTTACCGCGCGCGGGGGGGGGACACATTATTGAAAATCTGTTTCATAATATTTCAAGTATATCAAATTTGCTCAAAGCCTGGAACGAATTTAAAAGAGGAAAGAAAAATAAAAAAGGTGTTGGTGAATTTGAACTACATTTGGAAGAAAATATTTTTCAATTGCACGAAGATTTGATTTCAAAAAAATATCGGCACGACAAATACGTCGATTTTTACATATCCGACCCGAAACGACGGCACATACATAAAGCATCCGTGCGCGACAGAGTTATCCATCAAGCAGTTTTTCAGATTTTGTATCCGATTTTTAACAAACATTTTATTTATGATTCGTATTCATCTCGAAAATTGCGCGGGACACATCTTGGTGTAAAGAGAACATACAAAGCTTGTCGCAAAGTCAGCAAAAATTGGAAAATCAAAACATATGTTTTAAAATGCGATGTCAGGAAATTTTTTGATTGCATTGATCATTCTATTTTACGAAATTTAATTGAGAAAAAGGTGCAATGTCAAGAAACAATGTGGCTTGTTAGTATGCTTTTCAAAAGTTTTGAGAAAGAAAAAGATAAGGGTTTGCCACTCGGCAATGTGACCAGCCAGCTGTTTGCAAATATTTATCTAGATAAGCTGGATCAGTTTGTAAAACACCAACTGAAATTGAAATATTATTTCAGATATTGCGACGATTTTATTATTATTCATAAAAACAGAGATTTTCTTTTTGAAATTATGAAAAAAATCGGGAATTTTTTGCACGAAAATTTATTATTGGATCTTCACCCGAAAAAAGTTGAAATTCGGCCAATACAACGAGGAATTGATTTTTTGGGTTATGTTATTTTGTCACATATGGTTGTTTTGCGGACACGGACAAAAAGGAGAATTGTCAGGAAAATAAAAATAATAAGAAAACAGTTTGAAAAAGGCTTAGTATCAGAAGAAAACCTGAAAAGTGTTTTGACTTCATATTTGGGGACAATATCTCATTGTCGTGCCAGAAAGACAAAAACTTTTATAAAGAGATTTTTGTAGGTTGAATCCAGTTTACTTTTAGGTTATACTTTTATCATCAATCGCTAATTAAAATCAAAAACAAAATGCAAACCGCAACAATGATAATGAGAATAAAAACTTTTCTGATGCAAAAAAGGGTAATTTGGACGATTGTGATTCTCGTTGTTGTTTTTGGCGGATGGTTTTTGCTTTTTGGTCGTGGTGGTTTGGCTTCTGGCATTCAAACAGGTGTGGTCCAAAGGCAAGATTTGCAAAAAACCGTTTTAACTACCGGCCAAGTGGTCAGCTCAACAGATTTGGATTTGAGTTTTCAAACTACTGGGGTGGTTGAGTCGCTCAATGTGGCCGAGGGTGACAAAGTCTATGCCGGGCAGGTTTTGGCCACTTTGGATCAGAGCAACGCTTTGGCTTCGCTTCACAGCGCGCAGGGGTCTCTGGCTTCCGCCAAGGCCAATTACGAGAAGATTTTGGCGGCGGCCACTCCGCAGGACGTAGCAGTCAGTCAAGCTGCGGTTGAAGTTGCCTCTACAACGCTTCTTAATGCCAAACAAGATTTGTTGAACGAACTTTCATTGGCTCAAAGTAGCGCCAATACAACTGTTTTGTCCGCCACTAACAATTTATTTTCCAATCCACAATCTTCATCCCCGCAATTCGGCATTGCCGGGACAGTCCAAACCAATCAGCAACTTGTCAGCAATGTAAACAATGAACGTGTGACAATAAATTCAATTCTTCCGATTTGGCAGACCGAAGTGGTTAGTGTTTCAAATGACAATGTTGATAAAGTTGTCTCCGATTCACTGTCATATCTTTCCAATGTTAGCAATTATCTTGCGGATGTTATAAACATTTTGAGCAGTTATACCCAACTAACCTCAAGCGGTAGCCAAACAATTTTGACAGCGGATCAAACAGCTGTGACATCGGCCAAAACGACCATTGACAGCCTTTCCACGACGCTAATAAACGAGAGCCAAGCTGTGCGTAGCGCCCAATCTTCACTGGACTCGGCCAATGCGGTGCTTTCGCTAAAACAAGCTCCAGCCCGCACCGAGGATTTGGATATTGCTCAGGCTCAAGTTTTGTCCGCTCAAGGTCAAGTGGATTTGGCACAGGCCAATTTAAACAATACCGTTCTGCGCGCCCCAACAAACGGAACGATCACCCAAGTAGACGTGAAGCTTGGAGAACAAGCACAAGCACTAAAGGAAGTTATGATTTTGCAGGATGTAGGCAATCTTCACACAGAAGCCGATGTCAGTGAAGCGGATATTGCTTCGGTGGCGGTGGGACAATCCATCGACAACACATTTGACGCGCTTGGCCCAAACCAACATTTCACAAGCAAAGTGCTGACCGTAAATCCGGCGTCTGTCGTCATTTCCGGTGTGGTTGATTACAAAGTGACTGGGTCACTGAATAACATCCCTGATGTAAAACCGGGCATGACCGCCAACATGACCATTTTGGTTGCTTCGACGACAAATGTTTTGGCTGTTCCGTCCAGCGCCATTATCAATCAAAGCAATGGGCAATATGTCAAAGTAATAGATGACTCGAAGAAAAACACCTATCATTTAGTGGAAGTAAAAACCGGCCTTGAAGCCGACGGTGGACTGACCGAAATTATAAGCGGGCTTTCGGAAGGGCAGAAAATCGTGACATATATGAAATAATTAATGTCTTTAATAAATGTTGAAAATTTGAAAAAGGATTACGAAAATGACGGCGTTCTGACGCCGGTTTTGCACGGCGTGGATTTTCGGATGGAGCTCGGCGAATTTGTGGCCATCATGGGACCGTCCGGCTCCGGCAAATCAACCTTGATGCACATCCTTTCTTTTCTGGATAGACCAACTAGCGGGTTTTTTGAGTTTGAAGGAGAAGATACCAAAAATTTTGACAAAAATTATCTGGCCAAACTTCGCAACGAAAAAATTGGTTTCGTTTTTCAATCTTTTAATCTTCTTCCGCGTACGACCGTTTTGGATAATGTTAAATTGCCACTGATTTACAGCAAGAAAAAAAATCAGGACGACTTGGCGCGCAAGGCGCTGGCTGATGTCGGGCTTTCGCATCGCCTGGATTATTTTACAAACCAAATTTCCGGCGGAGAAAAACAGCGCGTAGCCATCGCTCGGGCTTTGGTCTGCGATCCAGCGGTTATTTTTGCCGACGAGCCTACGGGTAACCTAGACTCAAAGTCCGGCAATGCTGTGCTGGAAATTTTGCAAAAATTAAACGACTCCGGTCGCACTATTATTTTGGTCACCCACGAAATGGACACAGCCAATCACGCCAAACGCATCATTCACATCAAAGACGGCCTGATCGTCGGTGACGAAAAAGTGCTAAAGCGCACCATTGCTTCAGATGATGGGGTACTCCGGAAATAAAAATAACAAAAATATTTTCAAAAAGAAAATAATAAGATCGTAATTTTCTGATTTTATAACTTATCATGAATTTTCTCTCCACCATCAAAATGACCATTCGCAACCTTTTGGCCCGCAAGGGCCGGTCTGTTTTGACGATGCTTGGCATTATTATCGGTGTGGCTGGTGTGATTATTATCATTTCACTCGGCGCTGGAGCGCAATCTCTGGTTTTGGGTCAAGTGAACAAGCTCGGCAGTAATCTTTTGTCCATTCAACCGGGGCAAAGCGACCCGAAAGGCCCGCCGGCGCAGGTTTTTGGCATTGTCATCACAACACTGGTTAACTCCGACGCCGAGGCTTTGCGTTCTCCCACCAATGTGCCACATGCCGTGGCAGTCAATGCCATGGTCAGAGGCACAGCCACAGTGGCTTGGCAAAACAAAAGCGTTGACACCAATTTTGTCGGCACCGATTCTGGCTATTCAGGTGTGATGAATTTCACTATGAGAGAGGGTCAATTTATGGCAGGCAATGATGCTGACGGAGGAGCCAATGTTGTAGTGCTTGGTTCAACGGTGGCCAGCGAACTTTTTGATGGCACAGGTGTTGATCCGATAGGGCAGGTGATCAAAGTGCGCAACGCTTCGCAAACAGAGCCCGGTGGTGTGCCACTGCGAGTGGTTGGTGTAGTTTCTCCTCGTGGTACGGTTTTTTTTCAAGATATGGATGACCAGTTGTTTTTACCTTTAACTATTGGGCAGGAGCAACTTCTTGGCGTCCACCATTTACAAGCCATTAATCTGAAAGTTGATTCAGCGGACGATGTCAGTCAAACAATAGATGACGTAACCAGAGTAATGACCCAAATGCACCACATCCAAAGTGCCGATAACATTGATTTCACCGTGCGTAGCACCGATACGGCGGTATCGCTCCTCAAAACGATTACTGATGCTTTGAGTTTGTTTCTGACATCAATGGCTGCCATCGCTCTTCTCGTCGGTGGTATCGGCATTCTTAACATTATGTTGGTGACTGTGGCTGAACGCACTCGCGAAATAGGTTTACGCAAAGCCGTCGGGGCAACAAGTGGAAACATAATGAAGCAATTTTTGCTTGAAGCCGGCACCTTGACTTCTTTGGGTGGGGCAATCGGTATCATAGTTGGTGTGATTATTTCATTTCTGATGGCTATTCTTATGCAACATCTCGGCTACGACTGGGCCTTTGTCATTTCGCCATGGTCAATCATTTCAGCTGTCAGTGTTAGTATTTTGACTGGCGTGGTTTTCGGTCTTTACCCATCTTTCAAAGCGGCCAAATTGGATCCGATTGAAGCGTTGAGATATGAATAGAAAACAAAAAGTAAGGAGTAAGAGGTAATAAGTAAAAATACAAAAATCAAAATGCTAACTGCCATCAAACAATCCATCAAGGCCTTGCGGGCCAATCGAGTCAGGACAGCTCTGACCATGCTTGGTATTGTCATCGGTATCGCCACTGTCATTTTGGTGTTGTCGGCCGGCGAAGGGTTTCGGTCACTAATCAACGCGCAGGTGCAAACTTTTGGCAGCAACACTCTGTTTATCAAAATTCGCGTTCCGCCGACAACTAAAAACCGCGCCGCTTCAGCATCGCAAGCCGGCATCTCGTCGGCCTTTTCCGGTGTGACCATTTCCAGTTTCAAACAACGCGATCTGGATGACATTAAAAAATTATCCGGCGTTGTGGATGATTATGGAATTGTCACCGGTCAAGCTTTTGCCAGCTATCGCGACAACAAAAAAAGCCTTATTTATTACGGTGCCGGAGCGGAAAGATTTAACATTGATAAAACTACTTTAGCCGAGGGACGATTTTATACTCAAAGCGAGGATGACGGTGGGTCACAAGTAGCTATTTTGGGAGCCACGGTGGCCAAGGATCTTTTTGGGCAAGATGACCCAATTGGCAAACTGTTTAGACTTGGCAATTTGAATTTTCAAGTTGTCGGTGTTTACACTCCGCAAGGTGCTTTGTCCGAATCTGATGACATTGTTTTTATACCGCTTGTTACGGCCCAAAGAAAAATGCTCGGTATAGATTACATATCAGTCGGCATTGTGGAAATTTCCGATATGAACTCGGCCGATGCCACTGTTGTGCAGATCACATCTTTAATGGAACACAATCACAACATCACTGATCCGGCCAAAGACGATTTTTCAGTTCAATCACAAGCCCAGGCTATGGATACATTCAACACTATTTTCAACGGCATTACCTATTTGCTCATCGCCATTGCCACCATTTCTCTCATAGTTGGCGGAGTGGGTATTATGAACATTATGTATGTGGTGGTGACCGAACGCACCTCCGAAATCGGTTTGAAAAAAGCTCTTGGAGCGACCGAGTCGGACATTTTAAACGAATTTTTAATTGAAGCCATTTTGGTCACAGTGGCCGGAGGATTGGTCGGCATCTGTTTAGGAGCTGTTCTTGGTTGGTTGGTATCGATTATCGCTACTTCAACTCATTTGGCTTGGAGTTTTTCGGTCCCCGTTTACGCTATCGTCTTGGCTTTCGGCGTTTCGGCGGCCATCGGCATTTTCTTCGGTGTTTTCCCGGCCCGTGAAGCGGCTAAACTTGATCCAATTGAGGCATTAAGATATGAATAAAGAATAAAAAATTTGCATTTTAATTTTTTATGATACAATTAATGCACATTATCAATTAATAATTTTAAAATATGCAAGAAAACGAACAGCAACAAAATTGGTACGGCCACAAATGCCACAACGGCATGTGCGGATGCACCGGACACCACATGGGCTTTCATGTTTTGCGCTGGGTTTTGGGCATCGTCGTCATCTTGATGGTTTTTGGTTTCGGCGTACAAATCGGCGAATTCAAAGCAGCCTTCGAGGGTGGCTATGGTTATCATCATGAAATGATGCGCTACCAGCAACCTGTTATGATGTATGGTCAAACAGTGCCAGTAACTGCTCAGAGCGCACCGGCAGCAAAGTAGATTCAATATTGAAAATTTTAAAAAACAGTGTTACAAAACACTGTTTTTTATAGTTTCTCACTGTAAATTCTGAACCTGTTTTAGTATAATGCAGAGAAACAATAATAATGAAAAAATATATTTTTATAATAGCTTTTCTGTTTGTTTGGTTTTTCCAGTGGGTAACATTATCTGAACTGGGTATTGTTGATCTTGGTATGTGGTCGCATCAGGCGCAGTATGTGCAGACAGGGGATAGCCAAGAATTCAACATGGCTTGGGCGTACGGGCACCCCGGCGGTCCTATTATTGACGGTACTGTTTTTGTTCATAATTTTTTCAGTAAATCTTATGATGACTCATTAATTATTTTTCTAGCTTTTTTTAATGCCTTGCTCTCGGCTTTTATTTGTTTGCTTTGTTATTTAATAGACAAGGATCACTTTTGGTGGATTTCCATTTTAGGCGTTCTTGGTTTGGATGTTCTTTACGAACTTTCGACTCCGCCATCCGCAGTTGTTTCTTTGTTTATTGTACTTTTATGTTTATTGACTTTATTTTTGTATAAAAATAAAGAGAAAGTTAACACAAAAACGCTTGCCGTCTGGTCGTTATTGGCTGGTCTTTCGGTAGCTACCAGAGCGGACATAGGCACGGTGTCTGTTTTTGTTTTTGCCTTGCTTTTGAAAAAAGTCACAAATTGGAAAGAAATATTCTATACATTAATCATTTCAGTCGGCTTTTTCTGGTTGTTTGATCCGTTTATGTGGTGGATGCCGATTCAACATATTCACGATTTGATTTCAAAAATTTTATATCATTATGCCGAGTATGCTCAGACATATATGAGCACTCTGTCTGTTATAAGTATTTCGTCTTTTGCTTTTGTATCCATTTTTCTTTCCATTATTTTGATTTTAATGCGCAAGAAAATAAAATCTGTTGTCCCTCCGGTTTTCACTATGGTTCTAATCGGTATGACTTGCGTTCTCTACATCATATTTCTTTCGGCCCGTTTCAAAGCCACGCGTTATTTTATGCCGATTATATTTATCTGGGAAATTTTCTTACCATCTTTTATTTTTTCTTTCATCAAAGAAATAAATTTCAGTTTTCTGAAAACTTCACAACAACAAGAAAAAGCCAGAAAGTTTTTAAAAATATTTATCATTGTTATTTTAATCGGTTCCCCAATGGCTTTTCTTGGCCGGTCTCTTTGGATTAATTATACACATCATTTACTGCCATGGTTCAGTTAAAATCAAAATTTCATCATGGAAAAATCATTGTGGTTATGCCGGCCTACAACGCCGAAGCAACTTTGCAAAATACAATTTCAGATATTCCATTTGATTTTATTGATGAAATAATTTTGGTTGACGACGCATCGGTTGATAAAACCATTGAAAAAGCAAAATCGAGTGTGGCCAGTCACCCCAGACTAACCACTTCTTTGGATGAAAACAAAAATAATATAAATAAAATTTTATTTACAATTGTCCACCACGATAGAAATAAAGGATATGGAGGAAATCAAAAAAAATGTTACCGTCTGGCCATTGAACATGGAGCGGATATTGTGGTTATGCTTCATCCAGATTACCAATACGATCCAAAATTGATAAAATACTTTGTTGAATTTTTGAGAGAAGGATATTTTGATGTGATGCTTGGTTCGCGTATCCGCAGTCGCAGGGAGGCTGTGTCCGGTGGTATGCCTCGTTACAAATATTTTGCCAACAGAATTTTGTCTCTGATTGAAAATTTGGCCAGTGGCAGAAACTTGTCGGAATGGCACACCGGTATGAGGGCTTACAAAAAAGAAGTTTTGCAAAACATTGATTTTGAAAAATTTTCCGATGATTTTGTTTTTGACACTCAAATGCTTTTTGCTTTGGTTAGGGGAAATTATATTATTGGAGATATTCCTGTGCCGGTCAGGTATTTCAGAGAAGCTTCCTCCATCAATTTTAAACGCAGTGTTACCTACGGTTTTCAAACACTTTGGGAAACTTTGAAATTTGTAATTAGACATCACTCCTAGTATTAATATGCAACTTTTTAAATCAATAAGGCGTACCTAATACATAAAGGCGAGAGTCTTTATGTTAACAGCTAATTTAATTTTAAAAAATGAATATGAAAAAATATATTTTAGGAGTTTTAATGGTATTTGCAATGACTGGACTTGGTTTTGCCAGCCAGGCATTTGCCCAAACAGCCACAGGAGCATCGCCCGGTTGGGGCCCTAGGGGGGGTATGCATGGAGGAACTGGGATGGTACGACCAGCTGTGGTCGGCACGGTGTCGGCCATAAATGGTGATATTTTGACTGTGACGGGCAAACAATTTGTCAAATCAACAATAACAGGAACACCCCCGACGAGCACGACTGTGATATACACAGTTGACGCCACAAATGCCACTGTGACTAAAGCCAGTGTCGCAAGCACAGTGTCGGCTATTGCTATCGGAGATAGTGTCGCGGTGCAGGGCACGGTAAGTGGCACAAATGTCACGGCCACAAGCATTCATGATGGAGTAATGGGACGCGGTTTTGGTGTAGATAAGAGTGGAGGTTCGCAAAACTCTGGCAATGCCAGTGGTGGGGTAGCGAACTTGGTTGCGGGGAATGGCCAGCCGGTTATTGGTGGGGCAATCACAGTCATTTCCGGCAACACATTAACTATCACGAACAAAAGCAATGTAACATATACCATTGATGTGACAAATTCCAAATTCTTGCAAGGATCAACAACAATAACCATCTCCGGTTTGAAAGTTGGCGACCAAGTGGTGGTACAAGGCGCAGTGAGCGGTAATTCTGTAACAGCCTCAACTGTTATTGATCAGAGCAAGCCAGCTACAGGCTCGACAACCACACCGCATAAAAGTTTCTTCGGCGGTATTGGTCAATTCTTTGCTCATCTTTTCGGTTTTTAAAAATTAACAAAACTATGGCAAAAAACAGGAGGATAAAACCTTCTGTTTTTTGTTTTTTTGGTGTAGAATAAAATATGTATTTTATGAAAATTATTCGCAATTTTTTTGTCGGCATTGTGTTGGTTATTATCTTCGGCTCGGCCGGAATTTATTTTTGGCAAAAACCTGCTGTTTATTATAAAACCCCGCAAGAAGCGAACACTTTTGTTCGTTTTGATATGGAAGCTTATGATTTGATTTTGCAAAATTATTGGCAGAAGGCCGGGGAAGCTGACCTGGCGAAACTTTTTCAGCTGTCTTTGCAAAAAGCTGACAATCTATCCGATTTGCCTAATCTTGCCACTTCAACCAGATCCGGCACGGCCCAAATGTTTTTTTCAACTTTTCAAAATGCTACCTCAACCAATGCCGAAAGACAGCTGGCGATCAATACACTCATTGTTGCTTTGTATAATTTGACTCCGACTGGTCGTGGTAGCCTGCTTTCGTCATCACAGGAAAAAACTTTGCGCCAGGAAGTCAGTAACATTAACCCATCAAATGATTTGTATCAAAATCTCGGTCTGCAAGACGGAGCAAGTATTGAAGATGTCAAATCAGCTTATCAAAAAGAAAAAACAGATCTGGAAGCCAGCACATCTCCTTCGGCCAAAACACAACTGGATCAAATCACTTATGCCGAAGAAGTTCTGACAAACCAAAATAGTAAATTTCTCTATGATCAGGACAAGGTGGAACCAACCGTATTTAGCCGAAATGTTGGCACAACCCTTTATTTGTATTTTGAAAAAATTTCACCAACAACAATTCAAGAATTTGCCAGAGCGGTGGATAATGCCAGTACCACACCGCTTGATTCTATGATCATAGATTTGCGCGGCAACATCGGTGGATCTTTTGATTTTGCTCCTTATTTTTTCGGGCTTTTTGTCGGCCAAAACCAATATGCTTTCGATATTTTCCACCAAGGGAATTATGATGTGGAAAGAACCACGTCGGGAAAATTTGATGAACTTTCGAGATATAAGGAGATCGCTGTTTTGGCTGACGGCATGACTCAATCCACAGCTGAAGTTATGACCGCTATGTTTAAAAGATTCCGTCTAGCCACAGTGGTTGGCCAAAAGACTCGAGGTTGGGGGACAATAGAAGACACTTTTCCAATCAAAACAGTCATTGACCCGGACAAAAGCTATTCTTTGTTGATTGTTAAAGATTTGACTTTACGTGACGACAACCAGCCGATAGAACAGAACGGTGTTTTGCCTGATGTGGACATTGGTCAAAAAAACTGGAAAGCCCAGTTGCAAAATCACATCAGATCAACTAATCTAATTAATGCAGTTGTCCAAACTGTGAGCAAACCTCCTATTCGTTTTTAAATCAAAAAAATGAAATCAAAACAAATTGCCGAAAAAATTTTAGCCGAAGCCGATATCACAATCGGTGGAACACAACCATGGGACATTGTTGTTCACAACGAGAAATTTTATGATCGTGTTTTGACCAGTGGTTCTGTCGGTCTGGGAGAATCTTATGTTGAGGGTTGGTGGGATGTGCCGAATCTGGACGAATTCTTTTTCAAAATTATTCGCGCCAATTTAGCCGATAAAGTGATAACGGCCGATTTAATTTTTCATTCCTTGAAGGCCAGAATTTTCAATTTACAGAAAAAATCCAAAGCTTCTGAAATCGGCAAAAAACATTACGATATTGGCAATGATTTGTACAAAGCTATGTTGGACAAACGGATGGTTTACACTTGTGGGTATTGGAAAGATGCGCAAAATTTGGATGAAGCTCAAGAAAAAAAATTGGATCTGGTTTGTCGCAAAGTCGGTCTCAAACCCGGCATGAAAGTTTTAGACATCGGCTGTGGCTGGGGTAGTTTTATGAAATTTGCCGCAGAGAAATATGGAGTTAGCTGTGTCGGCATTACTGTTTCTGGAGAACAGATAAAACTCGGCAGGGAATTATGCAAAGGTTTGCCGGTGGAATTCAAATTTATGGATTACCGCGATGTCTCTGGCAAGTTTGATCGAGTGGTTTCCCTCGGTATGTTTGAACATGTCGGCCGTAAAAATTACAAGACTTTTATGAAAATGGCCAAAAACTGTCTGGCAGACGATGGACTTTTTCTTTTGCACACCATCGGTGGTAACAAATCCGTCACGGCCACTGAACCATGGATAGACAAATATATTTTCCCAAACGGTCTTATACCATCCATATCGCAAATAGGAAAATCAATAGAAAAGATTTTTGTCTTGGAGGATTTTCACAGTTTTGGTTCGTATTATGATTTGACACTTATGGCTTGGTTTGAAAATTTCAACAAAAATTGGGACAAAATAAAAAATAATTACGGCGATAAATTTTACAGAATGTGGAAATATTATCTTCTGTCATGCGCCGGCGCTTTTCGAGCGCGAGACATTGAGCTTTGGCAGTTGGTTTTGTCGCCAAAAGGAATTCTTGGCGGATATGAAAGTATCAGATAATGTTACAATATTCAAATGACTACCAGAGTGCTCATCAGATTCTTTGTTCACTACAAATATGTTGCCATTTTTCCAATAGCCGTTTTGGAGGGGCCGATCATCACTATCATTTCCGGTTTTTTGGTTTCGCGACACATTCTGGCTTTTTTGCCGGCTTTTTTGGTGGTTTATTTTGGGGATGTCATTTCCGACACCATTTTTTACATCATTGGCCGCAATGGCAGAAATTTGATACAGAGACTAAAATTTTTGAGAGTTTCTGATGAAATGATAAACAGAATGGAAGCGCGGTATGAAAAGTCACCGTGGAAAACAATGTTGGTAGCCAAAGTTTCTTATGGTCTGGGCACTGTTTTTATGTTAGCTGCGGGGGTTTCAAAAATGTCTCTTGGTCGCTTTTTTGAGTCTGTTTTTATTCTAAACGCTTTGCGATCACTAGCTTTACTTTCCATTGGTTATTATTTTGGCCGAATGGCTCTGCGTCTTGGTCCAACGTACCTGCAATATTATGTCATAGCCGTCATTTTGATTGTGCCACTTGTTTACTTGCTGGTCAAAATTATCAAAAAAAGAAAAATGAAAGAAAATATGATATAATTAACACGTGAATAAAATTATCAAATAATTTTTTTAAATTCATCCGCACACTAACATTGTTATGATCCCATTTTTCAAAAAAGGCATTAGCAATTTATCATTTAATCATTTTTAATAAAATATTTAATTACAATTTTATGATAGAACAAAAAAATAATGACAATGTTAGTGTGCGGATAAAAAAATACAATATGTATCTGGCCGAACTGATCGGCACATTTGCTCTCTCTTTTATTGTTTTTGCGGCGGTGACAAGTCAAAACTTGC
Source organism: uncultured bacterium (assembly GCA_963727715.1). GTDB lineage: Bacteria > Patescibacteriota > Minisyncoccia > Phycocordibacterales > DATDWN01 > CAIOTC01. Next base: position 84,999 of record CAVSGX010000007.1, on the reverse strand, counting down.
CTCTTCCCGTGCCGGTAATAATCGGACTGACTTTCGGTCTTTTTGTTTATTTGATTGGTCCACTGTCTGGTTGTCACATAAATCCGGCTGTTACCATCGGTCTTTGGTCAGTTAGAAAAATTAAATGGCAGGATGTTATCAGTTACATTGTCTCTCAATTTGCTGGTGCTTCGCTAGCTATAATCTCAGGCACACTTCTTTTCCATATGAATCAACCAAGTCCAACCCTGGCTCATTTTTCCGTCGCTATTTTTTGCGCCGAAGCTTTGGGCACATTGTTCTTCACTCTCGGCATAGCGGCGGTGGCGTATGAAAAAGTTCCTCACGCTTTTTCCGGCGTCATTATCGGCAGTTCACTTCTTTTCGGTATTCTTATTGCCTCGCTTGCCGGCTCGTTTGGTATTTTGAATCCAGCCGTGGCCTTTTCACTCCACGCCATGAATTGGACATATCTTTTGGCGCCAATCATCGGGTCTATTTTGGGATTCAATTTGTACAAATGGATTATTTAAATAAAAAATTTGCGGGGCTCTCAAGCCTCGCAAATATTTTATCTATATTAATTAAGATTCTAAAAGAGCAAGATCATGCCATCTGCAAACTTCAAACGCCGGATGATTTTCTCCAATTTCTTCGATTATTTCTTTTGTCTTCTCAACCCAACGATTATCACACGGTTGGAGATTATCTTGTCCAAGACATTCCTCGGCTTCTTTTTCTGTCTTGAAAAGAGCAACTATGTAGGATGAATGGCCCCCCCAATATCTTGTATTAACCATTTCAAGTCTTCTCTCGAAAGAGGTCAAACCTCCTCCTTCGGGGATATAAGCCTGAAGTTGTTTGGCGATGGCAATCATTGTGCCATTTTCTAGTTCATTCCCAACCGGTATCCCACTTTCTCCTTTTAGGGCGATTTTTTGGGCGAAAGGGTAAGGACTATTTTCCTTTTTATCCCCCACAAGATATATGGAAGTCAATGTAACTGCGTAAAATTGATGTAGCATTGTTTCGAACCTCCGGCATAAGTCTACTCTTGTTGTTGGGGTTGTCAAGTCATCTTATCAGTCACATGAATTTTGAATTCCAAAACTACGGCGAGTGAAAATCGTTTGCGGAGACTCTCGGAGCACGACGATGCGAGAGTGAGCGCAAAAATCAGCAGATTTTTGACGCGTGCTCCGCAAAGGATTTTCCGAGACAAGAGTTTTGGAATTCAAAGGAAAAACTCTTTTCGGATTTTTGTCACTTCGGACATAAAAGCTTCCTGCTGTTCGCGTCGCGGATAAGGGAAATTGATTTCAAATTCATGAACCACGGTTTTATTTTTAACCAAGAGAACTCTACTGGCCAAAGAAACGGCTTCCTCAATAAGATGCGAAACCATAACAATAGTCTTGCCGGTTTCTTTCCAGATTTTTATGAGGTCCTGGTGCAATTCCGATGTGGTTTTGGCGTCCAAAGCGGAAAAAGGTTCATCCAAAAGAAGAACATCAGGGTTGACGACCAAAGCGCGAGCGATGCCGACCCGTTGGCGTTGCCCGCCGGAAAGTTCGGACGGTCGTTTTTGAATGAAAGCCGAAAGCCCCATTATTTCCATTTGCTGATCCACTGTTTTTTTAATTTCTCTGTATGAAAGATTTTTGACTTGAAGTGGCATAGCGATATTGTCAAAAACAGAGAGCCAAGGGAAAACCGCTCCGGATTGAAAAACCATGGAAACGTTGTCCGGTTTTATAACTTTGCCGGAAGTTTCTTTCTCCAAACCGGCGATGATTTTCAAAATGGTTGTTTTGCCTCCGCCCGAAGCGCCAACCATACAAACAAACTGGCCCGTCTCCACCGAAAAATTAACATCAACCAAAGCCGTTTCCTTGACCAAGGGATAAATTTTGCCGACATTTTCAAAAGAAATTATTTTTTCCATTTTATTCAAATTTAAATTCCTGCGCGTAATGCAAAAGTTTTTGCCAGATAAAGAAATTAAACAAAGCAATGATTAAAATCATCGCAAGCAAAGTGACCAGGAAAATACTGTTTTGGCCATTTGACGCCGCGTTCACCAAAATACTGCCGAGGCCGAACAAGTCTTGGCTTGCTGTGCCGTGGGGCAAATAAGTGTGCATCACTTCGGCCACGATGATCAGGTTCCAACCTTGAGCCATAGCTAAAATGGAGCCAGTGACAATCTCCGGAAAAATGGCCGGCAAAAGAACTCGACGCAAATATTGAAAACCGTTTATTTTAAAAACTTTGGCTGCCGAAATAATATCCTGCGGAATTATTTTTATGCCACCAACCAGGGTGAAAACAATATTCCAAAGCATGCTCAAAAAAAGTATGAAAACAGCAGCCATATTAAGCGCGCCGAATTTCAGGAAAAGAAAAATCAGAACCGGGAAAAAGGCCAGGATTGGAACTGATTCCAAAATATCAAATAAAGGCAAAAGAATTTTTTCAGCAGTTTTGGAATGTGTGGCCAAAATAGCCAAAGGAATGGCCACAATGATAGCCATAGCATAAGCTAAAAGCAAGCGAGACAAAGTCAAAAAGGCCGCCAAGCCGATATCGTAAAAAGATAACGGGGATAAGTTGACAAATGGTAGATGAAAAATTTTGATGCCAACGAAGATCAAAGCGACAAGAAAAAGAGGCATGATAAAAAATGAATACAATTTCTCAGACAAAGTGTGAGGGTAACTTGAATTAGTATGACGTTTAAGAGTTTTCATATGTTAAAAATGAAATTTTACTCGGGAATAATCTAGGGCTGTCCAATCATACCGGAGAAAAATAATTTCCTTTCCTTTGCAAAAAGAAACTCGGCGATATGAAATATGGTGTAGGTGATAAAGAATGCCGACATCACATCGATAGTGTAGTGCAAATGAGCTAGAAGGACAACCACGGCGAAAAATAGGGAAAAGGCGATGAAAATATTCCGGATGGTTTTATTCTGCCAAAAAATCAAAGCCAAGAGAAAAGGTAGACCGGTATGACCAGAAAAAAATAAGTCACCCCCAAACGTCAATTTTGAAAGAATATCCGAATGAATAGCTATTTGCGACGGAAACGGTCCAATATGGGTCATACTGATAAAAATAGATCTGGTAATAATAAACAAAGCGATGCTTTTACCGGCGAATGGAATTTTTTCCGGGTCCCTGAGACAAATAAAGCAACTGAAAAAGAAAAAAATAAGAGAACCGTAAACGAACAAACCATCCAAATCAAAAGCTTTGGTGTTGGAAAGAATAATATCGGTAACCGGACTACTGGCGCTTTCCGTAGCGTATGTTCCAGCGTAAAAGTTTATAACCAAAGATACAGCTAAAAAAAGAAGGGCTATAATAACTGACCAGATGAATTTCTTATCCTTAAAGTGAGTTTTGTATGAAATCAGCGTTTCTTTCATATAATATATAGTATCAGTTTAAATTTTTTGCACAAACCGCTCTATCAGTTCGGAAATTTCTGGGAAATTGTTTAGAACAATAATATGGTCAGCCTTTGATAAAAGGTGCAACTCGGAATGGGGGGTCATACTAGCCATATAAATGGCGTTTTGGACTGGGAAATATCCGTCTTTCTTGCCGTGGATAATCAATGTCGGAATTTTTATTTTCGACAGGAGATCTTGGCGATCAAAACCGGACATTGAAGCAATGTAATAAAAATAAATTCGGAAACCAGTTTTCAAAATGTCCTGAAAAACACGGCGAAAATTCCAATCGCCGGTGCCGAGGTAGCGTTGATGGTCAACATGGCCCTTGATTTCAGGCCAAAAGAAAAGTGGCATAAGATTTTTTTCAAAAAGAAAATTCAAAAAATTTCCAAACCAATTTTTTTTGACAGAATAATTAGGACTGAGCAAAACCGCGGCCGAAAGCAAATTTTCTTGTTCGGACATAAATTCCAAGGCTACAAGTGTGGCGAAAGAATGGCAGATCAAAATCGGTTTTTCTATTTTTAATTCCGATAAAAGCGCATAAACGTCATCGGCGAGATTTTTAATTTTATAGTCGTCGTATCTTTTAAATTTTTTTGATTTACCATGGCCACGTAGGTCCAGAGACAAAACATTGAAATGATTTTGGAATTTATTTTCGTATGGCTCCCAATAAATAGAACTGGCCGAAACACCATGTATGAAAATCAAAGTCGGTCGACCCTGGACAAAATCGTTTTTTCTGTAAAATATTCCTCTTTCTTCAAAAAAATATTCTTTCATATTTTTAAAAGTCTTTCGTATTCCAGTTTCAATTTCTGGGCCAAGGCAGGGATGCTCTCTCTCTCGGCCAGTTTCAGAGCTTCACTGCTCAAACGCAAACGCAAAGTCCCATCTGTCAAAAGTTGCCCCAAATATTTTTCAAATTCTTCATCGTTTCCGGCTTTGAGACAATTTTCATTGTGTTTAAGCCACCCTTGATAGGCTGGGATATCGCGGACCAAAATAGGCAAGCCAAGACAAGCTGCTTCCAAAATAACCATGCCCTGATTTTCTTCGTATGACGGGAAGAAAAAAATATCAATGGAATTCAAAGCCGAGTTGGCATCTTCAACAAAACCAGTAAAACTAACATTTGACGGAGTTTTCATTGAAGTTTTTTGGACAAAAACTTTACTGAAAATTTTTCCAAACCAGACAAATTTATTTTCCGGAAATTTTGAAGCCGTTTTTAAAAAAGTGTCGGTTCCTTTCCGGTATATAACCAAAGCTATGTTGCCGACGACCAAACCTTGCAAATTGTATTTCTTGCGGTACGAATCTCTTTTGTCAGAATTTTTGAAAAATTTTGTTGTGTCAACTGCGTTTGATTGAACGAAAAGTTTTCCAGCTGGCAAACCATAGGAAATCAAAACGTTTTTTGTGTATTGGGTGGGGCAAAAAACCATATCTGGTAGGGAATAGGCGTAAGTTAAATATTTTTTAACCAACCATGAAAGCCCGGGGATAATTTTGAAAAGACCAATGGATTTTTGCAAATCCTCCACCGTCACATGGGACCACATCACAACTTTCTTTCCGTCTTTTTTGGCTCGTTTTGCTTTCATCAGAGATTTTGGCCATGGGATGTTGACCTGTAAAATATCCCAATCCTCTTCAATTTTTTCGGTAAATGGAATATTCAAATAATTGAGCATTTTCTTTTGATTTTCCAGCGCCGATATGAGTCCCCCGCCGATATTTTCCGTGCCACCGAAAATTTTATAAAACTCGGAATATAAACAAATTTTCATTTTATTTTTTTAGATGGTTTTTAATAAGTTTTTCATAAATAACTAAAAGTTTTTTGGCGGATGATTCGTCGGAATAGAGAAGTGACATTTCTCTGGATTTTTCTGAAAACTTTTTCAGTTTTTCCTGATCGTTCAAAAGCAGAATAGTCTTTTCAGCCATTTCTTTCGGATTGTCCGGCGAGATCAAAAAACCGTTTTCTCCACCGGCCACTATTTCCAAAAGACCTAGGGAAGATACAGCCACAATAGGCAAGCCAACAGCCATAGCTTCCAAAACGGACAGAGGCATATTTTCGCTTTTGCTACCCAAAAGAAAAACATCGGCCTTCTGCAAAGCTCTGACAAGCTCTTGACCGTGCAGAAATCCGCTGAAAGAAACATTTTTGGAAAGACCGAGTTCTTCGGCCAATTTACGCAAGTTTTCTTTTTCCGGGCCGTCGCCGATAATTTCCAATCTGATGTCCGGAATTTTTTGTTTGATTATGGCCGTGGCCTTTATGACATCATCAATGCTTTTTTCGTAGCCGATCCGGCCCATATAAACCAAATTTTTTGTTCCTCTTTTTTTATTTTTGTCCGGACTGAATTTTTCAACATCCAAAGAATTAACCACAATCTCGATATTTTTTTTCAAACCATTTTCCCTAAGACCATCAGCTAGAGAATGTGTCGGACTGACAACCATATCGCAACGATTATAATAACCAACCGTCGCTTTCCATGAAAATTTTTTGGCCCAATCAAAATCCAAAAAAACATATTTCAAATAATGATCAAAAAAAGTATGATGTGTCCCAACCAAAGGGATGCCGAGTCTTTTGGCTGAAATGACTGCTTCCCAACCAACAGAAAACGGCGTGTGAGTGTGAATAATGTCTGGCCGATTTTTTCTTATTTTTCTTAGGGCAAAACCGACAGGGGCGGACAATCTTTCACCTTTGTAAACCAGAGCGCCGGTCGATGGCAAAGTAACAACCTCAAAATCATTTCCGGAAAAAATCAACAACTCCTCAGTATTGTGTTTGGAAATGGTGAAAACTGAAACTTCATGGCCGAGCTTGGATAAAGCTGTGGCTGAACGAAAAACGGTGTTGGCCACGCCATTTATCTGCGGTATGAATGTGTCGGTGAATAAAGCGATTTTCATATTATTATATGAATCCAAAATTACAACAAAAAATATTTTTTGGAGCAACCTCGAAAACTCCAGCGAGTTTTCTCGGCTGTCCTCGGCTCGGATTTGTCAAGAGCCCTCGCTTTGCTCGGGTCGTTGACAAAACCGGCTCCTCGCCTGCGGAGTCTCCAAAAAATATTTTTGTTGTAATTTTGGAATTCATCTTATAATTCTTTCAGTTTCTTATTGACATAAGTGAAAATAATAGCTAAAACAGCCACAATAGCACAAACAAAAATTATTTTCAGCGGTCCGGAAATCTGCGAGTAAATATTGCCAAAATAATATCCCAAACCTACCACAAAGCCCGTCCAGATAAATCCGCCAATAAGATTTATCAGAACAAAATTCTTGGTGGGCGTCCTGAACATCCCTGCGACCATCAAAGTAACCGTGGCGAAGCCCATACCCATTGTCATTTTGGAAATGATTAGAATTTTCTGATGGTATTTCAAAAAGCGACTTTCCACTTTTTCTATAATTTCCGGAGTGACGCCCAAAAACCGTCTAAATCTTAAAATGAACAAACGGGTGCCGAACCGACCTACGCAGTAGTAGGTCATATCGGAAGTAAAATCGCCCAAAACCAAAGCCAAATACATTGGCAAAAAACTAAACTGACCAAGGCGAAATAAAAAACCGCCAGTCATCATTACCGCCGGACCTTCAAAAGCTGCGCCAAGAAAAAGCAAAACATATTTGGAAGATTCCAACCAGGGTAGCAAAGTATGGAAAATGCTCATAGTTAAATTGTATAATAAAATCAAATAGTTTTAAAGGCCAAAATATGTTAAGATTTGATATCGACGACTAATTCAAAAATATGGAAAGTTTTAAATTTGAAAATACAAATACTGAAGAAAATTTTTTTGATAAACAATGGAATCATCCGAAAACAGTCAAAGTTTTTGGTGAAAACAGACCATTTGATGTGTATGATATTTCTCCTGAAGAAGGAAAATTCAAAACAGAAGTTCCTTTGGTTCTTGGAATGGGTTGGGCTGAATCACCAGAATCTCATAAAAATCACATCAGACAGTGGGTAGAAAAGGGTAGGGAAGTTATTTGTCCCGATACTCCGCATGGTATTTCGGCTAATGAGAGAGAAGAATATAAAGCAATTGAATTGCGTAAAATGGAAGCTCTGATAGAAACCTTGCGAGCAAGAGGCATAGAAATAAAAGAAGATGGTGTGGAAACCGGAAAAGCTGACATGATGGGACGTTCGGAGGGAGCGATTTTTTCCATTATACTTGCCTATCTGTACCCGCAACTTGTCAGGAATTTGATATTGGAAAATCCAGCCGGACTTATCGGAGATACGAATGCTGGAGAATTTGCCTTGCATTGGCTGAAAGATATGAAGCAAAATATCAGAAAAGAATATGAGGAAGAAAACCCAAGCCCACCAAAAACAGAAGCTGATATGTTTGAAATTCTTAATAGAAATATGTCAGCCGGAGCCAAATCGGTTTTGGCTATCACTTCCACGGACGTTCGGGAGATGCTCAAAGATATAAAAAAAAGTGGTATTGGTATTGCAGTTATCGCCACAACCGACGATCAGCTTTTCCCGATTGAGAGAATGGCTGGGAAAGTTGAACCAGAACCAATGTCTGTTACTGGACGCGAAAAAATAATCCCTGAACTGACATCTGAATATGTTGATGGATTTTATTCTTTGAGAGGAGCGCATGCTTCCTATTTGCTTAACCCGGAAAAATTCGCGATGGTTGTCGATCAAGCTTTGGAGGCTTTGGAGGCGAAAAAGAAAAAAGAAAAAGAAAAGACTGAAGGTGAAAATGAATAAAACCAATGAACAACTGATGGAAGATTATCTTGATGGAGACGAAAGCGCTTTGCCTGTTTTGATAAAAAATAATCTGGATTTGGTTTACAATTTTGTCAGACGAATGGTCAAAAACGATCACAGCGCCGAGGATATCGTTCAAGAAACTTTCATCAAAGTTTGGAAAAAGGCCGGCACGTACAAAAGAGGTGCCCGTTTTTCTCCATGGCTTTTGTCCATTGCCAGAAACACCACTTTGGATTTTTTGAAAAAGAAAAAAGAATTTGTTTTTTCGCAATTTGATAACGATGACGGTGGTAATTTTTTGGAGGCCGGGCTGGCCGATCCAGAACCGTTGCCCGATGAGATTTTTAGTCGTGTTGGATTGGCCGAACAAATAGAAAAAGTTCTGGCGCAAATTTCGCCGGAACAAAGGGAAATCATCATCTTGCGTCACAGTAGCAATATGACATTTGAAGAGATTGGTCAGACGGTCGGCCGTCCCTCAAACACTGTCAAAAGTCAATATCGTCGCGGTCTTTCATCTTTGCGACAAATTTTGTTATCAGAAAAAAGCACCTAAATTACAAATTAATTCGTAATTAAAGCGTATGGATAACTATCAAAAACTTCTAAACAATCTAGAAAACCGTCCCACCCCAGAAGGGCTACACAGAGCCATACTTTTGCGTTTGAACACAGAACAAAAAAAGGCTGTTCGAAAAAGATTTTTTGTGGCCGGACTTTCGTTTGTGGTTTCTTTCGGCGCGACCGCAACGGCTGTTTCTATTCTTATGATCAATTTGGCCCAATCCGGATTTTGGAAATTTGTTTCTTTAATGTTTTCCGATGGTGGAACTGTTCTGTCATACTGGCAACAGTTCAGTTTGTCCCTTTTGGAATCTTTTTCAATACCAGAGATGATTGTGTCGCTTGTTTGCGTTTTGGCGGTAATGTTGTCTCTAAAATTCTTGTTGAAAAACAAGTCAGCTTTTTCTTTTCAATCTTCTCAATTACAAACTATCTAATAAATTAATATGGATCAACAAAAAAATTTTCTCCAAAACAAAACATTTGAACGAATTCTGTGGGGCCTTAGCGCGGTCATCATAGCCGGACTGATTTTTCAGGCCGGTATGGAAGTTGGTTACTACAAAGCCTCGTTTTCTTACAGACTGGGTGATGAATATCACAGTATTTTTGGCGCACGTGGACCGATTCAACCCGGCTCGGAATTTACCGGCGCTTATGGAGCTTCGGGTGATATTTTGAAAATTAATTTGCCTCAAATAATTATTGAAGGGCAGAATTCGGTTGAAGAAACCATAGTTGTTTCTACCAGCACTATTTTCAGAAAGATGCGAGATACTATCTCAGCTGGAGATTTAAAAACTGATGATTTTGTGGTAGTTATCGGAGAACCGAACAACAAGGGCCAAATCGAAGCTAAATTGGTGCGAATTATGCCACCACCACCGAATTTCCAGGAAGCTTCCGATACACCAACTGAATCTGCTGCGGAGCAAATGATAACAAAATAAAATATGAAAAATAAAATTGCAATCAATTATCAAAAAGTCAAAACTTACGCCAAATCGCATATCTGGATAAGCAGTGTGGTTGTTATAATTATCGTTATTGCCGGTTACTTCGGAATTTCCGCCATATTTTCCACTTCTGGTGATCCGAGTTATGTGACAGCTACCGCAACACTGGGCAGTGTTATCTCATCGGTCACTGGCACAGGCCAAGTCTCCACCTCCAACCAACTTGACCTTTCTCCACAGGCTTCCGGCAAAGTTGTTTATATTGGAGTTACGGATGGTCAAGTGGTCAGAGCTGGCACACTAATCGCCGAGCTTGACACAACCACAGCCGAAAAAGCCGTTCGTGATGCCGAGGCCAATCTGCAGTCGGCTCAACTGTCTTACCAAAAACTGACCGAGCCAGCTGATACTCTTTCATTGACCCAAGCAGAAGATACTCTGGCATCAGCTCAAACCAATCTTTCCAAATCTTATGATGATGGGTTTAATGATGTTTCCAATACTTTTTTGGATTTGCCATCTGTTATGACCGGTCTCAATGATGTTTTATATGGCACCGAAGTCAGTCATTCCGGCGGTCAAGCCAACAACTCGGCCTATACTGATATGGTTTTCAAGTACAGCACAACCACAACTGTTTTTCAAAACGCTGCTATCTCTGCTTATCAAACAGCGCTCAATAATTACAACCAGAATCTTTTGGAATTCCAATCAGCCAATAGGTTTTCTTCCACTTCAACCATTGAACAATTAGTCGGCGACAGTTATAACACTAGCAAAGCAGTGGCCGAAGCGGTTAAAAGCACTAATGATTTTTTAAGTTTTGTTAAAAATCAATTAACAATCAATGATCAAAATATTCCAACCATTTTAAATACTCATTTGACCTCTTTAGCCACTTACACCAGCCAAACCAGTGGGCACGTAGTCACATTGCTCAGTGACAAAAATGCAATTACTTCATCTAAATATGCTCTACAAGAACAAATTGATTCTTTGGCGAAACTCCAATCTGGAGCCGATCCGATCGATGTAGAGTCCAGTCAACTTTCCATAACCAAAGCTCAAAATGCTCTGACCGATGCCAAGGATAATCTAGCCAACTACTATGTTTACGCTCCGTACGACGGCACGGTGGCCAAAGTTAATGTTCAAATTGGACAATCTGCCAGTTCTGGTACATCAGTTGCCACTTTTATCACCCAACAAAAAATTGCAGAGGTTTCTCTAAATGAAGTTGACGCGGCAAAGGTGCAAAATGGTCAAAAGGTGACACTGACTTTTGATGCCATCCCAAATTTGACCATTGCTGGTGTGGTGGACGAAGTTGATACTGTCGGCACAGTTTCTCAAGGCGTTGTGACATACAATGTCAAAATCGGTTTTGATACCCAAGATTCAAGAATCAAATCTGGCATGAGCGTCAATGCTGCTATCGTTACAGCTATTGATCAGAATGTTGTCACTGTTCCTTCCAGCGCAGTCAAGACCCAAGGCAATGTTTCTTACGTTCAAGTTTTCAATCCACCACTTGTAAGCAGCAATTCAACCACCGGTGCCATTTCTAAAATTCCTCCAACAAGTCAGATTGTCACAACAGGCTTGTCAGACGGGACGAACACTGAAATCACTTCTGGACTTAAAGCTGGTGATCAAGTTGTGACACGCACTATCAGTGGTACGACCAAGACAACCACCACTTCAGCCACCCCATCTTTGCTTGGCGGTGGTGGCGGGTTTGGCGGGGCCAGAGCATTGGGCAGATAAAGCTAAAAATAAAATCAATCATGATTGAAGTCAAAAATGTCACAAAAGTATATCAAACTGGGGATGTTTCCCTGAAAGCTTTGGCCGGCGTTAGCTTTGTCATTGAAGACGGTGAATTTTTAGCTATTATGGGCCCGTCCGGCTCCGGCAAATCAACCTTGATGCACATTCTCGGCGCTCTGGACACGCCGACTTCAGGAAAATATTTTTTGGACGGTAAAGATGTTTCCAAATTTTCCGACGATGAATTGGCCGACATTCGCAAAGACAAAATCGGTTTCGTTTTTCAGTCGTTCAACCTTTTGCCACGCACAACCGTTTTGCGAAATGTGATGTTGCCGTTGATTTATGAAGGTGTGGAAGAAAAGGAAAGAGAAAAACGCGCTCGGGAAGCTCTGGCTTCAGCTGGATTTGACGAGAGTCATTTCTTTCACAAATCCAACCAGCTTTCCGGCGGACAAATTCAGCGTGTGGCCATTGCCAGGGCATTAGTCAACAACCCAACACTAATTCTGGCCGACGAACCGACCGGAAACTTAGACACCAAAACCGGCGAAATTGTTATCGGTACATTTCAGAAACTGAACCGCGAACTTGGACGCACTATTATCTTGATTACTCACGAGGCGGACATCGCCGAGTATGCCGATCGCATCATCCACATTCGCGATGGGTTGATTGTCAGTGACAGCAAAAGTCACAAAAAGAGGCAGATTAAACACCATATGGAAAAATAAAATGAAAACCAAAGATATTTTTGAAGAAACATACGTGGCCCTGTCGGCCAACAAGGTTCGCTCCGGACTAACCATGCTTGGTATTGTTATCGGCGTCGGTTCGGTTATTGCCATGGTGGCTATCGGAGAAGGGTCTCAGGGTTCGATTCAATCCAGCATTCAATCAATCGGTTCCAATTTGGTTCTGGTTGAGCCTGGAGCCGCACGCGGACCGGGCACTGCCGTTTCTGCCGGTCGTGGTTCGGCCAAATCACTAACTTTAGCTGATGCCGACGCTATTGCCACACAAGTTACCACAGCCAAAGCTGTTGCTCCGGAAGTTTCTGGTCGCTACCAAGTGACCGCTTCAGGACAGAATACGAATGTTTCGGTCGTCGGCGTGACATCGTCTTATCCGCAAGTGCGCAATGTCGCTGTCAGTGAAGGATCTTTCGTCAGTGATGAAAATGTAACCGATATGTCCAAGGTGGCAATCATCGGTCCAACCGTAGCAACTGATTTGTTCAGCACAAACGATCCGGTCGGACAAATTATTGTAATCAAAGGCATTCAATTCAAAATTATTGGCGAAACGGTGGCCAAAGGTGGTAATGGTTTTGGAAGTCAAGATGATATGATTTTTATTCCGATTTCTTCCGCCCAGAGATTTTTGGTCGGTAATCAATATGTCACGACCATCAGTGTTGAGGCTGACAATTCGGGCGATATGACTGACGTTCAAAATCAAATCACCTCGCTTCTTCTTAGCTCGACACAATATCAGCAATCCAACTTTGGCCGATTTCAGCACGTTAAATCAGGCTGACATTGTAGCTACAGCATCCAGCGTGGCAAACACATTCACCATTCTTCTCGCGGCAGTAGCCGGCATTTCGCTTTTGGTCGGAGGTATCGGCATTATGAATATGATGTTAACCACTGTCACTGAAAGAACAAAAGAAATCGGTTTGCGCAAAGCCATCGGCGCCAAAAGTCGTGACATCACCATTCAATTTTTGGTTGAGTCGGTTATGCTGACTTTTATCGGCGGGGTCATCGGTGTAATACTCGGGTGGGCCATAGCTTTTGGTATGTCCATTTTCGGGATTTTGCAAACTCAAATATCTCTTATACCGGTTTTTTTAGCTTTCGGTGTGTCGGCAGCTATCGGCATTATTTTCGGATATTATCCGGCTCGGCGGGCAGCCAAATTGAATCCAATTGAAGCATTGAGATACGAATAATAAGTAAAGAGTAAGATGTAAGAAGTAAAAAAATTTGTGTTTTTACTTTTTACACCTTACTCATTAATCATCAATATATGAAAAATAAAATCATTGCAGTTATAGTTTTAATAATTGTTGCCGGTGGAGCGTATTATTTCGGTATGCAAGCCGGCAAAAGTAGCGCCACAGCCGCAGCTACGGCGGCCAGAGCCAGCTTTGCTCGTGGAGTGGGAGGCACTCGAGCCGGTGGGGCAGTAACAGGCCAAGTGGTTTCGGTTGACACAAACAGTTTGACCATCAGTTTGCCAGCCGGCGGTTCGCAAATTATTTTCTTCACACCGTCAACTCCGGTTACAAAAACCGTTTCCGGTTCTGTTTCCGATTTGAAAACCGGAATTAATATTATGGTTACTGGCACGGCCAATTCCGATGGTAGCGAAAGCGCCAATTCCATCCAAATCCGTCCAGCCGGCTTCGGCACGACGACAAGGGCAATGGTGGGACAGTAATTCACAACTAATTCAAAAATTAAAAATTGCAAGCAATCGCGGTTTTTAATTTCGTTATTTTGTGCTATATTTTTCGTATGAATTTCAGATTGAAAAACTCTATTATTAATGGACGCAACGCCGTTATCGGTTTTTTGTACAAGTTTTTTTTGAAGCCGATTTTGTTTTTGATGGATCCGGAAGATGTGCATGATTGGTTCGTCGCCTGCGGGAAATTTTTGGGCGACTATTCACTTTTACGTTGGAAAACGCAAGTTTGGTTTGGTTTTTCAGACAAAATACTGGAACAAAATGTGGCCGGTGTTTATTTCAAAAATCCAATTGGCCTAGCTGCCGGTTTTGATAAGGATGCAAAGCTTCTGCAAATCTTGCCGGAGGTCGGTTTTGGTTTCAGTGAAGTTGGTTCAATCACAGCAAAGTCTTGCCTCGGCAATCCTAAGCCTCGGCTTTGGCGTCTGCCAAAATCGCGCGGGCTTGTTGTTTATTACGGTTTGAAAAACGACGGCGTAACTGAAATCGCATCGCGACTGCGCAAACAAATCGTCGGTGGAAAAATAAAAATGCCGTTTGGCACAAATATCGCCATGACCAACTGTTCGGCCAACTTGGATACGAAAACAGCTGTGGCTGATTATGCCAAATCTTTTTCAACACTCTCGGATGTCGGCCAACTTTTTATTGTAAATATCAGTTGCCCGAACGCCGAAGGTGGTCAGCCATTTATTTCAGCTAGCGAGGATCGGGTGAACAAGAATACTTGTTCACATCGTCCGAGCGAAGATGAAACAAAGGGTCAGAGACCCTTTATGCAACCGGAAAAACTTGATCTGCTTTTGACAGAGCTTGATAAATTGGCCACAACCAAACCGATTTTCGTCAAAATTTCTCCGGATGTTAGTTTTAGCGAAGTTGATGTAGTTTTGGATGTTTTGAAAAGACACCGCGTGGATGGTATTGTTTGTGGCAATCTGACCAAGAAAAAAGACAATCCATTAGTTGTCGAACCTTTGCCGCCGGTTGGTGGTGTTTCCGGCAAACCAACTGAAAATCTATCCAACGCACTCATCTCGCACATTTACAAAAGGGAAGGCAAAAAATTTATCATCATTGGTTGTGGCGGAGTTTTTAGCGCCAAGGACGCTTACAAAAAAATCCGGGCCGGCGCAACACTTGTTGAACTCATCACTGGAATGATTTTTGAAGGCCCGCAACTAATTTCCGAAATCAACCTCGGTCTCGCCAAACTTCTGCGCCGTGACGGCTTTCGAAACATATCCGAAGCTGTTGGTGTGGATTATAAATAAAAATGATTGGTTATAATTACAAAAGAATTTTAATATTGGGTGACGCTGGCCGTGGCAAAAGCACATTTGCCGAAAAACTTTCGCAAAAAACCAGAATCCCACACCATTCAACTGATGATTTTTTTTGGAAGGTAAAATTCACCGAGGCAAATAACAGAGAAGAAAGTGTTAAGAAAGTGTCAGAAATATATCAGCAAGACAAGTGGATTATAGAAGGTACCACACGACGGCTCATCCTTGAAGGGTTGGAAAAAGCCGATATAATTTATTTTTTACAATTTAAAAATATAATCCATCAATATTATTTTCTAACAAAACGTAGCTTGACCAGAAAAAACGAGGGTATTATTGGCTGGTGGGATCTACTCAAACATGTTACTAATAAGAGATATAAAAAAGGATACGGCGGTTATCACATCCCATTACATAAATTATTACAACCCCACAAAAACAAAGTTATGGAATTAAATTCCATGAAAGAAATTAATAAGTGTTTGGAAGATATAAAAATAAAACCATGAATTCAAAAATAATCGTTTGCGATCTTGATGGCACGCTGACGCCAAGCAAGTCGGATTTGGAACCGAGAATGGCTGAGGTGTTGTGCAAAGTTTTGAAAAAACACAAAATGGCGGTTATTTCCGGCGCCTCGTACAAGCAATTTCAAAATCAATTTTTGTCGCATCTTTCTTGCGGGGGAAAAGTTTTGCAAAATCTTTTTTTATTTCCGGCCAACGGCACGGCTTGCTACCGCTATGACAATTTGGAAAACGCTTGGCAGATTTACGACGAAAAAATGACGGCTGAAGAAAAAGAAAAAATTTCCGAAGCTTTTGAAAAAGCCATTGCCGAATCCGGTGTGGATGTCTCCGGTCCGTATGGCGAACTTCTGGAAGATCGCGGAGGGCAGATCACTTTTTCCGGACGAGGGCAGGATGCTCCACTTACGGTCAAAGAAAAATGGGATCCAGACCAAACTAAACGTCGAAAGATCGTGGCTGTTTTGCAAAAAGAAATCCCGGAATTTGAGATAAAAATCGGCGGGGCCACTTCCATTGATGTAACCCATAAAGGCATTGACAAAGCCTATGCCATCAAAAAAATAGAACAATTTCTGCCGGCCGACAAAAAAGACATTGTTTTTCTTGGTGATGCCCTTTTTCCGGGTGGAAACGACTCGGCGGCCAAGGAAACCGGTGTGCAATGCATCACTGTTTCAAGTCCAATTGAAGCCGAAAAAGTCTTGTTAAATTTACTATAATTCTGGATTTATAAGATTTCACTCCTTTTGAGCTTGTCATAAAGTTTTAAGCTTTTATTAACAATTTTGTTGCACCACATTTTTCGCTTTATGATATAATTTATGGATGAAATTATTCACCGATCAAAGGCCATGGGGAGTGGAAAGATGGCTGACGAGTGGCGAAGTTTCAACTGTCAAACTTTTGTATATAAACAAAGGCGCGACTTTGAGTTTACAATTACACCATCATCGCGATGAGTTCTGGAAAATAATAAACGGTAATCCTGAAATTATTATGGATGGAAAATCGTATAATCATAAAGTCGGAGATGAAATTCTTGTAAAAAAGGAGACAACTCATCGCATTTCAGCGCCACTAGATGATGTGGTTGTTCTTGAAATATCAACCGGCGACTTTGACGAAAAAGACGAAGTTCGGCTGGAAGATGAATATAATAGGGTCTAAAATTATGCCCAAAAAGTTATCTGTCAAAAAAAAGAAAAAATCCGATATCCCGCTTGCCGTGGTGGCTCTTTCCGATCGTTTGGCTATGCTTTATCGGACCAACACTCTGACCGCGCAGTCTTTGTATTTTTCATGGAGCCAAAATGGAGTTGATTTTTTACCGGACAAGAAAAAAGTTAGTCTGAAAATATCGCCAAAGAAAAACGAAAAAATTAAAAATTGTCAAAATTTTTCTATCTCGGTCATTGATAATGGTTTTCTTATGACCTATACCAGAGTCGGCAAGAAAACTGTTTCGGCAAAATCAAAAAAAACAAACGGAAATATCATAGTTTTAGCTCACTCCAAGGATTTTTACGAATGGAAAGTGATCTCTGAACTGCCAGCTGGAGATTGCAAGCAGGCCGTGGTTGCCCAAGACAAACAATCCGACCAATTTGAATTGTATAGAGACGGATTATTTGTCAAAAACCAATCATCCAAAACGCCAGCCGATTGGAAAAACGAATCGGTTTTGCTCTTCACATCTAGACCGGGGATGTTTGATTCGGAAAAAATTTCAATAATCGGCTCTCTTGTTACTGAAAAAGGGATATTGCTTTTGTATGATGTTTCAGTTCAAAAGAAATTAGAAATAATGTTTCAAGTCGGGGGAGTTTTGTTTGATAAAAACAATCCGCGACACATTACTTGGCGAGCACCGGCGCCTTTATGGCAAGGAGTGGCCGAACTGAAAAAATCCAGTGGCGCAAATTCGGTTGGTTTTGTTCATTTCAAAGAGAGGTTTATCGTTTATTGGACAACTGACAAAGGCGAGTTGATTTTGGGGACATTCCCGTCATTGTTCAAAAGTGTCGAAATCGAACAATATAAAATTTTGAAAAAATTTGAAAAAAATCCAATCATCAAACCACGACCGGGGCGGGATTGGGAAATCCAAGGTACTTTCAATCCCGGAGTTTTCCAAGACGAAAATATGGTTCATATGTTTTATAGAGCCATTGGTGGCGACGGCATTTCCCGCATCGGTTATGCCAGTAGCAAAGATGGGTTGCATTTTGTCAGAACTTTAACCAAACCGGTTTTTGAACCATCTTTTGGTTTTGGTTTACCTCACAGCAAAATTTCTTTGGAGCCGATGCATTATCATCCGGGGTATTATACTTCCGGCGGGGGCTGGGGTGGTTCCGAAGATCCGAAAGTAGTCAAAATAGGGGATCGAATTTATATGCTCTACGTGGCTTTTGAAGGTTGGGGTTCAGTGCGCATCGCTTTGACTTCCATCAGTGTGGAAGATTTCAGGGCGGGAAAGTGGAATTGGAAAAAACCAATTTTGATTTCTCCGCCGGGTAAAGTCAATAAAAACTGGGTCTTGTTTCCAGAAAAAATTAATGGGAAGTTTGTTATTTTGCACAGCATTGTGCCCAAAGTGATGGTTGAATATGTTGATGATCTGGATAATTTCAAGAAATATATAGACAGCCCGCGCGCGGAGGGCCCTCAACCAGGCCGTGAAAATAGTTGGGACAATCTTTTGCGTGGCGCTGGCGCTCCGCCCATAAAAACAGACATCGGCTGGCTTTTGCTCTACCATGCCATAGACAAAAGAGAAACCGGCAAATATAAACTGGGCGCTATGATTTTGGATTTGAAAGATCCGACAAAAATTTTGTATCGTTCGGCTCACCCAATTTTGTATCCGGAAATGTGGTATGAAAACGAAGGCAAGCCCGGCATAGTTTATGCTTCCGGCGCGACGGTGATAGGGGATAATCTGTTTGTCTATTATGGCGGTGGCGACAGAGTGGTTTGTATGGCCGAAACACCTCTGAAAGATTTTTTGAATTATCTAGTTTCTGGCAAGCCAGATAATTATGAGCTGTCAAAGATTTTCGTACCGGTTATTTAACAATTTTTGAAAACTTCGTTGGCATAAAATTTTGTGGAAAAAGAAGTTTTCAAAATCAACGTTTTTATGTTTGTTGTCAAAAGATCAAAACAAAACCCAATACTGACGCCAGAGTCTGGCAATGCTTTTGAAAGCTTTGCCACTTTCAACGGCAATCCCGTGATGATTGGTAAAAAAATCCACCTGCTTTACCGAGCCCAATCCATGCCGGAAAGATTTGAAAACAATCAATTTTCGCTTTCCACCATCGGTCAGACGGTTTCCTTGGACGGAATTAATTTCAAAAAAAGGAAACAATTCATTGAACCGACGGAAGTTTGGGAGCGTTTTGGTTTGGAAGATCCACGCGTGACAAAAATAGACGATCGCTACTTTATTTTCTACACGGCATTATCCACATTTCCTTTTTCCGGGTCTGGTATTAAAGTTGGTTTGGCTATCAGCAAAGATCTGAAAACTATTTCTGAAAAACACTTGGTCACCCCATTCAATTCCAAAGCCATGGTTCTTTTCCCTAAAAAAATCGGCGGGAAATATGTGGCTTTGCTTTCCGTCAACACTGACCAACCGCCGTCTTGCATCGCCTTAGCTGAGTTTAGTAAATTAGAAGATATTTGGAACGAAAGTTTTTGGCAAAAGTGGTATAGCGAATTACCTAAACACGTTTTAAATATTCCAAAAGCTGACTCAGAGCAAGTGGAAGTCGGTGGCGTACCGATAGAAACCAAAAATGGTTGGCTTTTTGTTTATTCCCATATAAAAAATTATTTTAGTGGGGACAAAATTTTTGGCGTCAGAGCCATTTTGCTTGATTTAAAAAATCCTAGTAGAATAATCGGCCGAACTCGCGGACCACTTATGACTCCACAGGAATTGTATGAAAGATACGGCCAAGCCCAGAACACCATTTTCCCAAGTGGGGCTATTGTCAAAAAAAATAAATTGTTGATTTATTACGGCGCCACCGATACCACTTGCGCCGTGGCTGAAATCAACCTGCCAGCTCTTCTCGTTAGTATGAAATTGCCACGAGTGGAAATCGGATTCAAACGACTGACCAAAGGCCCCCTTTTAACATCTCGTCCCGGGGTTGATTGGGAAGCCAAAGCCATTTTCAATCCAGCCTCAATTCTGATTGACAATAAAATTTGTATTTTATATCGGGCCATGTCCAGTGATAATACTTCTGTCATAGGTTATGCGGAAAGCCAGACTGGTGAAGATATTAGTTACATTTCCGATAAGCCGATCTATTCTCCTCGCGAATCGTTTGAGAGAAAAGGTATACTGGGTGGCAATTCCGGTTGCGAAGATCCTCGCCTAACCAAAATTGGCAATACCATATATATGTATTATACCGCTTACAACGGAGTTACTCCTCCGGCCGTGGCTGAGACGCATATTTCCGAGGAGGATTTCAAAAAGCGTAAATGGAATTGGTCACGATCGGTTTTGGTCACAGCTGATGGAGTAGATGACAAAGATGGTTGTCTTCACCCGGAAAAAGTCTATGGCAAATATTTTCTTTTTCACCGAGTGAACAATTATATTTGTGGTGACTTTGGGGCTACTCCACAATTCAAAGAAAGAAACAATTTTAAAAATGTTCCGATTTTGTTGCCAAGGCCGGGGATGTGGGACAGTTTGAAAGTCGGTATTTCAGCTCCGCCGATCAAAACAGAAAAAGGATGGGTTCTTCTTTATCATGGAGTATCCGACGATTCTGTTTATCGCATCGGCTCGGCTTTACTTAGTCTGAAAGACCCGACGATTGTTCTGTCTCGTGTAGCTGATTATATTTTTTCGCCAATGGAATCATACGAACTGAAAGGTCAAATCAGCAATGTCGTTTTTCCTTGCGGAGCGACGGTTAAAAACGGAACAATCTATATGTATTACGGCGCCGGTGATATGGTCATAGATGTAGCTGCCGCAAAACTGGATGATATTTTGAAAGGTTTGTTGTAAAAGACGAAATTTTGTCTGACGAAATTTTGTTTCTTATCTCGTATCTTCCAGCGCTAAGCTATACCGCGTCCCGACAATCAAAATCGCGCCGATAACGATAAAAGTGTATTCAAAGGGAATAAACTGCAAACATAAAGCGGCAATAAGAGGGGCAACCACTCCGGCCAGAGGGCGGGTTAAACGATAGAAGCTGATAACATCAGCTTTGTTTTGATCCACTTTTTTGAAAAAATAACTGTCCGATGTTACTTCCACAAAAGACGCTCCAATGCGAGTGATGAAAAGAATAATCGTCCAAACCCAGAAATTTCTCATGGTGACAAAACTGATAAACAATGTAGCCATGCCCATAATCAAAAGTCCAATGGACATAAATTCTTTCTCGCCATATTTCTTGTCTGCCAGTTCGCCTACGGGTATCTCAAATATGATAAAAGGCAAAAGCATAATGGAAAACATAATGCCGATTTCTGTCCAAGAAAAGCCTATGTATTTCTCCAAATAAAGAGGAGTGTAAATAATCATATACGTGTAAAAAATTTGCAACAAGAATTGAACACTGAAAATATTATAAAGATTTTTTTCAGCCAAATATTTTTTAATTGTTTCGCGTATTTTAATATGCTCTATCTGCTTTTCGTTTGTGTTTTTCAAATATTTTCGAGCAAAATAAAACAATGGGATCAGAAACAAGAATGACAGAAAATAGATATGCCAATAGATATTTTTAACCAAGAATACGGCCACGATTGACGGGGCGATAACACAAGTGATGTTGCCGATGGTCAGGTACATACTACGGATTTCGCCGGTTTGAGATTCATCCGTTGTTGTGCCTTCCAAAAAAACATCCAGATTGAAAGCGATAAAATTGACGATAACCGTATGAATGACAAAATAAAGTCCAACCAAAAATGAATTGTTGGCCAGGCAGAGACCCAAAGCAGCCAGCATTTCAAAAGCGATGGCATAAAGGATGGTTTTATAATTGGAGATTTTGTTTAAAATCTTGGCTGCGTTAAGGAAAAGAAAAATATTCAAAATTGAACCGATAACATAAAGGGTGCTGATTTGAGTTTCGGAAAAATATTGGGAGAGAAATGTGGAGTTGATGTAGACAATGAGATAGTAATGAAAAGAAAGCAAAATATTTGACAAAAAAATCATCCTCAAGGTTTTGTTTTGTTTGAAAGGCAAGATAAGTCCGTTCATGGGGATATTATACAACACAAATTTCTTACGAGCCAACACTTTTCCGCCACCAGAATAATTTTCTACTGAAAATTTTCTTCCCGCTCGTCGGTCAAGAAAACAATCTTCCTCGGCCTGTATACTCAGGCCCGCGTCGTTGTTTTCTAACCTCCTGCGCGATGTGCCGGAAAAGTATTGGCTCGACGAAATTTGTTTAGCAATATTTTCCACGTAAAAGCCCGACCCCTCTCGAGGTCGGGCTTGATGGTAGGCCGGAAACTACTTGCTGGTGAAGAGCTCGGGGTTCACACCAACTTCGATGAGAACCGATCGAAGGACTCTCTGAATCTCCGCTTCCATCTTGAGAGTCTTCAGCGGGTGCACGGTCTCGAAAACCTCGGCCAATTCCTGTTCCGTGAGTCGCCGACAGTTTTCTGCGACACCCAGCTTCATGCCAGCACCGATGATTTCATTCAGTTCATCGATGGTTGATTTCAGGTTTATCCCCCAGCATTTGGTGGAAATCCACACCACTTTCTCAGTGAGAAACTTCTCGAAAGCCGCCTTGGCGGCTGGACGAACACCATCCAAATTCAACATCTCATTTCTCCATCAATCAAAGTACTACCAAATTTGCCTGTCCCTATCCGAGGAATCTGCAAATCGCCCCTAGCCACCTTTGAAGTAGGACAGTTAGAATTAATGCATTAGTCGAAAATTAATTTTAATTGTCATATGAAAAACAAATATCATCATTTGTCTTTTGAAGAGAGGTTTTGTATTGAAAAGATGTATTGCGCCGGTTCGGCCATTCGCAAAATTGCCGAATTTCTCGGTCGGAGTGTCAACACTGTGAGCAGAGAAATACAAAAACACAGTGTTAATGGGGTGTATGAAGCGGAAAAAGCCAAGCAGAAAGTTTCAATGAAAAGATGGCGAGCCAAACAGCAGTGTCTGAAAGTGGCGCTTGACCCGTTTCTCTGTCGATTCGTGGTGGAACGATTAACCAAGCCGTATCATTGGTCGCCGAAGCAGATTAGCGGGTATCTTGAATGTGAAATGGGTATCATCTGCTCGGCCAAAGCCATATACAAATTTGCCGAGTCGAGAGGTCTAAACCACCTGCTTTTTTGGGGTTGGAACAATCACAAGGGTGGGAGAAAACGAAATCATTGGAAGCACATTCAGGATGGCAGGAAGTATATTGATGTCAGACCGGAGAGAAAAGGTCTAGGACACATTGAGCTCGATTTCATCGTTTCCAAAGACAGTTCGTGGGTACTTTTGGTTGCTGTGGATTGGCAAGCCAAAAGAACATGGGTCAGGAAACTGCCCAACAGAAAACGCGACACTATTCGTGCCGCGCTTTCCCGTCTGTTCCATGGTGTTGAATTGAAGAGCATCACCACAGACAACGATATTGCATTCACCTGTTGGAAAGAGTTGGAAACTCTCCTGCAAGTGCCAATCTATTTTACACATCCATACCATTCTTGGGAAAAAGGTCTGGTGGAAAACACCAACAGATGGATCAGATGTTTTGTGCCTAAACGAAGAGATATTGAGTCAGTCACTGAGGAAGAATTGCAAGAAATACATTCCTTCCTAAACAACCGACCGAGAGAAGTGATTGGCTTCCGCGCGCCAATGAGTTATTATTCAAACATTAGTTCTGTCCTACTTGAGGGGTAATTGGAGGTCGGTAATCTGCCTAGAAGTATATCACCTTTGTAATTTTTTGTCAAGTTTTTGGTAACAAAAAATAACAGCTCAACAGAGCCGTTATTTTGTTATTTTTTGTAAAACTAAACTCCCAAAATGACAGGAATGACGATCGGGCGTTTGGCGGTCTTTTGGAAAAGGAATCGACTAAGCTGTTCAGAGACGGAATTTTTGACGAAATCAAAATTGATTGGGTTCATTCCACTGGTCGTTTCTTCCACGGTTTTTTTGATAATCAATCTGGCCTGAGCCAAAAGATCTTGCGACTCGCGCAAATAAACAAAACCGCGCGAAATAATATCCGGCGATTTTTTCAGTTTGCCTGTCTTGGTGTTGACCGAAGCGATGATGACAAACATTCCGTCTTGGGCCAGCATTTTGCGGTCGCGAATAACCAACTCCGAAACATCGCCGATGGCAAAACCGTCCACCATCATCATTCCGCTAGGAGCCGACTCTTTCAATCTGACAAATTTTTGTCCATGGTTTTGAATTTCCATAATGGCCCCGTTGTCCGGCACGATAATATTTTCTGTCGGCATGCCGAGAGATTTGGCCAAGTCTTCATGGACTCGCAACATATAGTGCGAACCGTGTATCGGTATGAAAAATTTCGGACGAATTTTTTTGTGCAACCATTCCAGCTCGCCACGATTGCCGTGGCCGGTGGAGTGAATGTAAACATCCGATGTGCGGTAGTGAATTATTTTGGCGCCTTGTCTGGCCAGATTGTCTTTCAATTTTTGAACCGCTTTTTCGTTGCCGGGGATGATGGAGCTGGAAAGAACAACAGTGTCGCGCGGAGTGATACGAAAATATTTGTGTGTTTTGTTGGACATTCGCATCAGGGCGGCGAATTCATCGCCTTGAGCGCCGGTGGCCAGGACGACAATGCGATCGGGCGGATAATTTTCCATCTGTTCGCCGGAAATAATAGTTTCTTTTTTAATTTTCAGCATTCCGATGGCTATGGCGATGTCAATATTATTTTTCATACTGCGTCCCTCAATGACCACTTTCTTGCCGTATTTTTCGGCAATCATAATTATTTTCATGATACGCTCAAGCTGGGAGGCAAAAGTGCCGATTATCATTCTGGTTTTGGTGTTCTTGATAATCTCTTCCAGATTTTTATGCACTAATTTTTCCGGTGTGGAAAAACCCGGGTTGTCGACATTGGTCGAATCCATCATAAGAAGCAAAACTTTTTCTTTGGCAAAACGAGCGTATTCTTTTTCCTCGGCCGCGGTCGGCACACCGTCATCATGATCAAGTTTTATATCTCCCGGAGTAACAATGACACCGTAAGGTGTTTCAATGATAATTCCCATGGCGTCAGGAATGGTATGAGTGACATTGAAAAATTTCACTCTCATAGAACCAAGTCTAATGGTGTCTTCCTTTTCAACTGCCCGAATGTCCAGATTTGGAAGATGTTTAAACTCCTCTTGCCGTTTTTTTATCATAATGGCGGTCAGAGTGCGAGTGTAAATCGGCGGATTGCCGATGCGATCCATAATGTAGGGGATAGCCCCAATGTGGTCCAAATGTCCGTGAGTGATTATTACTCCTCGGATCTTGTTTTTTTTGTCTTCCAGATATTTTATATTCGGCAAAATGTAATCTACTCCAGGTGTTTCGTCATCTTTGAATTGAAAACCGGAGTCAATGACGATAATGTCATTTTTGTATTCCACAACCGTCATATTTTTACCGATTTCTTCCACACCGCCAAGTGTGACTATGCGGATATTATCACCGGATTCCGGAATAATATCGTCTTTTTTGGCCGCTCTGATGGCAGCCATTTCTGGTCTGTAACGGTGCCTAACCACACGATGACTTCTGGTTGTTGAAGGGGTTCTGGTTTGTAATGGATTCATAATAAAATTTCTAATTGACCTAATTATTTTAATCTCTAAATAAATCCCAATGTCTAAATTCCCAAAATGATAATAGAAACTTATTGGTCATTGGGGTTTAGTTATTATTTAGATTAATTAGAATAATTAGAAATTAGATTAATTGTTTTTAATAGTTTTTAGTAAATATTTTCCAAACTTCATTTGTTTCAATATACCACCTGTAGACATCGCTAAATCTTTGGGCTGGAGTGGTGAGTGTTCCCGTTTTTATGTTTTGTATTTTTTTCGGGGTGATGTAAATAAAATAAGGGGAGTAAAGAAAAATGGCTGGTCTGTCGGTAGCGATTTGTGTTTCGAAGTTTTGATATAAATTTTCTTGATCGGTCGGGTTGATTGTTTGTCTCAAATTTTCCAATATTTTGTCGACTTTGAGGTTAGTATACATTGCCACATTGAGTCCGGGGTCGAGTCGCTCTGAAGAATGCCAAAATGGATACAAGTCCGCATTTTCGCTGACCACTTCACCGAAGAGCAATACATCATATTTACGAGGACGGATGATATTTTGGTTCAAATCGTTTATTTCAAATATCTTGACTGTCACAGCTACGCCGATTTTTTGCCATTGCTGTTGTAAAAGATTGGCCGCAGCTTTCAAATCAGGCGCGTCTGATGTGGAAATAGAGAAAGCTAAAGTCTGGGTTGTTTTGCCGGTTTTCTTTTGAAAAATTCCATCAGTGTTTTGTTTCCAGCCGTGAGAAGTCAAAAGAGCAATAGCCTTGGCGTCGGCTGCCACCTGGTCAAATCCGCCATTTGGTTTTGTTGAAATTTCTTTCGGTGGGATGGGGCTATCTACAACTTGACCATATCCGCCAAGCACCTGATCAACAATAATCTGTTTGCCCGTGGCCATCTCTAGAGCTTGTCTGACTTCCGGATTGACCAGAACGGGGGCTTGATTTTGGTTAAAAAATACTCCGAAAACTCTCGGCAGAGGAGCAATAATCTTTTGTCCATCGGAGATTTTTAATTCGGACAGTTCTTGAGCCGACAAACCTTGAACACTATCAATACTACCATCATTGTAAGCCGAAATCAAACTTTTTTGATCAGGATAAAGCTTGATGATGATGTTGGAAATGAAAGGTCGACCAAGAGCAAAACCGCTCCAGGCGGAAAGGTGATATTCTGATGGCAATCCACCGGAAGTGTATACAACTGAATCTATTTTGTAAGGTCCGGAACCGACGGCTTTGATATTCCACTCACTGAACGGAAATTCATCAATGGAAGCCGATTTCCAAATATGTTCCGGCAAAATTCCCAGAGTGGCGTTTTGAATGAAAGGGGAATAAGGTTGTTTTAAAACAAATTGCACCGTTCGATCACCAATCTTTTTGACCGTCACGCCGTCCCAGTTTGTTTTACGTGGGCTTTGCAGGGTTGGGTCTTGAGCTTTTTGGATGGTAAAGACAACATCATCGGCGGTGACGAGCGCGCCATCTTGGAACTTGGCATTTTTTCTGATGACAAATGTGTAAGTTAAGCCGTCCGGAGAAATGCTGTAACTTTCAGCCAAATCCGGTGTGAGCCCTCCATCCGCCGTGGCTCGTAAAAGTCCAGAATAAACCAGCTCAGTCAAATCGCGATCCGGATCAGAAACGGCAAGGAGCGGATTGACAAAACGGGCTGAGCCGACCACACCCTCGCTGAAGCTTCCGCCATAATCCGGCACTTGCACTAGGAAAAATTTATTAACTTGCCAAAGAAGTAACAAAGCGGACAGCGTAAAAAGGCCGACAAAAAAATAAAAAATAATTTTTTCGGTCAAGGAAAAAGAGCTGACAACTTTTGTCATCTTGTGGTGAAATGGCAGATGCCATTCTTTTTGAAACAATTTGCGAAAAGATTCGATGTTCACGAAGATAATAGAAATAATAATTTCTAATTAACCTAATTAACCTAATTTCTAAACAAGCACCAAATCCCAATGACCAAGATTTTGATTTTTGGGTATTGGGATTTATTTAGAAATTAGAATAATTAGAAATTAGATTAATTCTTTTACAATAATAGTAGACTTATGGAACTGACAGCAAATAATACTGAAATAACAATTGTAGCAATAAATATTGTTCTTTCCGCTCCACGTTTGGTGTGGTGACCCGAGGAAAAACCGTCGCCACCGCCAAAAGCTCCACCGAGGCCCGCTTCGGATTGCTGCAAAAGCACTCCGCAGATGAGGAGCACTGCCAATACGATTTGAAAGACAGAAACGATATGAATCGGAGTCATAGTGAGGATAAGTATACTTGAATTTAAATTTTTTGCAAATGGAAAAGGGCGCGACTAGGTCGCGCCCCGACGGACGTATCCGTCACTTGCTGTTGAAAATCTGGTTGAGTCGCCTGACGATGTAGGCTGCCCGGACAAAGAATATCTTTCCCCGAACCAGTTCGTTGACGAACTGTCTCACAGAAGCAAGTTCGTCTTCGAGTTGTCGGTGGGACTTGCCCTGCTGACTTCCCTCATAACTCTCGTTTGGTCGAATCGCGCCGATCTTGATCAGACGGAGCAGTTCGCGAACATCGCTCATTTTCTTGCTCCGAATGTGAATGTTGAATCGCAACTGTCGGCTATCACACCCGACCTCCAGCTCGGCTTCAGCCGAGTTATGCCGGTAGATACCCGTTTCGCGAGTTCCACGATTCGGACAAAAGAAGTCACACACACTGATCTCCTCGACCATGTCTGCGAGGCATTCCGGGACTTCTTGATTTTCGCTGTGGATGCCGAGGTATAGTCGATCACCCTCCTCGGAGAGAATTACACCCTTGAATTTGGTCCTGCTCGTGTAGCGACCCATGTTATCCGTGCTCCCGAGGACAAATCCATCGAGATTACGAACTTCGTTTTTGAGGTACACATTGACTGACATACTTCCCCTTCTATCGCCGGGAATTAGGTAGGGTTGCTCGCCCAGTCCGTTCCACAGGTCGATTCTTATCGTAGTCTATCACATCTCATATTTTTTGTCAAGTTTGACGACAGACCGGAAAATACATATACTTTCAACACTTAATAGCTAACACAAACTGTAATGAAGAAAAAAATGATGAAAAAGCCAACAAAAAAAACAAAGTCAAAACCGGCTAAAAAGGCCATTAAAAATCTTTCAGCAAAATCCCAGACCGGCAAATCAAAAATTATGCCTTTGGGCAGTCGGGTTTTGATCAAACCTTTCACCAAAGAGGAATTGGAAAAGAAAAGCAACTTTGGCATCATTTTGCCAGACACGGATTCCAAGGAAAAATCGGAGCAGGGCAAAGTTGTTGCCGTTGGGGCAGGTGAATGGAAGGACGGCAAGCGCGTGCCGGTCTCTGTAAATATCGGCGACACGGTGGCCTTTTCCAAATACGGCTATGACGAAGTGACGGTCGGTGGTGAGGAATATTATTTAATAAAGGAAGAAAATATACTGGCAATACTGAAATAAAATTTATTAAGAAATTAACCTAATTATTCTAATTTCTAATTAATCTAAATAAGCACTAATAATCAATAAATTCCAACTGTTATTTTTAGGGTTTGGTCATTGGGATTTATTTAGAAATTAGGTTAATTAGGTCAATTAAAAATTATTCAAATTTTATATGTCAAAACAAATTATTTTCAACGAAGATGCGCGAAAAGCACTGAAACGCGGTATTGATCAAGTAGCTGACGTGGTCAAAGTAACCATCGGACCGAAAGGTCGCAATGTGGTCTTGGACAAAGGCTACGGCGCGCCGACAGTGACCAACGATGGCGTTTCCATCGCCAAGGAAATTTACTCTGAAAGACAAATTTGAAAACATGGGCGCCGAGATTATCAAAGAAGTGGCGACCAAAACAAACGACGTGGCCGGCGACGGCACAACGACCTCGGTCATTTTGGCTCAAGCCATTATCTCACGAAGGAATGAAGCACACCAACATGGGCGCTCGGCGTGATGGGCATTCGCGCCGGCATTGAATCAGCCACGAAAGATGTGGTGGAAGCGCTGAAAAAAATGGCCAAACCGATAAAAACCAAAGACGAAATCCGCCAAGTGGCAACAATTTCGGCCGAGTCAGAAGAGCTCGGCAAAATCATCGCCGATACCATCGAAAAAGTCGGTAAGGACGGCGTGGTGACGGTGGAGGAATCGCCGATCATTTGGGTGGAGTCAGAAGTGGTGGAAGGAATGGAATTCGACAAGGGCTACATCTCGGCCTATATGGTGACCAACACCGAGCGGATGGAAGCCGAATACAAAGATGCGCCGGTTTTGGTGACAGACAAGAAAATTTCGGCCATCAAGGATGTCTTGCCACTTTTGGAAAAAGTTGCGACAACGGGTAAAAAAGATTTGGTTGTTATTGCCGATGATGTTGATGGCGAGGCGCTGACCACTTTTGTCATCAACAAATTGCGTGGTGGTTTCAATGTACTGGCGGTCAAAGCGCCGGGCTACGGCGATCGCAAAAAAGAAATGCTGTCGGACATTGCCATTATGCTTGGTGGGCAAGTTGTTTCCGACGAACTCGGATTGAAACTGGAAACAGTCGGACTGGAAGTTTTGGGCAAGGCCGGCAAAGTCGTTTCCACCAAAGACAACACCATCATTGTCGCCGGCAAGGGCAAAAAACCCGACATCGACAAGCGAGTGGCCCAACTGAAAAAACAGCGTGAGGCCACAAAATCAAAATTTGACATTGAAAAACTGGACGAGCGCATCGCCAAACTTTCTGGTGGTGTGGCTGTGGTCAGAGTCGGCGCGGCAACGGAGACGGAAATGAAATATTTGAAAATGAAAATTGAAGACGCAGTCAACGCCACCAAAGCAGCCATCAGTGAGGGTATCGTCTTGGGTGGCGGTGTGGCTTTGGTCAAAGCAGCCCAATCAGTTCGCGAAAAATTTGAAAAGGAACAGGCTGGTAAAAAGATAAAAAATAGCACAGATGAATTTTCCGTCGGTTATGAAATCGTATTAAACGCTTGCGAAATGCCCCTAAGGCAAATTGCAGTCAATGCTGGCCTTGGTGACGGTTCAATTGTCGTTGAGCGTATTAAAGGTGAAAAAGGCAACGGCGGTTACGACGCGCTGAAAGACGCCTACACATCAGATATGTTTGTTGCCGGTATCATTGACCCAGTCAAAGTCACTCGCACCGGTCTGCAAAACGCCAGCTCGGCTTCAGCTATGTTACTGACCACCGAAGTGGCCGTGGCAGAAGAGCCGGAAGAGAAAAAACCGATGCCTGGTGGGATGGGTGGAGGAATGGATTATTAAAAAACAAAAAACCACCACTTGGTGGTTTTTTGTTTTGTGATATATAATTCAACAATTAGAATTTAATCTAAAACCATGGAAATCAAAGACAAAGAATTGCATCGTATTGTGACGACAACGATTATCTGGAAAAAAGACAAATCCAGTTTCCGCTACCTTTTGACCAAGCGCGCTCCGCACAAAAAAGTGCATCCGAACAAATGGACAGTGCCGGGCGGGGGACTGACTACCGACGACTACATAAACGATAAGCCGAGCACGAAAGGCGCTCCGCAGTGGTACAGGGCTTTGCAAAAATCTCTCCTGCGCGAAATCAAAGAAGAAGTCGGCCTGAAGATCGGCAAGCCGGAATTTTTGCTAGAACTGACATTCATTCGTCCCGACGGTATACCGGTTATTGTTTTCAGCTACTTCGCCAAATTTATTTCCGGCAAAGTGAAGTTGGACGAGGACGCAGTGGAATTCGCTTGGCCCACATTGAAAGAGGCCAAAAAATATGATTTGATAGACGGCATCTGGGGCGAAATTCGCGATGTGGAAAAAATTTTAAAATTGCGGAAATAATTTGCCGAAAATTTTATTTTAGGAGGGTTCGCATAGCGGTCTAGTGCGCGCGCTTGGAGAGCGCGTATGCCGAAAGGCATCAAGGGTTCAAATCCCTTACCCTCCGCTCGTCAAAAACAGTTGACTCTGGTAGAATTAATTTATGGAACCAAATTCTAATACCAATGTCTGCCCGACATGCCACCAACCGGTTTTGTCGAGTTATTATTTCTGTCCGAACTGCGGAACGAAATTGAATTCAGCTCCGCTTTCCACGACGCTTGGCGCGCAGATTAAACTCTACGCTTTCAGTGCCATCTTACCATTCATCTGTTTTCTTTTTATCACCCGTTGGTCTGGGATGAAATATTTCAAATCAAACGACCCAAAAACCAAACAGATAGGAGAAGTGGCCTGGGTGCTTTTAATATTGTCGACTGTCATCATGATTTGGTCGGCAATTGTCTGGACACAAAGCTACATCAACTCCACAGTCGCGGGCATTAACGCTGACATGAATTTTTAGTCCAGTTTGTCCACATTTTTGTATTTACACATGGTGAATCACTGGAGTACAATTATAGTATGAAAGCCAGGTATGATAAATTAAAAATAAATAAAGCAAAAAAACTTCGAGCAGCCGGCCTAACATATTCTGAAATAACTAAAAAGTTAAAAATTAAAGTTCCTAAGAGCACTATTTCAAACTGGTGTAGTGGTATTTATTTGCCCGCTGAATATCAAGAAAAAATTGATAAACTTAATAAGTCAAATCTTTCAAAAGCTCAAAAAATAGCAATGGTGTCTTGTAAGTTGAAACGTGAAAAATTGTTTTCAAGTTTGCATGATAAAAATAAGCATTTGGCAAAAAAACTGAAAGATAGAGATTTATTGAAAATGTTACTCTCCATTTTGTATCTTGGTGAAGGATCAAAATGGCATTCTCATAAAGGTTTGTCACTAGGTAGCTCGAGCCCGGAAATAATTACTTTATACTTGCAATTACTTCATTTATGCTACAATATTAAGCCGAAAGATTTGAAATGCAGGATCAGTTATCGTGCAGACCAAAATATTAACAAACTTGAAATATATTGGTCTCGAATAACCCTGATTCCATTGAAAAATTTTTACAAAACAATTCCTGATCCAAGAACCGTCGGGAAACCAACAAAACAAAAAAAATACAAAGGGGTTTGTGTTGTAATGACCGGTCGCACAGATATACAATTGGAGTTGGAATTGATTCCAAAAATAATATTAGAGGGCCTGTAGTAAAACGGTATTACACTTGGATGGCATTCAAGTAGTCGGGGTTCGATTCCCCGCAGGTCCACATGAAAAAATCAGATTATATTTTAAAAAGTTTTATAAATGCCGGCGGGGTTCTGGCCTATGTTTCGGCTGTGGCCTGGTTCTTTTCACACGTGCAAGATATTTTCGGTCAAACTGGGAATAATTTTATTGTGCCGGTATTTTTGTTGCTTATTTTTATTATATCGGCTTCTGTTACAGGACTTTTGGTTTTTGGTCGCCCGATTATGTTGTACTTGGACAATCTCAAAAAAGAAGCTTTTATTTTTCTTTTTGCCACTCTCGGCTGGCTTGTCCTTTTTGTTTTGTTAATCGTGATAGCTCTAATGGTCGGATAAAATAACTTTTGGGAATTTGCATCCTTAGCTCAGTTGGTTAGAGCGTGCGATTCACATTCGCAAGGTCACAAGTTCGAATCTTGTAGGATGCACAGAGGGCCTATAGTAAAGTGGTATTACGCGGCATTCGCATTGCCGAAGCGGCGGTTCAACTCCGCCTAGGTCCACCGATTTATTTTTTGTGCGAGTGGCGGGAATCGAACCCGCGCTCTGTGCTTGGGAAGCACAAATTCTACCACTAAATTACACTCGCTTTTTTACTGCCCTGGAAACCATACCCGCGCCTGAAAAATATTGTAACATAAAAATTTATGCTACAATTGTCTCAAATGATAACATTTGTCATAAGTTTTATTTTAATTTGCGTCATTGTAAATTATTGCTTGCGGTCCAAAAGTTACCGTGGGCCGATCTCCGACCATTTTAATGGTTGGAAATTTCACAACATTTCTCCTGATTTTTGGGTCAGAAATGTGGACAAAAAATCTTTCAGAGAAATTTTGGAATGGGATCTCGGCACAATTCCTCTTGTTAAAATTTTTACCGATCATTGGAGAAAAAGACCATTGCCTGACGGTCCCGTCTATCCTCCGGAGAGAGTTTTGGGCAAGCCCGTTGTTGTAACCTTCGTGAATCATTCGACCGTTTTAATACAAACCGAAGGGTTGAATATTTTAACCGACCCGGTTTGGTCTGGACGAATCAGCCCGATGCCATTTTTGGGGATGAAGCGTTATATGCCTCCAGGTGTGGTCTTTTCTGATTTGCCGAAGATTGATCTGATACTTTTGAGCCACAACCATTACGACCATATGGATATCATTTCTCTGCGAAGAATTTCCAAACGGGACAGACCGATTATTTTGACTCCTCTCGGCAACAGTCAAAATTTACAGGCTAAAAAAATTTCTGGTGCCGAAGATATGGATTGGGGAGAGTCGCGCAAAGTTTCTGACGCGGTTTCGGTTGAATGCGTGCCGGCTCAACATTTTTCCTCGCGAGCTGTAACCGACAGAAACAAAACTCTTTGGGCTGGGTTTGTCATTTCCACTCCGCATGGCGACATTTATTTTGCCGCAGACACTGGCTATGGACCTTTTGCCAGCCAAATTCGTAAAAAATATCCCGGCGGGTTTAGATTGGCTTTTCTGCCAATCGGCGCTTTCAAACCAAAATCAATGATGCGTAAAATGCACATGAGTCCGGAGGACGCTGTCAGGTTGTACAAAGATCTATCCGTTAGGCGGGCCGTGCCGATTCACTTTGGCACATTTCATTTGGCTCTGGACGGGCAATATGAGCCGGTTGAAGTATTGAAAGAAATTCTGGCTCACCCAAAAAATAGTGATGTTCGTTTTGATATCCTGCTCAATGGACAATCTCTCAAAATTGAGTAGAATAGTTAAAACTTCCAAATTTGGCGAAATTCGTTGTTGGACTTCGGCAAAATAATTCTCACCTTACCACAGTAAGGCTCGAATTATTTTCCTCGTCCGCCTAGAATTTCATCCAAATTTGAAAGTTTGATGTTTCAAATTTGGCAAAATTAATAATTTTTCAAAAATAAAATGGATACAAAATATATTATTTTAAGTCTTTTTGTTATTATCGTGGCGATTTTGGGCGGGTACTATCTTTTTGGTGGTAGTGGAAATGTTTCGCAGATCAGTATTGTGCCAGCCAACGGATCAAGCGCAACAGGACAAAACGCAACAACAACCTCTACCGCAACAACGGCGACAACAACATCTACGGTCAAAAACGGCGCGCACAAAGTGACGATCGAAACAAACTACGGCACGATCATTTTTGAAACATACGACGCCGACGCGCCGAACACTGTGCAGAATTTCATCACTTTGGCGGGCAAAGGATTTTACGATGGTCTGACATTTCACCGCGTTATTTCCGGTTTTATGATTCAAGGTGGCGATCCGAAAGGCGATGGCACTGGCGGTCCGGGCTACACATTTGCTGATGAGCTCAATCCTGCTACGCCAAGTTATCAAGCTGGTTACAAACAGGGCGTGGTGGCTATGGCCAACTCTGGTCCGAACACCAACGGCTCGCAATTCTTTATTATGGCCGCCGACTATTCGTTGCCGAGCAATTACACTATTTTCGGCAAGGTCATTTCCGGACAAGATGTGGTTGATAAAATTGATGTCGTCAAAACCGATCCGCTGAATAACAAACCTTTGACACCGGTTGTCATGAAAAAAGTGACGGTACAGTAAATATTTGACTTTGCATTTTTTTAGGTATGATATGTCGTGGAGGTACGCATGGTTCGTTTTGAATTGGTGGATGATGAGAGATCGAAATATTGGAAAGTTATTTTAGATAATCAAAACATAATCGGCATCATTTCAGAATATGGATTTCGTTTTTCAGTAGAACAAGACAATTCCCTGACGGTAAAATCTGACGATTGGAATTTAATCGGACAAAAGATTTTGGAAGTCGAAAAGTTTGGGATGTTGATTTGCTATCAATGTGATGGCTCGCCGATGTTTCCGAACTATGTCAAATTTTTGGGTGTGGACGTTATATGTCCTGAAAATATCCATTCGTGCAACCGGGGTCAATGACCTCGGTTTTCATTTGCATTTTTGGGTGGTTTTGGTATGATGGCAAAACTATGGAATTCGCAATAATATTTACAGGAGGCAAGCAATACAAAGTGGCCAAGGGCGACACGGTTAAAATTGAGAAAATCAAGGGTGATTTGAAAGTGGGGGATAAAGTCACTTTCGACAAAGTAATGCTGGTGGAAGACGGCAAAAACACCACCATCGGCACACCATATATTTCCGGCGCCAAAGTTTTCGGCGCATTGGCTGAGATCGGTCGCAATAAAACGGTGGAAGTTGTTAAATACAAACAAAAATCCCGCTACTACAAAAAGAACGGTCACAGACAGCCATGGTTTAAAGTTTTGATAGAGAGCATCAAATAAATAAAAAAACAAGCACTCCTCATGGAGCGCTTTTTGATACAGACTATATTTGATTACCGTATATGATTTCTCTGGGTTGAAGATTCTCATGCCCGTGAGTTTTATTGGCCTTGGCCGCAAAAAGATCATATAAAAGATTTGCCTGTTCTGCGCTGAAACCAACATCAGTACCTCTTTTAACAAACCGTTCTTTTTTCCTTTTTAGATTTCTTTTTTCTTCTCTTACTTTTCTCAAGACCTCTTTTTTTTGAAGAGGATCTAAAGGTTTTGGAAACAGCATTGTCTTCTCCGCAATTAAGTTTACATATTCCAAAACAAAAAGCAAATCAATTTACTGTCTGTTTTTCAGGGCGTTTTTGATGGTGTCGGAGTCGGAATATTCCAGCTCAGTGCCGGTGGAAAGGCCACGACCGAGAGTGGAAATTTTAATTTTGTGTTTTTCAGACAATGGTTGCAGAATTTGCGAAACGTAGGTTAGAGTGTTTTCACCTTCGGGGTTGTAATTTAAGGCGATAATGATTTCTTGCAAACCGTTTTTTATTTTTTTCTCAACTGTTTTCAAAAGTTCTTTTTGGCGGATTTTTTTCTCCGGATTTTTTTCCAAAATAGGCACTGCGCCTCCCAAAATAAAATAGTGGCCGTTGAAACTTCCGGTTCTCTCCACATTTTCAAAATCAACATCATGCGAAACAATCATCAGCAATTTGCCGTCTCGATTTTTGTCGAGGCATGTCGGGCAGGTGTCGGAAGGGTGGCCATTCTTTGCAAAAAATCTAAAACATTCGTCGCAACAAACAACATTTGTTTTTATTTCGCTGATTAGTTTGGAAAGTTCTACTGTATAACCGCTTGGCCGAGTTAGCAAAAAATAAACGAAGCGTTTAGCTTGTCGTGGCCCGATGCCGGGGAATTGTTTAAAGAGTTCGATAAGTTTGTCGGTGGAGTCCATAAGGTGATTATAGTAAAAAATCATTACAAAATGAAATTTGCGTCGTTAAAAATCTGTAAACTCCTTTTCGGCGCCACTAAAGTTTGATTTATCTAAACTCTGGAATGTGGCTTTTTTGTCGTTGAAGAAAAGTTCAATTTTGCCGGTCTCGCCATTTCGGTGCTTTTCAATCAAAATCTCAGCAACATTTGTTTTTTCGCTGGCTTCTTTGTATTTGTCTTCGCGATGAATAAACATCACAATGTCGGCATCTTGTTCAATTGAACCGGAATCGCGCAAGTCGGAAAGACGTGGCCGACCGCCACGCGACTCCACAGCGCGGGAGAGTTGCGACAGAGCCAAAACCGGCACATCCAGTTCGCGGGCCAAGTTTTTCAGCGAGTGGGAAATTTCGGTCACTTGTTGGACGACATTGTCGTTTCTGGTTTGGGTCGGCACCATCAGTTGCAAGTAGTCCACGATAATCAGGCCGAGTCCGTGCTCGCTTTTCAGCCGTCTGGCGACAGAGCGCATTTTCAAAATGTTGTTGCCCGGCTGGTCGTCAATGTAAATCGGCGCTTTGGAAAGTTTGTCCAGAGCTTCGCGGATGGCCTCAAAGTCGTCCTGTCGCGACAGTTTGCCGGTGCGCATTTTCCAAGCGTCAACATTGGCTTGAGCCGAAAGCATACGATCAACCAATTGTTGCGATGACATTTCCAGCGAGAAAATTCCAACCGAAGTGTTGTGAGCCACAGCTGTCTGACGAGCGATGTCTAATGCCAGCGAAGTTTTGCCGGTCGAGGGCCGTCCGGCCAAAATTATCAAATCGGATTTTTGCAAACCGGAAAGTTTGTTGTCTAGTTCGGCAAAACCGGTCGGCACACCACGCAAAGTTGATTCCGAGCTGTGCAGGCGATCCAACCTTTCCCACGCTTCCGAGAGTTCGTCTTTGAGCGGAGTGAATTTATGCGAGCCGTGAGTGGAAGTTACTTCGAAAAGTTTTTTCTCGGCCGAGTCCAAAGCTTCTTCCATTTCCAAAATTTCGTCGTAACCGATTTGATTGATGTGGTCCGAAGCCTCAATCAGCCGACGCATAATGTGTTTTTTTTGAATGATGCCGGCGTAGTGAGCGATGTTGCCGGCCGATGGCACGACATTAACCAGCTCGGTCAGGTAAATGTTGCCACCGATTTGGTCCAACCAACCTTTTTCAGACAAACGCGAGGAAACGGACAAAAGGTCAATCGGCTGGTGCTTGCTCCAAAGTTCCAGCATTGTTTCAAAAATGATGCGGTGCTTGTCCGAGTAAAAAGAATCCGGCGTAACTGTGTCAATGACATCATAAAGCGCTTCCGGCCGAAGCATAACCGAGCCGAGGAAAGCCATCTCCGCTTCCAGATTTTGCGGTGGCATACGCAAGCGAGAGATGATTGATTGTGAGGAGGTGGATTGAGGCATATCAGGATTGTATCACATCGGAAAATTTCTCCGCCACTTGCCAAAAAGTGCAAAATAAGTGGAAAAGCTGGGGAGATTATATTTATTGGAATGGAAAAATTTGGTTGTAATAATCTTTCCCCCCAACATAAACCCCATTTTCAAGATTTTTAACCTCAAATCCAAAAGATTTTATTTCCTCACGTATTTTATCGCTTTTTTCAAAATCTTTATCAAAAAAACGTGCTTTATTCATCTTTCTTGCTAGTTTCTGTATATTTTCCGGTATCATTTTTAAATTTTCTTCTATCAATTTTAGTCCAAGCACTTTATCAAAATCTTTAATTAACTCATATGCTTCAGTTTCGTGGACTTTGGTATTTTGTATTAATTCCCACACAAATGCTAAAGCTTGTGGCATACCAAGATCATCACCTATAAAACTTTTAAAAATTTCTTTTTTTTCTTGTAAGATGGAATCATGTGGTTTGTAACCGCTATTTTTCATTTGAATATCTTCTCTCATGTGACGCACAATACTTCTTAATCTTTTTAATGCCGTTTGTGCGCCGGTTAGACTCTCCCATGTGAAATTCAAACCGGTGCGGTAGTGCGTGGTCATTATGAGATAGCGGAGTGATAGCGGGTCAAAACCGCGGGCGACAAGGTCGGAAACCAAAATGGAATTGCCAAGCGACTTGCTGACTTTTTGTCCGTCAAAAAGAAGCCACTCATTGTGCAACCAAAAATTGGCCGTCTGATGCCCGAAAGCGCCGAAGGCCTGCGCCACTTCATTGGTGTGATGCACCGGAATGTGCTCCTTGCCACCGGTGTGAATGTCAAAATTTTCGCCGAGATATTTGACCGACATAGCCGTGCATTCAATGTGCCAGCCGGGGAAGCCAACACCCCACGGAGAAGGCCATTTCATAATATGATTCGGCTGGTTTGTAATCCAAAGCAAAAAATCCCACGGCTTTTTCTTTTTCGGATCAACGCTGACGCGACTGCCGGCGTTCTGATCTTCAAGATGCAAATGGGCGAAATCGGCGTAGGCCGGAAATTTTTCGGTGTCAAAAACCAAACCGGTTTTAGTTTTATAAGCAAAACCGTTTTTTTCAATTTTTCCAATCAGTTCTATTTGTTCCGGAATGTGCTCGGTAGCTCGGCACAAAACATCCGGTTCGTGAATGTTTAAGAGTTCCAAGCTATCGCGAAATTGGGCAATATACTTGTCGGCGATTTGCCAGACAGATAAACCCTCGCGCTCGGCCCCTTTTTCCATTTTATCAACGCCCAGGTCTTCGTCGGAAGTCAGATGACCAACATCGGTCAAATTCATTACCCATTTTGTTTTGTAACCGAAATAATTGAGCGAGCGGACAAGACAATCCCACTGCACATAAGCGTACATATGTCCGATGTGCTGATTCCAGTAAACCGTCGGTCCACAGGAATAAATACCCACAAAATTGTCATTAATAGGTGAAAATTTATCTTTCTTTCCGGTTAGTGTGTTGTGAAAGTATATACTCCATAATTAATTTTTAATTGACCTAATTATACTAATTTCTAAATAATAACAAAACCCTAACCACCAAATTGGTCATTGGAATTTGTTTAGGTTAATTAGAAATTAGATCAATTTTCTCACACCCACTTTTTGCTTTTGGCGTAAATCAGAGTGACCAGAGCTATGACGCACATTGTCGTCAAAATAATCCAAAAGGCGTTCGGGTTGTCTTGAAGTGGAAATGTCCGTATACTCATACCGAAAAGTTGGCAGATGATGGAAATCGGCAAAACGATTGCGCCTAGGACGGTTAGCTGTTTCATTATTTCGTTTTGTTTGGTGGACAGAAGGGAATCGTTGGTGTCGCGCAGTTCACGCAAACTTTCCAAGTTGCTTTTTATGGCGTTGTTTATTTTCAAATAATCGAGCATGATGCTTTCAACACCATCGGAAAACTTGTCGCCGAAAATGGCTCTGCCTCGGTGGAACAGAGTGTCCAAAACATCATGGTGCAAGTCGGTTACTTTTTTGAAATCCAGCAAAGTGCGAGTCACTTCGGAAATAGCCACCACCATATCTTTTTCTCGGCCCTGAAATATTTTTTTGGTAATGTCTTCAGTCAAGTCTTCAATATAAGAAAGTTCGTCAAAAAGTCCGGCGTAAAGTTCCCGCAAAAGTTCAATGAAAATAAAATGGTCGTAAAAATCAGAACCCTCTTTTTCCAAAACTTCTTTGACTTCAAGTGACTTGCTGAATTTATGCATGGCGTCTACGGTGTCGTATCTGCCGGTGATAAGGAGGTCTTTGCCGATTATAAAATCCACTTCCTGATTAATTTCATTTTCGTGACTGTGTTTGAAAGCCGGAAAATGCAAGATGCAATAAATATAATCGCCGTAAAATTTCACTTTGGCTTTACGATCTGTGCCCAAAAGCTCTCTTGCCAGAAGCGGATGGATTTTGTATGTGTTAATTATTTCGCGAATCTCTTCTGGCGTACCCGAGTCGATGTCGACCCAAGTCTCATTGTCGTATTTATGTGTGGTGATCATGAGATAAGTATATAATGCAAAATTCAAAAATCAAAATGCAAAACGGAAAACTATTTGACAAAATATTGATTTTATGTAATATGTTGTGTAGAGGTTGCTGACTAACAAAGAGTTGCTTTCGGGCTTGGTCTCCGATGTCAGCAAATGGAGCAAACTTAACTTGCAGTTTTCGAAATAAATAACACTGCTGTGTTTGCCCCTGCAATAATAATCGCAATCATAAGTTTGGCAGACCATCTCGAGAGTTTCCGCGACGAATATAATCGTGATGTCTGCCAGTGCGGATTTGAGGTATACTTTTCGAAAGAAATGGAAACAACATATCCGCACAGTTCTTTTTACCCAACCAAGGGTTTAGGGTCAAATTCAGCAGACTAGCGTTTTATTGATTGAAAAAATCTAGAGGCGTACTGTCTGCTGTGGGCGAGATTAGCGCTCCCGT
Source organism: uncultured bacterium (assembly GCA_963727715.1). Classification (GTDB taxonomy): domain Bacteria; phylum Patescibacteriota; class Minisyncoccia; order Phycocordibacterales; family DATDWN01; genus CAIOTC01. The sequence continues at coordinate 43,524 of CAVSGX010000007.1, read as the reverse complement.
GTTCTTTGGAACTCGACGCGGTATATCTCGCCCTCTCATCAATTTATGCAAAATCATTTTGTCTGAATTGATGAGGGTTTATTTGACAACTGTTTTCGTAAGAAAACTACACCTTTCGTAACCCTCAAGATTTAGGTGGATTTTTTAAGGTCTTGTTCGTAAGAACTTAATCCTTAGTGTCCACCCCTAACTTCATTTCTCAACGGGGAAGTGAATCTGCGAGCTAGAACAGGATTGTCTGAAAAGACTAAACCGTGTATGCTCGCTTGTTCTTTGAAATGCGGATGCTTGATACTGGGTGTCTGAAAGGACTATTAGTATTGTGCGTCCGCAAAAATGTGTCCGCAAGGACTGAAAGGAGTGACGATGAGAATCATCGGCATTCGTCACCGCGTCAAAAGAACTGCCGAAGGAGAGGCTCGACCCACGCAAGTGGCCATCCTCGAAAACGGCCAAACCGTAAATGAGAAATTGGAAACGGAAACCGACGAGCTGGACTTCGTCATGGGGCGTCACAGTGTGAAGTTCCACAAAGACACAACGGCTCGCGGAGGTCTCCAGCCCGGAGACAAGGTGGCAATGGCGCTCGGTGGCAGTGGCGACAACCTCGCCTTTGCTCTGGCCCGTCGTGGCCAGGAAATCGGCGCCTCGGTGCATCGCATTCCGCCGTTCGTGTTCAAGAAACAGAACGAGCGGGAAGGATTGTCCAACTCGGTGGCCAGAGAATGCCAAGCCGAACTTCTGGCAACCCATTTGTCCGAGAAGCCGGCTGATTTCTATCAGGTCGGCCCTCGCGATCTCAACCTCATCTGGCTTCGCGAATGCTTGCGCGCTCGCGAGGATGCCATGAAGGCCCGCATTGCTTGCGAGCAACGGCTTCGCCAGCATCTCATCGGTGCTGTATTCTGTTCGCCTGAAGGGAGATTCCCCGAAGGTGGTATCGAGAAGCAATTCGACGATGCCAAGGCCAACGACAAGATTTACAAAGCGGTCGTTGCCGAGGAAGCCAAACGCGAGCGCGAACTGACCAAGGCTTGCGAGGCGCTAGACATCTACACCGAGCTTTTCAAGCCGGTGGTCGGCCTCGGCCCGATGATCGCTTCACGCATCATCGGGGCGGTGATTGATATTCGCCGGTTCGAAACCAAAGCGAAGCTCCGCGCTTTCTGCGGAGTGCATCTGCTCGGCGACGGACGCTTCCCCCGCCGGCGCAACAGCGAAGTGGCCAACTGGAACGGAGATTGCCGTCAGGCACTCTACCTTCTCGGTGATCAATTCAACCGTCGGCCCAATTCCGAATGGGGAGAAAAACTCCTCTCGGCCAAGGCCAAGTATCGGGCCAGTCATCCGTGTCCGGTTCTCGTCGTCAAAAACGGCGACAAAACGGAAACAGCCTATGAACTCCGCGAAGGTGAGTTCACCAAGTCATCCGACGGAACCTTCACGGTGACCGTTCACGACAATGGCGAAGTTCGCAAAGTGACCGGTCTCAAGGGCACTCTGCGATACACCAACGGCCATATCCACAAGATGGCTACGTGGTATGTCATCGGCAAATTCGTCGAGGCACTCTTCCGCGACTGGTGGGCACTCGAAGGTTTGACCACCAAGCCGGAAAGCGACGACGGGATCGCGGCATAACGGACTACCCGTCGAAGTATCTCTCGGGATTTAGATGTCGGTGTCCGTTCTGGGTGGAACTAGTTCTCTGGTATCCCTAGGGATTAAAAGACGACTGTTCCACCCACAATTTCTTGGTTTTGAGCCGACGCTTACAGTCGGCTTCCCGATCTTGCGTCGGGTCAGGATTTTGATAGGGGTGTCTTTCAAGACTGGGACCCGAGTATCCTGCATGTTCTTTCAAAATTGGGATTGAGATCCATTTGTTCATAGGAACTGAGAGGACCTTATCCCAAACCCCGAGTGTCGCAAGGCACTCGGGGACTCATCAAAGTTTGGAAAATGATTTTTGTGAATTTTGATGAGGGTAATAATGGACGATTGTTTCTTTGTTGAAACTTGAATGCTCCTTTATCCTCAGTGCCCACTCAATTCCCGTCGGCTTCACAGCTGACGGGAATTTTCATTAATTTGACCCACCCCCTCATTTCTGCGATAATAGACAAAATGCAAAAAATAAAAGATTTTGTCGGCAAAGTCGGCTGGGGGAAACTGGTAACCATTTTTGTTGTTTTTGTGGTCATATTTTTTTCCGGTTTTTGGCTTGGTCGCAAAACCACGCCGGACGAAGTCTATCTTTCAAATATTTTAAACAAAGATTCAAATGGTTCGACCTCGGTTGACTTTGCTCCTTTTTGGAAAGCTTGGAATGTTATTGACGAAAAATATGTCCCGACAAATAGCACAACTACAGAAAAAGTTTCCGACCAAACTCGAGTTTGGGGAGCGATAAGTGGGATGGTGGACTCCTTGGGCGATCCTTACACCACTTTTTTCCCGCCGGTAGAATCAAAAAATTTCAACGACCAGATCAGCGGAAACTTTGAAGGCATCGGTGTGGAGATCGGGCAGGCCAACGGCGTTTTGACTGTCATCGCTCCACTCAAAAATACTCCGGCCTACAAAGCCGGTCTGAAACCCGGAGATCAAATCATTCAAATCGACAAAACTTTAACCAGCACTCTTTCCGTGGATGAGGCCATCAATATGATTCGGGGTAAAGCCGGCACAACCGTCAACCTGACAGTCGCGCGCTCCGGTGTCAAGGATCCGATAAACATTCCCATCGTTCGCGATGTCATAGATATTCCGACTCTGGATACCGAAGTTCATGGAGATGTTTTTGTCATTCATCTTTATAATTTTTCGGCCAACTCGGCGGATCTTTTCAGAGGTGCCCTGCGTCAGTTCATTGAATCTGGCAAATCCAAAATGATAATTGATCTGCGGGGCAATCCGGGCGGATATCTTGATGCGGCGGTGGATATGGCCAGTTGGTATTTGCCGATGGGCGATGTGGTGGTGCAGGAGGATTATCGCAACAATACCAACAACACGATATACCGTAGCAAAGGTTATGATATTTTCAACGATAAATTAAAGCTAGTCGTTTTGATAGACGGCGGTAGCGCCAGCGCTTCGGAGATTTTGGCCGGCGCGCTTCACGATCACGGTGTGGCCACTTTGGTTGGCACACAATCTTTCGGCAAAGGCTCGGTGCAAGAGTTGGTGGATATCACGCCGAACACATCACTCAAAGTGACGGTGGCCAAATGGCTGACGCCAAACGGCATTTCCATTTCGCACGAAGGCCTCTCGCCGGATTTGGTGGTCAAGCTCGACGACAAGCAGTTTGCCAAAGGAGTGGACACACAGATAGATGCTACGGTTCAATTGTTGGATAAATAAAATACAAATATGAAAGTCATTTTACTGAAAGATGTGCCAAAGCTCGGACGAAAATATGAAGTGAAAAATGTCTCTGACGGACATGCCCAAAATTTTTTGATACCACGTGGGTTTGCTGTGCCAGCCATAGAAAGCGCTGTTAAAAAAATTGATCAGCAAAAAGAAAAAGATGGCGCCGAAAAGAAAATTCAAGCCGAGCTTTTGGTTAAAAGTCTTGACCAACTGAAACAAGTCGTGATTCACATTTCAGGCAAAGCCAATGACAAGGGTCATCTTTTTGCCGGCATTGGCAGAGAAACTTTGATTGCTGAAATTTTTAAACAGACACATCTCAATCTTGATTCAGAATCAATTGTTTTGGACAAACCCATCAAAGAAATCGGCCAGCACAAAGTGACCGTGCAAGCTCTTGGCAAAAAAGCCGAAGTGACTGTGGTGGTTGAAGCGGATAAATGAAAACCTCTCAATTTTGAGAGGTTCTGTTTTCGTCATTTGAAAATACTTGAACAAAGTGCATAAAGATCATTATCGCCACGGTTAAAAGGGTAATAAGTTGGAACACCCACTTGTATTTTTCAGTGAAATCAAACCCGAAAGCTGACAATAATATCACCAAAAAACATGACCAGAAAATTCTATTGTATAAAGAATCGGGGATTCTTTTTACGGGCACCTTGACTCTCATATCCTCTCCTTTTGACAGAATACAACGGAACTCATTTTTTGTAAAGCAAAAACCCCTTTCGGGGCTTTTATTTTTTATACCACATTGACCACTTTTTTAGTCATCACTTTTCTGTCAAAATGCATTTTGCGTTTGGTGCTGAACTTTACCGTGCCGGAAATCAGCGAGAAAATGGTGTGATCTTTGCCAATGCCGACGCCTTTGCCCGGCAAGACATCCGTGCCACGTTGGCGAACAATCACAGATCCAGCCTGTGCTTTGTCTCCGTCGGTTACTTTGACACCGAGGTATTTTGGATTGGAATCTCGCCCATTTTGTGTGGAACCGGCGCTCTTTTTATGTGCCATAAAATGTTAAACCCTCGTTTTTTGTTTTAAAATCTGGTAATATGAAGGTTGTATGAGTATAAAGGATTTGGTTGAAAAAATCAAGCCGTTTTATTTTCTCTTTTTATTCATCATTATCGCCGGCATTTTTTTCGCTCTGGGGCGGTTGTCGTCCATTGAAGAAAGACACACTCCGATAAAAATAATACAGCCCGCCCAAAATGAGCAAGCTAATGTAATTTCGGCAGAAGAGGGAACAGGTGTGGTGGGTTCACAGGCAAAATCCGACAATCTTTCAACGGAAAGCGCGCAGGATGGATCGTTGGCTCAAACGACGGTGTCAACAACACCGACAATGTCGGCCGGTGGGCAAGTAGTCGCTTCCAAAACCGGCACAAAATATTATTTCCCATGGTGTGCCGGAGCCAAGCGCATTAAACCGGAGAACCAAATCACTTTCGCTTCAGCCGACTTGGCCCGCTCTGCCGGCTACACTCCCGCCGCTAACTGCAAAGGTTTGAAATAAAGGTTAAATAAAATTATGAAAAGATTCAGATACTACACACCTATTATTTTGCAAAAATTGGCTTACGTTATATTTTTTTTGGTATATAAATTTTTTGTTCATATTGAAATAAAAGGAAAGGAAAATATTTCTAAATTGTTTAAACCGATTATTCTGGCAGTCAACCATACCAGCGAGCTTGATGTCACAACCACACCTTTGATTTTTCCATTCTTCTCCAAATTTTTCCCGATTTATTTTGTTTCCAATCCGACCGAAAAATTTAAAGCTTTTGGCTGGCGCAGTTATTTTTATGGTGGAATTTTTTTTAACATTTTGGGTGGTTACCCTGTATATTCTGGACATAAAAATTATGCCATCTCTCTGGACAATCACATTAAACTTTTGAGAATGAAGCAAACAGTGTGCATTTTCCCCGAAGGCAAACGTACCCGTGATGGCCGGATGAATCCGTCTCACGGCGGGCTGGGGTATCTGGCCTATGTTACAGGCGCGACTGTTGTGCCAATCGCCATCGACACATTCTTTCATATATCGTTTAGCGATTTCTTTATGCGCCGTCGAAGAGTAACAATTACGGTCTGTAAACCAATGTATGCGAATGAAATTATCCCACCACAAGTTAAAAATCCCAGCGTCGCAGATTTTCAGGCCGGTGCCCAAAAAGTGTTGGACAAGATAGAGGAAGCGATGAGTTGAATTATTATGGTATAATCAAGATGTAATAAATTTCCCAGACTTAGTTTTGTCGCAAATTAATAATTCAAAAAATCATTTCAATGATTGATAACGATAAATCTCTTGGGTTAGAAACAAATTCTACATTGAGGATTTTTTTTAATTTCTTTTTTGTTCCTATTCTGAATAATCTACCAAAGAGTTTTAAGAAATATATAAGAAAATCAAATTTAGCAGCAAAGAAAGTAATAGATAATGTCACAAATCATAATGCGCTTGAGATTTTGTATGACAAGGGCAGAGGTTTTTTGGCTGAAAACTTAATTAATAAATTATTTCAAAAAGTTTGGTTCAATCTGGATAATTCAAAAGCTGTGCGGAATCGTCTGAAGTTTGTGATGAGGGAATTGCATAATCATCTGGAAAAGATTTCCTCGAAAGATAGAGAGATAAATATAATAAGTATCGCTTCAGGGTCTTCGCGCGCTATTGTGGAAGTAGTGCAGAGAAGTAACTATATCAAAGATACGAAATTGTCTATAACTTTTCTTGATAAAAATCCGAAAGCGATTGAGTACAGCAAAGCTCTCTGTAAAGATATTTCAGGTTTTGATTTAAATTGGATAAATGACACTGTAGGAAATTTTTTTAGAAGCAACCCACAGAAAAAATTTGATGTGGTGGAAATGGTTGGTCTTTTGGATTATTTTAATGATGAAAAAGTAATAGAAACTTTTAAAGGCATATATTCTATTTTACAAGATGAGGGTATTGTTATCACAGCAAATATAAGTCATAATAGAGAGGAAAGATTTATCACAAATGTCATAGATTGGCCCATGATTTATCGCACACCGGAAGAATTGGGTGTGTTAGTCAACAAAGCCGGTTTCTCTTTTGATAAGATGAGAATGTTTTACGAACCACTCAAAATTCACTCTATAGTTGTAGCCAAAAAGTAATTTATGCAATTTCAAATTACACTATTATTTATAGTAGCAACAATAAATTCCCTACTGAGCCTTTTTGTACTTCTAGGGAAAAGAGATAGAACCAATGTCATATATTCTCTTTTCGTGCTCTTTGCCTCTTTCTGGGCCATTGGTCTTGCATTCTTCATAATGGAGACGGACTTCTCTTTGGCCATATACATAGCTGACTTTTATTATGTGTCGGCCCTAGGTATTCCAACTTTATTTCTCTATTTTTCACTCGTATTTTTGAATAAAGATTTCAAACCTTACAACAAAAACTTGCCAATTTTTTTGCCAATAGTAATACTTATATGTTCATTTATACTGGACAAAAATATTTTAATTCAAAAAGTTTTTTTCACGGATTGGGGCAAAGATGTTGTCATAAATCATACAAATTATATTATATATGGAATATTTTTTGTGATGTTCGTTGTATTTTCTTTTTTCAATCTATTTAAATCTTATCTTTCGAAAACAAACCCAGAAGAAAAAAATCAATTAAAATTTGTTCTTATCGGCACATCGATAGGTTTTCTATTCGGTATGGTTTTTGATTTAATTTTGCCATTCGTGGGTGATTACAAGCATATTTTCATCGGCCCGATATTCTCTTTGTTTATGGTTGCTTCTGTTGCTTATGCCATCACCAAATACAAAATGTTCAATATGAAAGTCATTGTTACCCAGATGTTTATGATTATTCTCTGGGTTTCAATACTAATTCGTGCTCTTATAGCCAATACGTTACAAGAACAAATAATTGATGTTGTTTTACTTTTGGCGACTATAATTATAGGAATCTTTTTAATAAGAAGTGTTTTGAAGGAAGTCGAACAGCGTGAAAAAATTGAAAATCTTGCCAAGGATTTGGAAAGGGTCAATGCAGATCTGGCGAAAGCCAATGATCGTCTAAAAGAATTGGATCAACTGAAATCGGAATTTTTGTCGCTGGCCACACATCAGATTCGGGCGCCATTGACCGCCATCAAAGGCTACGCTTCGCTCATTTTGGAAGGTGATTATGGCGAAGTTTCCGAACCGGTCAAGAAAACAATCAGAACCATTTTTGATTCTTGCCAAAATCTGGTTATTATTGTCGGTGAGTTTTTGGACATCTCGCGCATAGAGCAGGGTAGGATGAAATATGATCTAACCGATTTTGATATCACTGCCACTGTTTCTGAAGTTATCAACGAACTCTCGCCAAACATTAAAAATGCCGGACTGACAATTAATTTGGAACCGAGCCCCTCTTACATAGTTAAAGCCGATATTGGAAAAATAAAACAGATCATAAACAATATCATTGACAATTCCATCAAATACACCAAAAATGGCGGAATTAAAATCTCAATATTAGATGATAATAAAAATGTGAAAATCGCCATTTCCGACACAGGCATCGGCATCACTTCGGAAGATATTCCGAAATTGTTCACCAAATTTTCCAGAGCCAAAGACGCTTTCAAAACCAATGTTGTCGGCACCGGCCTCGGCCTTTATGTGGCCAAGCAAATGGTGGAAGCGCAAGGTGGCAAAATCTGGGTTGAATCTCCAGGTGTAGGTAGAGGCTCAACATTTTTCATTGAATTGCCGAAAAAACAATAAAATTACCTATGTCGCAGGAAAAAGAATGGGATAGGGAATACAGGCAATCAACTTTTTTAACCAAGGAAAATGAACCGCAGGCGGACGTCGTGCGGTTTGTTAAATTTTTAAAAAAGTCAGCGAAGATAAATATAGAAAAAATTTCCGTGTTAGATCTTGGTTCCGGCACCGGACGGAACAGTTTTTATTTCAGCGAGATGGGTGCAGAGGTTACCGGTTTTGAAATTTCCGACAGAGCGATTGAAATTGCTAAAAATTTTGCCCTGCTGGCCGGCAGACGCATTACTTATAAAAAACAAAATATTGGCGACATTTTCCCATGTCAAGACGAATCTTTTGATATTGTGCTGGATGTGACATCTTCAAACTCACTTTCCGAAGCTGAAAGGCAAATTTATTTAACCGAAACGCGCCGTGTTCTGAAAACCAATGGATATTTTTTTGTCAAAGCTTTGTGCAAAGACGGCGACGACAACGCCAAAAATTTGCTGAAAAATAATCCGGGTGGGGAAGCGGACACATACATTTTACCGGAAATCGGAATTACCGAACGAGTCTGGACGATGCAAGATTTTGTTTCCACTTACGAAAAACATTTCACCATTTTGCGTCTGGAAAGAAAAACCAGCTATACCACAATGGGCAATCGTCTCTACAAACGCAACTTTTGGATTGGATATATGAGGAAATAATTTTTGACAACAAAAAAGAGCTGGTCAGGCTCTTTGAATTTATTTTTTGACCTCTTTGGAGACTAGGCGAAGATTTGTTTGCGAGTCAGACGTTGGTAGGTCTCGCAATTTTCGGCGAGATATTCATGTGTGCCCTCGCCGACAACTTTGCCTTTGTCGAAGACGATCACCTTGTCAGCATTTCGAATGGTGCTGAAGCGGTGAGCTATGATGATGGTCGTTCGACCTTTGGCAGCTTGCTCGATCGACTCCTGAATCAGACTCTCATTTTCGGAGTCGAGGCTACTCGTCGCCTCATCGAAAATCAGAATGTCCGGCTCTTTGATGAGAGCCCTAGCGATGCCGACCCTCTGACGTTCTCCACCGGAAAGTTTTACACCACGTTCGCCGATGAGAGTGTCGAATCCTTTTTCCAAGCGGTGGAAGAAACGATCAACGCACGACATCTCGGCAATTCTATTGAGTTCCAAATCGGTTATCTGTGCGCCACGGCCGTTGAGACCGTAGGTGATGTTGTAGCGAAGTGTTTGATCGAACAAGGAAACGTCTTGATTGACGATCCCAATCGACTCGCGAAAATGTTTGAGATCAAGCACTCGCAAGTCGTTGCCGTCCACGATGATCTGACCGCTTTCCGGATCTTGCGCTCGGATTATGGCGTTGACCAAAGTGGACTTGCCTGCGCCAGACTCGCCGACGAATGCAACGGTCTGACCAGACTCGATGACGAAACTAACATTGTCGAGTGCTGGGCCGATTACTTTTGGTTCGGTCTGTTTCGGTTTGTCATCGTCGTCTTCCGCTTGCTCAGTAACTTCCCGACCTTTGTAGCGGAAGGTGACATCCTTGAACTCGATTCGCCCGGCGAATCTGTCGGGCCGTACCGGATTTGGTATTACTTTGACATCTGGCTCGATAGCAAGCATGTCAAAGTATCGTCTGACCGAGGTGTAGTGCTGAATGAGTCGGCGATGAAGCGGACTTAAGTTACTGAGGTTACCAAGAGCGTTTGTGGCCCAAGCCATGAACATTACGAACTGGCCAAGTGTGTACCTCTTGTCGTGCACCGCATTCACGCAGATGATCAGCACGATTCCCAAAGCAATCACAGAGATCGCATTGCGGAAGGCGGCCAAGGTCACGAAACGGTTCCAAACGTTGCGTGCGAAGTCGTAAGCCCCACCCAAACTTTCCTTACATTCTCTCTGCGCGCGGTCTTCTTGGGCATTGGCCATGACAAGGCTGATGTTGCGAATGATTTCGCCCTGGAACTTCGAGTCGCCAATGAACAGCTTCTCGATTTTTTTCATGTCTGGGCGAAAGTGACCGTTGATTTTTATCACAACCAGTGCGTAAATCACGGCGGCGGTCAAGACAACCGAACCGATTGGTTTGCTCCAACAAAAGAGCACTCCAGTAAGGATTGCCACTTCGGCTAATAGAGGAAATGCTTGGTACAGAACCAAGTCGCCAAGGCTCTGCAATGCGTTTTCTCCACGGTTGATGACGCTCTGTTTGATGCCAGAGTTCTCACTGGTGTGTTGTCCGATTGAGAAACCGAACAACTTAGCCAATGTCACTTCCTGCATTCGCTTCGGTATAGCGTAGTCGACATAAGCAAGCTCATATCTGTCCCGAAGCCATCCGAAAAAAGTTGACCGGAAGATCCACAGGAAGATCGAAATGCCGGCGAAGATGTAGATCCGGCCAAGCGGTGACCGGTGGACTAAACCATCAATCATCTTGCTATTGAGCCACGGTGTGGTCAAGCTGATGATTTGGGAGACGATTATAAATCCAAACACCCCGAGCATCGGCAAACGGAGAGGTTTGTAAACCTCCCAAAACTGCTTGATGAATTTCTTCACCTTTCTCCTTTCAAAGGGCTGTATTTCTACAGCCATTATAGCAAATATAAATTGATTTGTCAAGCTAAATTTGGCTTAAAATAAAGTTCATTATTTGTTCAAACTTTGCTATAATATTTTCATGAGCAATAAAAAAACACTACTTTCGGGGGTCAAGCCGACGGGGCGACCGCATATTGGAAATTATTTCGGGGCGATGAAGCAGTTTGTGGATATGCAGGACGACTATTCGTGCCTTTTTATGATCGCCGATTATCACGCGCTGAACTTGATACAAGACAAAAAAGAAATGTCCGAAAAGATTTTGGATTTGGCCATCGACTACTTGGCGCTGGGTCTCGACCCGCAGAAGTCAATTATTTTTAAACAATCCGATGTTTCGGAACACACAGAGCTCTGTTGGATTTTTGATACTATCACTACTATGCCGTACCTCATGCGCTCACATGCCTACAAAGATGCTGAGGCCAAGGATAAAGAAATTGTTGTCGGTACATTCAACTACCCGATGCTTATGGCTGCCGACATTTTGCTTTACGACACTGACGTCGTGCCTATCGGCCAAGATCAAAAACAGCATGTGGAATACGCGCGCGACACAGCCCAGAAATTTAATTTTATTTTCAAAAACGAAGTTTTCAAATTGCCGATGCCAAAAATTTTGGAAAACACAGCGGTGATTCCGGGTACCGACGGGCAAAAAATGTCCAAGAGCTACAACAATACCATTGAGCTTTTTGCCGAGCCGGAAGAAATCAAAAAAACGGTGATGAGCATCCCAACAGATTCCAAAGGAATTGATGAACCGAAAAATCCGGATGAGGACAAAGTTTTTCAACTTCACAAACTTTTTGCAAATCAAAATGAACTTGTCGAAATCCGCGAGAAATACGAAAAAGGCGGACTCGGTTACAAAGAGTCAAAAGAAATCTTGATCGGCAACATCGAAAAATTCATCGCTCCGCTTCGCGAGAAACGCAAACAAATCGTTGGTGACACTGATTATGTTTTGGATGTCTTACGCGATGGTGGCAAACGAGCCAAGCAAAAAGCCGAAAAGAAAATGGAAGTGGTCCGAGAGGCGATTGGTGTTAAACTATATTAAATCTTGAATTTCAAGTTGAGGTGAGGAAAACTTTTTCCGAGCCGGTTTATTTCAGCATTGCGTCAACTATATTCTTTAGCTGAGCGTATGGATAAGCTCCTTCAATAGGTGTCTGTGTGCCGTCCTTGGTGTTTATCAAAACCGAAAATGGTGTGCCATTGCCACCGGCCTGCATAGCGTCGGCAACATCAGACGAAATTTTCTGAGCGTATTTCCCGCTGGAGAGACAGTTGTTGAAATCGTTCACATTCAAACCGACATCTTTGGCGATCTGTGGTAACTGGGCCGGATCAAGACCGTTGTTAGATGGTGTCACATTGTAAATCTCATCCAGATATTTCCAGAAAGCCGTTTCCCCGCCGAGCTGACTGGCACACTCCACCGCTTCAGCTTCTTTTTCCGAGCGCGGGTGTAGCTGGGCAATCGGGAAGTATCTGTAAACCCAAGCCACCTTTCCGCTTGAACCGTAATCGTTGATTAATTGGTGAAGTGTTAATTGAAATTGTTTGCAGTAAGGACATTCAGTATCGGAATATTCAACCAATAAAATTTGCGCGTTTGGGTTGCCCAGAATATGCTCGTTCGGGCTGACCGGGCGGATTTTTCCGCTTGTTGTTTGTGTTGTAGACGCATCTGTTTTAGCAACAGTTGCAGGCTTTGCGTTTGATAAATACAAAGCTCCAGCAATAAGTCCGCCGGCTATAATGATGGCTATTGGAACAGCAATTTTTTCCATATTCATAATTTTTTGTTATCGGTTAATTGTGGTAGAATTATAGCCTATGACACATTTAAGCGCAATTATTCTCGGGTTGGTTGAAGGTCTGACAGAGTTTATTCCAATTTCTTCGTCCGGACACCTGCTCATCGCCCACAAACTTTTGGGACAAAATCTTTCCGGCACTTTAACCTTTGACGCCATTATTCAGCTGGCCGCGGCCTGTGCTCTTCTGGTTTATTTTTGGTGCGACATTTTGCGGATTCTGCAAACGTTTTGGGATGTTATCACATTGAAACCCGTGGGACAGAAAGAGAAAACACTTTTGTACGCCATTATTCTCGGCACGATACCAGCCGTCATTCTCGGTTTGCTTTTGGAAAAATCAATGGACACGATTTTCCGCAACATTCATTTAGTTGCGCTGACACTCCTTCTCGGCTCGTTGCTGATGTGGTACGCCCAGAGGAAGGGAACCGGCGATAAAATTCTTTCGCTCGGTCGCGGTATGGCCGTCGGTTTTTATCAATGTCTGGCTCTTCTGCCCGGCGTCTCTCGTAGTGGCGCAACAATTTCCGGCGGACTTCTCTCGGGGTTATCGCAAGAAGAAGCTGTCCGATTCAGTTTTTTGCTTTCTGTCCCGATTTTGTTCGGTTCGGGATTAAAAAAACTTTTTGAAGTGCGTCACGAATTATTTTCTCCGGCCTTTCTTTCCCCGCTTATTTTAGGTTCTGTTGTGGCTTTTCTGACAGGGCTTCTGTCCATCAGTTTTCTGATCAAGTATTTAAAAAATCACAACCTCAATGTTTTTATTTGGTATCGAGTGGTTATAGCTGTTCTGCTTTTTATAATATTTTAATTTTTTCAATTTTCCCCAAACAGAGAAATTTTCGGCATCTGCTCAAAAATCTCATTTTAAAATCCTTTCCAAAATAAGCTTATTTTTAGGCATATTTTTTATCTACAAAAAAGAATTTTGCTTTTTGTGCCAAAATCACTTGACAAAAAATTTGAAGTATGATAGGCTCATTCCAGATCGCGGTCGCTCGCCGAGAGAGCCCAAAGGGCAAAGGTGCTAAAGGTAAAGCACCAATTTAACTCGGCTTTTATGGGGCGGATTGGCCGTCCGCCATTAAGAGAGTCGGCTGATGCCTGGGTGCTTCTGCACCATGTGCGCGGGGTCGCCGGAAAAGAGGGCGGGGCGGCATGCTCCGGCATCCTCATGTGCGGTTTCGCGGTTTGGTTGGCCGACTCTGAGAGGCTGGCGGTGGGCGAGGTTGGCCTTTAAGCTTTTTAAATAGGCAGGTCAACTCCCACCGCCGGCAACCGGGGCTCGCTGGGGGCGCATCCACGCCACCCAGCGAGTCTCCCCGGAGTTCGTAGTTCTTCGTTCGGTCGCGTTCTCTCAATGGCGTGCTCAGGCATTGCCAGGGGCGGTATCCTCTCGGAACCGCCTTTTTTCTTGTCCAAAAATTTTAATACTAAAATTATCACACTACTAAACAAGCCAGACATGTATGTTTCGAGAAAGGCCTTTCGAGGAACATACATGTCTGGCTTGTGTTGTCAAAACAAGTTTTGTGTTTTAACTTCCACAACCGGTTCCCAGTGTTTAGTCTCCAATTTTATTTCTTTAGTGAAAGGCCCCTCTTTGAAAATCAGTTTTTTGTTTTTCAGGGCGTATTCGTACACATCTTTGGTGATGCGAACATCATCCAAACAATACTTGCGAATTTTTTCTATTTCTCCGGCGCGCCACCAACTTACCGCTTCTAGGCCGGTTCCGCTTTTGTGCATATCAAAAGTGCCTTCGGCTATCTGGTCCAATTTCATCCGCCGGCCGTAGGCGTTTTTTATTTCTTTCAAAATATCCAGCGAGCGGATTTTGGACAGATCACCTCGTCCGGCTTTTTTGTAATATTTGTTGAGAAGAGGAATGTCAAAATGATCGCCATTGTAGGTGATGAGAAGATCGGCTTTTTCCAAAATAGGCCAAAGTCGCGGGAAATCTTCCTCTAAAAAACTATCGTATTGGTTCGTATCATAATCGTAAAGAGCCAGAAGGGAGATGTCTAAATCAATCGGGTCATTTGAACCGACATCTTGGAAAATGTTTTTTGTTTCTACATCAAAAACGATTTTTTTCATTTGTCTTGTTTCTTGATCATTTCTGCGATTTCTTCCATTTTCACCTTTTTCTCCTCGCCGGTTGAGAGGTTTTTTAATGGGTACAAACCGGTTTTAATTTCATCTTCGCCGATGACCAGAGTGAACGGAATTTTTTGTTTGTCGGCCGATTTGATTTGATCACCAACTTTTTTATCGGAGAGGTTAACCGCGACATTTACATTTGCCGAACGCAGTTTATCTGCCAACTCGGTCGCATTTTTAATGTATTCTGATTTGAGAGTGCAAATAAAAACTTCGGCTGGTGATTTATACTTCGGCATAAGATTGTGTGTTTCCAAAAAGTCGCGCATGGTCACGTCACCGTAACCAAAACCGAAAGCCGGAATTTTGCGCTTGCCAAAAATATCCAAGAGGTCGTCGTAGCGTCCACCGCCAAAAAGGGCGCGACGGTTGTCCGGATTGGTGTCGTAGATTTCAAAAACAATCCCGGTGTAATAATCAAAACCGCGCATGAGAGTCGGATCAAAAACAACATTTGAAATGCCGTTTTGCTCAAGCTTTTCAATGAGCGACACAAGCTCTCTGGTGTTTTTGTTTTGTGAACCGAGCGTATCAAGCAATCTTTCCGGGGAGGACAAAAGCAAAACCAGCTCGGCAGTTTTATCGCCGATTATTTCCTCCAAGCTCAGACGAAAAACATCATCCGAAATTTTTTCTTTTTTATCGATGATTTTGGAAACTTTTTGTTTTTGTTCTTCTTTCAAAGCAAAATATACGAACAAATCATTCAAAATTTTCCGACTGTTTATTTTGATGATAAAATCTTTTTCGGTCGCGCCGAACTTTTTCATTATTTTATTGGCCAATGAAATAACTTCCACTTCGGCGTCCAGACTGTCCACTCCAAAAATATCCACATTGAGTTGCCAGTGTTCGCGTAGCCGTCCGCGCTGTGGTTTTTCGTAACGGAAAAGGTTGGGGATTGAATACCAGCGTAATGGAAAAACCAAATCGTGCTCTTTACCAGCAACCATTCTGGCCACGGTCGGAGTCATCTCCGGTCGCAATGTCACTTCACGTTCGCCTCGATCGGTAAATGTGTAAGTTTGCTCGCTGACGATTTCTTCTCCACTTTTGGCCCTGTAAAGTTCGGCTGGTTCCAAAATAGAGGCGTCGTATTGGCTGTAGCCGAAACTTTCAGCCACACTTTTCCAAAGGCCAAAAATATAATTTTGGACAAACATATCCTCGGGGTAAAAATCACGGACCCCTTTGTAATTTTCAGTTGAGATTTTTTCCATAAAAACATTATAACAAGAAAATTATCCACTGGCCAGTTTGCAAATTTTTCTTTATGATAGTTTAATTGTGGAGGAAGGAGTTGAATGAGCACTAATATCGGATCTGGCGCAAGAGAAGCCCTCGGTCTTCTTCTCAGAGGATTTCGGGAGAATTTTTATGAGAGACTCGGTCAACCAAACAAAGAACAGCTCTCCAGGAAAAAGCTTGCTGGTAGAGTCAGAGTTTCCGAAGATGTCATAAAAAATCTTGAACATGGCATTCCAAATCCGGAGAGATCTGTTTTTGAAAGGACAATCAGGGAACTCAGACTCCTCGGAGATGACAGTGATGAAGCCTACAGACTTCTGAATCTGTTCTCTGTTCCTGTTCCACCCCACAAGAGACACAGAATAAAGTTTGATTTGCCGTTTGATGCTAAAGTCAGACGTAATCATTCTAGGGTCCGTTTTTACTAATAGAATTCCCCAGTCACGACTGGGGAATTATTTTTTACGTAAAATTTTCTTTCGCAGACGCACGGATTTGGGAGTAACTTCAATAAACTCATCGTCATTCATTATCTCCATAGCTTTTTCAATATTCAGTTTGTACGAAGCAGCCAAATAAACGGCGTCGTCCGAGCCGGAAGCTCGCATATTGGTCAGTTGTTTACCTTTGGTCGGATTGACCGAAAGGTCGTCGCCTTTGGAAACGTTGCCGATGACTTGGCCCTCGTAAACTTCATCACCTGGCTCAACATAAAGAGTGCCACGAAGTTGCAGGTTGTCCAAAGCGAAAGCCAAAACTTTGCCGGCCATCATGGAAACCATCGCGCCGAGATGCGTCTTTTTTATTTCACCGACAAACGGGCGAAAATCAGTGAATCGGCTAGACAAAATTCCCAAACCTTTGGTGTCCACCGTGAATTGTCCACGATAACCGAGAAGTCCGCGGGTAGGCATGTCCAAAATTAATCGTTGAGTAGTGTCTTCTTGTTTTATGTTTGTCAAAATTCCTTTGCGCGAAGTCAATGTGGATATGACCGTGCTAGCGAATTCGTCTGGCACATCCACCACCACTTCTTCGAACGGTTCCATTTGCACACCATCCACTCCTTTACAATAACTTGCGGTTGGCTGACCTGCACTTCGTAACCTTCGCGTCGCATATTTTCCAAAAGGATGGCGATGTGAAGTTCGCCGCGACCATAAACAGTGTAGCCCCCCAAAGAATCGCCGGTTTCAAAATCCACTTTGAGACCAACGTTGACCTCAAGCTCGCGCTCCAGACGCTCGCGAATTTGCCGGCCGGTGACAAACCTACCCTCGCGTCCGGCGAAAGGCGAGTCGTTGGTCAGAAAATTTAGAGAAATGGTTGGTTCGTCTATTTTTATCGTCGGCAACGGATCGGCATTTTCCTCCGCGCAAATAGTGTCGCCGATATAAATGGTCGGCAGTCCAGCCACCATTACAATATCGCCGGCCACGGCTTCCTGTACCTCGTTCCTTTTAATACCTTCAAATGTGAAAAGTTTTGTGATTTTGCCGGCAACGGTGTCTTTGTTGTGTTGTTTGAAAAAAATATTTTGACCTGTGCGGACTGTGCCTTCGTAAACACGACAAATAGCCATGCGTCCGAGGAAGTTGTCGTAAGCCAAGTTGAATGTTTGAAGTCGGGCGGGCAAATCCGTTTTATTTTCAGCCGGTGGCACTTCGCGCAGAATGGTTTCCAAAAGAGGTGTCAAATCTTTTGACTGGTCAGAGAGATTCATTTTGGCGATGCCTTCGCGCGAGATGGAATAGATCGTGGTAAAACTGAGTTGCTCATGACTGGCGCCCAGTTCCATAAAAAGTTCCAAAACCATTTCATGCACAGCTTCGGGTCTTGCCGCCGGCTTGTCTATTTTGTTTATAACCACAATCGGCTTCAGTCCAAGCTCCAGCGATTTTTTCAAAACAAAACGCGTCTGTGGCATCGGTCCTTCTTGAGCGTCAACCAAAAGCAGAACCGTGTCAATGGAACGCAAGACACGCTCCACTTCCGAACCGAAATCGGCGTGGCCGGGCGTATCCACAATGTTAATTTTTGTCACTTCGCGACCACTGTCTTTTCTCGGATAATAAACGGATGTGTTTTTAGCATAAATAGTAATGCCACGCTCTTTTTCCAGATCGTTAGAATCCATCGTGGCGTTGATATCAT
The DNA here is from genome assembly GCA_963727715.1 of uncultured bacterium. Taxonomy (GTDB): domain Bacteria; phylum Patescibacteriota; class Minisyncoccia; order Phycocordibacterales; family DATDWN01; genus CAIOTC01. The sequence continues at coordinate 25,359 of CAVSGX010000007.1, read as the reverse complement.
CGGTCATTCCGGTCTGGCGCATCAAAGCGTCGGTAAGTGTGGTCTTACCGTGGTCAACGTGAGCTATGATTGCAATATTTCGGATTTCCATATTTGTGTTTATTATCTTACAAAATCTCTTATTCCCAAAATCTTTTCCGTCACCAGAATATTTTTCTGGTGAAAAATTTCTTCCTGCTCGTCGGTCAAGAAAACAATTTCCTCGGCCTGTATACTCAGGCCTGCGTCGTTGTTTTCTAACCTCCTGTGCAATGTGACGGAAAAGTTTTTGGCAAACGAGATTTTAAAATTCAAAAACCGCGAAAAGCGGAGAAAGAAAGTCTATTAAAGCACGAAAGTACCAAAAAAGTCAACACAACTATTGAAAAGAAATTTTAATAGTTGTTTATTTTTCTCCACTATCATATAATATTCATATGAACACTGAAAAATGGATAGCGGTTGTTGTTTCGCTTATCGTCGTCGGATTTTTTTTCGTTTTCGGTCCGACACTGATTTCAATTTTTAATCCTAATATAAAACAAATGATGGATGCTCAAACTCCGCAAGTTCTTTCCAAAGACACAGTTGTTGGGACCGGTGATACGGCTGAGCCTGGCGATTTGGTGACCGTGCATTACACCGGAAGATTTGTTGACGGACGTGTTTTTGACAGCTCGATCGCGCGAGGTGAACCATTTCAGTTCATTCTTGGTACCGGTCAGGTTATTGCCGGTTGGGATCAAGGCATTATCGGCATGCGTGTTGGTGGCAAGCGAGAACTTTCCATTCCGCCAGAACTCGGCTATGGCAAAAACGACTACGGTCCGATTCCCGGCAATTCCACTTTGATTTTTGATATTGAACTTTTGAAAGTGCAAAAATAAAATTAGACTAAAAAAACAGCCGGACCTGTGCCGGCTTTTAATTTTGTTTCAGTTTGAATTCGTATCCGTCTTCTCTGCCAATCTTAAGGTTGTTCTTGGTCCAGAAATAGTTTGGAAATGGAGACCAAGTAAAATCTTCACCCAGGAGTCTTTCTCCCAATCCTCTCAAATTTGAGACTTTGTTCAGGAACGCCAAAAAGAAAATAACAGGCAAAAGGAACGCGAAAAATGGCACAAAAAAATCATTGATGTGCATTGTTTTTCCCTTCGTTAAATCTAGTACTAAGTCCGGCAGAAGTCAACTCGCAGGCGATTTTTGTGTTTTTATGCTAATCTGAAAGTGTGAAAAATTTTTATTTTGAAATTCACAGCGAGTTGCCAAATTTTCTTGGACGCACTGGCACAATCACTACACCTCACGGCAAAATAAAGACGCCGGCTTTTGTGACTGTGGGAACAAAGGGCACAGTCAAAGCTTTGACACCGGAGCAGGTAAAAGAGACCGGCGCGCAGGTGGTTTTGGCCAACACTTACCATTTGTATTTGGAACCGAACGACCAGATGGTTAAAAATCTCGGCGGACTTTCTAAAATGATGCACTGGGACGGGCCGACCATGACGGACTCCGGCGGGTTTCAAGCATTTTCTTTGGGTGTGGCTTTTGATTACGGTGTCAGTAAATTTATTTCAGCCGACGCGCCCGAACAAGAAACTATAGATGAGGCTTACGACACAAATCGCCAAAACAAAAAAGCAAAAATCACCGAAAACGGCGTGGAATTCCAGTCCATCATAGACGGCAGTTTGCATTTTCTTTCGCCGGAAAAATCAATTCAAATTCAAAATAATATCGGGGCCGATATTATTTTCGCTTTGGATGAATGCACATCGCCTCACGCCGATTATGAATATTTGAAAAAAGCTATGGAACGGACGCACAGATGGGCAGAACGCAGTCTGACAGCCCACAAATCTTCAGAAATGAAAAATCATCAGGCCATTTTTGGTATTGTTCAGGGAGGACGACACAAAGATTTGCGTGAAGAGAGCGCCAAGACAATCGGCGCGATGGAGCTCGCCCTGTACGGAGCCGAAGGCTCTCGTTCGGGGTTTGACGGTTTCGGCATTGGTGGTTCTTTTGTCAAAGAAGATATGACAAATGCTGTCAGATGGGTGAACGAAATTTTGCCAAAAGAAAAACCTCGGCATCTTCTCGGCGTCGGCGAGCCAATTGATCTTTTCGGCGCAGTTGAAAACGGTTGTGATTTGTTTGATTGCGTTTCTCCAACGCGAATCGCTCGCAATGGAAATGTCTACACGAGAGAAGGGAGAGCCAATTTACTCAACCAAAAATTTCGCGACGACTCAAAGCCGATTGACGATGGTTGCGAGTGCTACACTTGCCGAAATTTTAGTCGAGCTTATGTGGCCCATCTCTTTCGTTCAAAGGAAATGCTGGCCGCCACTCTGGCTTCCATTCACAACCTACACTTCATTATAAATATGGTGGACAAAATGCGCCAAAATATTGAGACTGGCGATTTTATGGCTTATAAAAAGGACTTTTTGGCGAAGTATTATGCAGAATAAAAGAAACTTGCAAAATTGCTTGACAAAAAATTTGAAATATGCTAGGATATATGAAGACTGATTCGGTTCATAAAGGGTTGGTCTGTCTACGAAAGACTGACCCTTTGGAGAGTGCCGTGCGCAACAACTCGCCTCCGGTGGCCTTTGCCACCAACACGTTGAAAAGTTAATCCCACCCGGCCGGCGGCCACTGCCCGTCTTGGGCAAAAATCTCTACGCACGCAGAGTCGATGAAATTAGTCGACAAAATGTGCAGGTATCAACACGGCGTCCTCGCAAGGGACGCCTTTCTCATATCAATTTTTCCAATTTTGTTGTATTGTGTTTTGTATGCAATTTAAAATTAAAAAAGATTTCCAACCAGCCGGTGACCAGCCGGAAGCTATCAAAAAACTGGTGGAAGGTGTGCGCGAAGGTCTGACCCACCAGACTCTTTTGGGCGTGACCGGCTCCGGCAAAACTTTTACCGTGGCCAATGTCATCAACGAAATTCAAAAGCCGACTTTGGTTATCGCTCACAACAAAACTCTGGCTGCCCAACTGGCCCAAGAATACCGTGAATTTTTCCCGAACAACGCCGTGCACTATTTTGTTTCTTACTACGACTACTATCAGCCGGAAGCCTACATTCCGCACAGCGACACTTACATTGAAAAGGAAGCGATGATAAACGAGGAGATTGACCGTTTGCGTCACGCTTCCACCCAAGCTCTGCTCTCACGTCACGATGTCATCATCGTGGCGTCGGTTTCTTGCATCTATGGTTTGGGTTCGCCGGAAGAATACGAAAAAGTCAATTTGAAAATCGAAAAAAACCACCCCAAAACGCCTAACGGCGACGGGGCAGGAAAAATTTCTCGCGCCGATTTTATCCGCCGTCTGATTGACATCCACTTTGAACGCACTAACGCTGATTTGTCGCCCGGGCAATTTCGAGCTATCGGCAACACGGTGGAAATAATGCCGGTTTCGGAAAAATTTATCTGGAGAGTGGAGATTGACGGTGACCGGATAAAAAAGATTTTGAAAATTGATGCCGTGACACGCGCCGTTTTGGATGAACCGGAAAGTTTTTTTCTTTTTCCGGCCAAACATTTTATTTCAAACCCGGAACAAAACAGACGAGCTTTTAAAACCATCAAAGCTGAGCTGGCAGAGCAGTTGAAAAAATTTGAAAAAGAGGGGAAACTTTTGGAAGCCGAGAGATTAAAACGCCGGACCAGCTACGACTTGGCATTGATTCGCGAGATGGGCTATTGCAACGGCATTGAAAACTACTCTCGACACTTTTCCGGTAAGCCGGCCGGTCAGGCGCCTGACACACTGCTCTCATATTTTCCGCACAAAGCCGACGGCTCGCCTAACTTTTTGACTATCATTGATGAATCGCATGTTTCCATTCCGCAAATCGGGGCGATGTATTCCGGCGACGCTTCGCGCAAGCAAGCCTTGGTGGACTACGGTTTTCGTTTGCCGTCCTGCAAAGACAATCGACCTCTGACATTTGCCGAATTTGAACAAAATGTCGGCCAGAGAATTTACACCTCGGCCACACCAAGCGACTACGAACGAGAGCACAGCGTCGCTCCAGTTGGGCAGATCGTTGAGCAAGTTATTCGTCCGACTGGTTTGGTTGATCCAGTAGTAGAGGTGCGACCGATCGTTCAAAAGGGAAATTACAAGGGCCAGATCGCCGATTTCATTTCGGAAGCTGAAAAAAATATCAAAGCTGGCGGGCGAGTTATCGCCACCACTTTGACCAAAAAAATGGCCGAGGATTTGTCGGAATATTTGAAAGAAAAAAATATACGAGCCGAATATTTACACAGCGACATTAAAACAATTGAGCGCATTGAAATTTTGACAAATTTTCGCAGAGGAACATTTGATGTGCTTGTTGGGGTCAATCTTTTGCGCGAAGGTTTGGACTTGCCCGAAGTGACGCTTATCGGCATTTTGGACGCGGACAAGGAGGGTTTTTTGCGTAGCGACACGAGTCTGGTTCAAATTATCGGCCGAGCGGCGAGAAACACCTTAGGCAAAGTTATTTTGTACGCCGACACCATGACCGGCTCGATGAAGCGCGCGCTGGACGAAACAAATCGCCGTCGCGAAAAGCAAATCGCTTACAACAGAGTGCATAACATCACGCCGAAAACAATCATCAAAAAAATTCAGGACATTACGGACCAACTCAGAAGCGAGCACAACAAAGCGGTCGGCGAATTGATCAAAATCGACAAAGAAATACTCCGTAAAGATCCGGCCAAGCTGAAAAAACTGATTTCGCAAAAAGAAAAGCAAATGAACTCCGCCGTCAAAATTTTGGACTTTGAATCAGCAGCTTTGTTACGCGATGAAATTCTAGAATTGACAAAACTCGCAAAAAAATAGATGATGCTAGACAGAGGTACAAAATGCAAGATTCAGAAATAACCGAAGAGATAAGACAATTAAAGTTGAAAATAAAATTGCTTCGAGAAAAATGTAAACATAAAAAAGCAAAATTTATTAAAAAAATTAAATCTTACAATGTTTATTTCTGTCCGGTCTGCGAGAAGTTATTTAAAAGAAAAAGCTAGGCTACGGCCTGGCATTTTTTATATAAAATTTTATATAAAAAAGAAGGGATGGACTTGCGCCCACCCCAATTTGATTTTGTGTTGAGTCACCGGTCTTGCGACCGCCGGGACCCCAGGAAATGCGCAGGAAATCCAAAATCTAACCTTTCCCGCACTCCGAGGTGGTCCGACCCTCGGCTTGGACAGTTAGAGCCGATATTACCGTTTCTTTTCGTGCTGGCCCACATAGGAAACGATCCTGTTTATATCTTACTACCATTCATATTTTTTGTCAAGTTTTTGGGATTTGACAGAGTTGATGAAAAACAAAAAGCACACAACTGTAGTTGGGTGCTCAGCAGAACATTTTACCAATCCGAAAAGTGGTTTGGAATTTCGCGGTCTCCAACCAATCGTGTCTGCCCGTTGATTACTTGTTGTCTCAACGATTTTATATCTGAGATTAATTCTAGGCGCGGATCACTTTCTTCACCCTGAGTTAATTCAGAATTGCACATTACATAGTTTACGATGCGCCGGAATTCTTCCATGCCAATTTCTTTTCCAGCTACCAGCAGTTTGTTACCACACGGTAATGTATTTACAGACAAAGCGTTTTGACCTTCTCCAACGACAAACGACATAGGGATAACCTCTGAAAAAAGATTAGCACATTAACCAGAATTATGCTACCATAAAAATGCGACACACACCCTATGGACCAAACCGAGGGCGTGTTTCCGTATTCGTAGTATTTGATCCTATTCGTAAAATTCGTATGACAAAAAAAGAAACAAAAACAGCAGGTAGATTAGATCTTCCCGCAAACGAGAAGATTATTGTGCGTGGGGCAAGAACGCATAATCTGAAAAACATCATGGTAGAAATGCCACGCAACAAAATGATTGTCTTTACCGGTCTGTCAGGGTCGGGCAAATCGTCACTGGCCTTTGACACCATTTTTGCCGAGGGTCAGCGCCGATATGTGGAATCGCTTTCGTCGTATGCCAGGCAGTTTTTGCGACAAATGCAAAAGCCGGATGTGGACGAAATAGAAGGACTTTCGCCAGCCATTTCCATTGACCAAAAATCACGCTCCAACAATCCGCGTTCCACCGTGGCCACAATCACCGAGATTTACGATTATCTGCGCATTTTGTATTCTCGTATCGGTCATCCGCACTGTCTGATTTGCGGCGACGAAATAAAAAAACTTTCCAACGAGGAAATCAAAAATTTTGTTTTGGAAAAAATTGTCGAGCAACTTCCGGCTGTCAAAACCGCCGAAGCCAAACGTGCCGGTGTCAAATCATTAAAAGAGGCTGTGTCTTTTGTGAGTTCGCCAAGGGTTGAAGGTGAAAATAAGGCGCTAGCTACGATAGCGTTAGCTACGACAGTGGAGATTTACGCGCCACTGGTGCGAGGTCGCAAAGGTGAATATTATCAATTGCTTTACGATTTGCTAGGCAAAGGTTTTTCACATGTGCGAGTGGATGGAGAGAAAAAATCTTTGCGCGAACAAATTATTTTATCCAAAACAAAAAGACACAACATTGATGCGCTGGTGGACAGCATCGCTGTCGCGGATTTTGTCAGCGACAGAAGAAACGCTGAAGAAAGACTGTCGGAAGATGTGGAAAAAGCCCTGATCCGAGTCGGAATGGACTCAATCAATTTTGTGTTTGCCGACGATGGCGAATTTTTTATATGTCGTCCAAACTTTCCTGTCCAAAGGATGGCTACTCGTATCCAGAAGTTGAACCGCGACTTTTTTCTTTCAACTCTCCTTACGGCGCCTGTCCGGAATGTCAACGGCTTGGGTACGCGATATTTTTTCAGCAAGGAAGTTTGTTCTGTTTGCGGTGGAAAGCGTTTGCGACCGGAAGCTCTGCATGTTTTAATCGGAAATAAAAACATTGTTGAGCTGACGGCGCTGTCCATCAAAGATGCTTATGATTTTTTTGAAAAACTGAAACTGACCGAGCGAGAAAAAAGTATTTCCAAAGTCGTCCTGACGCGAAATTGAATCACGGTTGCTTTTTATGCTCAATGTCGGCATCGAATATCTTTCGCTTGATCGTCGGGCCCACACGCTTTCTGGCGGCGAAGCCCAGCGCATCCGTCTGGCCACTCAGCTCGGTTCCGGGCTTGTCGGCGCGCTTTATGTTCTTGGACGAGCCGACGATAGGCCTCCACGCTCGCGACAATGCGCGACTGATTGAAACGCTTTTGCGAACTGCGCGATCTCGGCAACACCATTATCGTGGTTGAGCACGACGAGGATACGATTTTTGCTCAGTGATTATATTGTGGATATCGGACCGGGCGCCGGCGTGCATGGCGGAGAAGTTGTGGTCTCCGGATATTTGGACGAACTGCTCACCGCGAAAAAAAATGAATCCGGTTCGCTGACTCTGGACTATTTGCGCGGAGAAAAAGTGTTGAAGTGCCGGAAAAACGTCGCGATGTCGAAAAAGGCGCACTTCAAATTCGTGGTGGCAAAATTTTCAACATCAAAAATTTGAATGTGGATGTGCCACTTGGGCGCTTCATTGCGGTAACCGGCGTTTCCGGCTCGGGCAAATCATCTTTCGTTTATGAAATTTTGCATAAAAATTTGCAGGCGCGATTTGAACGCAAATACCGCTCGGCGGAAATTTTCAACTGCAAATCTTTTTCCGGCACGGAATATCTCGGTCGAGCTATTTTGATCGACCAGTCGCCGATCGGTCGCACGCCACGCTCAAACCCCGCCACTTACACCGGCGCTTGGACATTCATCCGCGAACTTTTCGCCGAGACGGCCGAAGCGCGGGCTCGCGGCTGGAAAGCCAACCGTTTTTCTTTCAATGTCAAAGGCGGAAGATGCGAAGTCTGCGGGGGTAATGGCGAAATAGAAGTAGAAATGCATTTTTTGCCGACGGTTTATGTGCCGTGCGATGTTTGCCGCGGCAAACGATTTACCAAAGAGACTTTGGAAGTTAAATACAAACACAAAAATATTTACGACATTTTGAAAATGACAGTGGAAGAGGCGTTGAAATTTTTTGAAGACATTCCGGCCGTTTCCGACCGGCTGAAAACTTTAGACGAAGTCGGTCTTGGCTATCTTGAGCTTGGCCAATCGGCGACGACGCTTTCCGGCGGGGAAGCACAGCGTGTCAAAATTTCCAGCGAGCTTTACCGACCGCATTTGCAAAAAACAATTTATCTTCTGGACGAGCCGACTATCGGTTTGCACTACGAGGATGTCAAAAAATTGATTGAGATTTTGCAAAAATTGGTCAGCCACGGCAACACGGTCGTGGTCATTGAACACAATATGGATATTATCAAATCAGCCGACTATGTTTTAGACATCGGGCCTGATGGCGGCGACGGTGGGGGACAGCTTGTGGCCAAAGGCACGCCGGAGGAGGTGGCCAATAACGAAAAATCATACACCGGACAGTATCTGAAAAAACATTTGAAGCAATACAAAGCTTATAGAAAATCTGAAAAATAATATTTGAAAAGGCAATCTGTCTGGGCAAGCTTGCCCAGCGAACTTCTCGTCGCTCAAGAAAATTATGTTCGGAGTACCTCACTAATTTTCTAAGCTCCTGCGGAAGGCCTTTTAAAATATTATTTTTCTGATTTTCTAAGTGGTGATTTTGGGATAAAAACAAACGACCGATTTCTCGGTCGCTAAAACTCAACATGAATCGGTAAGGCGTGATTTTCCTTCTTGAAAATATCAAGAAATTCCTGACAAACTTTGATAAGTTTAAGGACTGTGCTTGGGTTTGAAATATCACCTGGTGTATTTATTTGAGTCCTAATAGCAGATATCAAAACAAAAGCAATGTCCGTAAGATCAGAAGTAAAACCAGCCTTCTCGTCGATTTGGGTAGCTCTAGCCCCTTTCTTAAAAATTCTATCTTCTTTTCCCAAAGCGATAAGTTTGTCCAAAAGAGCTTTGGTATATGACCAGCAAAAACCGATCATAACTTGATTTGGTTCAATAACAAGTTTCTGCTTAATTTCTGGCTTTTCCATTTGCCTGTTAGTTAACCTTTGAATTTAGACACTCAGTTAGAAATAATTGAGTGATATGAAAACATTTAAACATTTGTCATACGAGGAAAGAGTTTTGATTTCAGCTTTGTTCTCCGAGGGTTGGAGTGCAAGGAAAATTGGAAAGAAACTTGGCCGGCACCATTCATGCATTGCCTACGAAATGAAAAAGAAAGTGAAAGGTTTGTATGTAGCCAAGAAAGCTCACCACAAAACATACTGGAGGAGATATTTAAGCAAGAAGCAGTGTATGAAAGCTGCTTTGGACAGAGAACTGTCCAAATTCATTCCGGAGAAATTGAAAGAAGGATGGTCGCCGGAGAGAATATCAGGGTATTTCAAACTGCAAGGAAAAAACATCTCAACTAAAGCGGTGTACAAATTCGTGTATTCCAGATGTTTGGAAAGATATCTGTTTTGGAGAAAACACCACAAGAAAAGTGGTTGGAAAAAGAAAAGATACGGTAAAGCCATCGATGAGAGAAAATACATTGAAGACAGACCGAAAATGGAGAGATCTGGACACTGGGAGGGAGATTTCATTGTCTCATCTCACAACGCTTGTTCATTATTTGTCTTGGTTGACCGATATTCCAGAGATACCATCACTCGCAAAATTCCAAACAGAAAGCACGCAACGGTATTGCGTGCTTTCTTGGATTCTCTGCGTAATATGCCAGTCAAGACAATTACACTAGACAATGATATCGCATTTAATTGTTGGAGGAAACTGGAAAAACAACTAAAATGTTCGATATATTTCTGTCACCCATATCACTCCTGGGAAAAGGGTTTGGTTGAAAATACAAACAAATGGATCAGGGTGTTTGTTCCAAAGAGAAAAGATTTGAGAGAAGTCACAGAAGAAGAGCTTCGTTCAATTGAAAAGTTTTTAAACGAAATTCCTCGTCAATGTCTTGGATTTAGGACAGCAAAAGAGGTATTATTAGATTCAATGAAGTGTCTAAATTGAGGGGTGCGGAAACGTGCCAACCTCCGTAGAGATTGATATCATAGCTAAAATGAAAAGTCAAGAAATTTCAAAACTGCTGAAAAAGCTACCTGATGTGCCCGGAGTGTATTTCTTCACCCGACGGGTGGTATCTTCCGCCCGTTTAGGGTTTCGTGATCAAAAAATTCTCTACATCGGCAAAGCCACATCTTTGCGCGACAGAGTGCGCAGTTATTTTTCCACGGATGTTTTGGAGAATCGCGGTCCGCTCATTGCTAAGATGCTTTTGGAATTTGACGACATCAAATTCCAAAAAACTGATTCTGTTTTGGAGGCGCTCATTTTGGAAGCGAGCCTGATCAAAAAACTTCAACCGCCGGCTAATATTAAAGAAAAAGACAATCGCAGTTTCAATTTTGTTGTTGTCACGAAGGAAAAATTCCCGCGGGTGCTTGTGGTGCGTGGTCGCGAATTGGAAAAAGAAAAACCGAGCCAGTATAAAATCAAATGCAAATTCGGGCCGTTTCCAAATGGTTCGCAACTGAAGGAAGCAATGAAAATCGTCCGCCGACTTTTTCCATATCGCGACAAATGCACTCCGGCCGACGAGCTTTCACCAAATCAAAAAATAAAACCTTGTTTTAACCGCCAGCTCGGACTTTGTCCAGGTGTCTGCACCGGAGAAATTTCGGAAAAGGATTACAAGAAAATTATAAAAAATATCATTTTGTTTTTTGAAGGCAACAAAAGACAAGTAATCAAAAATTTGGAGAAAGAAATGAAAACTCTGGCCAAGAATCGCCAATTTGAAAAAGCATCTGAAGTCAAAAATAAAATTTTCGCTCTCGGTCACATTCAGGATGTCGCTCTAATCAAAGAAAATCAAAAAGAAAATCTTGTCCTAAAAAATTTTCGCATTGAGTCATATGACATAGCCCACATGTCCGGACAAAATATGGTCGGGGTGATGACGGTGGTGGAAAACGCCCAACCCAAAAAATCCGATTATCGAAAATTCAAAATCCGCGGGCAAAACGGAGCCAACGATACCAAAGCTCTCGGCGAAATTTTGAATCGCCGGCTCTCTCACACTGGATGGCCCTCGGCTGATCTCATCGTGGTTGATGGTGGCTTGGCTCAAAAAAACACAGCCGAAAAAATTTTACGGCAAAACGGTTTGAACACGTCGATCGTCTCGGTGGTCAAAGACGAGCGTCACCGACCACAGCGTATTTTAGGCGACTTGCAAATGATCGCGCGCGAGACAGGCAAAAAATATTCCGATTTGGAAGGGGAGATTCTACTGGCCAATTCAGAAGCTCACCGCTACGCCATCACTTTTCATAAAAAACTGCGAAACAAATTGCCAGTTTGACTTTTCCACATTGTCTTGGAAATTTTTTCTGGTATAATCGATTGCAGAAATGTTTCTGCGCGAAAGTTGCAACAATGATCAAACATCTTGTAGCTTCTACGCCAAAACATCATTGTTATTTAATCCAAGCTGGAATGAAAAACACCCCGTCTGACGCGGTGTTTTTCATTTCATTTGTTTTGCTTTTGGAATTTTGATTAGCTGATGTATAATTCATCTATGTCAACACTTTCACCATCCCTAAGAATCGGTGTCTTGCGAGGCGGACCGTCGCCAGAATACGCTGTGTCGCTACAAACCGGAGCCAATATCTTAAAGCATTTGTCCGAAAAGCACAAACCGCTGGATATTTTTATTTCTCACGATGGTGTTTGGCATCTGCGCGGATTGCCTAGACCGGTTGAAAAAATTTTGCCTAACGTTGATGTAGTTTGGAACGCTTTGCATGGCGCTTATGGTGAGGATGGAACGGTCCAAAAAATTTTGGAGCATCACGGCGTGTCTTACACCGGCTCGGATCCTTTTTCTTCGGCGATTAGCATGAATAAAATATTGAGTAAGGAAATTTTTCTGAAAAACGATTTAAAAACTCCACGCTATGTTGTTTTTAAAAGAAATGACGATCTCAAGAAAAAATCAGCTGAAATTTTTAAAACTTTTATTATGCCGGTGGTGGTCAAGCCCGCCAGCGCAGGCTCGTCCGTCGGGGTGTCAATCGTCGGAACGCAGGAGAAAATTGAGGAAGCCATTTTACGGGCCATAAAACACAGCCCCAGTGTTTTGGTGGAGGAATTTATCAAAGGCAGGGAAGCAACCTGCGGAGTGATTGATGGTTTCCGCGGACAAAAATATTACGCTTTGCCTGTGGTAGAGATAAAATCTCACAATGAATTTTTTGACTACGACGCCAAGTACTCTGGCCAGTCGGAAGAGATCGTGCCCGGTCGTTTTTCAATTGAAGAAAAAAAGGAAATGGAAGGACTGGCTGTGCTGGCTCACACCGCCCTCGGCCTAAGGCATTATTCTCGTTCCGATTTTATTGTCTCACCGCGTGGAATTTTTATCTTGGAATCAAACGCCTTGCCCGGGCTGACCAAAGAGTCGCTTCTGCCGAAATCCATGGAAGCCGTGGGCATAACCATGCCACACTTTTTGCACCACATCATTTCTCTGGCCATTGAAAAATAGTGGACCGTAGCGGAGTCGAACCGCTGACCTCCACATTGCAAATGTGGCGCTCTACCAACTAAGCTAACGGCCCATAAAAAAAGAATAACATATTTTCCTATGGACAGAAAGGGTGTGTGCAATTTTTAAAGTATTTGTTATAATAGTCCGATATAAGGTAATTATTAATTAAAAAGCTGAAACGTTTTGGTTGCAAAATGTTCGCTCAAAAAATATATGGAAGAAGAAAAAAAAGTTGATGTTGCTAGGAAAAGTAACAAAGTCGGATTGATGATCGTAATAATATTAATAGTCCTGGTTGTTGTGGGGTATTTTGCTTTTAAAAATAATAAATCCATCAGTTCCATTGTCGGCCAGAATGTCAGTGTGGCTACGGTCAATGGCGTGGCTATTTCAAAAGCTACTTTTGACGACCAGCTGGCTACGGCCATCACTTCATACACTGCTCAGGGTGTAAATGCCACCAGCACAGCAGTTCTCGCCCAGATCAAAGCACAGGTTTTGGACAATCTCATTAACAACGAAGTTTTGAACCAGGCCGTCAAAGTTGCCGGTATTGTGGCCAGTTCAACACAAGCAGACGCGCAATATCAAGCTCTAGTCACTCAGGCGGGTGGATTAGATAAGTTGCAAACTCAACTGACCCAAAGCAATATGACTATGACCCAGCTTAAAGACAACATATCTAAACAACTTGCCGCTCAAGCTTATTTGATGCAAAACATTAACACTACATCAATCACTGCGAGCGACGCTGAAGTTGCCCAGTTTTACGCCCAATACAGCAGTTCTCTGAAAGCTGCTGGCCAGACCGTGCCAGCCCTCTCCACATTGAGCGACAAAATCAAACAGCAAATCATTCTCAACAAAGAACAAGCCTTGGTCAGTAATTTCGTCGCCGGTCTGCGGGCCAAAGCGGCTATCGCTACCAGCACCAATCTCTAAAAGTTTTTTGTAATCTTGTTGTTACAAACAAAAGGAGCAGAAATGTTCCTTTTGTTTTTTGTTGTGTTTGGTATAATTATGACATAACAATTAAACTAATTAATATGAAAAAAATAAAAGTGGCAATAAACGGCGCCGGCAGAATCGGCCGAGCTTTTTACAGGATTGCGCGTGATCGGGACGATGTGGAAGTTGTGGCGCTAAACGACTTGGGCGACATTGAAAATATTGCTTATCTTTTGAAATACGATTCGGCCTACCAGCAAAAATTTTTTGATGTCAAAGTTTCGGATGATAAAAAATCAATCATTGTGGACGGCCAATCTGTAGCTTACCTTTCCGGAAAAAGACCCGACAAACTTACCTTGGGGTGCGATGGGCATTGACGTGGTTGTGGAGGCGACGGGGCATTATACCAGTTTCGAAAAAGCTCGTGTGCATCTCACCGCCGGCGCCAAAAAAGTGGTCATCACCGCGCCAGCCAAAGACGACCCGGTAAGCACCGACGAAGCCACTGTGCTCATGGGTATCAACGAAGACAAACTGCAAACCTGCAACGTCACGTCAAACGCTTCCTGCACGACAAACGCCGGCAGTCCGCTTTTGCAAATTTTGCACGAAGCAATTGGCATTGAAAAAGCCATTCTCAACACCGTGCACGGTTACACTGCCAGCCAGTCTGTGGTGGACGGACCGAGCACCAAAGATTTCAAAGAAGGCCGAGCGGCAGCTCAAAACATTGTGCCGACCACAACCGGCGCAGCCAAAGCCACAACAAAAGTCATCACCGACCTCGCCGGCAAGTTTGACGGCATTTCCATTCGCGTGCCCGTCATTGCTGGGTCAATTGTAGATATGACATTTATCTCCAAGCGTCCGACCACAAAAGACGAAGTCAATTCCATTTTGAAAAAAGCAGCCGGCGAAGAACGATGGTCAAAAGTTTTTTCCGTGACAGACGAGCCACTGGTTTCTTCCGACATTCTCGGCAGTCGCTTTGCTTCCATCGCCGATCTTGGCCTGACCCGCGTGGTTGACGGTAACCTGGTCAAAGTCATGGCTTGGTATGACAACGAGATGGGGTATACATACTCGCTGATGGAACATGTGGTAAAACTTGCAAATTTGGCGACCTCCTAGCTTATCGTTTGAAAATGCTCGTCACCGTACTATATGTACGGCTCCGAGAATTTTCAAACTCAAAGCGTCGGATCTCATCCAAATTTGGAAGTTTTAAATCATTTTTGAGTTTAGATTTTTGGAAATGAAAAAATTATATTACACACTTGCTTACATTATACTACTTGGGGTTCCGAGTTATTTTCTTTACGACTCAAGTAGGATTAATACAAAAGCTCTGGCGATTACCATAATTCTTGTCTTTATTGTTGGAATAATATTCGATACTTGGGCGGTAAGACACGGTAAAAAAGACAAATTTTTTGTGTGGCAATATAACGAAGGGGCTATTATCGGTCTGAAAATTTATGGAGTACCGGTCGAGGATTACTTCCTGTTTTTCATTTTAACGCCCATATTTATCATTTCTCTTTATAAATTTATAGAAAAAATGTTGTCATGAAAATCTACATTGCTTCAGATCATGCCGGATTTGCATTAAAACAGGAGCTTATTCCGTTTCTCTCGGCGCGCGGATTTGAAGTCTTTGACTGTGGACCGGAGGAATATCGGCACGATGACGATTATCCGGATTATGTTTCGCAGGTGGCCGAAAAAATTTCCCAGCATCCGCATACTTCTGTCAGAGGTATTGTCATTGGTCGAGATGGAGAAGGTGAGGCAATAGTCGCCAACAGATTTCGCAATGTTCGCTGTGCCGTTTTCTACGGTGGGTCGAAGCATGTGCTGACGCTTTCACGCGAACACAATAATGCCAACATTCTTTCTCTCGGTGCCGATTTTTTGACCAGCGATGACGCAAAAAAGGCCGTTTTGATTTGGCTTCACACTGATTTCTCCCGAGAGGAAAGACACATAAGACGCATCGCCGAAATAGAACAATATTCAAAATAAAATGTTTAAAGTTATTCCAGCAATTATTCCTCAAAACAGAATCTCAATTGGAAGATGAGATTAATGCGGTTGAATCTTTTGCCAAACTGATTCAAATTGATATTTGTGACGGCACTTTCACTTCGCAAAAAACTTGGCCATATAATTTCATTGACGCGGAATTTTTTGAGGAATTGAAGAGGGAAGAGATTGGTTGGCCGAAGTGGGAGAGTGTTGAGATAGAAATACATTTGATGGTTCGAAATCCGGAAAATATTTGCGAAGATTGGATTAAAACTGGTGCATCTAGTATTGTAGCTCACATTGAGGCCACAAAAAATTTTCAAAAAGTTATTGACATTTGCCGTGAACATGCAAGTTTTCGTTTGGTTGGCCATAAAACCTTCAACCGATGTCAATTTGATTACACCTTTTGTTTCGCAAGTGGATGGCATCCAAGTGATGGGTTCGGACGACATCGGGCATCACAACGCAGAGCTTGAAAAAGCGCGGTCGGGAAAATAAAATTATTGCGAGAGATGTATTCCGGATAGTATAATTGCTGTTGATATCGGTGTCTCGCTCGAAACCAAAAACGAGCTCGCCCTAGCAGGCGCGACGAAACTTATTTCCGGTTCGGCCATTTTCAGCGCCGACAATCCAAAAAAAGTTTTTGACGAACTTTCCCAGTAGTAGAACGAAGTTCACTACAGGACAGGTCAAATTAAATTTTCAATGCAAAACCTGACAAACGAAAAAATAAAATTTCTGGAGGAAAGAGCGCGCAACATTCGCGTGTCCATCATTGAAATGCTTGTCTCGGCCGGTTCAGGGCACTCGGCCGGTTCTTTGGGCATGGCCGATGTTTTTACCGCTTTTTATTTTCATATTTTAAAACACGACCCGAAAGTGCCGAGCTGGCCGGGGCGGGACAGAGTCATTCTTTCCAACGGTCACATTTGTCCGGTGCTCTATGCCACGATGGCCCACGCCGGATATTTTCCAGTCAAAGAACTTTTGACTCTGCGCAAATTCGGCTCGCGTCTGCAGGGTCACCCGCATCGTGATTTTTTGCCGATTCTGGAAAACAGTTCCGGACCACTCGGTGAGGGTCTGTCGCAAGCTGTCGGCATGGCTCTCTCCGACCGGCTGGATCGTGGCAAATCTTCGGACAGATTTTTTTACTGTTTTTTGGGCGACGGGGAATTGGATGAAGGACAAAATTGGGAAGCGGCCATGCTGGCCGGCAAAGAAAAACTAGGCAATCTGATTGCCGTGGTTGACAGAAACAACATACAAATTGATGGGTTCACCGAAGATGTTATGCCTCTTTACAATCTCGCCCGCAAATTTGAAAGTTTCGGCTGGCACACCCAAGGAGTTGATGGACATAATTTTCCATCTATTATTGAAGCTGTTGGCAGAGCCCAAGCGATTTTTGACGGGCCGAGCGTTATTATCGCCAGAACCATTCCGGGAAAGGGAGTTTCGTATATGGAACGCGACTTTAAGTGGCACGGCGCGCCTCCGGGCACGGCAATGCCGGGCGAGCCGGTGGCAAAAGATCAAGCCAAAATCGCTTTGCGCGATTTGCGGACGCTCGACGGTCGCATCACAAGCGAACATGAATAAAAAATAAAATGAAATACATTTACATCACCATCACATCAATCATTGCCTTTTCCATACCATATTTGTCCATAAATTTTTGTATGCATTTTTTCGGAGGTATTTTTGGTTGGCCTATTTTATTCTGCAAATTGTTTTGTTGCTCATACCCTCCATAATACTTTTCAGATCGGGCCATTATTTATTTTATCCTTATGTCATCAGTTTTTGCGCTTCGCTCGTAACCGTCGTATACATAATAATTTTTATGGCCACAACAAATTTTTCTGGATTTTTATACATATATGATTAACAAAATACAAAAACTTAATCCGAAAATGTTTGACAAGGATGTGGAGAAAATGGCTATCCGCGCTGGCTTTGGTCAGGGTTTGGTTTTGGCCGGCGAGAAAAATCCGGATGTGGTGGCACTTTGCGCCGACCTAACCGAGTCCACCCAGATGCATCTTTTCCGCAACAAATTTCCTGAGAGATTTTTTGAAATGGGTGTGGCCGAACAAAATATGGTGGCAGTGGCCAGTGGTATGTCGGCTATGGGCAAAATTCCTTTTGTCGGTAGCTACGCCGTATTCTCTCCGGGGCGCAACTGGGAGCAGATTCGCACGACCATTTGCTACAACAACCGGCCGGTGATTATCGTCGGTTCGCACGCCGGAGTTTCGGTCGGGCCGGATGGAGGCAGTCACCAAGCGCTGGAAGATGTCGCTCTTATGCGAGTTTTGCCACGGATGACAGTTATCTCGCCGTGCGATGCCATAGAGGCGCGGAAGACCACACTAGCTTTGGCCGAGTTTGGTCAGCCGGCATATTTGCGTTTGACTCGCAATCCAACGCCGATCATAACCACAGAAGAGACTCCTTTTGAAATCGGCAAGGCGCAAATTTTTTACGGCAACGAAAACGGAAAAGCCGATGTCGGCATCATCGCTACCGGTGCGCTTGTTCACAAAGCTTTGCTTGTGGCCGAGCAACTCAAGAAAGAAAATATCAACGTGACAGTTTTAAATATAGCGACCATCAAACCTCTGGACGAAAAAGCGGTAATCGCGCTGGCCAAAAACACCGGCGCCATTGTCACAGTTGAGGAACATCAGATCGCCGGCGGTCTCAGCAGTGCCGTGGCCGAATGTCTTGCGCAAAAATTTGCCGACACCAATTGAGTTTGTCGGTGTGCGCGACCAACTTCGGCCAATCCGGCACACCGGAAGAACTTTTGAAACACTATGGTTTGGCGAAGCCGACATAATTTCTGCGGTCAAAAAAGTTTTGGGAAGAAAAAAATAAAAAACATAATTTTAAAAAATCTCAACTTGACTAGTTTTTTCATAAGCATAAAATATAGTCATTCGTTTGGTGTAGGCAAAAGCCGAACAACGAGGCGCAGAGCGCGCCTACAATGGCGAAAGCCAGGAGACCAAACGGCGCGAAAAAACTGATCCAAAGTCAGCTTTTTCATTTGCGGGAGGGTGGGGGGGAAAGAGGGGGAGGAGAGAGTTAAAAATTTGATTTTGTGCTAGCCTTATCCGCGGAGGTTTGTATGGCCGAAAACCAAAACCAAAGCCAAATTCAAATTGAACCGGGAATTTACAAGCATTTTAAGGGGAAATTGTATTTTGTACTGGGACTTGCTTGGTCAAGGAATGACCCGACAGATCCGGCAAAAGCGGAGGTGATTTATCACCCTCTTTATCAAGTTGAAAATCTCGGTTGGAGACGTGACATCACTCTGGAAGAGTTTTTGGAGCACATTGATTGTTCTGAACCGTTTAATTACTCTGGCCCAAGATTTGTCAAAGTTTTGGATTGGGAATGCCAAGTATTTTACCCGGGAAAATTGTCACAAGCCGAGATTTTGGCCCACGTACCATTGGTTCTTTTGAGTACGATGATACATGGAGCGATGAAGAAAATAAAGTTAGAGTCAAAATAACCGATAAAAACGATAGAGAATGTGAATCTTCGTTTTATGAGTTTACTATGTATTTTAAAGACGCGATTTAGTTCGCGTTTTGTTTTTACATTTTTTCTAATTTATAATTCTCTGATGCTTTGGTCAGGTAATTTTCAATTTGTTCTCGCGAGAGAAGGCCCTTTGGGCACCGACGAAGAGGGTGACGGACATTGCGTTGATTGGCGCCCAGAGCAAAGCGGTTTCGAGTGACTCTCCAAGCGCGAGCGCCGATACGGTAGTGGAGGCAAAAGCGTCGCCGGCGCCTGTGCGCTCAAAGGCCGGTTCGTCCGGCTAGCATGGCATGAACCATTTTTCATTTTTTTCTGAATTAAAAGCGTAGGCGCCGTTTATGCCGTCGGTTACACAAACGATTTTCGGTCCGAACTTCGCCATTTCCGAAAGCAGTGTCGGCAAGTTTCTGGAATCTGTTTTCAAAATTTCTTGCGCCTCCTCCACATTGCAGAAAAATATTTCGGCGCGTTTGTAAATTTCAGCCAGTTCTTTCGCACCGGATTTTATCTGATATGTGCCGGGCTGAAAAGCCAATTTAGTTTCCGGATTTTTGTCCAGAAAATCGGCAATTTGTTTTTGAAATTCCGGCGAATTATCTCCAAGCGAGGTCAGGTAAATCCATTTTGGAGGTTCAATTTCCCCGATATTGTAAGAAGATTTTTTGTGATTGGTCAGAATGGTGCGATCAACATCATACCAAAGAATATAGTGACAATTTGTTTTTTCTCCCACTTCCGTTTTGACGGCCGAGACATCAACATTATTTTTTTTCAATTCTTCCAAACAATCTTTTCCATTTTGGTCGTCGCCGATATGAGAAAGGAGAGCTGAATTCAAGCCGAGTCTTCCGGCTGAAACCGGAGCATTGCCCGCATTGCCGGCCGCCGGGATTATTACAGCGTACTCATACGGGATTTTCTGGCCGAAATCAAAAGACAACTTTCGGTTTTTCTTATCAATGCTTATATGCTCGTTTTTTTCTTCCAAATTTATAAAAACATCTGTTGTGATGTCGCCAATAGCGAGAATGTCTGTTTTCATGTCGACATTATATCAAAAATCAAAATAAAATAACACCATTTCAAAGCACGCATAAAGTCCTGCTGGACTTTTGCTCTCGCTCGGCAATCAAGAAAACAATCGTCCTCGACTCGTAGTCCTTTCGCAAACTCGCTTCGCTCAAACACTGCTTCGGGCTTACTCCATCTTCGTCGTTGTTTTCTAATTGCCTCCGCAGTCTCTGAAATGGTATTCTTTATTTTGATTTTTATGTTATACTTTTATATATGAAAACACTTCGCCAATATGTGGCCGAGGCGCAGGCCAAAAAAGTGGCTATCGGTCATTTTAACATTTCGGACAGTAATGGGCTCTGGGCTGTTTTTGCTCAGCTCAAAAACTTTCGGTGCCGGTTATTGTTGGTGTTTCCGAAGGCGAGCGTGATTTTATAGGTGTTCGGCAGGTGGTGGCTCTGGTCAAAAGTTTGCGCGACGAATTTGATTTTCCGATTTTTCTCAATGCCGACCACAGCTATTCTTTCGAGCGGGTCAAGGAAGCGGTGGACGCCGGTTTTGATTCTGTTATTTTTGATGGCGCGCAACTTTCATTTGAAGAAAATATTAAACTGACTAAAAAATGTGTTGACTATGTTCATTCCGTTTCGTCAGAAATTTTGTTGGAAGGCGAACTCGGATACATTGGCAAATCATCTGAAGTTTTGGATGCCATTCCAACTGGAGTGGAACTTGGCGAAAAATTTTTAACCGATCCGAGCAAGGCGACCGAGTTTGTCAGTGCAACTGGTTGGATATGCTTGCGCCGGCTGTCGGCAATATGCACGGTATGCTTCGCGGTGGCGGATCCGAAACTTGATATTAAACGAGTCAAAGAAATTTCCGCAGTGGTCAAGGTTCCACTTGTTCTCCACGGCGGTTCCGGTAATTCCGACGACGACTTTCGTGTAGCTATAGCCGAAGGTGTTTGCATTGTGCACATCAACACCGAAATCCGTCTGGCTTACAAACAAGGTCTGATGCTCTCGCTTTCCGAAAATCCAGACGAAGTGGCGCCTTACAAATTTTTAAAACCGGCCGTGCAAGCAGTGGAGGATGTGGTGGTTAAAAAATTGAAAGTGTTTAATAATTTGTAATTTTCTGAATTTTGCCGGACGAATTTTGAAAAGCGAAAATTGTGCTAATCTATTTTCATGAAAAGAACATACATAAAAGATTTGAATAAAGAAATTGGTCGGGAAGTCGTCATAAAAGGCTGGGTCAATGTCAGGCACGATCAGGGCAAAATGGTTTTTATGGATATGCGCGATATGACCGGTCTTGTGCAATGCGTGGTGTTGTCGAAAAGCGAAGCCATTGAAACAGCCAAAGAATTCGCACCGAATGGGTGTTGCCGTAACCGGTGTTGTAAACAAGCGACCGGAGAAAAATATCAACCTGGTGTGCAAAATGGCGACATTGAACTGGAAGTCAAACAAATTGAAGTTCTGAACAAAGCCGAAACTCTGCCTTTTGATGTTTCTTCAGACACTAAAGGTGTCAACGAAGATGCTCGCTTAAATATCGCTATTTGGATCTGCGTAGCGAGCGGATGCAGAAAAATATTCGCATGCGCGATAAAATAATTTCTTTTTTGCGCGACTACATGCACCGCCACGACTTTGTGGAAATTGAAACGCCGATAATGATGAGGGGCACACCGGAAGGTTCGCGCGAGTATGTGGTGCCGTCGCGACTCTATCAGGGTAAGTTTTATGTTTTGCCACAGTCGCCACAACAGTTCAAACAACTTTCGATGGTTGCCGGTTTCGAAAAATATTTTCAGATTGCCAGATGCATGCGCGACGAGGATTCGCGTGGCGACGCCAGCCGGAGTTCACCCAGCTGGAATCGAAATGTCTTTCGTTGAACAAGAAGATGTGCTTGTCTACACCGAAGCGATGTTTATTGAATTGGTCAAAACTTTGTACCCGCACAAAAAAATCACCCAAACTCCTTTTCCGCGATTTAAGTTTGCCGAAACGATGCAAAAATATGGCTCAGATAAGCCGGATTTAAGAGAAAATAAAAATAACCCGGATGAGCTGGCTTTTGCCTGGATTACCGATTTCCCAATGTTTGAGAAAAAAGATGACGGATCAATCGCCGCTTCCCATCATCCATTTTGTTCAATTCATCCAGAAGATAAAGAAAAATTTATGAAAGGTCGAAGACTTATTTTCTATCAGAGCCAATTCATACGATTTGGTTTTAAACGGCTTTGAACTTTCATCCGGCTCAATCAGAATTCACGACAGAGCTGAACAAAAACAAGTTTTCAATCTTTTGAATATTTCCGAAGAAGAACAGCAGAAAAAATTTGGCCATATGCTGGAAGCTTTCACTTACGGCGCGCCACCGCATGGCGGATTTGCTCCAGGCATCGACCGTATTGTTATGATCCTCCAAAACGAGCCGAACATCCGCGAAGTTATTGCATATCCGAAAACCGGCGAAGGCAAGGATTTGATGATGTCGGCGCCGAGTGAGATTTCCGAAAAACAATTGCGCGAATTGGGTTTAATGTTGAACAAGAAAATAGAAAAGAAATAAAAAAAGGGCTCGCGCAAAACGTCCCTTTAGGGGTCGACTGTCTCTAGGAGGAGGAGGACGAGAAAGTCAAACCTCTATCTTGCGCGGGCCAAGACTCACCATCTGGTCTTAATTCTAAATTTTATATTTTTTTTGTCAACATTGCTTTGTGGATAATTTATGGAACAAAATACAGTATAAAAACCCCAATATTTGAAGGCCCACTCGACACCCTGCTTTCTTTGGTTGAAAAGCGAAAACTTTTTATAAATGATATTTCACTAGCTCAAGTAGCCGATGATTTTATCTCTCATATCAAAAATCTGCAGGATTTCCCCATTGCTGAATCGGCTGATTTTATTTTGATAGCTTCGACTTTGGTTTTGATAAAGTCCAAATCACTTTTGCCGAATTTATCTTTAACCGAAGAAGAGGAACAGAGCATTGATGACCTGCAAGATCGTCTGCGTCAGTATCAGAAATTCAAAGCCCTAGCTGTTCATCTTCGCCAAAGATTTGGAATAAATATTTCCTATTTACGTTTGCCTCCGAGAGAAAGAAAATTGTTTTTTCACCAGATGAAAATATAACAGCTGACAATTTTTTTGAAACAATTAAATCAATCATTGCCGATCTTCCACCAAAAGAGACACCACCGAAGGCCACTGTGGCCAAAGTCATCAGTTTGGAAGAAATGATTAGCAGAATGAGTGAGCGTATAAATAAAACTATCCAGATGAGTTTCAAAGATTTTTCCGGCGCCGGTAAAAAAGACAAGTTAACGGTCATCATCAGTTTCTTGGCTATGTTGGAATTGGTAAAACAGGGTATAATAGAGTCAAACAGGAAAAAGATTTTCAGGATATTGAAATTATGAATTCTCAAAACTCTTGTCTCGGCGAAACTTTTGCGGAGCACGCGTAAAATTTCTGCTGAAATTTTCGCTGACTCTCGCGCCGTCGCACTCCGAGAGTCTCCGCAAAAACTTGCACTCGCCGTAGTTTTGAGAATTTAAAATCACTAATTTAAAATGAATACACTTTCACAACTTGCCAAACAGATTGAAGCCGTCCTTTTTTATTTGGCCGAACCGGTGCAAATTTCCGATCTCTCTAAAACACTTGGTGTTAAAAAAGAAAAAATTCTGGAGGTTTTAAATGAACTATCAGAATCTTACCAAAATCGCGGGCTCTCACTCATCCAGTATGGCGAGGCCGTCTCTTTCATTACCTCTCCGGAAATGTCTGAGACAGTGGAAAAAGTTGTCAAGGAAGAATACGAGCGGGGATTGTCGCGGGCCAGTTTGGAAACTCTGACTATAATCGCTTACAAAGGCCCGATCAGTCGCAAAGAAATCGACTACATACGCGGAGTCAACTCACAATATTCTTTGCGGACGCTTCTTTTGCGTGGACTGATTGAAAGAAAAAACAAAATTAGTGACGAACGCATCTCGCTTTACAGTGTGACAATGGATACACTTCTGTATTTGGGTCTGAAAAATATGAATGAATTGCCGGAATATGATAATATAAAAAAACAGCTTGAAGATACGGCAAAAGAAGCTGTAGAAGAAAATAATTCAACAGAATAAATGAACGACGACAAAAATAAAATTCCATTATGGCTTCTATTTTTCAATCTAGCATTGCTTATTTCCTGCTTGCTTTTGGTTTTTTTCATCTACTCATCTCTGCACAGCAAAAAAATAATAAAAATCGAGACAACTTTTGCTCCGAAAGTTGTCCAACCCGTGACTTTTGACAACATCAATATTTTGGCCAAATCCGCTCTGGTTTTTGATCGAAAAACAATTCTTTTGTTTATCGCAAAAACGACACGGTTCAATTGCCTCTGGCTTCCTTGACCAAACTGATGACCGCTTTGACGGCTATGGAACTTTTGCCGGAAAACACTCGCATAACAATCAACAAAGAATTCTTGCAGGATGACGGAAACAGCGGACTTGCCGTCGGCGAATCGTGGAGTTTGAAAAATTTGCTGGATTTTTCACTGGTTGTTTCGTCAAACGGCGGGGCTCGTTCCATCGCTTCAGTTGTCGGCGCGACGCTGGACAAAACCCAAGATTTCTCGCTCGGTCGGACTGATTTTATAAAGCAGATGAATTTGGAAGTTAAAAAAATCGGGCTGTCGCAATCTTATTTTTTAAATGAAAGCGGTTTGGACCAAAGTTCAACCGAAAATGGTGGATATGGTTCGGCCGACGATGTGGCTAAACTTGTGCAATATATTTTGACAAACAAGCCGAACATTTTGGAACCGACAAAATATTCCAACTTGTCGGTCACCTCGCTTTCCGAAACGCACATTGCCAAAAACACGGATGTTTTAGCTGACACCATCCCGGGACTTCTGGCGTCCAAAACCGGCTACACGGATTTGGCCGGTGGCAATTTGGTTGTGGCTTTTGACGCTTCCATTGGACATCCGTTCATCGCCGTCGTTCTAGGTTCAACTCAATCTGGTCGCTTCAGCGATATGCAAACGCTTGTTGATGCCACGATGAAATACGCCACTACAACGGGGGATTGACAGAAAAGGTGATTTGTGTAATATATCAAGTGGAGGCAGATATGCACATCGTGGTCATAGAGGATGATTTTTTTGAAAGGGAAA
>CAVSGX010000006.1:0-83751 GCA_963727715.1 uncultured bacterium | reverse complement strand
TCCTACGCCCATGTCATACCCGAGCTTCGCGCTCTGGGCACCGCCGGGCTGCCCCACGCCGGCGTGCTCGCGGTCGTCGTCGGCATGGCCGCGCAAAACCCTCGGCAACCTCATCGCCGGCATCTCCCTGGTGCTTTACCGCCCCTTCCAACTCGGCGACCAGCTCCAAGTCGCCACCCCGCCGGTTTGGAAACCGGCGTCGTCGAGAGCACCAGCCTCGGATACACCATTTTGCGCCTCGCCGATGAGCGCCGCATGGTCGTTCCCGAACAACCTCATGGCCAGCCAGACCATCATCAACCTTTCCATGTCCAAACAACCCGTCCCCTGCTCCGTTGTCCTTGCCCTCGAGCACGACGCCGATGTGGACAAGGCACGCCAAATCCTCCTCGATGAAGGCCCGCCGCCATCCCAAAGCACTCGGCACCCCCACTTGCCGCATCACCGGCATGTCCAGCGCCGGCGTCACCGTCACTTTGACCGCCTGGGCGCCCAAATCCAACCATCGCGCCCGACATCAAAAGCGACCTTCTTAGCCGTCAAAAAGCGCTTTGACCAGGCCGGCATTCAAATCCACCGCGATTCCAATTAAAGTGACTGCATATCACTGGCTTAACCAGCAAGGGGCGCGAAGCTGCCCCGGCCATGCTCAAGGACCACATCGATGAGCAAAAACGCCACGGCGAATTTGAGGTGACAATGCAGACGCTGAATTTGTTTGAAGATACTCTATTGTGGATGCGCCGAAGACGGAAGGCATCAAATACGCAGGCTCCAAACTCAAGCTGCTCCCCTACATTTTTCAACTCGTCCGCAAGGTCAACCCGAGGACCGTTCTGGACGGCTTTGCCGGACAACCCGAGTCTCCCAGGCCCTCGCGCAAGCGGGTCATTGCGTGATAGCCAACGACATTTCCGCATGGTCCAAAGTTTTTGCAACTTGCTACCTCCTCAATCCTTATCCCCCCGAACATTTTCAGCCTCTCATTGACCATCTCAACGCGTTGCCCGGAAGATGGATGGTTCACCGAACATTACGGCGGCGAACCTGACAGCGGATGTTCCGCCGGCAAAGACAGCCTCAAAAAACCGTGGCAAAAACACAACACCCGGCGCTTGGACGCCATCCGCGAAGAGATTGACCGCCTCCCCGTTTCCTATGTCGAAAAGGCGGTTTTATTGACGAGCTTGATTCTGGCGATGGATGAGGTGGACAGCACTCTGGGCCATTTTGCCTCCTACCTCAATGATTGGTCGCCCCGCTCCTACAACAAATTCATCTGCGGGTCCCCCGGCTGATTCCGAAGTCGGAAGCTCACGCCGTTCATCAATCCGACATTTTCGATTTGATCCCAAACGTTGAAGCCGATCTTGCCTACTTTGATCCGCCTTATGGCTCGAATAACGAAAAGATGCCCCCTTCGCGGGTGCGCTACGCTGCCTATTACCACCTCTGGACTTCAGTTTGTCAAAATGACAAGCCGGACCTTTTTGGCAAAGCAAATCGCAGGGTGGATACCTCGGACACCGTGGCGAATTCCGTCTTCGAAGATTTTCGCAGAAACGCCGCCGGACGATTCATCGCCGTGGATGCCATTGAGCGTTTGCTGCGGGCAACCCGCGCCACGCACATCATCTTGTCATACAGTTCCGGCGGGCGCGCGACAGCGGAGGAGCTGAACCAAGTCATTTCTTCAGCGGGACAGCTTGTTGAAGCCCTTGAAGTTGATTACCGGAAAAATGTCATGGCGGGGATGCGCTGGACCAACCAGTGGGTCAATGAGGCCCAGCGCCAAACAGGGAGTTCCTGTTCTTAATTGAGAAGAAGTGAAGGGCCTTCGCCTTAGCCCGGTTTAATAAGACCAAATCCCCCCGTCACAAATGATGAATTGCAAAACGGATAGCAAAGCAAAACAAAAAACGTGTCGTTTTGCAAAAGCCCCTGCCGAGGTCATGTGGAGAAAAATCCATCTGAGGAGGAGCAAAATCCGATTGGGGATGGACAGGTCTTGTTTGAGGAATAAAGGACAGTTGCTTTGAAAAGCCGACTCCGTTATGGTTGTCAATAGCCTTGAAAACTGGTGTATTCATCATAAGATGCATGTAACAGTGATGCACCGTCAATATCAAATCTTGAAAAGTATCATCATTGTGTCCGTAATCGTCCGTCGCATCCTCGATCAATCTGACGTTTAATCCAATTTGCTGGCATTCTTCAAAGTGGATATGCCTGTCGTGGGTCTTATTTTTTCCATAATGCGCCAAATTTGTAACAACGCGAGCCGCTTTGCGACGCGCCCGGCCTGCCCTTTGAACATTACATTGGCAAGCTGTTTGGTTACGAATGTATTTGACTGATCAATGGCGTTCTCGCATTGGCTCAAAAAGGTTGGGTGTTATTTCTAATGATGCTTTGCCAAAGAGGAATCTTGCTGGCGTCCGCTTTCACTTCCTTGCAGGCCCTTTCAAATTCCTTTAAAACACCGTAAGCAGGAATACCGCGCAACTGCGGATCAATTGGTCCGAGGTTCGAATGCTTGCCCATAAATATTTCTCTGCACGAACAGGCCATCATCGTTCCTGCCGACATGGCAATCTGTGGAACAATGGCACGAATGTCTGGCGGATCATTCCTCTTTACACGAAACATCTTGTGTAGATAATCCACGATTGATTGGGTTGGGCAATCCCGCTCTCCCGGCGTGTGAAGGATAAGATCCAAGCCATTCTCACGGTGAAGTTTATGAATGGCCATCATGAACCCATTCTTATCCTCATCATTTATTTCAGTTCCGCTTATGCCGGGCTTGGACAAAAAACCAGAATAATAGGCAATAACATTGCGCCCCGTATGTTTGCTAAGAGCAAGCATATAACGAGTTTTTACAACATTGATGCAATGAAACGCCTGAGCGCTCGCTTGGTGTTGGGCAGCTTCTTGGGATGTTCGGTTAGCTAAAAAAGCCCTTTCCCCCATCACCTTTTGAATCTCACCAAGAACTTCGGTCCAGTTAGGCATTGGTAATGGGCATCAATGGCTGCCAATGCCGTAAGTTGTTTCCGATGGCACCCATTCCAGCATAGAAGGTTGTTCCAAGGTGGAATTATCTTCCCGCTGTGGCGATGGCCAGCAGATCACTTGCGGAAAAAACTGAAAATATTGCCGGCCATTGGCTGGTTTGTGCCCATTTTTCCTGCTTTTCTTTGCTTTTTGGCGGGTTTTTTTCATCTCGTTATATTACGGAGCATGGACCATGCCGCGGTCGAATTGGCGCAGCCCACACCTTTACTCATGGTGGATAAATAGCACAGGCCTAAACCCAACGCAAGGGCAAAATAAATTAGCAAAACAAAAAAACCCCGCCCGCAGCTTGCCGCGGACGGGGCTGTCTGCCGGAGCCGAATGGTATTCGGCATCCGGTTAATTATTATTGACCTCCGAAAGGCGAACCGCCGCCCCCCGGACCGCCACCGCGGCCACCGCGACCGCCGCCGCCAGGACCACCAAAGCCGCCTTGACCGCCGCCGCCGCGGCTGGGTGCGATGGCGCTGCGCAACGCATCCACAGAAGCTTCGAGAGCGGACACACTGCGTTGCAGCTCGCTGATTTGGGCGCTCAGTGCGGCTTGTTCATTCAATCCACCCTGACCGGCACTGCCGCTGGAACCGCCAAAGCCAGGTCCGCCGCCACCGCCGCGACTGCCAGACGTCAGGAAGCGTCATTGCCGCCGCCACCGCTGGGTACGATGCGCACAACTCCGGCGGCCGCACCGACCTCGGCGCGGGCAGCGCCATTGCCGCCGCCACCGCTGGGTGCGATTGCGCCGCGCAGTCCATTCACAGAAGATTCCATTTCGGCCATCCTGCGTTGCATCATTTGGGCCGACACGTCGGCTTGTCCATTCAATGCACCCGCAGCGCCATTGCCGCCGCCACCGCTGGGTGCGATCGCGCCGCGCAGTCCATTCACAGAAGATTCGATTTCGTCCATCCTGCGCTGCATCATTCGGGCAGACGCGTCGGCTTGTCCGCTCAATGCACCCGCGCCGGCATTGCCGCCGCCACCGCTGGGTGCAATGGCGCCAGGCCGTTCATTCAAGGCAGACGCAATCATGTCGGTCAAACTGCGTTCCAACTCGCTGATTTGGGCATTCAAGTCAGCTTGTCCATTCAATGCACCCACACCGCCATTGCCGCCAGTACCGCCAAAGCCGGATGCGCCACGACTGGAACCACCACGACCACTACCGCCGGGACTGTTAGGTGCGGTGGCGCCAAGCCGTTCATTCAAGGCAGACGCAATCATTTCTGGCAACCTGCGTTCCAACTCGCTGATTTGGGCGTTCAAGCTGGACTGTCCACTCGATGCACCCGGGCCGGCATTGCCGCGCGAACCGCCAGGGCCGGGTCCTCCACGACCACCACCGCTGCGACCGCTAGGTGCGGTGGCGCCGAGCTGTCCATTCAAGGCAGATGCGATCATTTCGGGCAGCCTGCGTTCCAACTCGCTGAGTTGGGCGTTCAAGCTGGACTGTCCACTCGATGCACCCGGGCTGGCATTGCCGCGCGAACCGCCAGGGCCGGGCCCGCCGCGACCACCACCGCCGCGACTGTTAGGTAAGGTGGCGCCAAGCCGTCCATTCAAAGCAGATCCAATAAGTTCGGGTAACCTGCGTTGCAACTCGCTGATTTCCGCATTCAACAAAGCAGATCCAATCATTTGGGATATACTGCGTTCCAACTCGCTCAGTTGGGCATTCAAGCCGGCTTGTCCACTCAATGCACCCGCGCCAGCATTGCCGCGCGCACCGCCAGGGCCGGGCCCGCCGCGACCACCACCACCGCGACCACCAGGCGCGCCGAAACCGCCAGTGCCGCCGCAACCGCTAGGTGCGGTGGCGCCAAGCCGTCCATTCAAAGCAGAGGCGATCATTTCGGTCAACCTGCGTTCCAACTCGCTCAGTTGGGCATTCAAGCCGGCTTGTCCACTCGATGCACCCGCGCCGGCATTGCCGCGCGAACCGCCAAAGCCGGGACCGCCACCACCACGACCGCCGCGACCGCTGGGTGCGGCGGCGCCAAGCCGTCCATTCAAAGCAGAGGCGA
Source organism: uncultured bacterium (assembly GCA_963727715.1). Lineage (GTDB taxonomy): Bacteria > Patescibacteriota > Minisyncoccia > Phycocordibacterales > DATDWN01 > CAIOTC01. The sequence goes on along the minus strand of CAVSGX010000006.1, from coordinate 78,646 downwards.
TCATTTCGGTCAACCTGCGTTCCAACTCGCTCAGTTGGGCATTCAAGCCGGCTTGTCCACTCAATGCACCCCCGCCAGTATTGCCGCGCGAACCGCCAGGGCCGGGTCCGCCGCGACCACCACCACCGCGACCACCGAGACCACCAAAGCCGGACCGCCGCCACCGGAACCACCGCGACCACCGAACATGCCGGCTCCGCCGCCACCGGGACCCGCCGCGACCGCCCATCATGCCAGGTCCGCCAAAGCCGCCGCCGCCGAAACCACCTTGCTGCCCATGCCAGGACCTCCTTGCCGTCCCATCATGCCCGGTCCGCCTCGCTGCCCCATGCCAGACCCGCCTCGTCCCATCCCAGGCCCTCCAAATCCTCCAAATCCGCCGGATGGCGGACCGCCGAATGGCTGCGCGACCACAACCCAAGTTGAAGCGGCAAGCGCCAACATGGTCAGCATTGCCTTAGTCATTAATTTCATAGTCTGTTATCTTTCACAGGTTTGTTGTTTTGCGTGCTTATCAAAAGCTGCTCCGACCGCCGCGCTGGAAGCGCCGTGGTCGAAACAAACTGCTCCTTCATGCGGACATTCTAATTGTACAAGGACGGCACTCTTATCCATGCGGTTACAGACCGCAGACAACCATGCCCTCCTACTTATTTTACCAGTACGGAACCTTAAGGGAAGATTAAGAAAAGGATATTTTTCCAAAAATTTCCCCGGCCTTTCTTAATCTGTTCTTAATGTTCCATGTGCGAGGATGACAATAGGGCGGGAAGGTGTTAAACTTCCCGTAGCCACAGCACCAATGCGAATTCTCGTTGTCGAAGACGAACCGGACTTGCTCCGCAGCCTGACTCAGGCCTTGCAGGAGGAGGGTTACGCCGTGGACGGCGCCTCCGACGGCGAATCGGGACTCTTCAACGCCCAAAATTATGACTACGACGGCGTCGTCCTCGATGTCATGCTGCCCAAGGTGGACGGCTGGGAAGTCTTGCGCCGCCTGCGCAAAACCAAGAAAACCCCAGTCCTCATGCTCACCGCCCGCGACCAACTCAAGGACCGCGTGCGCGGCCTCGACACCGGCGCGGACGATTATGTCGTCAAGCCCTTCGACATGGAGGAGTTGTTCGCGCGCCTCCGCGCCCTCATCCGGCGCTGCGCAGCCCGCGCCAGCAATATCCTCCAAGTGGGCGACATTGTTATTGACACCGCCGCCCGCGAGGTCGCGCGCGACCGCCAGCCAGTCGCCCTGACCGCACGCGAGTACGCGCTGGTCGAATATCTCGCCCTACACCAGGGCGAAGTCGTCACCCGCACCGCCCTCTACGAGCATCTCTTCGACGAAAACGAAAGCACCCTTTCCAATCTGCTCGACGTCCAGGTTTCCAACATCCGCAAAAAGCTCGGCCCGGAGTTCATCACCACCCGCCGCGGTCACGGCTATTGCGGGGAGGCGCCGATGATCTTCCAATCCATTCGCTGGCGCCTCCAACTTTGGTACGGCTTGGTCTTCCTCGCACTCCTGGCCGGCTTTGGTTTCTCCGCCTATGCCTTGCTCCGCAACGTTCAGCTTCGCCACCTGGACGGCGAATTCCAAAGGCGCATCGGCTCCGTGGCCAACGCTGTTTATCCGCTTCCGACCTTTGGCTACCCGTTTCCTTACTCCGGTCCCGGCTCTGGTTCCGGTTATGGTGCCGGTTATGGCCCCGGTTATGGCCCCGGCTACGGCTACGGCTTCGACCCCGGCTACGGCTACGGCCCCGGCTCAGGCTATGGCCCCGGCTCAGGCTATGGCCCCGGCTCAAATCTCGTCTCAAACCCAGTCACAGGCTCCAACTCCATGGGCTCGCCGCCGGGCGGGCTGCGTTCCAACGGCCCCAGCATGGGCCGCGGAGGACGGCGGGGTCGGCCCGGTCGACCAGGGCGAGCAGGGCGGCGGGGGTGATCGGGGCGGTCGGGGTGGCGGAGGTGATCGTGGCCCGGGCGGCGGGCGTGATCGGGGCGGTTGGGGCGCCGGCGGTGATTGGGGCGGTTGGGGCGGTGGTGGTGATCTGGGGCGCTGATTTTACCAATGGCGGTACGCCGGGAGAGTGGGGATTTCCTGGCCAGCCCACCCCGGGATTTCTATTCTATCTCGCACCTGACCAGATGGGCCTGTTCGGCAGCGAGACCAATTCTTTTTACTATGTGGTCTTTGCGGACGGCAAGGAAGTGGCCCGCTCCGAAGCCGCGCCGCGCGATGTGCCCTATCCTGCCGCCGCCGCCGCCGCCGGAGCCGCCGCTGTCGCCGCCGCAACCAAAGCCGCTGTCGCCGCCGCAACCGCCGGACCCGCCGCCGCCGCCGCCGCTGCCGCTGCCGCCGGAGCCGCCCAACCGCCGCCAGAACCCCAAATGCGCGGCGTCTTCCGCGAACTTGCCCGCGCCACGCCGGGCAGGGGCGTCGTCCTGCTCGGTCGCTCCCTTGCAGAGGAACTCGCCGGCCTGCGCCTCCTGGCGTGGGAACTGGCCGGCGCCGGCGGCATCGTCCTGTTGCTCGGCTTGACCGGCGGTTGGTGGTGTGGCCTCCCGCGCCATCCGGCCCATCGAAGGCATCAGCTCCACCGCCGTCAAAATCGCCGCCGGCGACCTTTCCCAGCGCATCAGCGCCGCCGACACCGACAGCGAACTGGGCCGTCTGGCGGCCGTTCTTAATTCCACCTTCGCCCGCCTTGAAGCCGCCTTCGCACAGCAACAACAATTCACTTCCGACGCCGCCCACGAATTGCGCACTCCCATCACCGTCATGCTCGCCCAGACTCAGACCATCCTCAACCGCGAGCGCGGCGCCGCGGAATATCGCGCCACCGTCGAAACATGCCTCCGCGCTGCACAACGAATGCGCAAGCTCACAGAATCCCTCCTCGAACTCGCCAGGCTCGACGCCGGCCAGGAATCCCTCAAACGCGTCCCCTTCGACTTGTCCCAAACCGTCAGCGACTGCGAACAATTGATGGCCCCGCTCGCCGAAGCGCGCCGCCTGAAAGTCCTTTCCGCACTCCCGCCCTTGCCATGCGTCGGCGACCCCGAACGCATGGGCAGGTCATCACCAACCTCCTCAGCAACGCCATCGAATACAACCGCGAATCCGGCGAGGTCCGCATCACCGGCGGCAAACGAGACGGGGCTCTTCTTGAGCGTCAGCGACACCGGCCCGGGAATTGACCCAGAGGACTTGCCCCGCATCTTCGAGCGATTCTACCGCGCCGACAAAGCCCGCTCCGGCACCGGCGGCCACACCGGCCTGGGCCTGGCTATTTCCAAGGCCATTGTCGAGGCGCACGGCGGCACCCTCGAAGCCGCCAGCCTGCCCGGCGCCGGCGCCACCTTCACCCTCCGCCTGCCGACCGCGCCATCCAAAGGCTGATATGCCGAATATGGCAATCCAGGCAGGGCGGTGCTGCCGCGCCGCCCATTATCCCACCTCTCCACCCTGTGCGCTGCCTATGCCAGTACCTTATCATCATCACCCCAAAATATTTTTCATTTCCCCGTTGACAACTCCAGCTTGCCCGCTATTATTTCACCCGTGATGAAAGGAGGCAATATATCGGATGCCAACGGCTCAAAGGCCGGATTTCCCCGCCATTCCGCATTACCGTTTGCGCATTGCACATTGGGGATTGGGGCTTGGGGATTGGGAGCGCGACCGTCCCGATCACCGCCGTCGGCGTCCCGCCGAACGCTCTTTGAGGCTGCTTTCTTCCGGGAGCCGCCGCGATCCCCTCAAAATCACCCCAAAAACCAGAGCCTGTGAAGGCTGAAAATCAAGCCAAATCAAGGTAAATCAAGCCAACAAATGATTTTTCTATGACGCGCAAAGCCATTCCCGGCAGAAACCCAACGGAGTGTTGGAGCATTGGAGTAATGGGCAGATGGTCAAGTCCAGCCACCCACCACTCCATCACTCCATCACTCCACCACTCCACCACTCCACCACTCCACCACTCCACCACTCCAACCCTGCGCAACTTCTGCGCGCACCCGCCGCCCCTCGTAACCGCTCCCGGACAGCCGCCGTCTAGGCCACCGTCGTTCTTATTATCCCATCCCTCAAGCCTGCTTCCATCACAGGTCCAAAAACCGCCGTCGGCAATCTGTCCCGCGGCTCGGAATTCTGTTTCACAGTCAAGCCCCTGCCTGGCGAAGGGATTATCCAAATGTTCAGCCGGCTCGCCCTCGCCTTGAAAGACTCCTCCTCGACGCTCGTCAAATTGATGGCCTTCGGTTCACTCAGCGCCTGGCCGGCCGCCGAAGATGCCATGCGCCGGGTCTTCGGAAAAATTGACTGGCCAGTCACCTGGGTCGAAGGCGCGGCCTGCAACAACGAGCCAATCGCCGGATTGCAGGCCTTCGCTTTCACCGCCGGCCGCGTTCACCCCGTCACCCTCAACGGCCGCGTTGTCGGTTCCGTCTTTGAAGACGGCGCCATTCGATATTGCCTGCTCGGCGGCTTGGGGCCGCAGCCTGGGTCCGCCTCCCGCCCCGACCAATTCCGCCAAACCCTGGCCAACTTGGAAACAGCCCTCGCCCGAGCCAACTTCTCCCTCGGCGACGTCGTGCGCACCTGGTTTTTACCTCGACGACCTCCTCTCTTCGTACGGCCCCTTCAACCAGGCCAGAACCGAGGCCTACTCCCGCGTCAAATTCCGCGGCGGCTCCCTGCCCGCCAGCACCGGCATTTCAGCAAAGAACCCTGCCGGCGCCGCCCTGGTCGCCGGCGCTTGGGCGCTTCAACCCCTCAACTCCACCGTGCAGATCGCCCAAGTCCACTCCCCCTTGCAATGTCCGGCCACCGCCTACGGCAGCTCCTTCAGCCGCGCCATGGAAATCTCCTCCCTGCATGGCCGCCGCCTCTTGATCTCCGGCACCGCCAGCGTTGCGCCCGGGGGCCAGACACTATGGCTCGGCAACCTGAGCCGGCAAATCCAGACTACAATGGAAGTCATTGAAGTCATCCTCGCCTCCGCGGCTTTGATTTTGCCGACATCACCCGCGCAACCGCCTACTTCAAGGACCCCGCCGGCCAGTCCGAATTCCCCGCCTGGTGTGCCGCCCGCGACCTCCGTTCCCTTCCCGCCGTCTCCGCCCGCTGCGGCATCTGCCGCGACGACCTCCTCTTCGAACTCGAAGCCGACGCCTGGAAACCCGCCCCCGCAACTTAACGCGATTAAAACACGATGACGGGCGCACGACAAAATTCTTCGCGTTCCTCTGCTCCCTCCCCTCCACACACTTGTGGAGGGGAGGGCCGGGGGAGAGAAGGTTCCTCACCGGTTCATGGCCGGGGGTTCCCAAACTCCCTCCCCTCTCAACACACTTGTGGAGGGGAGGGGCGGGGAGAGGAGGTTCCCCACTGGTTCATGGGAAGGGGTTCGCCAAACTCCCTCCGCTCCACAACTTGTGGAGGGGAGGGCCGCGGGAGAGGAGGCCCCCCACTGGCTCATGGGCAGGGGTTCCCTAAACTCCCTCCCCTCCACACGCTTGTAGAGGGAGGGCCGGGAGAGCAGGTTCCTCACTGGCTCATGGGCAGGGGTTCCCTAAATCCGTCCTGCAACCCACGGTGAGTATTTAGCAAAATATGGTGAGACAGAATACATGAATTCCCTCAAGATTTATTATTCGGAATCGGCGTATTGTTCCTCTGACACAGGTTCTTTGGCGCTGGTGAATTAACAAAACAGCCGGAATTTGGGATGGGCACAGACTTTCAGGCAGGTCGGTTCGATGAAGCTGAGGTTGCAAAGCTGGGGCAAGGATTGTATCCGGTGACGGCGATTTCCATGGCGGGTCATTTCCCCAAACGTACCAATCAAGAGGCATTGTTTTTCACGCAGCATCCGCCGCCGCACCATTGCGATTTTGAAGAACGGTACGCCAACCATCAACAATGAAGACAAATTTTGAGCGTTCGCAAAGAAAACCAATGTAAAATATTACCAACAACAGATTTGCGGCTTCGGCTGCTGTCCACTACGAAACTGGCACTTTCTCTCAACGGACACATTCGAGGCACGCCCAGAACGGGCGTGCCTGAAAACGTTCCGTTGAGGGCACGCCAGTGCCTGTAGTGGAGCGTGAGTAGGTCACGCCCCTACCGTTTCAACGGCCAAGAGCGCAAAGAAGGAAGAGAAAAATGATAACCATGAAAATCAAGCAAAGTGTTCAAATTCTCGTTTGCTCCGTCGTGCTCTTCTTAGCAAGCATCTTGCAAGCAGGAGCCTATTCATTCTCCAATGGAAGCCGCGTACAAACCACTGCCAATCTTGTCGTTCACGCGACTCACAGTACCAGCGGAACAGTCGTTACAACTGAGACAGAAGGATCGAGAGGCACCATGGCCTCGAGCTCCTATTACGATGGCACGTACACATGGTGGTATATCAACTGGGACAATGGCTATTCCGGCTATTCGGTGGACCTCTATCTGGAACCCGTTCCGACGCTGGCGGTGACTTCTCCTAATGGCGGTGAAAACTGGAGCGCCGGCAGCACGCATACTGTGACATGGACAGCGACCAGCGATACATCCGCTATCAATTACCAACTTGTGGCCCTTCTCGACCGATGGAGGCAGCACATACATTCATTCTTATATTTTCAGGATTCTATACAACGCCACATACCTCTCCAAACCCATGTCGCAATATGCACTTCAGCTTTTGAGTGAATCTTATTTTCCGGAAGGAATCGAGGCTGGTTTGCCACCTGATATTCCAAGTTCTAACAAATTCGGCGAGCGAACAGTGGAAACAAAAAACACCACGACAGGAATGACGACTGTTGACTACCGCGAACTGCATGACTGTGGCATCATTTATTACCCGAGAAATCCATATCTTCTTTGTATTATGACTAAGGGCCAGGATTTCGCTAAACTTTCCAAAATCATCAGTGATATTTCATCAATGGTTTACAACGAAATCGATAGTGGAGTATTAAAAATTTAATGTTTAAAAAATCCATATTTCAGAAAGATATGATTAGCCAAAAAGAGATTATGGATGGTATTGTGCGTTGTAGCCGATATTCTTTCGGTCCGAATCGTCTGCATTATTGTGGACCCGATCAGAGCAGAGAATTAAAAAGTTTGATTGAACACGGTGAGCAAAATCCGGAAATTTCTATTTTGCTTAAACAATTCAAGACTCTCTATCCATACTTGCAATATATTTCCAGAACAAATGGAATCGCCGAACCATTTGACGAACGGGTAGTTGAGGCCTATTGGCTCGGCAATAAGTTATTGGAAACTAACAAGCTGGAAAGATTTTACAGATTTTTGACCGATGATCTCGGAGTCAAGAAAAAAATCAAACCGAAAGAATTTGAATGGTTGGAAGAAAAAATCCGGCAAGGCGCCGTGCCTCATCATTCATTTCATGTGCTCAATATCTGGCAAATGTCTGGACACAATGACAAACTGGATGAAGTAGAAAGAATGGATGAATGCTTGGTCAACTTCGGCAAGGTTCTGCGAGTCAGCGGGCCGGAAATCACTGTTTTGACCGAAAGTTTGTCATACACCAACGGCAAACTTTTTTTTGGCCCAGCCGGCGGAGAAAAAAATCGTCAGGCGGTTGGAGGTGGAGTACGACATTGAACAAATCAGACCGGGACAGCTTGTCTCTTTTCACTGGTCGGTACCGTGTGAAATTATCAGTGAAGCACAAGCAAAAAATTTGCGCAAATATATTTTGCAAAGCATCGCTTTTGCAAATCAGACGATATAACAGGTTCCCAAAATATTCCGAGAAAATTTTGGAAGTCATAATACTTTAAATTTATGCAAAAAATATTTATATTTGGAAATGAAGACTTGCAAATAGATTCTCTTCCTCTGAGGATTTTGCCAAAACTTTCGGAAAAATTTCCTGACATTGAATTTGTTGTTGTGGACCCGAATGAAGACTGGGATGTGCCAGAAAATATAATGATTATAGACACAGCTGTCGGCATCAAAGATGTGACTGTTTTTGACAATCTGGAAAAATTCTCCGCGCCACCGCGAGTCGGTATGCACGACTTTGACGCACTAACCAACCTACGCTACCTGTGGAAGCTCGGCAAAATAAAATCTGTAAAAATCATTGGTCTCCCACCAGAGATGGGGGAGTCTGAAGCCTCGCAAAAAATCACAGAGATTTTGTAAAAAAGAAACACTGTCACAAGACAGTGCTTAATCTTCAGCTATTTCCACTATTTGCCAATAGTGGATAACAGCTTCCATAAGTGGTTCCAACTCAAGATTGTAGGGATTACTTAATGGACTTTTCAACCCTGCTGAAATGATTCCATCTCTTATTGAAAGAACCACAACGGTCCGAGTCGCGCATTCTCCAATGTGCCCTTGCTTTTCCCCGTGACCATTTAGCCAATAATCGCCAACGCTTTCGTAAGACCAGTCGGCTTTAATGCCCTTGGCCTCACAATATTTAAAATAACTCTTCACGGCGTTGGGAAGACACCTATTGATGAGCTCTACGCTCGGCTCAATATCCTCTCTCAAACATGCTTGAAATTCATTGAAATCTTCCTCGCTGATAAGACCGGCAGCATACTTTTTTTTCAGGCACACTTCGCCAGCAAAACGTCCAAACCTTTTTGGACCACTCATTTGTTCTTTCATAACATCTCCGAGGTAGATTCTACCATTACTGTCACTGCCAGTCAATCTTCAAAAAGTGAGATGCGCACGACATACACGGGTCGTATGCGCGGATAAGTTTTTCAATTTCAAATGCGATTTTTTCTTTGGCCGAGTCCGAGCCGTCAGCGTATTCCGGTTTTTCTAGAAGCCCGTTGACCAAAGTTGCCACATCTTTTTCTATATTGACTTGATTCTGGCCTGTCGGCACGACAACTTCACCCTCACTGACTTTGCCGTCAGCCCCCAAAACAACCTTGTGGTAAAGTGTCCCGCGCGGAGCTTCAATGACTCCAACTCCGACACCTTCCGTTTTTGTTGCCTTGACAATCGGCTCCGGCGCAAATTTGTTGTTCGTTAAAATATCAATCGACTCATCAACAGAGTGCAAAATCTCGATTGCTTGGGCCAGGTTGTTGTGGAAAATGTCCGTGGAAGGGAAAAGGTCCAGGGTTGCGCCGAGTGACTCTTTTGTTTTCGGGTGTAGTTTGTCCTTGGCCAAGTTTACTCGGGCCAGCGCGCCAACCATGTAACCTTCGCCATGGTATGTATAAGCGGAAGCCTCCGAGTATGGCAAAACAGTGTGTTCCAAATGCGAACGAAAATCTTTTTCGGTAAATTTTTCTCCAGTGCTTGTGATTATCTCTCCACCGGTATAACCAAAACTTTTTTCTGGCACAAGGGCTATAAATTTGGTCTGACGATCAAAATGGAACGGCGCGTTTTTGAAAACTTCTACTAATCGCAAAACAGCGGGGCGGATGTTGGTTAGTTTTTTTATCGCTTCTTCCACACCGGCATGGTCGGGGAATTTCAAAAATCCGCCGATGATCGGGTAGGTGGCATGCACACTTCTGCCGGCGATGAGTGTCGCTAAAAAGTTGCCGGCCGATTTGGTGTCAAAACCGTCGTGGAGGAGCTGGTGTTGAATGGAGTCACTTTCATCAAGGTCCAGAAATGCATCCTTGCCGAAAATGTCCGGCATTGAAAACAAATACAAATGCAAAGCGTGGTCGCGTATGATAAGCCCATGCATCACAAGCGCGCGCAGAAGTTTTGTTTGCTCGCTAGGTGTAATTCCGAGTGCATCCTCGCAAGCTTCAATACTGCACATGATGTGCGCGTTAGAACAGGTCCCGCAAATGCGCGCCAAGTGTTGCGGAACAGCTGCTATGACTTTGTCTTTCAGCGCCTCAGTGAAAAAGCGTTTGTATTCAACGATGGCGAATTTAACATCCGTAACTTTACCATCCTCCACTTTGAGCGATAGGGAAGCATTACCTTCCACTTTAGTGATGTGCTCCATGTTTAGATCAAAGCTGTGCATAATATTTTTGTTATTTGTAATTTTTCAAAATCTCTTATTACCAAAATCTTTTCCATCACCAGAATAATTTTCTGGTGAAAATTTTCTTCCTGCTCGTCAATCTAAGAAAACAATCTCCTCGACCTGTGCCACTCAGGTCTGCGTCATTGTTTTCTAAATTGCCTGCGCAATGTGCCGGAAAAGTTTTTGGCAAACGAGATTTTGAAAACTAATTCCTTAATTCTGTCACAAGCAAATTCACCTTTTCCAAAAAAACTTTCGGATCCATTGGGCACCCTGGAATCTCCACATCCACCTTGACGACGTCGGAAACTTTTTTGACCGACGGCAGAGCGCCAAAGCGAGTGACCAAAAAGTCAATGGCTTGGCGTTGCTCCGGTGTGAAGTTGTTGCGCTGACCTGAAGGCAGACCTGTGACGGCGCATGAGCCGACAGCCACGAGCTTTTTACTGCGCGAGCGAATGTCTTTAACTGACTTCTCTTGGTCTGGTCCAGCCATCGCGCCTTCAATGAAAGCAATGTCAAAAGCATCATAAATATTTTTTGATTTCAAAACGCGAATGTGGCGAAAATCAAAAATTTGTTTCCATTCCTGCCAATGGTCGTTCATAACCTCGGTCATAACCACAGTGTTATCTTCACAACAGGAAAATGAAAACCAACCGATTTTTATTTTTTCTCGCATATGAGAAATTATACCATAATTTTTTAATAGAAAGTGCCGGGCAGTATAATACCGCCCGGCATATTTTTCCAACCCTATTCACCTTGTGATCTAAAGCGACGAGCAGCGAACTTCTTTCCAATCACGAGAGATGTGTTGACCGTGGTAATCCTGTCTTGCACCCTCTCAAACCTCATGGCAAGAACTGCCGGAATCTTGCCATCCTCACCTGTGCCGATGCTCATTCCACCGGGCCCAACGTCCGGAAAAATACGGACCGGTGTATGAAGAAAGGTGATTTGATCAAAATTCCTAAATTGGTGTTCCGTTGAACCCACAGTAAAACGAAGAATGTCTTCGTAGGATGGAGGTTCCAGTCCCAAGCGTCTCATCTCGGCGAAAACATGCTGGGGCACGAAGTCGGTCTGATGAGGGTTGGTGTCATCAAATTCAAGCATAACGATATCGTAGCTTGCCTTGTCGACATCCAGTGTAAACTGGGCCGAGTTGATGACATCCAATGCGTTAACATTGATGCGACAACGCTGTGCACTTTGCACGAGATCGTTGACAGTCTTTCCATCTCCAACGGTGATTTTGCAATCAAGGTCGACGACTTTCGTAACTATCGGCCATGGATTTTCACCGCGTAAGAATTGATTGAGAGCTTTAAGCCATCGCTCTCCACTTTCGCCAGCCAAACACTGTTCCAGGGTGTCTCTCGGTCCCCGCACCGCGGAGAGCGGGAGCTTTCCAAGCATGCCAGTTGACATGGTTGTTCTCCTTCTGTTCGAGATACTAACATAAATTATATTAATCTGTCAAGTTAAATTGTAAAAACCTATATTTTAAGCCGTTTTATCGCAGTGTCCAGCCACCGTCCACCACAACGACTTGGCCAGTGATGTAATCGGCCGAAGGGGAGCAAAGGAATGTGACAGCGCCGGCAATGTCTTCGGGTGTGCCTATCCTGCCCCAAGGTATTAAGGAGAGTTGCTTCTTCATTTCATCTTCGGTCATTGATTCCCAGTCCGCACCAGGAGTTCTGATAGCACCGGGCGCGATAGCATTGACATTTATTTTTTTTGAAGCGAGTTCCAAAGCCATTGCCCGAATCATACTGTTGATGCCACCTTTACTGGCACAGTAATGTGTCAAACCTTCAAAGCCGACGAGCGAAGCAATGGAAGAAATCTGGACTATCTTACTGCCGTCTTTCATCACTTTGGCTGCAGCTTGCGAAGCTAGGAAAATACTTTTCAAATTTATATCAATGACTTTGTTCCAGTCGGATTCTGTCATTTCCAAAAATGGTTTGAAAGGGTAGACGCCGGCGTTGTTGACCAAAATATCCACCCCGCCAAATTTTTCCATCGCGGTTTTTATCAAATTATCAATATCTTCCTTTTTGGAAACGTCACATTGCACCGCCAGGCACTTTGCGCCGGTTGCGGACTGGATTTCTGTCGCTGATTTTTCGTTTGTCGCTTGGTCAAAGTCGGCCATGACCACGCTCGCGCCATTTTTGGCCAGATAAAGCGCGATGCCGTAGCCGATACCTTTGGCAGAACCTGTGACAATTGCGATTTTATTTTGAAACATGAAAGTTTTTGTGAAAATAATAATTGCTTTCATTATATCATATGTTAGTGATATAATTATTGTGCACGATTTTGAATTTCAAAACCCATCTCGGCAAAAGTTTTCCGGAGACGTAAACTTTTCCAGCGAAAAGTTTACTCGGTCCTCGGCTCGGATTTGTCAAGAGCCTTCGCTTTGCTCAGGTCATTGACAAAACCAGCTCCTCGCCTGCGTATGCTCCGGAAAACATTTGCACTCGATGAAATTTTGAAATTCAAAATTTACCAAATTATATTTTAATGACCCAAAATTTAGACAATAATATTTTCACAATCGGCATAGGTGGAGCGGCCGGCGATGGGGTGATGGAAGCCGGATCAAACTTGGGACTACTTTTGCGTGATCTCGGCTATGAAGTCTACCTGTCAACCGACTATCCATCGCTCATTCGCGGTGGACACAACTTCACACGACTAACTTTTTCCAAACAAAAAGTCTGGTGCGACCACGCGCCACTCGATGTTCTGATCGCGCTAAACGAAGAAACGGTCAAACTGCACCTCGGTGAGCTTGCCTCAAACGGTATTGTTTTTGCCGATGAGTTTGAACCCAGTGATATCGCAACACTCGGAGAAAACGCCGTGCTGGTGCCGATGAAAAGCGCGGTGGCAGAGATTTCGGCACCGGCTATTACCAGAAATTCCGTCGCTCTTGGCGCGTTGTGCTATCTTTTGGATTTGCCACTTCCAAAAATGGCGGAAATTTTGAAAATGGTTTTTGCTGACAAAATGCCGAAAATAAATGAGAAGCTGGCCGAGGTTGGTTACTGGTATTTACAAAAAATAAATTTCCGACATAGTAAAAAACTTGAGCCTGGAGAAGTGCATGGAGAATTTCTCGACGGCAACACTGCTTTCGCCAAAGGTTTGCAAAGTGCGGGTTTGAATTTCTATATTGCATATCCGATGACGCCGTCATCCAGCATTTTGCATTATCTCGCCACACAACAAAAAAAAGATGGTCTCAAAGTCATTCAGCCGGAAAATGAGATTTCAGTTATTAACATGGCGCTCGGCATGGCCTACGCTGGCAAACGCGTGGCCGTTGGCTCGGCCACAGGCGGTTTCGCTCTGATGCAGGAAGCTTTGTCTTTCGCCGGTGGTGCCGAGTTGCCACTTGTTGTGGCTGTTTCGCAACGCCAAGCGCCAGCCACCGGTTTGCCCACACATTCGTCGCAATCCGATTTGCGTTTTGCTTTGCATGGAGGCCACGGCGAGTTTCCACGAATTGTTCTCGCTCCTGGCGATCCGGAAGAAAGTTTTCTGGCCGGGGCCGAATCTCTGAATTTGGCATGGAAATTTCAAACACCAGTGATTGTTCTCTTGGATAAAATTTTGTCCGAACACATGATGACTTGCGATATTGATAAAAAATCAGTTTCGGCGGAAAGTGGTAAAATCGCCAAAGATGCAGGGGAGAATTATGCTCGCTATCAAATCACTCCAGACGGTGTCTCACCTTTGGCTTTCCCGGGTACGAAAAACGCCGTGGTTAAAGTGACGAGCTACGAACATGACGAATATGGAATTACAACGGACAAACCAGCCGAAGTCAAAGCAATGCTTGACAAAAGATTCGCAAAAGGAAAAACCATCGAGACAGAAATGCAAAGTAGGGAGACAGTCAAAATGTACGGCGACACAGGTAGCGAAAATGTAATTGTCTTTTTCGGCTCAACAAAAAGCGCAGTCTTGGAAGCGTCAAAATATTTTGAAAAGCCGGCAAAATTTTTGCAAATCGTTTGGTTAGAGCCCTTTGACACAGAAAAAATAAAAAAAGAATTGGTTGGCGCTAAAAAAATAATTTGTGTGGAGGGGAATCACAACGCCCAATTGGCTGGATTGATTATGGAAAAAACAGGGATTGAAATTGTTGATAAAATTTTGAAATATGATTCTGTACCTTTTGATCCGACTGAACTCTCTGAACAAATTAACAAAATTTTAAAATAAATCCGCACACTAACTCTCATTTCATTATGTTCTATGTCTATGTGATAAAAAGTAAAAAATATGGTCAGCTTTACATCGGTTCGACAAATAATCTCAAACGTAGAATCATAGAACATAATAAAGGTGGGGTTGAATCAACAAAAAATAAGAAACCTTACAAACTTATATATTACGAAGCATATGAAGTAGGAACTGATTCGCGAAGAAGAGAAAAAATGTTAAAATTACGTGGTCAGGCAAGGAATCAATTAAAATTAAGATTAAAAGACACACTGGCGAATCAAAATGAGAGTTAGTGTGCGGGATAAATGGAACTAAATTTACAAACTACAGCAAAAATAACATGGTGCCCGGGTTGTCCAAACTCGCAGATTTTGGTAGCTTTCCGTAAAGTTATTTCCGATTTGGTGACTGAAGGAAAATTGGAACCGGAAAATATTGCCACATTTGCCGGCATTGGTTGCCATGGTAAAATTTCCGATTATTTGAATCTCAATTCTTTCACCTCGCTTCACGGGCGGTTGATCCCATCTATGACCGGCGCCAAAATAGCTAATCCTTCGCTGACCATTATCGGTTTTTCCGGCGACGGCGACTCATACGACGAAGGGCTAGAACATTTGATCCACGCTGCCAAAAGAAATTCCGACGTAAATTTGTTTGTGCACGACAACCGTATTTTTGCTCTAACCACCGGCCAGTTTGACGCGGTCAGCCCGAAAGGTTTCAAAGGAAAATCAACGCCATTTGGCAGTATTGAGGAACCGATCAATCCACTTTTGCTTTTGCTTTCCGCCGGCGCGACTTTCGTGGCTCGGACATACGCCGGAGACATCGCTGGCACGGAAAAAATAATGGGGGAGGCGATTGCTCACAAAGGTTTTTCTTTTGTGGACATTATTCAGCCATGCATCACATTTTTTGATACCAGAGATTATTTCAAAGAACGGATCTATTGGATCTCGGAAGATTTTCCAAAAACCGATTTGAAAACGGCGATGGAAAAAGTTTCCGAGGTCAGCGACAAAGTTCCTCTTGGCATTTTTTATCAAGTCGAGAAGTCAACATTTGAGGAAGAATTGTACAAATAAATCCGCACACTAACATTGCCATTATTCTGCTTTTTCAGTGAACATCAAAATAAAATGTCGAATTTAATAATAAATATAAATAACACAAATATTCCAAAGCAGAATAGAAAAGCGATGGTAATGTTAGTGTGCGGATAAATGAATCTTGAAAATTTTTTCAATCCAAAATCAGTAGCTGTGATCGGCGCTTCAAGCGACGAAAGCAAAGTTGGATTCGCTCTGATGAAAAACCTGCTAGGCGGAAGCAAACGGGTTGTTTTCCCCGTCAGCATTTCCGAGAAAAAAATTTTGGGTGTTGCTGCTTGTTTATCTGTTCTAGACATCAAGGGGCCGGTTGATCTGGCTATCATCGCCGTTCGTTCCAATTTGGTGCCGAAAATTATGTCAGAATGCGCCGAAAAGAAAATTAAAAATGTCATTGTCATCTCTGCCGGTTTTAAAGAAATCGGTCCGTCCGGCGAAGAACTTGAGAAAAAAATAGCTGAAATCGCCAAACAAAATGGAATCAATCTACTTGGACCAAATTGTCTAGGCACAATCTCCACGCAGGAAAACTTTAATTGCACATTTGCTCCCGATAATCCTCCGACGGGGAGCATCGCTTTTCTGTCACAGTCGGGCGCTTTAGGCGCCGCCCTTTTGGACATGGCTCTTTCCGAAAATGTCGGTTTTTCCAAATTCATAAGTTTGGGTAATGAAGCCAATTTGACGGAAATTGATTTTCTGAGATTTCTGGCAGAAGATCAGGAAACGAAATCCATCTTGATTTATTTGGAAAAACTTTCCGATGGACCAGCTTTTATAGAATTAGCTAAAAAAATAACTGAAACAAAACCGATCATCGTCCTCAAAGCCGGCCGAAGCGTCGGTGGAGCTAAAGCCGTCTCGTCTCACACCGGTTCTTTGGCCCCGGACGACGCTGTTTTCTCGTCGGCTTGCAAACAAGCCGGGGTCATTTGTGTAAATTCTATTCATGAGTTTTTCGATATGGCCAAACTTTTTCAAACAGGCCTTTACAAACCACTGCAAAAAATCTGTATTTTGACAAATGGTGGCGGACCATCAGTGATAGTGGCTGATTTAGTGGACACATCATATTCTCTTTCATTGGCCAATATTCCAGAAAAAACAAAAGAAAAATTGCGAGCGGTTTTGCCCCCAATGGCCGCGGTAGGAAACCCTGTGGATATTATCGGCGACGCTTTAGCCGACAGGTTCGAAAAAGCTTTGGAAATTTTGTCGGAAGAAAAAAACAGCGACGCTATTTTGCTTTTAGTTACGCCTCAAATGATGACCGAGACGGAAAAAACAGCCGAGTTGGTTCAAAAGTATCACGACAAGAAACCGATTATTCCGGTTTTTCTTGGTGGATCGCAAATTGACCCGGCCCTGAAAATTTTGCGACAAAATAAAATGGTTAATTTCAGTTTTCCTGAAGACGCCATTTCGGCCTTAGACTCACTGGCTTTCGGTCTTCACAAAAACCACCAGGAGTTTGTAAAAAACGCTAACCAAAAAATCAAAATGATGAACTTTGAAAATACTTTTGACTTGTTGGCCGAATACAATATCCCGCTTAGCGGAATTTTGGTTAAAGAAAAATTTGAGCTTGGGCCTATCTTGAAAAAGTTGAAATTTACAAACTTTGCCATGAAAGCCGAGTCGCCGTGCATTGTTCACAAAACAGATTCCGGCGCCATAATTTTAAACTTAAAAACAATAAACGATGCCGAGAAAGCTTGGGACACTATTCGCCACAACAATCCGAGGGTTCATATCGACGGTATGCTTATTCAACCGATGGTTTCCGGCAGGGAAGTCATTATCGGTATGAAGCGCGACGAGACTTTCGGCCCAACAATTCTTTTCGGTCTCGGTGGAATTTTAGCCGAAGCTATCAAAGACACTTCACTGCGTGTCGCCCCGATCAAAAAAGAAGAAGCTTTGGAAATGATGAGTGAAATAAAGGGTATTGAAATTTTGCGAGGTTTGCGTGGCGAGAAGTCGGTTGATTTTGATTTGCTCGCCGAAATTATTGTAAATCTTTCGGAACTGGCCATTCATCATCCTGAAATAAAAGAGATTGACCTCAACCCAGTTATGGCCACCGATCTTAGCGCGACCGTGATAGATGCCAGAATGATGATAGGTAGCACTTTACATATTACGATTTCTATGTAGTATAGTATACGGAGACAATCCAATGAAACTGACAGTTGGACAGGTATTCAATGCTTTTCAATTGACAGAATTGAGAAATTTTTTAGGCCAATTGTCACGTCATCAAATTGACGCCAATTTTAGCATTTTCGATGAGTTGAGAAATTGTGGGTTGGAAATTGAAATCCCAGATGAAAAGATTGGATGCATAAGTTCTTTTCTAGAAGACAAAAGTTTGTCCGGTGAAGATTTGGTGTTTGTCACTGGAGCGGATCTTTCAAGCACTGGTGTCAGAAGAATAGAAATCTCCAAAAGAGACGGAAAAATTTTTGTTGACAGAATACCTGTCGAACGAATGAAGTTCAACGTGCGTCAACTCAGATTTGAAATGAGTTTCGGGGTCTATATGATTTTCAATGATGACAATTGCCATTATTGTTATCCTCCTCGTCCAATCAAAGAGATGTACGAAGTTCTGGTGAATAGATAGGAAAACACCACCCGTGACCAATCACACGGGTTTTTTTTATAAAAAATTACTTTGCCAACAATTTTTTCAAATCAAAATTTGGGTTGGCCAGGTCAGGGTGATGAGAAGAGACATCTATATTGTTTTCAATTAGTTTGGAAATGGTGGACATCTCGGCGATGCGGTTTATCATCGTGGCGCCGACAAGTTCATTTTTTTCATCAATTAAAATTCGCGCGTATGAATTTATCTCCGGCGAACCGCGTTTTATTATGACACGATCCGGCAGGGGACGAGTGTCGCCAACAAAAGCGATACTGATGCCGGCGCCGGCAGTGGTGTAAAAAGAAACAAAACGAAAAGCGGTTTTCTCCGCGCCGGAAACATTTGCCGAAGCGACCATATTGAGCCCTGCCACGCGACCTTGCTCGTGAGCGTTGACCCAGTTGCCGAGCTGGATTTTTTCTTCCAAAAGCAAATCTTTGTACTCGGCGATGTCGCCGGCTGTCCAAACATCGGACAAATTCGTTTGTAAAAATTCATCAGCCAAAATACCGTTACCAACACCAAGACCGGCCGATTTCAGCCAATCAAGAGCAGGCGGAACAATGCCGATGCCACAAATTATCATTTCGCAGTTTATTTTCGTACCGTCTTTGAGTGCCACAGCTTTAACATTTTCATCGCCAAGCACTTCTGCCACTTCGGCATTTTTCAAAATTTTTACTCCGGATTTTGTCAGAGCATCTTCAATCATTTTGCCGGATGCTTCGTCCAGAGTCGGTTGCCAGAAATAATCCTCGCGCAAAATCATAGTGGTATCCAAACCGGCCAACTGCATTAGGTCGGCCATTTCAAAACCAATGAACCCACCACCGATGGTCACTGCTTTTTTTGCTGTTTTTATAGCTTCCATTATTGTCTTGCCGTCCTCAAGTGTCCGCAAATAATAAACGCCCTTTTTGTCTTTGCCGGACACAGTCCACAAGCGAGGACGGACCCCCGTGGCCAACAAAAGTTTTTCGTAGGAAATTTGCTCGCCACTATCCAAAGTGATAATTTTTTTCTCCGCGTCAAGAGTGGTCGCTGTTTTGCCACCGATAAAAATTATTTTATTTTTGTCATACCAATCCAGCCCTTTCATCCAAATCTGATCAAAAGGAATTTTGCCCAGAAAAAAATTCGGTTTGGAAAGCATAACCCGCGAGTAAAGCGGGTGAACCTCATCGCTGACAATGGCAATAGTCCCATCGACATCCTTTTGTCGTATTGTTTCGGCCGCCGAAGTCCCAGCCGCGCCACCACCGATGATTAGATATTTGTAAGATTGCATGAAAACTATTTTGGAAAAATTTGCTTGCCTTCTTTGTCAAATAAAATTATAGCTTTAGTTGGGCAGGATTCAGCTGACATTATCAGTGTTTCGTCATCAACGGTGTTTGCATCCAAAACGACCGCTTTGGTTTCGCCGTCCAGCTCGTATGTCACGCCAGAAACAGCTACACAACTGGCCGCTCCGATACAAAGATCGCGATCAATAACAATTTTGCCGATATTTGAACCTTCTTTGCTACGAACGTATTCTTTTGTATTTGTCATATTTTTCTCGGGCGAACATTTTGTAATCAAAATGTTTTAGCCTATTATTTTTTAATTATTATTTCTTTAATCTCCGGAATTTCATCTCTGATGATTCCCCCCAACATCTTATTATATGTCAAATCGGACAAAGAGCAATCTTTGCAGGCACCGACGACCTGAAGTGTCACTACATTGTCACTGACATCAAGCAAAAAAACATCACCACCGTGCATTTGCACATACGGACGGACTTTGGCGATTATTTTTTCTATCTGCTTTTCTATTTTTTTTGAATTATTTTTTTTCATTCTTTGCCAAAATATTTTTCGCGATAAAAACGGATGAGCTCTTCCACTTTCGGCAAACATTCAGGGTAGCCAATGCCGACCTTGGTACGCTTTTGCACGGCAAGAAGAGTAGTGGCCCCTTCCAACACCGCTTCTTCAATATCCGCTTCGGTCACTTTTGTGTTCGGATCAATAATTTGTCGGCCATCAATGACAATCCGCGAGAATTGTCCCGTTTTCTTGAACCAATCATTCAGCGCCGCTCGCAAAGCTTTGTCGCCGAGAACCGAGCAGTGGATTTTTCTGTCCGGCAGTCCGCCGAGCCGTTTCAAAATATCCTGCGGGCGAATCTGCAAAGCTTTGTTGATTTTCATTCCACCTTTTTCCGTGACCATGACAGAAAGAATTGAGGTGGAAGCGATGGCTGAAGCGCAACCGAATGTCCGCCATTTAAATTCGGTGATTGTGTCTTTTTTTGGATTGATATTGAGCCAAACCCGCATAACATCTCCGCAAGCCGGCGAACCGACAATGCCCTCGGCATCGTATTTTGCCTCGCTTGGTTTCTGCCAAAGCAGATTTTTCGGCTTGAAAAAATGCTCTCGTACTTCTTTCGTGTAAGCCCATGAGTCGCCTGTGTGTTTGTTGACCACATCGGGTTTTGATTTTTTTGTAATCTTTTTTTTCATTTCTTTTTATTTCTTAAAAAATGTGGCGTTTGATTTCCGACAAAAGCCCGCGGATCAGAAATTTTTTTCTTTTGCTGAAGCGACAGATCAAGTGGCGAGATGGCCCGCAATTTTTTAACAATAATCGGCAGGTGTTTTAAAACATATTTAATATCGGACATTGTATTGCCATGGCCTAGGGTAAATCTCAAACTGCCGTGGACAAATTCATATGGATTACCTAGCGCGGTCAAAACATACGACGGCTCAAGCGAAAGCGAATTGCAAGCCGAGCCCGTGCCAACCATTATACCAAGCTCATCTAGCATGAGAAGCATCGCCTCGCCTTCAACATCCAAAATGGAAATGTTCAGAAAATTCGGCAGACGTTTTGTTTTGTGACCATTTAACACCACTTTTGGAACTGACTTGAAAATTCCTTTTTCCAGAATGTCGCGTAGTTTTTTTATTCGCGCGTTTTCCGTTTTTTTATTTTTCTTGTTCATTTGCAAAGCCTCAGCCAAACCGACAATGCCCGGTACATTTTCGGTACCGCTTCGCAGACCTCCACTTCCTCCATAAATAATCGGCTGGATGTTGACTCCACGACGCACATAAAGTCCGCCGACACCTTTTGGCCCGTAAATTTTATGCGCCGAAATGGTCATCATATCCACGCCAAGTTTCTCTGTATCCAGATCAAGATAAGTCGCGGCTTGGCTGGCATCGGTGTGAAAATATGGGAGTGTGGATTTATTTTTTTGACGAAATCTTTTAATAATTTCGGCAATCTCGTCAATCGGCTGAAGAGTGCCTGTTTCGCTGTCGGCTGAAGTGACGGAAATTAAAATTGTCTCCGGGATCAAAAGTTTTAACAGATTGGAAATTTTGACGAGTCCGTCACTGCCTACCGGCAACTCCACAACTTCAAATCCTTCCTTTTTCAAAATTTCAGACATGGCTAGAATTCCTTTGTGTTCCACTTGCGAAACGATAACCCGCCGGCCTTTGTTTTTATTTGCCCGAGCCACGCCAAGAATGGCCAAGTTATCGGCCTCAGTGGCCGAGCCGGTGTAGATGAATTCATCCGGCCGGCAATTCAAAACACCAGAAATAGTTTTTGTCGCTTCTGCCACAGCTCGATTGGCCTCACGACCAAATTTATAAAGATTGGAGGGGTTGCCGAATTTTTCATTGAAATATGGGAGCATAGCCGAAAGAACTTTCGGATCAAGCGGAGTAGTGGAAGCATAATCAAAAAAATATTTGTGATGAGCCATACGGAAATTCTAGCACAAGAACACATCATCCGCATTTTTGAAATTATGTTTTTTTGTATTTATTTGTTAGGATACCAGTATGACTTTCGAAAAAATTTCAAACGGTAAAGGTTCAAAAGAGGGAAATGGACGAGGAGACATCAAAATTGAAAATGGTTATTATCTGGTCCCTGTAGTCTGGAAAAATGGTGAGAAAAGTACCAACCACTTCCCTGAAAGCGGTTTTACTATTGTTAACCCCGGAACAAATGATGTGCTGGGATATATCAACGGAGAAAAGGCTGTTTCCATTCTGAAAGAACATTCATCAGAATACAACAGAGAAGATTTTTCTTGGATACCCTTTTTATAAAAAGAAAGACGAGTAGAATCACTACCCGTTCAATCATTATGAAAATGTGTCACGATTTCATTTACTTCAGCTTTATCTGGTTTTGGAGGATATCCGGGAATAAGAATTATTGAGATTATATCTCGAATTCCTACCACGACAAATGCTCGCAAAATGATAAGGGTAGTTCTGGTACCAAACCAAAAATCATTTTTAAAAACTCCTTTCCAAAAACTAGAAGTAAAAAATCTTCCAAAATTTTTTAAAATTTCATAACATAGTCTTAATTACCTTTTTCTGCAAGACATATTAAATCTCCACTATTAAAAATACCAGTTCTTTTGACAAAAGTCAAATAATAAACGATTATTTGGAAATTACAATTTGAGTGCAGTGAGAACAGCGCTTGGCTTCAATAGGAATTTCGCTTAAACATTCCGGACATTTTTTGGTGGTTGGATCTGCCGGCAATTCTTTTTTTGAACGAGAAATCAAAAAATTCATCGGTTTGATAACAAAGAAAAATATCGCGACCGATACCAGTAGAAATGAAATGAAAGCATTGATAAAGTGGCCGTACATAAATTTGCTATTGTTGATGACAAAATACAATCCTGAAAAATCAGGGACTTTGGCGATGGCGGCAATAAATGGAGTGAGTAGATCAGACACCAGCGCTGTAACAACTGTGCCAAAAGCAGCCCCGACCACGACACCAACAGCCAAATCAACAACATTTCCGCGAAGCAAAAATTGTTTGAATTCTTTTAACATAAGTGATTTTTAGTTTATTAATGATTAAATTATCGCACATACTGGAAAAATACAGAAGGGGAGATTTGGGTTGTTTTACACAATATTTGATATAATTTGTGTATGAAGTATTTGCTGATTTTTGCGGTAATTGTGGTTTTGGTGTTGATTTTTTTGATTCTGCATTCCGTGGTACCGAACAAAAATGGAATAGCAATTCAAAATTCGCGAGAAATTTTTAATAACGAAAATAATATTACAAATATGAAATTAACAAGTTTGGCTTTTGAAGATGGTGGGATGATCCCGTCAAAATACACTTGCGATGGGGAAAGTATAAGTCCGCCACTTGCCATCTCTAATGTGCCGAGTGAGACGAAATCATTGGTTTTGATTTTGGAAGATCCTGATGTCCCCAAAAATATCCGCCCAGACGGCATATGGGACCATTTGATTGTTTTTAATATTCCTCCGGACCAGAGCGAGATAAAAGAAGGACAGACTATAAAGGGTGTTTATGGAAGCGGAACTAGTGGCGCGACAAAATACATGCCTCCGTGCCCGCCCGATAGGGAACACCGATATATTTTTTATTTGTACGCTCTGGATTCAACGCCTCCTCTACAAGCCGGCGCGACAAAAAAAGAGGTGCTGGACGCAATGGCCGGGCATATCATTTCACAAACCACGCTGATCGGCAGATATGATAGAAAAAAATAAAATGAATTTAGAGTTATTTTGTAGTAAATGGTCAGTGTATGTTTCGAAACAAATTTGATACAATGGAGGATATGAACAAAGGAATTTCAATTTTGGTTGGTATTCTGATCATCGCTGCTGTAATGATCGTTGCTTTTGGCGGAGTCTCCGTCTATCAACACTTTTCGACACCAAAAGTAAGCAACGAACAGCAAGCCAAGACTTCAACCAATCAACTAACAAACAATACCCAAGCCACAACCACGACCAACCAAACTACCGGCTGGCAAATATACACAAATAGTCAGTACGGATTTCAGTTTCAATATCCATCCGGTTTTTTCGATTCAGGCCATCAGCCGAAAGTGTTGATCGGGGATTGCAATTACAATGTCTTCCCAAATGCCTGTCCGAACATAAACAACATAGTCATAAATGACCAGGCATCGGCAGGTGGCGACATAAACGCGATCAAAAGTAATCTTTCCAACTCAAATTATTGGAATCCCGCCGGACAAAAATCAGCCGTGAACAATGTCACATATTGCTTGTATCAAACGAGCGACGTAGCAATGAATCACCAATACAACAGCTATTACTATGCCACTGTGACAAATAACAAATGTTTGGTCATCAATTTAAACACAAGCACAACAAATTGTGATGTCTATCTACCAATTGAGACAGAAAACATCGAACAACAAAAAAACTACAATGACTGCCTGACCACAAACACAAATCAGCCGATAATATTGAAACAAATAATCTCCACTTTTAAATTTACAAATCCAAGTCAAACAACCGGATGCAACACAAACAGCGATTGCCAAAATGGAGCTTCATGTATGGTGGAAGGACCACTCATCGCCAATCAGCCGGTTCACAAAGTTTGTGTCCCGAAAGGTCAAGTGGTGCCACTGTAAACCGTTTATAAGTAGG
Organism: uncultured bacterium; assembly: GCA_963727715.1. Lineage (GTDB taxonomy): Bacteria > Patescibacteriota > Minisyncoccia > Phycocordibacterales > DATDWN01 > CAIOTC01. The sequence continues at coordinate 54,124 of CAVSGX010000006.1, read as the reverse complement.
AATATTTTAATCAACTTTTTCCCGGTTCATGTGGGTATTGTGAATGGTAAAAAACCCTGTATTTCATTGCGTTCTCCGTTCAATGAGATACTCAATATTGCTCAAAATAATTTCTATGCTCCGAACGCTGAACGAAATCCGAACTTTTTTTAGCGAAAATCCGAACGCTGAATTTTGAAAAACTTTTAAGCTCGGGCGGGCAAAAAGGAAGGGGGTTGGGGGGAAGGAATTTTTGCCCGCCCTCGCTTTTCCGCCACCGCCGAATTTTGTGCCAGCGAAGCTGGCGCGCCGCCAAAATCAATTATTTAACTTTGTCGCAAAATCGCCAAAATTGTCAAACCAATATTTTCGATAATTCTCAAGTGTTTCAGCTATTCCTCTTTTTGGCTTCAGAAGTAATTTTGTTTTTATATTAAAGCCGTTGAACGGATATGCTCTGCTTTCTTTTCTTTCTCTAGTTTCAAATATGCGCGAATAGCCATCAATTTTCCTATATCCGTCTGCATGTTCTGTTCCTTTTGGATCTACAAACAAAATTACATACTCATTTCCTTTCTGCATCCAAAAAATAAAGTCCGGCTTAAACCTAGCCATATTGTTTTCTTTTGGATTGTAATACGGAATATGTACCTCGTCTAATGTTTGGTCTAGTTTGGAAAACATCCACCAATCAAATTGTTTAAAAACATTATTTTCATTTTGTAAATACTCCTCAAGCTGTTCAATAAATTTAACTTCGCTAGGAACATCAATAATGTGGTTTAAATAATCAACTTTTTCATTTTCAGAAACGATAAGCGGAATATAATAATGATTTTGAATATATTTTATTTTTAATTTTTCCCTTTATATTCAAATTTTTGCGCCTCAAATAAACTATTTGTTTTCGGGCAAATTCTTCTCTTGGCATTTTTCCATATTGTTATCAAGTTCTTTCTGTTTTTCAGGATATTGTCTCATTTCCTCAATTTTTTTCTTTATTTGCTCATATTTTTCGCCATCGCTAAATTTTATTCTCTTGAAATGGACAATTTCATTTTCTAGTTTTTTAAATTTATCAAATTCTTTATCTCTAACGCTAAAATAATTTAATGATTCTATCCACTAACAAATCCGGCTCAGAAATTGTCCTCGCTTCTTCAAAGTCAAAATATTGATCTGGCTTTTCAAAACTTTCGCTTGCTTTCTCAACAACCCTGACATCACATTCATATTTCGTTAACGCGATTTTTGTGCCAAGATAATTAAACATTTCACTTGGCCAAATCAAAATCATCTTTGTTAATTCCATATTTTTGAGGTTCTTTTTCTTCCGCAAATATTTTGTCCGATTTTTTATATATCGGAATTAGCAATAATCGCTTTTCAGCTTCTTTATTGATAATAAACTCTTGTCCTAAATCCTTTTCTTGTTTTTCTTCTTTAAGGGCTTTGATAATCTCTTTAAGGTTTTCTGCATTGGTCCCGAAAATAAACAAACTTTCAAGTGGCATAATATTTTGTCGTACTTTATTAAATATTTCTTCTTTTATCTCTTTCGCATTGTATAAATTCAAAATCCTTTTCCGTTTGTTTTTTTGCGGTTCAATCCTTACGCCTCTGTCCAACTGACTGCAAAACAAACTTTTTAGCATCGCTTCCCACGCCGATATTCACAAACAAAATAATGTTCGGACGATTAGAATCCCACCCCTCATAAAAAGCACGAGAACCCATTAAAATATTTATTTCCGAATCGTCGTGATTGATTTTTTTAAAAATACTTTCATTTTCAAAACTTTCAATGATTTCATAACCTTCAAGTTTTTCCTTGAACCAGCCAGAAATATCACCAATCTTAATAAGTCCGAAAGGTTTTTCTGATCTTTGCAATTTGAAAATTATCTCCTTTTTATTGCCCGGAATCTTTAAAACCTCGATTTTGCCGGAGATTTCGCATTAAAAATTTGCTTCAAAATATCACCATACTCTATCTTTTCAATTATCTTTTTATCAACTGAAAAATTAATACTCTCAAATTCATACTGGGGATTATTTTCAAAATCTTCTATCAACTTCTTCTCTAGCTTTTTTAAGAAGTTCCTGAGCTTATTTTATTTTTTGCCACTTTTTCCAGCTCTGAAAAAAATAATTTTAAGTCGGCTTCTTTTGTATCAACCGAATTGACTAGCGTCAAAAGTAGTGGTCGATGGTATAGTGTCTTATCTTCTTTTCTGACTCTCGCAAAATATTTATTGATATATGTTTGCAAAATAAGCGTCTTTCAAAACAATTTTCTGCTTTTCAGTGGAGCAAAATCGTTTTGTCCCGAAAACCTTCACATTGGTTTGAATACATAAATATGTTTTCCATAACCTTCCTCAATAAATTTAGATAAATTGAAGTTAAAAACACATGTTGCATAATCTCGTGGGTCTGTGAATGTCGCAGAAAAATTAAAAAGAAAACCGTTTCTTGAAAGTATTGAATATAGTACCTGTCGTTTGCTATCCTCTTTGTCGCCCTTATGAGCTTCATCTAAAAGGATGTACCACTTGCCGCTATTGTCGTAATTTTTAAAATTGACTATTTTTTCCTTGTGCTCATCGGAAATTAAATCAGAACGGTAATAAAAAACAGTTATTTCATTTTTCGCAAATGGCAAAGAATTTTCTCGCTTAACACTTTCATAATCTTTTAAACTTTTCAAATTTATTTTCGTTTCAAAATTATAACTGTTAAACTCATTTACATGATTTCTAAATTGCTCTAAAAGGTCATCTCTATGAGCCAAAAAAAGAATGTCGTTTTTCGGTATTTCTTTTCTTTGAATAAGCTGTCCGAGCAAATCAATCAACTTTACGATAATCAAAGTTTTGCCAGAGCCAGTTGCCATCCAGAAACTCATTCGGTTGATGAAGTGAGCGAAAGCAATTTTTTCGTTCGTAATCGGATAATCCTTATCAAATTCCAAAAGATGACCGGCAGATTTTCTTTCACGACTTAAATCATAATCAAAATTAGTTTCAAATCCATTGGCCTTATATTGTTCAAAAAAATCTTCCTTATTGCTTTTTTTCTCTTTATAAAACAACCAAAGTGCTTTCAGCGCGTTCTGCAAACCTTGCTTTTGAAAATCAAATAGTGTTTTATCGGAAGAAAATCTGACAAAATCAAAATCCTGCCATTTTGCCGGCAAGTTATCAAAAGAAAAGTCATCAACGATTGATTGCAAATAGGTCTTCATGTTATTCCCACCAAATTAAAGGTTTGATAATTTTATAGTCCAATTCTTTCGTATTTATCTTGCTACCATCGGTAAATTCCACATCACCGTCTTTTATTGCCTTAATCCATTTTCCGGTTAGGTTTGATAGTGTTTCCGCAATATCAATATCGGGATAAAGCTTGTTTAAATCTACCCTCACTTTTTTATTCTTGTAATCTATTTCCAAAGCGGAAAGCATTTTTTCATCTTTCATAAATACATAATCCTGATATGCTTTATCGCTTGTCTTACTAAATAAATCACCCGTCGCCATATTTACAATTTTTTAATGCATCCTCATACTGTTCAAGCTCATAATACTTGAAAAATCCGCCACCAGCATATTCAACCTTGTCTGATATTCCAGACTTTTAGCCACTAACCAATCTCTTCAAGCGTCAACTTTACCAGTCTTACATGCGGTAATATAGTTTGACTCTAAACTATTTCCAATATTTCAACAATCGTCTTTCTATTTTTTCTTAAAAATACCTTAATCGTGTCATATGTCTCATAATATGCTTCGCCTAATTCTCTACGCCAATCCATTTCATTTTCATTTTATGGGCAGACAGCCACACTAGTGCTCCGAACCTACAAAAATAATCCATGACTAAATCGTCCTGGATTATGAAACCGCATCGAATTATCCTTTCAATAAGAGCTTCTGGCTTTTGCAGTGTCATATCCAGTCTTTTCTGTTTTATCTTTGGCGTGATCTTATGTATTGTATATCCCATACATCTTCGTATGGTTGCGTATTTAAAATACATAAATCAACATCTTATCTTCATTGGTTGATCTGCCATTTTCTTTCATCCATTTATCCAATTCCTTTTAAATCAACATCATGATGTAATTTCCCACGACTCGTTTTCATTTACAATATACTTTCTCCAATCTTATCAGCATTTGTTTCGCCAATATCTTCATTTCGTTTTAAATAAAGTATGTCTTTCGATCATTTCTATAAAAAATCGTGATTGTATCTGTGCTTTCTAAATAGTCTTTCGACCTAGTACCATAATACTTTCATAATGCCACATTATTTCATCGCTTTCTGAAAATAAATAACCATGATACTTATTAATAAATTATTTAAAAACTATCTCATTAACTGATATTTAATTATGCGACTTTGAAATCAAGATCAGTAAAGCCGTAGAATATAATTATCAATTATGCGTAACTCTCCTTCGGAATCAAAATGCAACTATATAAGTATTAATTGTCTTTTCTCGAAAACTGCTTATAATTTTCGGTCTATTATCAATTAACGAAAGTCCAACTAGCTATTTTGATAATTGATCTGCATAGTAAAAATCTATCCCTCAAGAATTGAATGGCGGATCAATGTATATTGTTTGTACTTGTTCTTTAAATTTCGGCAGTATTGTATTTAACGCCTGATAATTTTCGCTTTTTATCAGCCAGCCATCTAACTGATTGTCTAAATCGTCAAACAAAGACAAAATTTCAATTTCTAAATCCTTAAAATACTTTGTGTCTACCGGTAAATGCTCATATTTTTTATCTTCTACATCTTTTACCTTAAATTTACCATCAACGATACCAAGCTCCTGCCATTCTTTTATTTGATCTTTAATTCCAGACATGTTTTAGTATTTTTTCAACTATTTTTTTATCTGTGATTCTATCCAGTGTAATCACATAATTGCTTTTGCGTGCAAATTTTGGCTTATTCCAAACTTTCACCAACTCATCTTCAAATTGAGAAATAAAATCAATTACTTTGAAAGCGATGCTTTTCAAAATCTGTAATTGATTAACCCTGTCCCCAGACCATTCCTTAGCTCCTTCCCAAAAATACTGATAGCTCCAAAGTTTAAATTGTTCCTGCAAAAAAGCATTCGCATTTTTATTGATAAAGAAATCAACTTCACTTTGTTTTTCAAAAATGCGGAAAGCTTTTTCAAGCAATTCTTCGGTAATTTTGATATTCTTCTTTTTTAAATCCTTTAGAATTTCATCGGATTTTGTCTTCGTTCCTCGCTCGGAATATTTAACAGTAAAGACGACTGTTTCATCTTCGCGAATCTGCTTAATTTCAAAATATAAAGCGCGTTTTTCATTCGCTTTTTTATTTTCCATTTGGCTGGCGTCAAAATAAAATTTCAGGCCGTCAAACTCAACCGGCATACTTCTAAAAATGCGGTCAGTTTTGACATAGTAGAGCATCTGCGTTTTCCAAAACAGAATGACATCTTTTTCATCGGTATAAACTTTTTCGTAAATATTGTTATGGAAAGGCGTTGAATTAAAATAAATTGATCCGCTTTCGGTAAAGTAACGACTAAAAAATGAATGGAGCTTGTCAAAAAGTTCTTCTCTAAAAGCGGGATATTTTACGACGGCTTTGTTTATATCTTCTTTAAGCAGTTTTTCAATCTGCGAATAGTATCCGGCTTTAATCCGCATTAAATTGATAAACCCGCCTTCACCTTCAATTTTGGCGCCAATAAAAATATCTTGAAGTGCTTTATAAAATTTTGTTTCTTTAGTCATAGTTTTTTTATTTAAATAATTCCGCCACCGGCACGCCGAGGGCCTTGGCTATTTTTTCTAATGTATCCACGGTAGGATTCGGGCTTTCGCCTGTTTCTATCTTCACAACTGTATTTAACGCTAAATCAGCGTCTTTTGAGAGGCGATCTTGGGAGATTCCTTTTTTGATTCGCAATTTTCGGATGTTTTCGCTTACTGAATTTGCCATATTGTTTTGACTTTGTTAAACTATTATAATACACTACTTATAGTGAGTGTATATCAACTTGCTTAATGTAATGGTATCAAAAATATTAAAATTTGGCAAACTAAAAGGGAGTTCCTTGTCGTTGCCCGCGCACGGGAGGGCTGGGGCAAGGGCAACATCTTCTTTGGCGGCGCATTTCGCAAAGCGAAATACGAAATTCGGCGGCGGCGGAAAAGCGAGGGCGGGCAAAAATTCCTTCCCCCCAACCCCCTTCCTTTTTGCCCGCCCGAGCTTAAAAGTTTTTCAAAATTCAGCGTTCGGATTTTCGCTAAAAAAAGTTCGGATTTCGTTCAGCGTTCGGAGCCAAATTGTATGTTGCGAGTTTATTGCCTCGGCGCTTCGCGCCTCGGCAGGCAGATTGTATAGTATTTGCCAAGATTTTTTCGGTTCAATCGCCACCTTTTGCGAAAGCAAAACGCGGTTCGCCGTTGCGAAGCAACGGATAAACGAAGTTTATGAGCCAATCCTTTTTATTCCGCCGAAGGCGGAAAGCAAAGCGATAATTTTTAACAGCCCAAAAGCGATATGAAATATTTTTTATACATTAGAAAATCAACGGACGAGGACGACAGACAAGTTTTGTCGCTGGAAGCGCAAGAAACCGAATTGAAAGAATTTGCCTTGCGGGAAAATCTTTTGATCGCCGCGACTTTTCGCGAATCACAAACTGCCAAAGAGCCGGGCAGACCGATTTTTAACGATATGCTCAAACGAATGGAAAGCGGCGAAGCCGAGGGGATTTTAGCGTGGCACCCCGACAGATTAGCGAGAAACAGCATAGACGGCGGACGGATTATTTTCTTGATCGATACGGGAAAAATCAAAGCGCTAAAATCCCCGACATTTTGGTTTGAGCCAACCCCGCAAGGCAAATTCATGTTGAATATCGCTTTTGGGCAATCAAAATACTTTGTTGATAATCTTTCAGAGAATACTAAAACGAGGGTTGCGTCAAAAATTGCGCCGAGGCGAATTGCCCGGCTACGCGCCACTTGGATATTTGAACGACTTGCTAAAGCATACAATGTATAAAGACCCTGAAAGATTTCGCCTCGTTCGCAAAATTTTTGAACTTTACGCAACCGGCAATTATTCTCTGAAAGATGTGCGGAAGTTAATAACTTCCGCCGGCTTGTTGAGCCGAAAGAAAAATATGCTTTCCGTCTCCAATATCCAAAGCATACTTTCCAATTCATTTTATTACGGAGTTTTCAAATACAACGGCGAAATGTATGACGGAAAGCACGAGCCAATGATTCCAAAGAAACTTTTTGAAGCGTGCCAAAAAGTTATGGCGGATCGTTCGCGCCCGAAAAAGCCGAGCCAAAAAGAATATCCGTTTAGGAATATGCTCGTTTGCGGAGAGTGCGGATGCGCCATCACTTCCGAAACGCAAAAAGGACATAACTATTATCGTTGCACCAAAAAGCGGGATAATCAATGTTCGCAAAAATATATCCGCGAGGAAGTTTTGGCCGCCAGAAGTTTCAAACGAGCTTCAAAAAGTTTCTTTGTCTTCCGCTTGGGCGGAGTGGATGCTCAGGCGAATTAAACAAGGAAGAAGCGGAAGCCGCCCAAAGCGGAGCCGTTTTCGCTCAAAATCTTAAAGACAAAATAAAAGAGCTTGAAGGAAAGCTCGACCTGCTTTTAGACGCGCATTTGGACGGCACAATTTCGCGCGAGGAATATACCGCTAAAAAAGAAAAAATCATCAACGAAAAATCCGAGCTTTCCGAAAAATCAAAGGATTTTGAGCGAAACGGCAATCATTGGCTCGAACCGGCAAGACAATTCATTTTAGCGGCTCAACAAGCCAAAATTATCGCTTTGCAAGAAAATCCCGTCGCGGGACGGGATTTTCTCAAAAGGATTGGCTCGAACCGCGTTTTGCTTTCGCAAAAAGTGGCGATTGAACCCAAAAAATCTTGGCAAATACTATACAATCTGCCTGCCGAGGCGCGAAGCGCCGAGGCAATAAACTCGCAACATACAATTTGGCTCCGCGGGTAGGGATCGAACCTACGACCAATCGCTTACATAGAATCCAGAGTTTCTTCTGGGATGGACTATATCATCATCCCTAAAATTTTCGTTTTCAAAAATTTAGTCGGATGTGGGGCGCTTCGACCGATTTGCATCGGGCTACTCTCTTGCGAGATAGTCTCTGAACCTTCCCCTCACCAGATTTGTCTTGAAAATTTTCAAAACAAATCTGGTGAGGGACTTGGCTGCTGATTGCCCTTCTTTTGCGAGATTAGGGTTTCCAGCAATTCACCTCATTTTTCAACCTAAATTACTTTAGGAAGCTGCGTAATGCCGTCATGTATTTCTGCGTGACAATTAGCACAAACGAGAATACATTTTTCAATTTCATTTTCTATTTTCTTCCAAGATCTGGTCAGTCCTCTTGATGACAGATCAAACTCTTTTTTGGAAGGATTTATATGATGAAAACTTAAAGCTCGTTGACACTTTTTGTAACCGCAGATTGCACATTTATTGCCTTTGGATGCTCTGGCCATTTCGCGAAGTTTTTTTCTTCTACGTTTTACGGCCATGCGCATATACTCGGCACGGTCGGCATAGGTTCTGGTTTCTTTTTTTTTTGGTATACATATATAAAGTATACCACAGAACCTTTCGACACAGGCGATCGCTCTACCACTGAGCTACCGCGGAATGTTTGCGCGTTTTTGCGCAATTCCATAATATCAAAGTTGGGTAAAAAAGCAAAATTAAAAGGTGATACAATATCTTTATGTACATCAAAGTCATGGTCATAGCTGGGGCCAAAAGTGAAAAGGTGGAGAAAAAATCGGATGATCATTTCGTAATATCAATTAAAGAAAAAGCCAAAAACAATTTGGCTAATCGGCGAGTCTTGGAAATTATTTCCGATATTTACAAAACTAAAAAGGTCAGGATTATTAGCGGTCATCACTCGCCAAGCAAGCTCTTGTCAGTCGGTGATTAGTTTTTTAAATGAAAACTGGTAGTAAAATTTTGCCAGTGATATAATTCAAACATGAATATTAAAATTAAATTTACCAATTTGCCAAAGTCGCCAGCGATTGAGGATTATGTTTTTAAAAAATTGTCGTCATTGTCCAAATTTTTGAAGGATCGGGATAATACACTGGTCGAAATTGAGTTGGCCAAAACGACCGGCCATCATAAATCCGGCGAAATTTTCAAGGCCGAAGCCAACGTGAGCTGTGAAGGCAGACAATTTTATGTGTTGGCCGAAAAGGACGACCTTTACGCTGCTGTTGATAAAATGCGCGACGAGGTTGAAAGAGAAATTGTTTCTAGCCGAAAAAAATATCTGACTGTTTTCCGGCATGGCTCAGGCAGAATAAAAAATTTGATAAAAAGATTATACAGATGAAAATTGGTAGTTTTAATCAAAAGGCCAATCCAGTTTTGGTAAGTTTTGTTTTTGGATGTATCTTTATTATTATCGTGCTCCTATACTTGATGCAAACCGGCGCATCTGTCGGCGATAATTTGGCGTCCACATCCATTTCCGGTTACAGCGAATAGTCAGTGCAAACCTCTCTGGAATGCGCTGTAATCCATTTCTTTTTTTCCTTCCGGCACAACTCTTTCCAAAACAAGTTTGCCGTCTGAAATACTGGCTTTTTTAACAATAACCCTAATTTTTTGGCCGTTACGTTCTGCAAAAAAATATGCTCCGGGCCAGACATGATAAGCGCGAATCTTGCGCAGATTAGTCTCGGCTGAGTCTTCCAGATTCAGTAACCCATTTTCTTTTTCTATTTTTTGACAAAGAGTGGCTTTGCTGTGATCTTGTTCAACTTCTTTAATTTTTCCGTCCAGCCAATCAGACAATTTTTCAACGAACAATTTTCCTCCTTCGCGTCCCAACAAGTTTTCCAGATCACTTTCATACGGTGGCCATTCTTCCACAGCAACTTTTTTTTGAGCCACAATCGGGCCGTGGTCCATTTCCGCGTCCAAACGCATTATGGAGAGACCGGTTTCGTTTTCATTTAGAATAGCGCTTTGCAGGGGAGAAGCCCCGCGCAATCTTGGCAAAAGTGAAGGATGAACATTGAGCATACCGAGTCGAGGAATATCCAAAACATTTTGTGGAATAATTTTGCCGTATGAAGCAACAACGGCAAAATCAAAACCATCATGACAATATGATTTGATTTTTTCCAAAATGCCTGGATTTTTTTCTTCTCGTAGAGATTGAGGTTGAATGCAGGCGACCTGATTTTGTTCGGCCCAAACTTTCGCTTCCGGCGGAGTCAGGACAAGTTTGCGACCTTTTGGTTTGTCCGGCACGGTCACAAGGAGATTCGGCAAAAAACCACCAGCTTTTAATTCTTCCAGCACCAAAACACTGAAACGCGAGGTGCCAAAAAACATCCAATTTTTCTTTGAATCAGACATTTTATTTTTGTTTTGTGATGATGTGGTGTGGAATTATTTCTTCAACATCAGAAGCTTTATCGGTAAAAAGCACACCGTTTAAATGATCCACTTCGTGTTGAAAGATCTGGGCCAAAAGTCCGGAAGCGCCAGTCAAACGTTTTTTACCATTTTCATCATAAGCTTCAATCGTCACTTTTGAAGATCTTTTAACTTTGCCGTATAAATATCTGACGGAAAGACAACCTTCTTCGTCCATTTCTTTTTTGCGAGATAATTTTTTGATAGCCGGATTTATGAAAATTGAATCATCTACTCTAAATTCGTCTTTGCCAGCTTTTCCGGTCAAATGAGCCACTCTGCCGGAAACCACAAAAATGCGCAAGAGATAACCAATCTGTGGAGCGGCGATGGCCACACCATCTTCTTCTCTAGCCAAAGCCACTTTCATATCGGCAATGATTTTTTTAATTTTTGGTGTTCGGATTTCTTTAATCGGCACCTCCAGCGCATTTTTTCTCAATATTGGATTTTCCTTTTGAATAATTTTTACCATAACTTCACTTTATCATAAAAGTGTGTCTGGGTCTATTTTAATCTGAACAAATTGCGGAAGCGCGCGTAATTTTTCCAAAAGGTTTTCATTCGGCCAATCTGTCGGCAAGATAGATAGAAGACCGTGTATGGTTGATTTTTTTTCAGAACCGGAGTTAAAGGCTTCAAAAATGGAAAGTTCAAATGGTCTCAAAGAATCTTTGATTTTTCCCATTTGTTCTTTGATTGCCGGTTTGTTTCCTTGAATGGTCAATTTTATAAATCTGACAAATGGTGGGTAATTCAGATTTTTGCGTTCTTTCACTTCGTCGCGATAAAAATCTATCAGATTGCCGGAGAGAGCTTGATCAAAAAGAGAAATTTCCGGTTGACGAGTTTGGACCAACATTTTTTTGCTTGTGGCAACGCGCATCTGAAGAAGAATGTGAAAAACTTTTTCATTGATTTTAAAATCTGGAATGGAAAAAAATGAATCAAGAGAAGAAGCGATGCTGTTTTCCACGCTTTGATTTAAAAATGGCAGAGCCATCTCGGTACCCAAGAGAACCGCGCCGGGAGTTTTGAAAAAATCATCGCCAATCTTGACTGCTCTTTTGTAAGTGGTCGCGCTGTCGGAATCCATCACAAAAATTTCAGATTTTGGTAGAATTTTTTTAACCTCTTCGGCCACATTTTGGATACCGATGCCGAGAGTCAAAAGTCTCCAGCCGTGACACTTTTGACACAAAACATCAGCCTCGCTTCTTTCTCCGCAATGATGACAAACAAAAAGATTTTTTAAAACATTACCAAGCTTTTTTTTATACAAAACAACAGGCGCGCCACAGTTTTTGCAGACTACCGTAGTCCCGCAATCGGCGCAAACGGTCTGGGGGAAAAGACCTTTGCGACTGCAAAAAATAAATGTCCGCTCCGAATTTTCTCTGGCCACAAGCAAAGTCTCTTTGGTTTTGTCGTCTATAATTTTAAATTCTTTCCTTCTCATATCAGCCGGCTGGCGCATATCAACTTTGACACAATCGGAAGTTGAAAGCAGACGAAAAGAAAGAGGGGATAATTCGCTGCAGTCACCATTTTTTTGTCGCCAAATCGTTTCAACCTGCAAAAACAGATCTCCAAAAATAAGACGGACTCCAGATTTCTTGGTTATGATTTCGGCCACTGTCCGAATATCTAAAAACGGCCGAGTTTGCATTTTGTAAACCCGCGAACTTTCTTTTTCAACAATAACCGTGCCAATGTCGACTCTAGGTAGAGATAAAAACGAGCCCGTGGCGATGATGAGCACAGGATGTTTTTCGGCCAGAATTTTTTGCCAAACATTAATGATTTCTTTTTTGGAGAGCCGACTATGCAAAACAAAAGTGTAATTCTCAATGCCTTTCTGCAAAGTCTGGCCAAGATTTTTTATATCTTCAATGGTCGGCAAGCAGAAAAAAAGACTTTTGCCACGGGCAAACTCCTCGCGAATGACACTTTTGTACGCGCCGTAGCGCTCTTCATCGGCTGATTGGACAAGCAGGATCTCACGATGATGAATTTGATGTTCTGTTTCGGGTTCCACTAGATCTTTTATTTTACCGGTCAACGAAACATTTGATTCCAAGATGGCTTTGGGCACAAGTTGCGAGAGCACACTGCCGACTGTCGTGGCATAATAGTCGGCCATAGCTTGCGCGGATTCAATAAAAGAATTCTGCAGAAAAAAATGTTGTTCCACTTTTTCAATTTTTTTCATAGCATACGGCAAATTTTTCAGCTCGGTTTTGGCTTCGCGCGCCTCCCTGATTTCGACGACGAGTCCGTACGATTTTTTACCGCGAATCGGCACAGAAACAAGCGAGCCCGGCGCGATTTTTTCGGCCGTGAAATAGGAGAGCGTGTCCTTGCCAATACCTCGGGAGATGGGGATGATGGTGATGATAAACATGGGGGTATTATAACATGAGGAAATTGTTTAGAAATTAGTGATTAGAAATTAGAAATTCTTTGTGCTATTGTATCTCCATGTCATTCTTCTCTAAAAAACTCGGAATTGATTTAGGCACGGCTAACACCTTGGTTTTTGTGCCGGGAAAGGGAATTGTGCTGAACGAACCGTCTGTTGTGGCCGTCTCCGAGGAAGATAATCGCATTATGGCCATTGGTCTTGAAGCCAAACAGATGATCGGCCGCACCCCAGAGAGCATTGTCGCTTACCGACCGATGAAAGACGGTGTCATCGCCGACTATCGCGTGACTGAAGCGATGTTGCGATATTATATTGATAAGGCTCTCGGCAAATGGAATTTTGTCAGGCCGGAGGTTTTGCTTTCCGTGCCGGCCGGCGTGACATCCACCGAGCGCCGCGCGGTTATTGAAGCGGCCATTAAAGCCGGAGCCAAGAACGCTTATGTGGTCAAGGAACCGATTCTGGCGGCCATCGGCGCAGGCATTCCGATCAACGAGGCGATGGGACATATGATCGTGGATATCGGCGGAGGCACAACGGACGTGGCGGTTATTTCTCTCGGCGGTATCGTAGCTTCAACTTCGGTCAAATGCGCTGGAAATAAAATAGACTCGGCTATTGCCGATTACATCAAAAAATCTTTCAACCTCGGCATTGGAGATAAAACAGCTGAAGATATCAAAATCCAGATTGGCTCGGCCATTCCCTTGGATGAAGAACTTTCTGTCACCATCAAGGGGCGGGATTTCGTGAGTGGCTTGCCACGCTCGGTTGAAATCAAAACAAACGAAATTGTCAAAGCCATTTCCAAAGATTTGCGCGAAATGATTTCGGCCATCAAAGATGTTTTGCAAGACACTCCGCCGGAACTCTCGGCCGACATTATTGACCGTGGCATTATTATGACCGGTGGCACATCGCAGTTGCGCAATTTCCCCGAGCTGGTTTTTCGTCGCATCGGGGTCAAAGCTGTCATGGCCAAAGATCCGCTGTACTGCGTGGCCAATGGCACTGGCATCGCATTGGAACACTTAAATACATACAAAAAATCCATTATTGCCAAAAGATAAAATGAACCCATTCGAAAACATTTCAGCTGAAAATTTGCATCACGCTTATTTGGTGGTGGGAGAAAAAGAAGCAACTAGAAAAAGTGTAGGAAATTTTTTGACTGAAAAATGCGATTTAATTATTTCCGGAAATCCGGATGTCCAGAATATTTTTTGCGATACATTGACGATCGATTTTGCCAGAAAAATCGCTCAAGACGCCAGTCGAAAAAGTTTCGCCGGCAAAAGAAAATTCTTTTTAATTGAAACGAACATCGTGACAGAGGAGGCCCAAAATGCTTTGCTCAAAATTTTTGAGGAACCGACAGATAAAACCCATTTTTTTATTTTGATGCCACAAGATACATTGCTTACGACTTTAAGATCAAGAGTGCAAGTCATAAAGTCGGAAAATCAAAAAACCAAAAATTCGGAAAATATCTTGGCCAAGCCGATTGCTGAAAAACTTGGAATAGTAAAAAAAATGACCGAAGAAATTTTAGATGAAGAAAAAACCAAACAGGATGCTGTGGATTTGGTCAACCAAATAGAGAGCGAGCTTTATCAAAACGGAATGGAAAAAGAAGCTGACAATTTGGCCCTTTGTCAGAAAACCCGAGAGAGTCTTCATGACCGTGGAGCGCCTATTAAAATGATTCTGGAAAATTTGATGATTTCGCTTGGTTGATGTAAAATTAAATGTATGACAAATCTATTTGGTGGTTTTTTAATGAGCGGTCAAATAGTTTCTGTTTTTAACATTTTTTATCACACCTCTTTTGTGTGGTTGCCTATTTTACTTTTATTTGTACTGTGGGATTTGTGGATCAATTATCGCCGAGCGCAGTTTTTCGCCAAACAAACCTATGTCCTGTTGGAAGTAAAAGTACCGCGTGAAATGTTCAAATCGCCATTGTCAATGGAAATCTTTCTAAATGGTTTGTACCAGACCGGCGGTGAAGGGAATTGGCACGATGTTTATTGGAAAGGCCAAGTCCGTCCGTGGTTTTCTCTGGAATTAGTCGCTATTGACGGGGCCATTCATTTTTTCATTTGGACACGAGCTGGGATGAGAAATGTTATCGAAGCTAATCTATATTCACAATTTCCGGGCATCGAAATCTATGAAGCGACTGACTACACACTACCTGTTTCCTATGACCCGGAGAAAAATTCAATGTGGGCTACGGAATTTGATTTGACCAAACCTGACGCTTATCCTATAAAAACTTATGTTGATTACGGTATGGATGAAGATCCAAAAGAAGAGTTTAAGATTGATCCGATGACTCCTCTCATAGAATTTTTGGGAGGCATTGGGCGAGAACATCAAATCTGGGTGCAAATTATTATCCGAGCCCACAAAGCCGAGAGTAAAGACCCAGAGACAGGCAAGCCACTTGATAAAAAATGGGCCGAGGGGGCAAAAGAGGAAGTGAAAAAAATATTGGAAAAAACGAAAGGAGAAAAAGACAAGGAGGGAAAAACTTTGCCGGGTCGGCCGCCGACAAAAGGCGAGGCAGAAGTCATTGCCGCTTTGGAGAGAAGCGTTTCCAAGCTTGGTTTTGATGTAGGTATCCGCGCTATTTATGTCGCTCCGAAAGATATTTTCAACAAGGCCAATCAAGGTGGCATTACTGGTGGATTTCGCAATTATAATTCCAACAACCTGAACGGTTTCAAACCGGCTCGCGGGGTAGAGTCCAATTACACCAATACTTTTCTTTTGTGGAAAGAAAGACCGGAGAAAAAAATTATCAGGGAGAAAAAAAGACTTTTGGACGCTTACAAGCATCGAGCTTATTTTTACGCTCCGTTCAAGAAGCCGTGTTTTGTTCTGAACACCGAGGAGCTGGCCACTATTTATCACTTCCCAGGCGGTGTTTCCACCACGCCGGCCTTTACCCGCATTGGTTCCAAGAAATCCGAAGCTCCATCCAATCTTCCTGTATAATTTTAAATTATGGACAAAGATCAGATTACATCCGTTTCAAAAACTTGGCCTGAAAAAATTCAGGCTTGTTTTTCTGAAAAAAGAAATTGGTTGGTTGTTTTGATTATTTTCATTTTGATATTTTTGTTTTGTTTTTCAATCAGCCCAAGACCAGACTTTCCAGCAGGCAAAGTTATAAATGTAAGTCAGGGCGAATCCCTAGAACAAATAACAAATGAATTGAAAACAGTACACATTATTCGTTCGGCTTTTATTTTTCGCAGCGCGGTCATATTGCTCGGTAGCGAGAAAAAAGTGGTGGCCGGAGATTATCTTTTGAAAAAACCGGAAAACACTTTGACTTTGGCTTATCGTTTCGCTTTCGGCAAAACGGATATAGAACTGACCAAAATCACCATTCCGGAAGGTTGGAGTGTAAAACAAATAACCAGTTATTTGCCGAGCCGGTTGCCGAATTTTGACGGAGTGAAGTTTCAAAATTTGGCCAGTTCGTCCGAAGGTTATCTTTTCCCGGACACGTATTTTGTTTCGCCGAACATAACCCCGGAATTGCTTATGGGAAAAATGGAAAATAATTTTCAGCAAAAAATAAATTCCGTTCCACAGATTAAAAATTCAGACAAACCCATTTTTCAAGTCGTCATTATGGCCTCAATGCTTGAAGACGAAGCCACCAATACGAGAGACAGACAAATCGTGGCTGGCATTTTGTGGAAACGTCTGACACTAGGTATGCCTCTACAAGTTGATTCCACTATTTCTTACATCACTGGCAAAAGTCTGGACAAACTCTCGTCTAGCGATTTGAAAATCAACTCGCCATACAATACATATTTGCACACCGGCCTGCCACCAAAACCAATCGACAACCCCGGACTTGACTCACTGACCGCCGCTGTCATGCCGACAGAAACGCCATATTTTTACTACTTGACCGGCAAGGATGGACAGATGCACTACGCTACGACTTTCGCCGAGCATCAAAAAAATATCGCCAAGTATTTGAAATAGTTTTCAACAGACTGGATGTGGTGAAAAAAAACAAAAGCAGCCGAGATTTCCCGGTCGCCGTGGTTTATTCAATCTTTGTCTAAGAGATCTTTCATCATCGTGCTGGCTAGAAAGTAAATGGCTAACCAGCCAAAAAAGATAACAAATCCAGCAAGCCAATTTTTTGCGAAAGCAAAACCAGATGAAATGACCGCCATCAATACAAATAGCTTAAAACGATTATGGGAACTTAGAGAAATTATTGTTTTTCTCCCGTGTATTTGATATCATAATCAAAATGAAAAGTCAAGATAACAGCAAAACCAAAGTTTTTGTTGGAGTTTCGGGCGGAGTGGATTCGTCTGTGGCTTTGGCGCTACTCAAAGAACAAGGTTATGATGTGATTGGTGTGTTTTTGAAAGTTTGGTATCCGGATTTTTTGTCTTGCGATTGGAAAGAGGAGAGACAAAGCGCTATGCGAGTTTGTGCCACGCTCGGTGTACCATTTTTAACGATGGATTGTGAGAAAGAATACAAAAAAGAAGTGGCCGACTATATGATTGCCGAGTATCGCGCCGGCCGGACGCCAAATCCTGATGTTTTTTGTAACAAATATGTCAAATTCGGCGTTTTTCTAAAAAAAGCTCTCGGGCTTGGCGCAGATTTTGTGGCCACTGGACATTACTCGCGAGTTGAAAAAATTTCAAATTTTGGCGAAGAGAAATTATTTTTGGAAACCTCTCGGAGCCGGGCAGGCGAGAGAGAGCGCAAAAATCAGCAGATTTTTGACGCGTGCTCTGCAAAAGATTTTCCGAGAAAGAAATCTAAATTGTTTGAACTGCATGAAGGAACAGACGAAAACAAGGATCAGTCCTATTTTTTGTACACGCTTGATCAGAAACAACTTTCACATACTCTTTTCCCGATTGGGCATCTGACAAAACCGGAAGTGCGCAAGCTGGCCGAAAAGTTCAGGTTGCCGACAGCCACGAAAAAAGACAGTCAGGGAATTTGTTTTCTAGGCAAGGTGGATTTGAAAGAATTTTTGTCGCATTACATTGAAACGAAAAAAGGAGATGTGTTAAACACGCGCGGAGAAAAAATCGGCTGGCACAACGGCGCGATTTTTTACACTATCGGGGAGAGGCATGGTTTTACCATCACCAAGAAATCTCCGAACGACTCGCGACTTTTTGTTGTGACTAAAGATTTAGAAAAAAATACAATCATTGTGGCCGACAAAAAAACGGAAAGTGGCGCGGTTTATTCAACAAAAGAAATTGTTGTCAAAGATTTGCATTTTGTTTCCGGAAAAGAAAAAGAAAATTTTGATTGCTCGATTCGCATCCGCTATCGCCAAGAAAAGCAAAAATGCTCAGTGACCAAAAAATCCAACGGTTGGCACATTACTTTCACCGAACCACAAAACGGCGTGGCTCTTGGCCAGTCGGCTGTTTTGTATGACAACGATATCTGCCTCGGTGGCGGCATTATTAATGTTGTGCAATAATATCGATATGAACGCTGAACCAATCTATATCACAAAAGCCGACGGCAGTCGGGAAGTTTTCGACAGTAGCAAGCTGAAAGGATCCCTTAAGCGGGCCGGGGCCAGTAGCAGATCAGTGGAACTCATTCTAGACGACATCAGAGACTTGATGGTTGATGGCATGAGCACCCACGACATATATCATCGGGCTTTTGAGATGCTCAACCGCGCCGAACAACCGGTGGCAATAAAATATTCTTTGAAACGAGCCATTATGGAACTCGGTCCGTCTGGTTTCCCGTTTGAAAAATTCGTGGCCGAGATTTTGCGCGAGAAAGGTTTTGAAACTTTAACCGATCAAAAAGTGCGGGGCAAACTTGTTGAACACGAAATAGATGTGGTGGCTTGGAACGCCGAAAAACTGATAATGGTTGAGGCCAAATTCCACAACCAACTCGGCGTCAAAACAGATTTGAAAGTTATTTTGTATGTCAAAGAAAGGTTTGATGATCTCTCCGGCGCGACTTTTGACTATGGTCGACCGGGACGAAAAATTGACGAAGGCTGGCTTGTGACAAACACTAAATTCACCTCCACAGCCATTGAGTACGGTAGTCAGCAAGGCAAGGAATTGGTAATGATCGGCTGGAACTATCCAACAAACGGCAATCTGCATGATTTGATTTTGGAAGAGAAATTACACCCGCTAACCTGTCTTTCCACTTTAAACGGCCGTGGGAAAAAAGAATTGCTGGACCGAGGCATCGTTTTATGCAAAACACTGATAAGTAATCCTCAATTGCTTGATGCAATTAATTTGACTTCAACCGAAAAAGAAAAAGTGTTGGAGGAAATTAAAGCCTTATGAAAAAATATGAAAAAGAAAACTAATAGCAAAACAAACAATGAAAAAATCGCCAATTTTCTTTTTGAAGTTGGCATACTTGCCAAAACTCCAAGAAGCGGTTTTTATTTTCTGGGCACGGGTGATCAGACTGTAGCTGAACATATAAATAGAGTCAGTTACATCGGGTATATGCTGGCTTTGATGGATGGTCAGGCGGATTTGTCAAAAGTTTTGCAAATGTGCCTCTTGCATGATATTTCCGAAACGCGTATTTCCGATTTGAATTATGTTCATCAAAAATATGTTGAACGAAAAGAAAGTCAGGCCAACAAGGATATCACCAACTCCATACCTTTCGGCAAGCAAATGTTTGATCTGATAAACGAATATGAGGAGAGAAAAACAAAAGAATCTATAATCGTCAAAGACGCCGATAACCTGGAATGGATTTTGGCTTTGAAAGAAGAGGTGGACACAGGAAATACCAGAGCTTTAAAATGGATCACTTCTGCTTTGAAAAGATTGAGGACTGACAATGCCAAAAAATTGGCGAAAGAAATAGTGAATATGGATTCAAATGATTGGTGGTTTGATAAGAAAAGTCAGAGGAGTAAGTGGTGGATTAATAGAGATGAAAAATAAGAATTATTCGTCTAATTAATAATTTTATGGCAGAAGAAAAAAAGAGAGTTGGTGCGGGGTTTGGAGTTATTTTGGAAAAGGACGGCAAAATACTTTTGGGTATGCGACACCCCGATCCGGACAAGGCCGATTCGGCTTTTCGCAGTAGTGGAGAGTGGTGTCTGCCCGGAGGCAAGTTGGGGTGGGGAGAGACATTGGAGGACGGCGCCATTCGCGAAACCAAAGAAGAAACCGGCATTGAAATAAAAAATCCGCAGGTTATTTCAGTTCACAACTGCAAAAACGAGCATGCCCATTTTATGACCGTAGGGCTTTTGACCCACGAGTGGAAAGGTGAGGCCAAAGTGATGGAGCCGGATGAGATTGTTGACTGGCAATGGTTTGATCTGAAAAATTTGCCACAACCCAGATATTTTCCAAGCTTTGAAGTTATTGAAAATTATTTGCAGGGGAAATTTTACATAAAAAGATAACCATGCTCACTAATGCCGAAAAAACAGAAAAGTTGCGGGAAATTCGTGACGAGCTTTTGATTTTCAAAAAATCTCCACTTTATAAATATCGCACCGAGAACAAATATTTTCCGGTGGTCGGGGAAGGGAATCATGATGCCAGCATAATGTTTGTCGGCGAAGCGCCGGGCAAAAACGAAGCCGAAAAGGCTCGACCTTTTTGCGGAGCATCGGGACGAATTTTAGACGAGATGATTGCCTCTATCGGCCTCAAACGTGAAGATGTTTATGTGACCAATGTGGTTAAAGATCGCCCGCCAGAAAATCGCGATCCGACACAAGAGGAAATTGATTTGTACGCGCCGTTTTTGGACAGACAAATTGAAATTATAGAGCCAAAAGTCATCGCCACACTCGGCAGATTTTCTATGGTCTACATAATGAACCGCCTGCTTTCCGATTCACCACTTCTTTCCATTAGCCAGATGCACGGCAAGGAATGTAATAGCACAGCCGGCTACGGCGCCGTGACCATCGTACCTCTTTACCACCCAGCCGTAGCCCTTTACAACGGCTCCAACAAAAAAACTTTGCTGGACGATTTTCAGATTCTGAAAAAATTTTTGTAAAATTTAACCTTTAATTTTCTTCTGTTTTGTGTCAATATATATGTATGACATCAAAAGAAATTCGCCAAAAATATTTGCAGTTTTTCAAGGAAAAGGGACATGCAATTATCCCATCGGCTTCTCTTGTACCCGAAAACGATCCATCGGTTCTTTTCACTACAGCCGGAATGCACCCTTTGGTGCCGTATCTTCTCGGCGAAAAACACCCGCTTGGCCCGCGACTGGTTGATGTCCAAAAATGCATTCGCACAGGCGACATCGACGAGGTTGGTGATTATTGCCACCACACTTTTTTCGAAATGCTCGGCAACTGGTCTTTGGGAGATTATTGGAAGAAAGAAGCAATCTCTTGGAGTTTTGAATTTTTAACATCGCCAAAATGGCTTGGACTAGATAAAGATCGTCTAGCTGTTTCAGTTTTTGCCGGAGACTCGGACGCGCCCTTTGACGACGAAGCTTTTGAAACTTGGAAAAGTTTGGGCATCCCGAAAAAAAGAATTGCCAAACTGCCGAAAAAAAACAACTGGTGGGGACCGGCCGGCGAGAGTGGCCCATGCGGACCTGACACCGAAATGTTTTATTGGGTCGGTGATCCCGAACAGGTGCCGGAAATTTTCAACGACGACAATCCGCTTTGGCTGGAAATCTGGAATGATGTTTTTATGCAGTACAATAAAACAAAGGATGGAAAGTTTGAACAACTGGCACAAAAAAATGTGGATACCGGAATGGGCTTGGAGAGAACTTTGGTAGTAGTTAATGATTTAGACGACAATTATAGAACTGATTTGTTCTGGCCGATAATAGAGAATATTGAAAAACTTTCCGGCAAAAAATACGAGGAAAATTTGAAAGCTATGCGCATCATTGCCGATCACATGAAAGCCGGTACGTTCATTTTGGGCGATGAGAAAGGGATTGCACCGTCAAACACTGGACAGGGTTATGTTTTGCGTCGTTTGATCCGTCGCGCTGTCCGCTACGGCAAACAGCTTGGTATGAAATCTTTCACAAAAGATGTCGCTGAAGTTGTAATTGAAATTTACAAAGACATTTATCCGGAACTTTTGAAAAACAAAAATTTCGTTTTGCAAAATCTCGAGCAAGAAGAAAAAAAGTTTGAGAAAACTTTGGAGAACGGTTTGAAAGAATTTGAAAAATTTTCAATACATGGAATGACATTGACTGGCACTGATGCTTTTATGTTTTTCTCATCATATGGTTTGCCATTGGAATTAACAACCGAAGTTGCCAGAGAAAAAGGAGTGTTTATGACCAAAACAATAAAAGAAGAATTTGACAAAGAATTTCAAAAACACCAAGAGCTTTCTCGCACATCTTCAGCTGGCATGTTCAAGGGTGGGCTTTCGGATGCTGGTGAAGAAAATAAAAAACTACACACTGCTACGCATCTCTTGCGTCAAGCGTTGGAGGATGTTTTGAAAACGGAGATTACCCAGAAAGGGAGTAATATTACCGCGGAGCGATTGCGTTTTGATTTTACATTTCCGCACAAGATGACAGATGAGGAAAAGAAAAAAGTGGAAGATATGGTCAACCAAAAAATTTCCGAAAAACTTCCTGTGCATAAAATTATAATGAAAAGGGAAGAGGCCGAAAAAACAGGCGCCTCACATACATTTGGCGACAAATACGGCGACGAGGTTTCTGTCTATTATATAGGCGATTCGCTTGAAACCTCTTATTCCAAAGAATTTTGTGGTGGTCCGCATGTGGAAAATATCGGCGAACTCGGCCACTTTAAAATCATCAAAGAAGAAGCCGTCTCCGCCGGTGTTCGTCGCATCAAAGCGGTACTGGAATAAAATTTGTGATAAAATATACTCATGTCTCCCTCTTTATTTGTCAAACAGGAAAAAGTGACGCTCCTCATCAATATCGGTAGTGGTGCGGTTTCGGCCGGACTTGTTTCCTTTGGGATTGGGAAGAAACCGACTGTCATATATAGTGTTCATTTGCCGTTTAAAATAGAAAAAAATCCGGAGAAAAACAAGCTGGCGAAAGAAATGGATTTGCTTCTCGGCCAGACTCTGGCTTTGGTCGTGAAAAATGGAATGAATTTGCCTTTTTGGAAAGGTAAAAATAAACACATTCATTCGGCCTTGGTTTCTTTTTCTTCACCATGGTTTATCCCAAAAGTAAAAAAAATTGAATTGAAAAAAGAAAGATTTTTTATAATAAATCATGAGTTTTTCAACAGCATCCTAGAATCCGAGAAAAGCGTATTTATCAAAGAATCGCTTTCTGAGGAAAGCACCGATGACGATTTTGTTGTCATTGAAAGCAGTTTCAGTAATTTCAGAGTCAATGGTTATTCAACAACAAATATTTTTGGACAAAAAACAAAAAATTTCGATGCTTCTCTATATATGTCGGCTGTGTCAAAACCGGTGTATGATGTTGTTCATAAACAATTACTAAAATTCTTTTCCATAAAAACAGATGATGTTTCAATGAGGGCTTTTCCTTTTATTTCGTTTGCTGTAATAAAAAAATTATTTCCAACAGTGCATAATTTTTTATTTATGGATATCACCGCCGAGATGACAGATGTTGTTTTAGTTTTTGAAAAATCCATTTCTGAAATTGTCTCTTTCCCGTCCGGAAGAAATTTCATCATACGCCAAATCTCTAAAAAATTGGATGTCCCATTTGAGGTAGCCGAATCTTCCTTGCGAATTTACAACTCCAAAAAAACAAATGACGATACTGCAAAACAAATAAAGGAAGTCCTCTCCGAAGCTGAAAAAGAATGGTCTATTTATTTTGAAAACTCTTTTACAGAACTTTCCAAAGACGTCACTTTGCCACAAGTAATGTATCTGACGGCTGGAAGTGATGTCATTGATATATATTCCAATTTTATAAAAACTCCGGAAAACGATCAGAGTTCCGAGTTTAGAAAGAATGTCCAAGTTTTCCCTCTGGACACCGCATCGATGTCACATATGTACAACGCCGACAAAAAATTCGCGCCAAATATTTTTCTTTCTTTCTTAACTGTCTTCTCTAGTTTTTTTTAAATCAAAATTGATGCTTTTACCCATAATTATCGCCGACGTAGAGCGAGAGTAATGAGAAAGTAATCTTTCTCATTACCGAGCCGAGGAGAGCGAAAAAAGATTTAAAACCCCTCGGCTTGCCAAGGCAGAGTGTGAGTGAAGCGAACACTCTGTGGGCAAAGTCTTTTGCCCTGGGGTTTAATACCTTTTATCAACAATTTATTTTGCCAAACAGGTTTTGTTAGTGTACAATTTACCAGATGAAAAAAAATCCTTTTCAAGATATTGTCCCGTCTAAAAAATCTATCCGTAATATAGAAATCCCTGTCCGTCGCGGAAGAACCGAGAGCCCAAAGGTAGATTCAAGAATCAATGAGATAATCCGTAAAAAGGAAGATGATTACATCCAACCTCAAAACACGGAGGAGAAGGAATCCTCACCATCAACATTTGATTACTCCGAATCGTCAGACAAGACATCACCACCAACTGATTCTCTCTACAAATATCAATACAATCAACCTAAAAAAACTTCTCGGAAAATTTTTTATGTTTCTCTGGTCATACTTATTGTCGCTCTGGTTTTCGGCATTTCGGCCATGTTTAAAAGCGCCAAGATAACAGTGGCGCCGAAAAACCAAACTGTTCATTTAAGCTCGAATCTTGTTGCAAATAAAAACGACGTTTCCGGTCTCTCTTTTCAAATCGTCACCATAAGCAAAGATATCCAAAAAACGGTTGCTGGAAACGGGCAAACGGAAGTTCAAAAAAAGGCCAGTGGCACGGTTATTATTTTCAATAACACAGCACAATCGCAAAAATTGATCGCCACCACCCGCCTAGAAACACCGGAAGGTTTAATTTTTCATTTAAACTCAACGATAACTGTTCCCGGAAAACAGGTCAAATCAGGCGCGACGGTTCCTGGCAGTATCGCCACAATTGCCACCGCCGATTTGCCCGGAGATAAATATAATGTCGGCCTGAAAGATTTTACTATCCCGGGTCTTAAAGGCAGTTCCAAATACAGCCAAATATATGCCAAATCCAAGACACCAATGACCGGCGGTTTCTCCGGTATGCAAACCATAATTTCTTCGCAATTATTGGCCAGCACTTCAGCCGAAATGCAAAAAGATTTAAAAGATTCTTTGGCCACCGACATAGTTTCTCAAATACCTTCCAATTTTATTTTGTACAAAAACAGTATGACTTTCTCTTTTTCTCCGGCAATCCAGGCCAGCACAACCGATACTGGAGCTGTTTTGGACCAAAAGGGAATGGCTTACGGTGTTATATTTGACAGAGGATCGCTCACCAGATCAATCGCTTCAATTTATTCCATAGATGACACAGTTAAAATAGATAATTTGGACAATCTTGATTTTGAATATGCTACCGGAACAACACAGTTTGATCCTTCAACAAATCAAATAGTATTGAACTTTTCTTTAACGGGAGATGCCAAAATAATCTGGGTTTTTGACGCAAATAAACTAAAATCGGACCTTCTCGGATTGACCAAAAATCAAGCTCGGACAGTTATTGCCGGCTACCCGGCCATCTCTGAAGTTTGGATTGAAACCAATCCTTTTTGGAATCAAACTATTCCGAAAGATCAAAAAAGGGTGGATCTCTTGACTAAATAGCCCCGTTCTTGCTAGTATTAGAAACTGTGAAAAATCTGATGCTTTAACGGAGTTAGTTTTTTGTTTTCAGATTTTGAACAAATTCTACAAGCTAAATTAATGCACAACCAAAGCAAGAGGGATAGCGTCGTGTCGGGCATTGTCACAGAAGCATTGCCAAACGCTTTCTTCAAGATCAAAATAGACGACACAAATGAAGAGATATTGACATATCTCTCTGGTAAAATGCGTCTGCACAGAATCCGTGTTTTGATTGGTGATAAAGTTTTAGTGGAAATCGATCCCTACGGCGGTAAAGGCCGTATAGTTAAAAGATTATAAAAATGAAAGTAAAATCTTCCGTTAAAAAAATATGTCCGAAATGTCAAACCGTTCGTCGTAAGGGTTATGTTTATGTTGTCTGCAAAGCCAACGCCAGACATAAACAAAGACAAGGATAAAAAATTATGCGCATACTTGGAATCACATTGCCGGAGAAAAAGAGAATTGAAATCGGTTTGACCGTGCTTTATGGCATTGGCCGACCGTTGGCTCACACTATTTTGAAAAAAGCCAATGTCGGTTTTGGATTGAAACCAAACGAGCTGACCGTTGAGCAAGAAAATGCCATAAGAAAAATTGTTGAGAGCTACAAAATAGAAGGTGATTTGAAAAGGGAAGTGGCTGGCAATATAAAACGACTGAAGGATATCAAATCTTATCGCGGTGCTCGTCATTCACGTGGTCTGCCTTCCAGAGGTCAAAGAACCAAAACCAACGCCAGAACCCTAAGGGGCAAGAAAAAGACGATGGGTACTGGACGAAAAATAGCGGATAAAAAATAAAAATATGGGTAAAAAACGAATCGTTAAAACAACAGACGGAGCCGAATCAGAGAACAAACCTCAGGTGGCTTCCATTTCCAAAAAGAAAGCCGACAGCGGTATTTTGTTTGTTGAATCGACTTACAACAACACTAAACTGGTCCTGACAGATAAAAAGGGAAATGTTTTGACATTTTCATCAAGTGGAGCTTTGGGTTTCAAAGGAGCCAAAAAAGGAACTCCCTTTGCCGCGGCCAAAGTCGGAGAATTGATAGGCGGAAAGGCTGGGACTATGGGAATGAGAGAGGTTTCGGTTGTTGTTAAAGGCGTCGGTTCCGGACGCGAATCAAGCATCCGGGGTTTTATTTCCAAAGGTATTTCACTGACATCCATCAAAGACGTCACCCCGGTCCCGCATAACGGCCCGAAGCCGAAAAAACCGCGACGTGTGTAATTTTTATTATTTGATTTTATTGTAATCCGCAAAATGAAAACCGGACCAAAATACAAAATAGCCAGACGAGTGGGAGCGCCGATTTTTGAGAAAACTCAAACTCAAAAGTATTCTTTGCGCGCCGAAAGAAAAGCCAAGACAACTCGTTTTGGCAAACCGAAATCAGAATACGGCGCTCAATTAAACGAAAAACAAAAAGCCCGCTTTATCTACGGATTGTCCGAAAGACAATTTTCCAATTACGTCAAAGAAGTTTTGCAAAAAAAATCTGCTCATCCGACCAACGCCATTTTTCAAAATTTAGAACTTAGGGCAGACAATGTGGTTTATAGACTCGGTCTGGCGCCGACTAGAAGCGCTGCCCGCCAAATGGTTTCTCATGGTCACATCACTATAAATGGCAAGAGAATAACCATACCGTCACAAAGATTATCAATCGGCGATTCCATTTCTATCCGCGGAGGATCTTTGACCAACGGCTTGTTCAACAAAAACGACAATTCTTCGGTGTCTGTGCCACCATGGTTGACTTTTGACAAGCAGAAAAAATTGGCCAAGGTCCAGGGTATGCCACAGCTTGTGCCGACAGAAAATATGTTTGATCTGAACGCCGTGATTGAGTTTTATAGTCGTTAGGAAAATCGGTGGCTGAAATATTTGATTTTTTATCAAAAATAAGGTATCATTGTTTTTGTTTCAACTTTTTATAAAATTTTAATTTTAAAATTATTTTTATGTCTGATTACACAAGTGTTTTGCCATCAAAACCAAGGATTGTCTCCGAAGTTGATTTTAATGGAACATATGAAATTGACGGCTTATACCCGGGGTATGGATATACTTTGGGCAATTCTTTGCGACGCATCATTTTGTCGTCTTTGCCTGGTTCGGCCATAACTACCGTAAAAATAGCCGGCGTTTCTCATGAATTTTCTGTCCTGCCAAAAGTCAAAGAGGATGTCATCACAATTCTGCTCAATTTGAAAAAAGTTCGCATTTCAATGGTTTCGGACGAACCACAAACATTGACTTTAAAAGTTAGGGGTATGAAAGAAGTTAAAGCCAGCGACATCAAACTGCCGGGTGGTGTGGAAATTTTAAATCCTGATATGACCATCGCCACATTGACGGACAAATCGGCCGAATTGGATATGGAGATTGTTGTTGAGAAAGGCTTGGGTTTCGTTTCCAAAGAAACTCTTCAAAAAAATCGCTTGGACATAGGATTTATCGGCCTGGACGCTATCTTTACACCGGTCAGACGTGTCAGCTATGAAGTGGAAAATATGCGTGTCGGAGATCGCACTGATTTCAATCGCTTGAGAATTTTTATTGAAACGGATGGCACCATCACGCCAAAGGTCGCTCTGGAAAAATCAATTGAGATAATGATAAATCAACTTAAAGCCATCGTCGGTTTCAAGGAGGAAGAAGAAAAAGTTTTGCCGGCTTCGGCCACCGAAAAAAAGAAGGCCGGCTCGGCTGAAAAAATGGAATTGAGTGAGGACATTTTGAAAACACGCATTGACACATTAGACCTTTCCGCTCGCACTTTCAACACTTTGTCCAATGCCAACATCCGCACAGTCGGCGGACTTTCCAGAAAGAAAGAAAAAGAAATTTTGAACATTGAGGGTATGGGTGAAAAAGGTTTAAGTGAAATAAGAGAGGCTTTGACCAAACTGGGAATAACTTTGAAATAACAGAGATTATCTGATCATCATGAGACATCACAATTCAAAAAGAAAATTCGGTCGTGTCAGAAAAGTTAGAAACGCTCTAATCGGTTCTTTAGCCCTGTCTTTGGTTTTGAAAGGCAAAATAAAAACAACCGATGCCAAGGCCCGCGCCCTTCGACCTTTCGTGGAAAAAATGATAACCAGAGGAATGTCTGGTACTGTTGCAGCTCAAAGAGCTTTAGCCGCGAAAATCGGCAATGTCGGGGCCAAGAAAATAGTGGGTGAATTGTCGCCGAAATACAAAGACCGAAAAGGCGGATACACACGCATCACAAAATTGCCAGCTCGGCTTTCTGACAACAGCCTACAGGCCGTTATTGAATTTGTATAAAAATATGAAATATACACTTGATGCTGAAAACAAAAGAGTCGGGCGGATTGCCACGCAGGCGGCCGTTTTTTTGATGGGTAAAAACGAAAAAAATTTTTCCAGAAATTCCATCCCGGACACGATTGTTGAAATAAAAAACGCCAGCAAAGCTTTGATTGATCCGAAAAAAATGAAGCAAAAAAAATACAGTCAGTATTCCGGCTACCCGGGCGGTCTGGCCCAACCAACTATGTTGAAGGTTATTGAGAAAAAAGGTTACAGTGAAATTTTTAGAAAGGCTGTCTCTGGAATGTTGCCGAAAAACAAATTGAGAGCCAAAATGTTGAACAATTTAAAAATTACAGAATAAAATATGGCAGAAACAAAAACAGAAAAATACGTTGAGGCTGTCGGCCGTCGCAAGACTTCCATTGCTCGCGTGCGCCTAACACCGGCCACCAAAAACAGTATTATCATAAATGAAAAAGAATTGCACCAATATTTTCCGGTGGAAGAGATGCAGGAAATTGCCCGTGAACCATTTCTAGAAAATATTTCAGAGAAATTCAAAGTGACAGCCAAAATAGTCGGCGGAGGAATTCACTCACAATCCGAAGCTCTGCGTCATGGTATCGCCAGGGCTCTGGTCAAACACTCCGGCGAACTTCGCAAACCACTGAAAAAAGAAGGGATGCTCAAGCGCGATCCGCGTGCCAAAGAACGACGCAAATTCGGTTTGAAGAAAGCAAGGAAGGCGCCGAAGTGGTCGAAACGATAAAATTTCCAAAACATTTATTTTTCAAAGACGAAAGCTCGGCCAGCGCCGAGCTTTCTCGGTCCTCGGCTCGGATTTGTCAAGAGTCCTCGCTTTGCTCGGGTCATTGACAAAACCGGCTCCTCGCCTGCGTATGCTTCGAAAAATAAATGTTTCGGAAATTTTACTCAGCGGTAATTTTTTGCTATCATACCTACATGAACGACGATTCAAACCAAATTAAAAAAAATGAGATAGAGGAAAAGGAACCGGAGGTGGACACCGACGCTGGAGATGATTTTGTGTTTGAGGATAACACCGAAGTGACCGGACCGGATAGCGCACAGAAGGTCAAACAACTGAAAGAGAGAATTAAAGAACTGGAAAAGAAAAATGCCGAGCTACTTTTCGGCTGGCAAAAAGACAAAGCGGACTTTGTAAATGCCCGAAGACAAGATGAGGAAAATCAGAAAAAGTTTGCCACATTCGCCAAAGAGGATATCATTACCGAACTTTTGCAGACACTTGATTCA
Organism: uncultured bacterium; assembly: GCA_963727715.1. Taxonomy (GTDB): domain Bacteria; phylum Patescibacteriota; class Minisyncoccia; order Phycocordibacterales; family DATDWN01; genus CAIOTC01. Next base: position 23,880 of record CAVSGX010000006.1, on the reverse strand, counting down.
TTTGAATCGGCTTTCAAAAACAAAGATGCTTGGGAGAAAGTTGATGAAAATTGGCGAAAGGGTGTTGAATACATCCACACACAGCTTTCAAACGCCTTGGCCCAACACGGGCTTACGGTGGTAAATCCGCTCGGTGAAAAGTTTGATCACAACCGCGATGAGGCAGTAGAAACCGTGCAGGTGGAAAATGAAGATGATGGCGGTAAAATTTTAGAAGTGATTAACTCCGGCTACAAATTGCACAACAAACTCATCCGCGCCCCGAAGGTGAAAGTGGGGGAGTATAAGAAAGTGAATAGTAACTAGTTGTTAGTGATTAGTTATTAAAAAAGCTACCGGCATGATGCCCGATAGCTTATAGTTTCAGTCGGAAACATTTGGGCTGTTAATTTCCCCGAAAGATGCGCCTAAGAGCAACTGCCTGCATGAGCCCGATAATAAACAAAGCAAGTGCTCCTAAAATTCCTACAATTTGCTGAGAACTCATTTTTTTGTTCCTCTGTATATATTAAAGCAAATTGTAATAATTATGTCAAGTTTTGCAAGATAGAAAAAATGCTATAATTTCTATACAAAAAACATGCAAATCACACGATCGAGAGGAAATTTTGTGGAGAGGGTGGTGCGAGACGCCGATGGGCGACTGGTTCGGCTGTCTTTTTGTGTGTATGAAAACGGTGGACACATCCGCGCGCGACTTTTAAACGCGGTTTATTTGGAGGAATACAGAGAAATAGAAAATAAAATTCCAGTTCTGACTGGTTTCAAGTTGGAGAAAAAATATCCGATCAAAGTTATTTTCAAAAACAAAATCGTCTCACCTTATTTTAATTTTGATATTTTATATTTTTCTGGTTCTAAACCTCGAGCGCCCACTTTATAATTTGCGATCGTAAAATCTCCAGAAGAATTTCATTTTTGGAGTAACCTCAAATGCCCCAGCGGGCATTCTCGGCTGTCCTCGGCACGGATCTGTCAAGAGCCCTCGCTTTGCTCGGGTCGTTGACAGAACCGTGCTCCGTGCCTGTGGAGCCTCCAAAAATGAAATTCTTCTGGAGATTTTACTCAGTGGTTATTTATTGTTTGTTTTACAAATCTAATTAAATTAAAAAATATGAGTAAAATTATTGGGATCGATCTAGGTACCACAAATTCCGCAGTGGCAGTCATGGAAGTTGGAGCTCCAAAAATATTGGAGAACGCCGAGGGTGCGCGGACAACGCCGTCCATTGTGGCTATCTCCAAAACAGGGGAGAGAATTGTCGGGCTTTTGGCCAAGCGTCAGGCCGTGACTAACCCGAAAAACACCATTTTCGGCATCAAACGCTTTATCGGCCACACATTTGACGATCCGGGCGTGCAGAAAGACAAAGCCATTGTGCCGTTTGAAGTTTTGAAATCCGGCACCGGCGGGGTCAAAGTCAAAATGAACGACAAGGAATACACGCCGGAGGAAATTTCGGCCATGATTATCGGAAAACTGAAAACCGATGCCGAGGCCAAACTCGGCCAGAAGGTAACAGAAGCCATCATCACCGTGCCGGCTTATTTCAACGATTCGCAAAGACAGGCCACCAAAGATGCCGGACAAATCGCCGGCCTCGATGTCAAACGCATCATCAACGAGCCGACCGCTGCGGCGCTGGCTTACGGATTTGATAAAAACCACAAGGATGAAAAAATCGTGGTCTTTGACTTCGGTGGCGGAACATTTGATGTTTCCATTTTGGAAGTGGATGTGGATGAAGTTGGTGGCGACATTAAAGTCAAATCAACTGATGGCGACTCACATCTCGGCGGAAAAGATATTGATCAGAAAATCATAAACTACTTGGCCGATGAATTCAAAAAGGAATCAGGCATTGATTTGCGCACGGATATGCTGGCCCTGCAACGCCTCGACGAAGCGGCTGAGAAGGCCAAAATTGAGCTTTCCAGCGCTATGGAGTCGGAAATCAACATCCCGTTCATCACCTCGGACGCCTCCGGCCCGAAACACTTGCTGATCAAGCTTTCTCGAGCCAAACTGGAAGAGCTTTGCGCGGAATTCATTGATCGAGCCATGATGATAACCAAACGAGCGATGGATGCTTCCGGCTACTCAACGGCGCAAATAAACGAAGTCATTCTGGTCGGCGGGCAAACCCGCATGCCGAAAATGGCTGAAAGGGTCAAAGAATTTTTCGGCAAGGAACCGAACAAGTCCATCAATCCGGACGAAGTGGTGGCTCTCGGCGCGGCCATTCAAGGTGGAATTATGGCCGGCGATGTCAAAGATGTTTTGCTTCTGGATGTCATTCCGCTTTCGCTCGGCATTGAGACGATGGGCTCGGTGGCGACGAAACTGATAGAACGCAACACCACCATCCCGGCATCGCGTTCGCAAATTTTCTCCACAGCCTCGGACAATCAGACGTCTGTGGAAATTCACATCGTGCAAGGTGAGCGAGCCATGGCGGGCGACAACAAAACACTTGGGCGATTTATCTTCGACGGCATTCCGCCAGCCCCTCGCGGTATGCCACAGATTGAGGTGACATTTGATGTGGACGCCAACGGCATCTTGGCTGTTAAAGCCAAGGACAAAGCTACTGGCAAGGAACAGTCCATCCGCATTGAAGCTCGCTCCGGCTTGTCAAAAGAAGACATTGAGAAAATGCAGAAGGACGCCGAAGCTCACGCTGCCGACGACCAGAAAAAGCGCGATTTGGCCGAGGCCAAAAACATCGGTGAACAACTCATCTACACTTCGGAAAAATCTCTGCGCGACGCAGGAGAGAAAGTGCCGGCCGAGTTGAGAGTTTCAATTGAAAATAAAATCACTGATTTGAAAAAAGCCAAAGATGGCGAGGATATGGAGCTGATTAAAAAATCTACATCTGATCTGTCCACCGAGCTTTCCAAAATCGGTGAAATTCTGAACAAATTCGCACAGGAACAAGCGCAGTCGCAAGGAGGCCAAACCCCACCTAAAGAAGGCGAAGGTCCAGTGAGAGACGCGGATTTTGAGGAGAAGAAACCTGAAGATAATAAGTAATGGGTAGAAAGTAGAGAGTAAAAACAAAAATTTTCCACCAAAAACGGAAGATTTTTTGTAAAAAAGAAAGCCTAAGCAACTCGCTAGGCTTTTTGATAAATTCTAATTTCCCAACATATTCATTATGTTAAAAAAGATACCAATTCCACCAATGATTGCATAACCAGTCATGAATCCACCAAGATGTGGATATTTTTTGGTTAGAATTGGGTGATCATTATCGGAAACACCGCCTGATAAAACAAAAGATATTGCGTTATACTCCCAGGATCGTTTTGCCCACCGACCCCGGCCTGCATTTGAACCAATAGCGATACCCATACCAATGAGACCGCTTACGAAAAAAATGACGAGTATACCAAATCCAATCATTTTTGGAACAAGTTCAATGATCAAAGTAATGGTGGCAGCCGAAACTACCCCAAAACTAAACCACTTCCAAGACATGGTGTATCGTTTCTCCCAATAAAAAATTATCATACATCATCTTTAAAGTCAAGTCCGCACGACAGATTTTGTTTATCGGCCTAAATATTATATACTGTCATTATGTGTGGAATTGCCGGAACTATTGATCCAAAGGCGGAAAATAGGGAGCAAATCATTGACCGGATGGTCAAGAGAATTTTACATAGAGGACCGGACGAGGACGGTTTTTTTTGCGACGATTTTGTGGGCCTCGGAATGAGACGACTTTCCATTATTGACCTGTCCACTGGACAGCAACCGATTTTTTCGGAGAACAGAAAGTGGCTAATTTTTTTCAACGGCGAGATTTACAACTACAAAGAACTACGAGATGAGTTGGTCAAGCTCGGCGTCAAAATGAATACACACAGCGACACTGAAGTTATTTTGCAAATGTACATCACCTACGGCGAAGCGATGCTTCCGCGACTGCGTGGAATGTTTGCTTTTTGCATTTACAATACGGAAACAAAAAAAATTTTTCTGGCTCGCGACTTTTTCGGCATCAAGCCACTTTATTATTTGAAAGTCGGACAGAAAATCACGGCATTCAGTTCGGAAATAAAAAGTTTTTTGGATGTCCCGGGATTTAAAGCTGAAGCGAACGACGAAGCTGTTTACAATTATCTTTCTTTCCAGTACAACCCGCTTGATCAAACTTTTTTCAAAGGAGTTTGGAAGCTTCCACCGGCGCATTTTTTAAAAATTGATTTGAAAACAGGGGAGTCGGAAATGAAAAAATATTGGTCGTTTGAGTTTGCTCCGAACGAAAAACTGGATGAGAAAAAAACTGCTGGAAAAATCAAGGAGACAATGCGGGATTCAGTGACGCATCATATGATTGCCGATGTGCCTGTTGGGGCGTTTCTTTCCGGCGGAGTGGATTCGTCAATCATTGCCACATTGATGCAGGAAGTCCGCGGGGATAAAAAGATTAAAACCTTCACGGTTGGCTTTGATACATTGACAGAGGGTAGGGAAGCCAGTCAGACATCTGATTTTTTGGAAACGGACCACACCGAAATCAAAATCGGACCGGACGAATATTTTGATATTTTGTCTAAAGCCGTCTGGCATTTCGACGAACCGGTGGCCGATCCGTCGGCAATCGGGCTCTATTTTGTGGCTCGCGAAGCGCGCAAACATGTCACCGTTGTCCTTTCCGGAGAGGGAAGTGATGAACTCTTTGGCGGATACAACATCTATCTCGCGCCGTACGCTTATCGCAAAATTTCCTGGCTACCAAAATATTTTCTGAAATTATTTTTGAAAATTCCTTTTGAATTTTTCGGTAAAAATTACATTCACCGAGCCGTAAGCAAACTTTCTGACTGGTATATTGGCAACGCTTCCATTTTCAAGCAAGATGATTTGAAAAAACTTTGGAAAGCCACACCGGAAAAAACTTTTTCGCTTGATTCTATTTACAAAAAAACCGACGGTTGGAGCGATTCAATCAAAATGCAATATATAGATATAAACACTTGGCTCATCGGCGACATCTTGGCCAAGGCCGACAAAATGACAATGGCAAACTCCTTAGAACTGCGCGTACCTTTTTTGGACACCGTCGTGGCCGACCTTGCCAAAACTTTGCCGGATAATTTCAAATGGCGTGGTGGGACGACAAAATATCTTCTGCGAGAGGCGTTCAAAGATGTCATTCCGGAAGAAACTCGCAACAGGAAAAAACTGGGCTTTCCGACACCTGTTCGCGACTGGTTTACGGCTGACCGACAAAGTGTTTACGACACAATTTTGAAAAATTCATATATCAAACAGAAAATGAACACTATTTATATTCAAAAACTGATCGACGATCACATCGCAAAATCAGCCGACAATTCCCGCAAAATCTACGCTTTGCTTATGCTGGCTCTGTGGTATGATATTTTCATAGAAAACAAAAATAAATCATGATAATCAATGTTTTAAAAGTCATTGTGCCATCCGTTTTGACCTTCTTTATAGGTGTCTTGATCACACCTTTTTTCACCAACTTTTTCTACAAATACAAGATGTGGAAGAAATCACCGCGGACCGAGGCAGGGGATATTACTTGCGACGATTTTGCTAAAGTACATAACACAAAAGGTGAGTTGTCAACTCCGCGAGTTGGGGGGGTGATTATTTGGATTTCAGTTTTGCTGACAGTCGCGATAATTTTTTTGATATCGGAAATATTCCCGACCACTTTGACTGAAAAATTGAATTTTTTCAGTCGCAGTCAAACGCTTATTCCGCTTGCGGCGCTTATTTTGGCCTCGCTTATAGGTTTGATTGATGACACCTTGCAGATCATCGGCAAAGGCGCTTATGCCAAAGACAGCATAGTCTATCGTCGAGTCAAAGTTGGTCTTATAACCATTATCGGCCTTGCCATCAGCTTGTGGTTTTATTTCAAACTTGGAGCGACAATGATTCATATCCCGTTTTGGTACGATATCAATTTAGGTTGGATGTTTATTCCGTTTTTTATTATTGTCATGCTGGCTGTTTTTTCCACTAGTGTAATCGATGGTTTAGACGGACTTTCCGGTGGAGTAATGGCCACTATTTTTACCGCCTACGCCGTTATTGCTTTCGTGCACAACCAGATCGACATTGCCGCTTTATGCGCCGTGATCGGTGGTGGGATATTGGCTTTTCTTTGGTTTAATATTCCACCGGCCCGTTTTTATATGGGAGAAACTGGCATTCTTGGTTTGACAGTCACACTTTCTGTAATCGCTTTTTTGACCAACTCGGTTATGATTTTACCGATCATCGCCCTACCACTAGTCATTACTTCGCTTTCAGTTATCGCTCAAGTTATTTCCTATAAATACTTCGGCCATCGGCGAGTTTTTAGAGTCGCTCCTCTGCATCATCATTTTGAAGCGATCGGCTGGTCGCGCGAAAAAGTGGTCATGCGCTATTGGATTGTCAGTGTTGTCTTTGCCATCATTGGTGTCATAATTGTGTTAATTAGCTAAACATGCACAGTTTAAAAGTTGACATGCCGTTTCTAATCTCTGTCGCCATATTGGTTGTCTTGGGTTTTTTGATTTTTTCTTCAGCTTCGCTTGGGCTTTTGGTTAGAAGTAGCGCAACATATTCTAGCGCCTCTTTCAATCAGACTTTTTTTGGACTCTTCTTCGGAATTTTAGCTTGTATCATTGCTTCCAAGATTAATTACAAGCTTTATCATAAATACAGTTTTTTTATTTTTGTTTTGTCAATACTTGCCACTCTTTTGGTTTTTGTCCCTCATATTGGTTCAGCCCACGGTGGCGCAGCTCGCTGGATTTACATCGGGTCATTGTCATTCCAAACATCGGAACTTTTGAAGATCGGTTACATTATGTATTTGTCGGCTTGGCTCGGGCTCAAAGACAAGGCTAGAACTTTTAAACATGGTTTTTTGCCTTTTGTTATTTTAAGCGCCATTGTTGGTTTAATTCTTTTAAAACAACCGGACACTGACACTTTTCTTATAACTTTTTTCGCCGGCATCGCCATTTTTTTGACTGCTGGAGGAAAATGGCGATATATTTTTTTGTTGGCCATAATTGGGGTGATTGGTTTAGGAGTTATCGCCGTGGAAAGACCTTATGTCATGAGTCGTTTTGAAACATTTTTAAATCCCGGAGAAAATTCGTTGACTAGCGGATATCAGATAGGACAATCTCTTATCGCCATAGGATCCGGAGGCCTCTCCGGTAGGGGATTCGGTCAAAGCATTCAAAAATTCAACTTTCTGCCGGAATCAATTGGCGATTCCATTTTTTCTGTGGCTTCGGAAGAGTTTGGGTTCATTGGAGCTATTTTTATCATCTTCCTTTTCATATTTTTTGCTTTTCGTGGGTTGAAAATCGCCGGTAATGTAACAGACCCGTATGGTAGACTGATAGTGGTTGGGATTGTTATAATGATTGTGTCGCAGGCTTTTGTGAATATCGGGGCGATGGTTGGAGTTTTGCCTTTGTCCGGCATTCCTTTACCTTTCATCAGCCATGGGGGAACAGCTTTGTTTATGACTTTGGCTGAAGTCGGGATCGTTCTGAATGTGTCAAAAAATGTGAAAGTAAAAAAATGAAAATATTATTGACAGGCGGTGGTTCGGGTGGACATTTTTATCCGATTATAGCCATTGCCGAAGAATTAAACACTTTAACCAAAGAAAATCGGATACTTAGACCGGAGCTTTTTTATATGTCAACAGAAAATTACAATGAAGGTCTTTTGTATGAAAACGGTATAATTTTCAAAAAGGTCAGCACTGGTAAAATTCGTCGATCTTTTTCTGTCCAAAACATTATCAAAAATTTTTTTGATCTTTTTAAAACTTTTTGGGGTGCTATTAAAGCCCTAGTGACAATTTTCAATATTTATCCAGATGTGATTTTCGGCAAAGGCGGTTACGCCAGTTTTCCTGCGCTTTTGGTGGCTAGGATTTTAGGCATCCCCGTGGTCATTCACGAATCAGATACCGAGCCAGGAAAAGTCAACGCTTGGGCGGGCAAATTTGCCAAAAAAATCGCTGTTTCTTACCCAGAGTCGGCCAAATTTTTCCCAGCAGAAAAGACTGCTTACACCGGCAACCCGGTTCGTAAAGAACTTCTGGAACCACTTTCAGTGGGAGCAAGAGAATTTTTGCATCTGGAACCAGAAATACCGGTTATATTTATTTTGGGTGGTTCTCAAGGAGCACAACACATAAACGAAGCTATTATGAGTATTTTGCCAGATCTTGTTTTAAAATATCAAATCATTCATCAAACTGGTAAAAAAAATATAGGGGTGATAAAACAGACAGCCGAGATTGTTTTGAATAAAAGTCAACATAAAGACAGATACAAACCATTTGATTATCTTAACGTTTTGTCAATGAGAATGGCTGCGGGTATTGCTAGTATAGTTATTTCCCGGGCCGGTTCGACAATTTTTGAAATCGCAAGTTGGGGAATACCAAGTATTATTATTCCTATTCCGGAAAAAACTTCCCATGACCAAAAAACAAACGCCTATTCTTATGCCGGGACCGGCGCCTGTGAAGTGATTGAAGAAAAAAATCTGACTGGGCATATTTTGATTTCCGAAATTGATAGATTAATGAATAATAAAGAAGAGTTGCGAAAAATGAGTGAGGCCGCTAAGAAATTCAGCCGTCGTGATTCAGCCAAACTTATCGCCAAAGAAATTCTGGATATTGCTTTGACTCATGAAAAATAAATGCAGAAAAACGCTGACAAAAAAATAGTGACTAGATTTGCCCCGTCGCCAACCGGTTTTATGCACGTTGGAGGAGTTCGAACGGCCCTTTTCGCCTGGCTTTTGGCTCGGAAAAATAAGGGCACTTTTATTTTACGCATAGAAGATACAGACAAGGAAAGAGAGATCTCTGGATCAGTAGACCATATTAAAAAATCTTTGCGTTGGCTTGGCCTGGATTGGGATGAGGGCCCAGATGTGGGTGGACCAAATGGGCCTTATGTTCAATCGGAGAGACTGCCGATTTACATAAAATACGCCGAAAAACTTATCGAGAAAGGTTTGGCCTATGCCGATCCTTACAGTGAAGACGAACTTGAACAATTTAGAAAAAAAGCCGAGGAACAAAAGGTTGCTTTTCTTTTTCGCGACCACAGGCCGTCCGTTTTATCAAAATGGGAAGTTGGCAAGCCGTTGCGATTTAAAGTGCCGGAATTAAAAAGATATTCCTGGACCGATCTTGTTTGGGGAGAACTTTCTGCCGGACCGGAAGCTTTGGATGATTTCATTTTGATCAAAAGCGACGGATTCCCTACATATAATTTCGCTCATATTGTTGATGACATTTTAATGGGTGTCAGTCATGTGGTGCGCGGTCAGGAATTTCTTTCTTCCGTGCCAAAATTTTTGTCTGTCTATGAAGCGCTTGGAGCGACACCTCCATTTTTCGTCACAACACCGCCGATAATGGGTGAGGGAGGCAAAAGAAAACTCGGCAAACGTGATGGAGCCAAAGATATTTTGGATTACGAAAAAGAAGGATATTTGTCGGAGACAATGGTAAATTATTTGGCTTTTCTCGGATTTAACCCGGGTGGAGAAAAGGAGATTTTTGGAAGGGAAGAGTTGATTTTTGTTTTTGATCTGGCCAAAGTTCAAAAATCAGGAGCGCAATGGAGCGATGAAAAACTGGATTGGATAAACAAAGAGCACCTGAAACTTTTGCCTAAAAATGAAATAAACCAGAAAATTTCCGAGTGGCTCTCAAGAAAAATTGATGATGAAAAATTACAAGATAAAAAATTTATGGAAAGATTGTGTCCTGTGATTTTTGATCATATTTCCAAGTGGGGCGATATTGAAAATCTTATTTCGGAAGGGGAGTTGCAGTATTTTCTCAATAGGCCAAAATATGAAAAAGAAATGCTTAAATGGAAAGATTCTTCTTTGGAAGATGCAAAAAAACATTTGCAATATGTTTTGAAAATTTTTGAAGATGCAACAGAGAATTCATTTGAAAGTATTGAGAAAATAAAATCGCTGATTTTTGATTATGCCACGAAAGAAGGCAAGGGGAATGTTTTGTGGCCACTTCGAGTATCTCTTTCCGGAAAGGAAAAAAGTCCAGATCCATTTACGCTTATTTATATACTTGGTAAAGATGAAACTTTGGACAGAATAAGAAAGGCGATTAATATTTAATCTAGAACTGTATGAAAAAAATAATCTGGATTGTAGTCGCACTTGTTGTTATTTTAGCCGTTGGTTTTGAAATTTATAAATTTAATTCGGCTAAAGATATTATGGACAAGGGTTGTTCATCAACAGAAACAAGAATTTGTCTAGATGGGACTATTGTTCATCGTGTCAGTCCTTACTGTGATTTTCCATGTCCAGTCGCCACATCGACACCCAAAAAAGTGTCAGTACAAAATGTTAATATAAAAGTGGGGGATACGGTGGAAAGTCCTTTACAATTGAACGGAGAAGCGAGAAATTGGTATTTTGAGGCTTCGTTTCCAGTCAAAATGTATGACGCAAATGGCAAATTGCTCGGTAGCGTGCCGGCACAGGCCCAAAGTGATTGGACGACAGGAAATTTTGTGCCATTTAAAGCGTTGTTATATTTTGCCACTTCCACAACCGATTCAGGGGTAATCATCTTGGAAAAGGACAATCCATCAGGCCTACCGGCTAATGCCGATCAATTTGAAATACCGATACGATTTAAAAAATAAATGTGCTATAATCAACCAGTGTTTATTACAAACTAAAAAACAAAAATATGAAAAAAGGTTATCATGCAAATATTGAAAGTTTAACAAAAGAGAACAATAATTTTCGCCAAGTGCTTTATACCGCCGAACATATGCAACTTGTTTTAATGTCGCTTCAGCCAAATGAAGAAATCGGTATGGAAGTTCACCCGGACAATGATCAATTTTTTCGTTTTGAATCCGGTGAGGGCAAAGTTATTGTAAACGGCAATGAATATGAGGTTGTGGACGGCGATACTATCATTGTGCCGTGTGGTTCACAGCATAATGTTATAAATACATCGGACAGCGACAGTCTGAAAATGTATACGATTTACTCTCCGGCCCATCATAAAGACGGTATTGTTCGCGAGACAAAAAAAGATGCCGAGACAAATGAAGAAGAATTCGATGGCACAACAACAGAATAATATATCCAATTAGTTTTTAAAAATTTGAGACATAGTGAAATAGGGGATAAGTCCCCTATTTTTATTGAAAAATTTTTCGCAGAATATTATGCCATCAAAACGGGGCGAGAGACATTCTTAGACGATACTTATATCATCTAAAATAGGAAACGGGGCTCGTTTGGTGTATTTCAGGCAATATTGTGCGATGCGAACAAAGTTGAGCATTGCACAATATTGCCAATCTTTTGTGTTATGCCTACGGCACGACACAAAAGATATATTGTGCGACACGCCTATATAGTACTCCCCTATACAAATATCCATCTAAAATCTAGAAACAGAAATAAGAAAATTTAAAAAATATCACCTGCCCCGCACTAACATGCCTCAAACTTTTTAAAAAAATACTCTTACCTTCTAGGCAGAGTATGTTTTGTATTAACTTTTACTATTATGGAACTGGATCTGGCAAAGTTTTTGGTTTTGGCTCTACTCTTCTTCTTGAAAGACAAAGCCGTTGAATCTTTCCAAGAAAAAGGCTGTCCTTTAAAAGTGAAAAATTTCGTTCTTTGAGTTGCTTAATCTCCAAGCGCATACGACCTATCTGGTCTTTGTACCTGGCTTTAAGAATATCCTTAATATTTCGAACTTTTTGAGCTAGATCATCTCGTTCTGCTACCAATTTCCTGATTCTTTTCACGTAATTTGTCTCCTTTGAATCAAATTTTTCTTTGAGTTTTTCGATCTGCTCCTCAAGTTTTGGAACAACTAAAGGTTCTTCTCTGACCAATCTTTCATATTCTGCCCGATCTTCTTCCAACCTTTGTCGTCTCTCTAAAAAAGTTCTGGCTTGCAATTCAAAGCTGGATATTTGTCTGCGTAAAGCGCTGACTGTCCCCCGAAGGATTTTACTTTCCCGTCTCTCTTCTGCTCTGATGTTTTTAAAATCAGCCAGAGCTAAGGAAAATTTCCCTGGGTCATCAAGAAAAACAAAAGCTTCAATGATTTGTCTCTGCCTATCAGCGGAAAAATTCGCCGGGTTACGGTCTGGGTGGACTTGTCCCACCAGCTGTCGCCCATAACTACGAATAACCGCATACATTTGTTCTTCTGTCAAGCCAAGATCGAGGATGGCCTCGGTCAAACCAATGATAACTAAAGGATTAACTTCCCCCCACGGTGAAGTTTCTGTAGCTTCACTCGTGGTTTTTTTTAGTTGCTTCTGAAGATCTCCGACAAATTGGTCTTCCATCAGATCATTCCCTCCTCTCTTAGAACCGCCAGAGATCCATAATTACGAATGCCATTGTGCATACTATCACGGTCCAATGATAAATAATCAAGACTTTCCTGTTGAAACATTTGGCGCAATTTTTGTCTTTTATCCGATGATATCGTCAAAAAATCACTAATGTCCAAAATGTCCGGACAGCCGTTTTTGCGGTTTTCCGGAATTATCACCTTGGCCATTAGCCAAATGCAGGTGCGCATTCGATAGCTGTAAGATCTCTTGTTGCTAATGTGGAGAATTTTGCACATTTCCTCCAAATTATTATCCACCATTTCAATCAGCAGTTCGGGATTATCAGTACCGTAATGCAGCACTATCACCCCGGCATGTTCAATGGTGATTGAGAAGTCCGAATATTCTTTTTTGACAATTCTCAACAAATTCAAACACTCGCGCAAATACTCGGCGAATGTTCTGAATCTTGAAAATCCAACATCGCCACTTAGGGAAGATGGTCTAAGATCCTCTATTTCCAACTCCTGATGGCCAAGATACAGTCGTAGGAGTTTTGCCATCGATTCGGGAAGAATCCCAAAACCAGAGGCAATAGCCAAATAGATTTGTTGTTCCAGCGGAGCCGGCAAAGCTTCTTGAATCCTGACTATAGCTCTACTCGGTGTCCAACCTAAACGTCTTGCTACTCTTATTACACTTAAATTTTGAGGAACAAGTGTATAATCATTTCTAATAGTCAAACCATTCTTTTTGCCTTCATCCATTTTCCAACGAACCTCCAGCGACAAAATACCATATTTAAAACAAAAAGGCAAGGATAAAAACATAACAAAAAACTCCCGAGTGGGAATTTTTTGTTTGGACTTTCGCCTGGAGGTAGAGGCCCTAGTTTAGTTCATGGCTATATCTTTATCCTGATACTTGCTCCAACAGGCTTTGGACGAGTTCCATGGCGCTGTACCCTGCTTTTCATAAAGCTCGCGGGCATAAGCTGTGTTGCCTTCCAGAGTGTAGATGTTGTAGTTTTCCTTTTCGGCTTTGTCTAGCTGGTAGTGTTCGTTAATCTGCATCACCCCAACGTCTTCCGGATTAGTTTCCCCACGATGAACATCACCATCCTTGTCTAGCTGGCGGAAGTTTGATTCGCACTTGGCGATTTGGATCATAATCGGAATGTCGGAAAAATACTTGCGCACGTATTGTTCGGTGCTCATTATTGTTTCCACTTCCCTTGTTGAGATTTCCTTAACGATGTTCTGCCCATCCAATTTTGGCGTTTCTGTGGCCACAATGGGATTACCTACCCCGATAGCGCTGGACAGAACCATAAACAAACTAACAGCGGTAAAATTTAAAATAACTTTTTTTTAACTAATAATTCTGGAAGAGCTAAGCTCTTTTTGAATTCGGAATTGAAGTTGATCAGACGACTATCAAAGATTCTGATCAACTCGGAGTCCGGATGGACCCTAAAAACGAAAAAATCAGCTCGGCTGATTTCTCGTGTATTCTATCATACTCCCCTACCCCTTGTCAAGGATAGAACACGAAAAACACCCCTTTGCAAGAGGTGTTTTTGGGCTGAGCAGAGCCGTAGAAATCTATTTTTCAACAGACATCAAAATTCGTAGAAAATCAAGCTAGAATTCTTGGTAGGTTGACGGCATTGGTATAAACAGGGCTGTGACGGATTTAGGGGCACTCACAGTCAGAGAACATGATCCAGAACCCGAACAATCACCTATCCACCCGACAAATTTCCAACCTGAACTATCCGGAGTGGCGGTTAGAGTAACATTCGCGCCAGAACTATAACTATACGAACAAGTGGTGCCACAGTTTATGTTTCCATCGGTACTTGTTACCGATCCACCGATTGTTTTATTCACTGTAACTAAAGACGGTGTGTTCACTACTACAGACACTGTTTGCGGTGAAGATTGGTGAAGCTGGACATCCTGACAAACCAGAGTGAAGCTCGTACTGGAATTCAGGTTGTTGACAGGCTGAGAACTACTTGCCGGCAAGCCGGAACCGGTCCAACCTCCACTTATTGAACAAGAGTTATCGTGCAAACTTGTCCAGGTCAAAGTAACCGAACCGCCCGGAGAAACGGATGTTGGGGCGACGGTAAAGGAAGTGATGGTTGGGTAATTTGATATAGTGATTGAACCCGAACCCCAACTGGAATTTAGTCCTGCGGTATCTTGGGCCAAGACTTGAAATGTTTTGGGGGTCCCGGAAGTTGTCCAACTGTATGAAGCCGATTGAGCTGTGCCAGAGTTGACATATGACCCATCAGCTGGCATCCATGTATCCGCTGTCCCATCATTATTCCAGTCAAAACCATATCGGATTTGACTATTGCCTGCGTCGGTCGCTGTAGCGCTGAAGGTATAAAGTGTGCCTGTATTACCAGTGGACGGCCCAGTAACAACCGGAGCGTTTGGAGGGGTAGCTTTAGTGGCGCTACAAGCATTGGAGGCAGTATTCGTTCCACCATTCAGTCCATTACAACCCCATGTCCAAGGACCGGAACCGGAAAAACTGGCCACAGTGGTACTAATGGCGCAAAGAACAGAAGAACAAGAGTAAAGAGATGGAAATGTACCTCCATTAGCTGGACCGCAGGCTCCATTAATTTTATTAGTGGTAAGAGCGCTACAGGCATTGGAAGCGGTATTTGTCCCACCATTTAATCCATAGCAACCCCATGTCCAAGGGCCAAAACCAGGACCTGAAAAATCATTTACAGGTGTGCTATTGGCGCAAAGATTGGATGATGTGGCAAGAAGAGATGAGAATGAACTCCCGCTGGCTGAACCGCAAGAACCGTTGACTTCTTGAGAGGCGCCACAAGCGTTGGATGACGTGTTTGTGCCACCACTTGAACCGTTGCAACCCCAGCTCCAAGGACCGGAACCGGATGGAGTGAGCGTTGGTGTACCAGCTGAGCAAAGGTTTGTCGTCGGAGCTGTGTAGAAACTGCCACCGCTGGATGAACCACAGGAACCATTGACCATGCTTGGTGGACAACCGGAAGCGCCGGCTGAAATGGAAGGACTTTCATACGAGACGTGAGTACCGTCAGGAGAGTCATCAACAGTGTAAGAATGCAAACCGCCGGTAAGACCGGAATCGGTAAAATTTGTGCTGGCTCCGGTATAGACTGGACTGGACCCATTGTCGCGATAGACATCGTAATATACAGCGCCAGACACAGAGTTCCAAGATAGATTAATTGTTCCGCAAGAACCGCCTGTGGTGCCGGTAAGACCAGTTGGGGGTGAAGGAGTACAATACAATGGGTTAGTACCACTAGTTGGACCACTTGTAGGTGAATCACCTTGGGAGTTTGAAGCAATAATATTATAAGTATGCGAGCCGGCAGTAAGACCGGAGTCGGTAAAATAACTTACATACGGTCCAACATATACCGGAAATCCATCTCGATAAATAGTGTAGCTTGTGGCATTGGACACAGCGTTCCAAGTAATGTAGAGGGTGCCACATGGTGTAGTTCCACCGTAATAATTGGCAGCAAGACCGGTTGGAGTGGCTGGCTTCACGCAAGACGAAACAATATTTGAAATGGGGGGACTTTGAGGCGAAGAGCCTAAAGCGTTTGAAGCGGAGACGGTGTAAGAATGAGTGGAACCGGAAAGCAGTCCGCTATTATCCGTAAAACTTGTGCTGGCTCCGGTATAGATTGGACTTGGTCCTCCATCGCGGTAGGCTCTGTAGATTGTGGCGCCAGACACGGCGGTCCAAGAAACAGTGAGTGAGTTGACACCGCAAGAGTTTGCCACGGTAAGACCGGTCGGAGCAGTCAACCCGTTGACTGTGACAAAGCAGGTGTTTGATTGATCTCCTAAACTATCAGTTAAATAGGTTGAGTATGGGCTACCGGAAGATGATGTATTGTATGTGGATGAAAAAGATGAACCTGTCCCGGAAGAAGGACTACCTCCGGTGGCAGTCCAAGCGTATGTGTTTGAGCCGTCATAAATTGTCCCCGTAAAAGAGGCTGGATTGCCTACATTTATCGTCTGGCTTGACGGTGAACATTGTGGATTGCTGGGGCGTCCAACCACAACTGTCAGATTTTGGCTGGCAGACCCGCAAGTCAGAGTGTATATATTGATGAGGGGTAATGTTAAACTCCCCGTGCTCGCCGTGCCACTTGAACCTGTTCCATAGTAAGGAGTAGTCGAAGGGCCAGTAGATGTGATGGTCCAAGGAAAACTCCCGCTAAGAGAAAAACGCAGAGTGGTGCCCGTGTTGTATGACGGTGTAGAATTGTCAGCCGTGAACGAGTTTATGGCGCATGTCGCAGTGGCGGTGCAGACATTGTCGCCCGAAGCAGTGTAACCGGAGGAACAGTCAGTAATATAATAAGCGCCACCAGCAGCAGCACCAAAAGCCCCACCCGTTCCAAGACAGGAAGAGTCTTGTATCTGTGTAGTAAATTGAGCTGCTGTATTATTTTTATAATTGACAACCGGAGCATTAATATTACACGTATTGTCTATACAATAAAAAGGAACACCGAAAATAACTCCTTGATCCGAAATCGCTTCAGCATCGTCACCTACGCCACAAACACCTGGAGCGGTATTACCTGAAAAATTTGAAACAAAAACTGAATCAGAGCCGGTATTTGGCAAAGTAGCAGACCCGCTGTCACTGCAGCAAACACCGCTACTACAACCCGCGGGAGACGGATTCCAATTTGTCTCACCCCCACTGACTGTACAAACTAAACTCACACCCACAGTCCAGTGTTTGCCACAAACAGTAGCACCACACATAATGTTCACAGATGTTACATTAGTTGTTGCAGCTTGCAGGTTTTGAACAGAACTAAAAAAACCAAACATCATAATCAGACAAAACACTGCCAGACAAAAGTAATATAATTTTTTACTTGAAATTAATTTGGGTTTATTTTTCATATTATTTTTGTTGATATTGAAAAGTTATACTAGTTGTCGACGACGGCCCAGATTTCGAAACCGAGGAAGTGAAAGTAATAATCAAAGTGTTTGTGTTTTTGACAGCTTCTATGACGGCCAGATCCTTATTGTATATTTTGCTGATTGCCACATTCCAATTGTTTTTAGATAAAGAGTTTGTGTAATTGGCCAAGAGTTCGGTTATTGATAACGACGATTTGTACACAACTGTCATTTGCTTTTTACCATCTGGACTGCTGACAACGTCCGAGTGAGTCGGCAAACTGGCTTCCAATACGACACCGGACGGAAAACCCGCGGGAACAACCGAATACAAACTGACCGTGGTGCCTTTCGGATAAGAATCCGGGGTCAGAATCTTTATGGGCTTTGGCGGATTAAAAACAAATAAATAACAAACTAGACCTAAAACTAATAAAACAAACACGACAAACAAAAAAATAGTTCTTTTAGACATGCAATAATTTTACCACTTATTTTTCAAAAAACATTTATCACTGTGGATAAAAGATATTAAACAAAAAAGCCCGCAGTCCGCAGAGAGAAGCGTTACTTGCTTCTCTGCGAAACTACGGACTTAGGGATGAGGAGATAATCCCCTCCCACCCGAAACCCCCTGGATCGACTTGCCGACTCCCCTAGAGGGATTGGTGGTGCCGGTGATTCCGGCCTGCAACGAGATTGTGTTGCTCATTGCGTCGTTGAGGCGGACGGCGATGTTGACATCGCTACCAGTCGTAGCGCGCATCACTGGGACTTCCACCGTGATGGAACCCCAGCTACATGACTTAATCACTCCAAACTCTATAAACTTACCTGTTGTGAACAGCACATTCGTCGTGCCGTTCACGTTGACGCACCCACCCACCGAATTTACATTCGGTGTTGGATCGCCGTGGGTTGCCCCCACGGTGGAGAGCGTGATGACATCTCCAGCGGAGATGCCTTTCTTCGGCTGGAGCGTTTTGGCGTCCAGCACTTCGGTCAGCCGAACATCGTCATATCTCGTCCAAGTTTTTATGGTAGCCGCGTTTGACGACACCGTAAAAACTTTGGTAAGAACCCCATCCGTGACCCAAACATCGCCAACAGCGTTGTCGACGACGAACAGGCCCGGGAAATGTCGAACACTGAACTTCCCCACCGACGGACCGGCAAGCGAGAAGTTATCGGCTGAAAACTCGGCGAAGTCTGGACCATTGGTGATGATCACCAATTGATTCGGACTAAGTGGAGAAAACGGTGACAGAGCGTCTGGTTCCTTGTACTGGATGCTGAACTGGGTGTCCTTGGCGTAAGCAAGACAATTGCCATCAGAACCCAACACACAGGATTTTCTAATGTAAGCGCCCGTAGGTGCGTTCCCGTAGGCCTGACCGTAGACCACAGCGAAGGTGGAATCGACAGTGTCGGATTCAACAGTCTTGCCGTTTGAATCCGCTATTGAATACCAGACGGGGCCAATCGTGTCTGTCAGAACGAATTTTGATGTCGTTCCGTCGTGTTCCGTGACGAGAGTGAAAAAGAGTTGGAACCCGGGCTCATCGTAGGTCAGATAAATCGTATCCGACCTCGGAGCCATGGTTTCCCACGAGCAGCGGACCTCGCGAAGAAGAGTTGATGGCAAGGCGCCGTCAACTTTCATCGGAGACAAAGCCGAATCTATTGCCGATAGGAACATGCCCCTATACGGAGATCCTGCCCAATTGAAATTGGTCAGATCAATGGGCAAGTTGGTGATGGCGGTATCAATTGCTCGATAATCACCACCAGTCAGCGCGCCCAGTCTCTCAATGGGGCCGGCGATGCAATCATAGCCGATGCCCTTTCCAAGGTTGGTGTAGAAGCTATAAGTTCCCCCGCCGGCAAGCCAAGGGAGAGCTTCCAGGGCAAATAATGAGTTGACACCAGTCTGGTTGTAACCGGAAGGGTTCATCCTGCGGTACATCCAGTTCGTTTTGGCATTGCCAAAACCTTCAACTAGATCGTCACTTCCATAGTCTAACGCGCAAGGTGTGAAGCGCGCCAAGATGTATTCGTGTATGACGATCTGATTTGTAACATCGGTAATGTCATACACGTTAGTCGGCTTCAAATTCCCGCCGATATACGAGTGACCGGCGCAGACACTGGTAGCTCCGCCCAAGTTGTCTTCAAATTCCACCGTGACGCTGTCCCTTTGCGGAACAGACATCTGCTCCAAATACGGGGTCACAGTGGAAATGATCCATTGAACATCGACTACCGGCGAAGGTGTCGACGAGCTGTTGATTATTGTTACATTTACGCCGGCCATCGCTGGGGTGGCCAGAAGCAAAATGACAAAGAGCCATTCGAGTAGCCGCATTGGCCACCTCCGTTTCTGACGGGATTGTATCACAGAACACAAAATAAACAAAATGCAAGAGCTCCTGTGGATAAATCGGTTTGGTTCAATTACAATCAAAAAATTCCCTAACGGGAATATTTTTGGTGCGTGGAGAGGGACTCTCCTTCGCCTTAAAATTTTGCCGTCGCAAAATTTTAGGCTAGGCACCGGCTCGCGTCCTGCTTTTGCTAAAGCAGGAATCGCTCCGCCGTTCGAATCCCTCACGCAAAGCTTCGCTTTGCTTTAACCACAGACAGAAAAACTCCCGAAGGAGTTTTTTTGTCTGTGCGTGGAGAGGGACTCGAACCCCCGAAGACCAAAGGTCGCGACGTTTACAGCGTCGAGGAATTGCCACTATCCGATCCACGCATTAATATAAATTTTTCAAATCTTTCTTGATGTTTTTTATTTTTCGGTTGTATTTCCACAAAAAATTTTTTAACATCAGAGATTCTTGTAAGATAAATACGATGTGTACTTATCTCGGATGGATCGTATCCTAGCTTAAAAAGCATTTTTTGTAAAGATATTAGCATCGGATAAGAATAATTTGTTAAAGAAATTTGAATACCAAATTTTAATTTATAGACAGACCCGTCTGTATCAAAAAACCCTCGCAAAAATCTCTCCATAAATTTTGGTTTTGTAAAAATCCATTTTGGTATATCAACTTGTGATACAACTTTATTATGAACTAGACCTTCTTTTAGAAGCCAGGTTGTAATGGATGTAGATCCAACATATACATCTCTGTATTTGGTTTTACGTATAGCAATTTTAGCATTTGTATTAAAAATTTTTTTGATAAGTAAACATATATAATCAGCATAACTAGCTTCTTTTGTCCCAAGATGAACAATCATTTGAAAATGACTTATGTGGCCATCACCAAGCATAACACCAAAAAACTCAGCCAGATCTTCAGTATACTTGAGTGGTAATTTGACATCTTTGCGTTTTTTCAAATAATTCTCTTTGAGAAAAGGTTGAGTTTTTATACCGAGTCGTTTCAATCTACTGAAAACAGTTTGTTCAGCAATTCCCAAAATTTTTGCCACTAAAAAATAATATTTTGTCTGGTGTTTTAATGTTTTTTATTTTGTCACTCTGCTGTCCACAATATTTCCACCGACCAGAGAGCCGTGTCGGCCTTTTTTGACCGAAAGAGAGTAATCGCCATTTGTGATGTCCAGCAAAACAGTCCCACCTTTGACAATCCCTTTGCTGATAATGAGTGAAGCGATCGGGTTTAAAATTTTATTTTGGATTAAACGCTTCAATGGACGGGCGCCGTATTGCGGATTGTATCCCTCCTCGGCCAAGCGAGCAAAAACAGCCGGAGAAAGTTCCAGAGAAATTTCTTTTTGCTTTAAGCGCTCCCGAATGATATTTATTTGGATCTTGACGATTTCGGCGATGGCTTCCTTGCTCAAAATATCAAAGACAATGATGTCATCCAAGCGATTCAAAAATTCCGGACGAAAATGATTTTTCAGTTGTTCCAAAACTTTTTCTTTGGCTTCGGCGTAATCTGGCTTTCTCCGTCTTGTCGTAGGCAAAGCCGATTTTTTCCATCTTGTCGATGTATTGCGAGCCGATGTTGGAAGTCAAAATGATAACAGTGTTGCGGAAATTCACTACCCTACCCTTGGTGTCGGTCAATCGGCCATTATCCAAAACCTGCAATAAAATGTTAAAAACTTCCGGATGGGCTTTTTCGATTTCGTCAAAAAGGATGACCGAGTACGGGCGATGGCGAACCATTTCAGTCAAGTTGCCGCCCTCCTCGTAGCCGACGTAGCCCGGCGGAGCGCCGATCAGTTTTGAGACGCTGTGCTTTTCCATAAATTCCGACATATCAACACGGATCAAAGCTTTTTCGTCGTCAAAAAGGAATTGGGCCAGAGCTTTGGTTAGTTCAGTTTTGCCCACGCCTGTCGGACCGAGGAAAAGGAAAGAACCAATCGGCCGCTGGGGGTCAGCAATCCCCGCTCGCGAGCGTTTGATGGTGTCGGAAATTTTATTGACCGCTTCGTCTTGGCCGACGATGCGTTTCTTCAAAACATCTTCCATGCGCGATTAAGTTTTTCGGCTTCTTCTTCCAGCATGCGCGAGACGGGCACACCTGTCCATTTGGAAACGATGGTGGCAATGTCATTTTCGGTGATTTCCTCTTTCAAAATTCTGCGCGAGCTTTGCAATTTTTTCAGCCGTTTGGTTTTGCTGTCCAAATCTTTTTCCAACATTGGCAATCGTGCCATAGCGGATCTCGGCCGCCTTGGCCAAATCCACTCGGCTTCGGCATTGTCTGCTTCGCGACGAGCTTCTTCCAGTTGTTTTTTCAAATTTTTAATGTCGCTGACCGTTTCTTTTTCATTGTTCCATTTCATTTCCAGTTCGGAA
The DNA here is from genome assembly GCA_963727715.1 of uncultured bacterium. GTDB lineage: Bacteria > Patescibacteriota > Minisyncoccia > Phycocordibacterales > DATDWN01 > CAIOTC01. The sequence goes on along the minus strand of CAVSGX010000006.1, from coordinate 1,740 downwards.
GTTTTCTCTTTGAAATCGGCGATTTCTTTTTCAATTTCTTTGACTCGGTTTTTGGATTTTTGGTCGGTTTCTTTTTTCAGCGCCTCTTTTTCAATTTCCAGTTTGACCACTTTGGAATGAGCTTCCTGCAAAACCGGCGGCATATTTTCCAGCGCGATTTTCAAAAACGAAGCCGATTCGTCGATGAGATCCACGGCTTTGTCCGGCAAAAATCTGTCGGTGATGTAGCGGCTGGAAAGAGATTGACCGCCGCCACGATAGCCTCGTCTGTAATGCGCACGCCGTGATAAAGTTCGTATTTTTCTTTCAGCCCGCGCAAAATGGTGATAGCGTCTTCGATTGACGGCTCGTTGACATAAACCGGCTGGAAACGTCTGGTCAAAGCCGGATCTCTTTCAATATATTTTTGATATTCTTTCAAAGTTGTGGCGCCGATAGCCCGCAGTTCCCCACGCGACAGAGCAGGCTTGAGCATATTGGATGCGTCAAGCGAACCCTCGGCCGAACCAGCGCCGACCAGAGTGTGAATTTCATCAATGAACAAAATAATTTTGCCGTCGGAGTTTTCAATTTCTTTCAAAATATTTTTCAAGCGGTCTTCAAACTCGCCGCGATATTTTGTGCCGGCAACCAGTAGTCCTAGATCAAGCGAAACTAGTTCCTTGTCTCGCAAAGATTCCGGCACATTCCCCCATAGCGATTCTTTGAGCCAACCCTTCCACGATGGCCGTTTTGCCGACGCCAGCTTCGCCGATGAAAATCGGATTGTTTTTTGTCCGACGTGAAAGTATTTGGATGATGCGTGAAATTTCCGTCTCGCGTCCGATGACCGGATCAAGTTTATTTTCGCCCGCCAATTTGGTCAGATTGCGGGTGTATTTTATCAGAGCTTTGAATTTTTTCGGAACGTGCGTTTCGCCCCCGTGTTTTTGCTATTTTTCATTTCGGAAATGGCTCGGAGCACCGAGTCTTTGCTAATTTTGAATTTCAAAAGCAAATCGCGCGCCGGCGACGGCACTTCAAGCGAAGCCATAAAAAGATGTTCGGTTGAAACAAAGTTGTCGCGCATTTCCCCGGCGATTTTGCTGGACATTTCAATGACTTGAGCCAATTCCTGCGTGATGTAAATCTGCAGTGAAGCAGAAAGCATTTGGCCGGCTTCAATACCTTCAATTTCTTCTATCAAAGAATCGGCCAAAAGTATGCTGTCAACATTCATTTTATCCAAAATGCTCGGCACGATACTCTCCTCCTGCAAAACAAGCGCGGTCAAAAGGTGGAGTGGGTTGACGTGATTTTGATTACGTTCAATAGCCAGCTCATGCGCTTTTTTTATTGCTTCTTTGGCTTTGGTTGTGAATTGGTTGAACGGCGGCATAAATTTTTGAAAATTGTTATTAGATGTACGTCTATACAGATATTTCTGGATGCTGATTGTTTTATTTTATAGTATTTTTGGGCAAAGTCAAACAAAAATAAGCAAAAGAGTCTGTCAGGATTTACCATGACAGACTCTTATAGATCTACGAGGTGATGTGGGCCTGCCTCGTTCCAAAGTTCCTTTGGAGGCATTCTTGCTTTTCTTGCAGACACCCCCAGTTGAACAGATGCCCAGGGACACTTTGGACAGCCACCATTTCTCCCCTTATCTCACTGACCACAGCGAGACCCCCCGAACAGTTATCACTTGGGGGAACGACTACTGGGTCCCCCAAACATGGATGCTTAGTCATGGCCACC
>CAVSGX010000005.1:0-115134 GCA_963727715.1 uncultured bacterium | reverse complement strand
TACTACTCCAAATGTGTCTATATGTCAATCGTGGCTTTTTTGGCGTTGGATTGGATGAAAGATTTGCGGGCCGGAACATCGGCGCCCATAAGCATATCAAAAACTTTGTCGGCTTCAGGCGGTGTCATCAATATTTACTTGTTTCAAAATGCGACGGGCTGGATCCATGGTCGTTTCCCAAAGTTCGTCGGCATTCATTTCACCGAGACCTTTGTAGCGCTGGATGGAAATTTTCGGGTTATTTTTCTGGTCTTTCCTTTAGTCGTCGCATCTTCTTCGTCCGTCTTCTTCTCTCCCGATTCCGTCTCGCTCTGCGTTTTCGCTTCCACCATCTTAATTCCTCATTTTTGATTTTCCAACTATTTTTCTTTTTGAAAACTTCCATCTCGGCTTCGTTGTAAACATAATGAATTTCTTTGCCTATTTTTATTTTGTAAAGCGGCGGCTGGGCGATGTAAATATATCCGCCATCAATAATTGGCCTGAAATATCTGTAAAAAAAAGTCAGAATAAGTGTGCGGATTGCGCGCCGTCCACGTCGGCATCGGTGGCGATAATTATTTTGTGATAACGAATTTTGGAAATATCAAATGTGTCGCCGATGGCCGTGCCGAGAGCGACCACCAGATTTTTAATTTGCTCGGACGCCGAGCATTCTGTCCAAGCGCGCGCGTTCAATGTTTAAAATTTTTCCGCGCAAAGGCAAGAATGGCCTGAATGCGTCGGTCGCGTCCGGTCTTGCACGTGCCGCCGGCCGAATCTCCCTCCACAATGAATATTTCAGACTCTGCGGCGGATTTGCTACTGGCAGTCGGCCAGTTTGCCCGGCAAAGTCATACCTTCCAGCGCGCCTTTGCGCAAGACGGAATCCTTGGCGGCCTTGGCGGCTTTGCGAGCCTTCAGAGCCAAGATACTTTGTTGATTATTGCCCTAGCGTCATCCGGATTTTCTTCCAAAAAAGCTTGAAAGCTTCGCCGAAAACGGTTTCGACCGCGCTCTGCGCTTCCACGGTGCCGAGCTTGGCTTTGGTCTGGCCTTCAAATTGGATTTCGCGCAGCTTGACGGAAATGACCGCCGTCAAACCCTTCCAAAACATCGTCGCCGGTGAAATTGTCCTCGCCTTTCTTTGATCAAATTATTTTTGCGGCCGTAAGTGTTGAGCGTCCTGGTCAGCGCCGTCTTGAAACCGGTCACATGCGTGCCGCCCTCGGAGTTGTAAATGTTGTTGGCGAAAGGCAAAATGCGCGAGGAAATATCATCCACATATTGCAGAGCCACTTCCACCGACTCGACATCTCCGTCTCCTTTTCCACGTAAAAAATATTTTTGTGAATCGGCTTTGAAATCGTGATTGTAAAATTCTACCAGAGAAAACAAGCCCGCCTTCAAAATAAAAAGACATGGACGGCACATCCAAACCGAGCTCGGCAGATATTGAAAACGTCTTCATTCATCTTCTTATCTTTGCCTGAGCGCATTGCCTCGCGGGCATCAATGACCGAAATCCGCAAACCTTTGACCAGATAGGCTTGCTGGCGCATATGGTCCACTACTTTGTCGAAATCAAAAGCGATTTCCGGGAAAATGCTGGTGTCCGGTTCAAACGTGATAATCGTGCCATGCATTTTTGACGTGCCGATTTTTTTGACCGCGGCTTTGTTCTTGCCTTGCGAATATTCCTGCATATAAATGCCGCCGTCTCTGTGCACCACTGCTTTGCAGTAAATGGAAAGAGCATTGACCACCGAAGCGCCGACGCCGTGCAGTCCGCCGGAAACTTTGTAACCTCCGGCCCCGCCGAATTTTCCTCCGGCATGCAAAGTGGTCATGATCGTCTCCAACGCCGAAACTTTTGTTTGTTTGTGAATGTCCACCGGGATGCCGCGGCCGTTGTCCGTCACTCGCACGCGGTTGCCCGGCAAGAGAGCCACTTCAATGTCGTTGGCAAAACCGCCCATCGCTTCATCGCGCGAGTTGTCAAAAATTTCCCAAACCAAATGGTGCAAACCGTCCGGACCGGTCGTGCCAATATACATTCCAGGACGCTTTCTTACAGGCTCCAAACCTTCCAAAACTTGAATGGAAGAAGCGCTGTAACCATCGCCGTTTTTGATTTCTTTAACACTATTTTTAATTGTTTTTTTATCTAGTTTTTTAGCCATTTTTTTACCGTCCCGACCGTGTTTGGCAGGGTTGTTATGCAAGGCTAATTATAGCAAAAAACCATACGTAAAACAAGCAAATTCTTGACATTTTTTAGTTAGAGAGTAGTCTAGTCTTTGGAGGTGAACTTGTGGAAGACACCGAAGATATTGGTGAAAGAGTGAGGATTGGCTCTTGTGGTAGTAAAGATATTAACATTCATGGTTTGGTTGATGGAGAAACTGAATTAATTGAAGGAGCTGTTAATGGTCATCAGTGGGTTACGGTCAAAGAAGGTAGAATTGTTGCCCAACCTACTTACAAACCATTACCTGGGCCAACTGAAGATGAGGAGATGCTTCCTTTCTGGAGAGCCAGACGGGAAGGCACTAGTGAAATGCGGCAGTTTCTTCTTGACCCGGATGAATCACTGGATCATCATTCTCCATCCATTTTAATTTCATCGGTTTGTGGTTACGACTACACACCAGAAAATTATCGGTGCGAAACGGAAAAGTTAGAACGCTGGGGATTTATTTGCATGCGTTCTCGCCGAGACAGCGATGGCCACTTCTGGGAGTTTTGGTACTTGCCCAGTCTATATTTAGCCAAAGAAGAACTGAAAGATGCTCTTCAATCAAAAAAAGATTCAGCGGGAGAACCAACTGAATCTATAAAAATGGAAAGGGCTTTAAGTTTTCTCAGCAGAAATACTTCTTTTGGATCACTTGATGTGGTGGTTCAAAGAATGGCCATGGTCGCGGAATAAAAATAGTCAACAAGAGATTTCAGCCAACCATGAGGTTGGTTTTTTCTTTTGATTTAGAAAATACGTCTGTTGGTTTAATTATTTTCTCTTATATTCCACCACTTTTCCGGCTTCTATTTCCACTTTGTCAGCTTTGCGCAGATTCCTAACTTGAGCGGGCGACAAAATTTTGTAATGTTTTATTTCATCCAAGTAAAAAGAAATTTCTAAAAGAGAGTCAGGTGTTGTCCGCCAGTTCAGTTTATCAAAATAATTCAAATCAAAAAGTTCGGAATATTCGCGCAAAGTTTTCTGCCCGTTGTTTAAAAAATATTCGTGGAAATACGACAAGGCCAGCTCGCGGACGGTTTTGTAAACCGGCTCGCGATAACGCAAGACGCCGTGATTTGTTTTGGAAATCGCTCCGAGCATGCCAAATTGTTTGAACACCGCCACGACATGGTCGTCATCATACGGTTTTCTGGTTGAACGCATATCCATGACCAGAGGCTTCCCACCGTGAAATTCCAAAATGGCGGCGGCCAAAATCGCCCCTTCGATGCAATTGGCTTTTTGGTTTCTGATCACTTCTCTCGGTGATATACAACTGTCACCATCTTCCTCAAAATTAAACCGGAGCGAGTTTATATAATCCTGAATTTTTTTTGGCGAATTCAGCCGGCGAAAAAGTTTTGTTTCCGATTCTGAATAATCAAATTTTTTCATCCATTAGATTGTATCAAAATCACCTGCATTAGACTATAAATTCGGTAATTATATTTTAATAGAGTTATAATATTAGTGGGGTCGTTTTTAGATTATTAATCCTAATTTACAAATATATGAATATTACTCTGGTTCTTGCGCAGGTGTTAGGGATTACGTTTTTTGTTTTGGGTTTATCAATGTTTTTTAACAGGAAAAATACCGTTTTGGTAATGGAGGAATTAATTCAGAGCAAAAGTTTTATGTGGATGGGAGGATTTATGGCTTTAGTTATGGGCGCTGTCATTATCGCGCTGAGCAACGTCTGGGATTCTCGTCTGCATTTGCTTATCGCCATCCTGGGTTGGTTGGCTTTGATAAAAGGAGTTTTTCTTCTGGTTCTTCCGGATTTGGCTTCTCCTTTTTACAGAAAAGCCAACAAGGATAGCGTTTTTATCTTGGCCGGATTGATTGTCCTTATTTTAGGTCTGGTTCTGCTTTACAAAGGATTTGTGTAGGATTTGTTTTACGGACTGAAATTAACTTTTCCATCCTTTAACAGAATCTCGCGCCTTCAATATAACATCTCTTAAACTCTCAAATAGTTGTTTATGTTCATCATCTTTCCCATCTAACAAAATAAGCAAATCTGATATAACTGTTCTGCATAAATCATAAATATCAATTTTATCCTTTTCTAATTCTACACGCCTTAAAAATTCTTGTAGAATATGTTTGCATTTTTCTTTTGTCTCATCACTTACCCTTGATATATCAACCAGCCCTTCAGCTTCACCGATAGTATCGTTTATTTCCATTTGAAACATTCCTCCTTCTGTCTCTAAAATATCATCAGAAAATTTTTCTCCCCCTTTCATATTTTGTATTGTATCATATTTTGCGCGGCCTGGTGTATGACGTTGGAATTAGAATAAAAGATAACATTATACACGATGGTTACATATTTATAGCAAATTTAAGAGAAAAAGTCGAAAATTTATAAAAGTTGGTTGACCTCATTTGTAAGTTTTTTACCATTTCCGTGGCCAAGCAATCCAAAATATGATTGAACCGTTTCTCTTTTGCCGTCTTTTAATTTTATATTTCTGAACATCCTTTTTTTAGTGACAGTACGCAAAACTCTGTGATCTGGAAAATTAACCCATCCGAGAAAATCCATGCCAGAGCCAATGGTCTTGATAAAAACTTTGTCGGGATGAAGTGTAAGTTTTAATCTAGTCAGTAAAAAACTATTGATTCGGAATAAAATATTTTTAAGTTCGATTTTGTCGGTTGAAAATATGACAAAATCATCGGCATAGCGGATATAATATTTTGCCTTTATTCTGTGCTTCATAAACTGGTCAAACTCATTCATATGAATATTGACCAATAACTGCGAGGTTAGGTTACCGAGTGGCAAACCGACATCTTTTTGGGTTGAGTGAAAACTTTGGATAATTTTGGACAACAGCCAGACGATATTTTTGTCAGAAATATATTTAGCCAATATTTCTATTAAAATTTTTTGGTCGATTGACGCGAAAAATTTTCTGACATCGCATTTTAGTATCCAAACGGTTTTTGTCTGATTTTTTGAAACCTTGTATAAAAACTTTTGGAATGTCTCAAGCGCTTTATATGTTCCTTTGTCCAATCTGCATGAATAAGAATCGGCGATAAACTTTTTGTCAAAAAATGGATAAAGTATTCTATACAGGGCGTGATGAAGCAGTCTATCCCGAACACTGGCTTTGTGAATATCGCGCGGTTTCGGGTCGGAAATATTGAAAGCATAGTAACCGCCGTGAATATAGGTTTTGTTTTTCAAATCCGTATGAAGTGAAATAATATTTTTCATTAAACACTGCTCAAACTCCTGCACATCTTTTCTGGATTTTTTACCGACAATAAATTCCTTCCACGCCAGAAGTAAATTTTCCAGAGAAATAATTTCTTCAAATGTTGGTTGATTCATGATATAGTAAAAATTATTATAATTACAACACAAAAATGACTACCAATGTTGCCCCCCCCCCGCATATTACCATTGTTACAAAAATTGAAAGAAGTGTATCTGCTATGGTACTCCTTTTACCAAATTTTGCCGAAACTGCACAGGCATTCGCTGGGTTTGCGTATTGACAATTTATTTGTGGAAAGTATTGAAGCAATTTCCATAGCCAGTTTTCTCTCCCCCGCTGAAAAACAACCGTATGTTCGTTTGGCTGTGCGAAAAGTGGACACTTTGCGAATATTGCTGATGGTTTTGTGGGAGACAAAATCCATTGACGACAAAAAGTATATCGCTCTGTCGCTCAAGATTGATGACATAGGCAAGATGCTTGGTGGATGGCAAGGACAAATAATGACACAGTTGGCAAAACAAAACTCTCCGGACAAAAAGTCCGGAGAGAAATGAAGAGAGCTGCGAGAACCGCGGACGGATTGTTGGCGTTCCGGTTGTTGTCGAGCCAGTTCACATTCCAGTTCCACTTGCCGTCGTTCCAGTAGAGGTACAGCGTGTACCGCTTGCCGTTCGGACTGCGAAGTTATGTATGGAGCGCCATCCAAGGCCACCACCCTTTGAAATATCTCGGGGTTGAACCGTATTCCGCATCTCATTCAGTAGAATAACCTACTTTGGTTAATGCGTTAGCGCTCCAGACCAAGTATCTTCATTTTTTGAAGTTTCTGCATACACCGCGCTATCCAAAACCTTAGTCGCGGATATTCTGGATGTATGGATACTGGATTCGGTAGCGGAAAACCTTAGTCGTCCGCATATTCACCTACTACCGTTTTTAGTTTATCAAAATTAATACAAAAGAAAAAGCCCTGCGCCGCCACCGAAGTGACAATGCAGAGCTATGGGTTACTGCCCCACACAGTTGAGATTCAAAATGCGAATCAAAGGTCTGAGGTCAAAGGTTCAAAGAGAACCAAGTGACCTCAGTCCCAAGAACTAACTTGCGAGAACCGCGGACGGATCGTTGGCGTGCCGGCTGATGTCGAGCCAGTACACAAGCCAGCGCCACTCGCCGCCGTCCCAGTAGAGGTACAGCGTGTACCGCCGGCCGTCCGGACTGCGAAGAATCTGACCATCGAAGAATATGTAGGTGGTGTTGCCACCCGTCTTCTCCTTCCAGCTGGCCGGTATGAGCGCCTTGTTGTCCCAGAGTGTTTTGAAAACTCCTAGATCGAGACGAACGCGGTTGGTTGCGATGAGACGCTTGAGGCGTTCTTCGCCGGTCGTACTGGTCTCGCTCTTTTTGAGATGAACTTCCAAGAAAATCTTGGTTACGTCCACCTCGGTCAGAGCGAGAGAGCGGCTGTCTTGCTCAAGCTCTCCGGAGAGACCATCGCCGTCCGCCGGACCGAGCCAGAATTTCCAACCGGCACCGATGAACTCGGCGGGGTTGAATGGTGCGGTGCGGTCTATGGTGATGACTTTCGGCTCGCCGACGATTAGTCGGCAACGATTTTTCAGGAAGGCTTCGAACTGTTGACCAGCCTCGGTGGCTTTGAGCACAACCGAGTTTTGCAAGTCCAGCGCTTCGAAGTCGATTTTGCTCCAGTCCACATTCGTGGAAAGAAGCGCCATAATCTGTTGGGATTGGTCAGCTGTGATTTGTCCCATTTTTCGTTCTCCTTATCTGAAATGAACTGCCATAATAAGCTTATCATCTTTTGATATTTTTGTCAAGCATACTTTTATTTTTGGTTCTACCGTCCAATCAGTCGCATAAAAAATATCCCTAATTATAGGGATATTTTTTCATCAGCGCGGCCGACCGGACTTGAACCGGCGATCTCCACCGTGACAGGGTGGCGCTTTGAACCAACTAAGCTACGACCGCATTTTTATTGACAGACCAAATATACCAAACTTTTCATTCATTCGCAAAATTCTGTGTCGGCACCAAGAGTTGCACTTGGGACCTGGCGCTTATGAAACGCCCGCTCTAACTGCCTGAGCTATGCCGACAATGTGAGTAATATAATACAAAAATAAAAATTAAACAATATTTGCCCTATCTGAAATGTGGTCTATAGCCCCAAGAATTTTATTTTTCAGTGACATCCCCCTTCTCACCTTGACTCTTAAAATACCCCTGTATGTCTGACTGTCTTTCAAAAAAGCTTTCTTTAGTTTAGTTTTTATTCTTGTAATTTTGGAAAATTGATCGTCTTTGACATCTAAAAGATCTAGCCAAAACCTCTTGATTTGTTTTTCCTGCGGTTTAAAAATTTGGTTTATAGTCAAACGAAATATGAGATCGGATTTGGAGATGTTAAATATTTGAAGCCACGTTAAATAAAATTGTATGATTTTGGGATTGCTGTTAGTAAAACCTAGCTCTCCTTCCTTGTATCCTTCCCCCCAATAAAGTCCTAGCCCAGTCATTAAAACATCTCTCTTTGAAATATTACCGACAAAATCGGCTCCATCCTGTTTTTGTTTGTAATTCCTATCAATCCTTTCTTTCCTTTTCAATTCTGAATAACGCAAAAGTCCTCGTATGGATTTTTCTCTGCCTTTTGTTTTGATTTTTTGTATGGCGGATTCTTTCAGTTCTATGTTTTTACACCAGTAACTGACGGTTGATTTGTTGACACCGAGCCCTATTGAGATATCACCGATACTTGTACCATTTTCACGCATCTTTTTCGCTTTGTATTTTATATTTGGACTGTGCATAAGGTATATTATAATACAAACTCAGTACAAAAACAAAATCTGTGCAAAACAAAATCTTGCATATAAAATCAATCTCTTGTATACTATGCGACATAGCGGGGTGGAGTAGCAGTAACTCGTAAGGCTCAAGTTGGGCCCTCTTGTTGGAAACAACAAGATGCGCATTCGCCAAATTCGGGGAAATCCTATCCATCCAAATGGAGGACAATCCCGAGCTAAATTCGCGGTTTATTCGCGATAAAAGTGTAGAGACTAGATGGTGAACTCCTGACTTTCAAATTATTTTGAAAAAAGGAGATGGTATAGTCCAGACCACAAATTTTCCGTCATAATAAGATGACAAGCGGTGAAAACCGTAGCGGTAAAGCATAACCTTGAAACCCTAGTGCAAGTCTAGGCCCCGCAACAAGTAAAACAAAACATCGGTAACGCCGATGTTTTGTTTTGTAATTGGAATCACAAAATTTTGAACTCTTCGAAAACAGTTTGGTAGAGTCCGACTACTCGGCGAGCTTCGTGTGCCGTTAGAACATAATCCCCTCCTTCGTGAGCCACTTGATTGCGAGCTTTGTGCGCCTCCCAAGCGTTGTCAATGGTATTGAAATTGCTTTTATCCACCACTTTCATCTTGTCTCCCATGGTCTGACCGGGCAAATTCATTTTGTCCAGAATTTCGTTTAGCATTATGTCGCACTCTATTATGGCCAGCTTCCAGTCGTTTTCGTTTGGCGAATCAAGGTGAGAAAGGACTCTTTTCCATTTCGGATTGATGTTTAAAACTTCCGTCTCCACTTTCGGGTACAAAAGATCGTGTTCGTTCTGGCGAAGCCTTTTCAATTCCATAAAAAGATAAACAACCCAAGCAATGAGAGCGAGCGAAAGCAAAATGGACAGAGCCATAAAAAGCGAGTCGGAAGAATAAAACCAAAGCAGAAAACTTTCGGCTGGCGACGGCTGGCTGACCATAGCACCGATGTCATCTCCCCTGACCCAACCGCTTTTACCGGAATCAAATTGAACAAAATAATATTTCTGGCCGTTCACTTCCACCGGACCTTGAGTGATTTTGCCGTGAGCGCCTAGAGATTGACTGCCGATTTGCCTACCGCCAGGTGAATTGTAAACCGCCGTTGTGCCGAGAGAAACGACGCTGGCTCCAATCGGATTATTTAGCGAAGAGACCGGCTTTGTGTGCGAGAGCAAAATGCCTTTCTCGGAAAGTGGTCTTGGGCCGGTTGCGTTTTCACTGGGGAAAATGGAATCCCAGGCCGATGAAATGAAAGTGTTGGAAGAAAACAAGCTGATAAAACCATTCAGGAGGTAGATAATAATCACGACCGCCAAAAGCAACTCGACGATTTCTACAAATGGATCTTTTTTTGGAGCCGGCGCTTTCTTGTCGCCACTTGGTTTACCACCGCCACCGAATTTTTTTTCTTCAGCCATATCTTAATGATAGCAAAAAACTGTGACTGCATCAAAAATATTTTTTGCTTGAATTATTTCAAACCGGTAATGTAGCTTCTTATTTTATTGGGTAATTCAAAAACATTCGTGTCTGTTATAAATCCATAATCAAAAAGAACTCCGACCGCCCATCTCACTTTCTCGTCGGTTATGTTCGGATTTACTCTAAGATCGCCCAGTGTCATCCTGTGTATAGTTTCAAAACCTTCAAATGGCGGGTGCGCTAAAAAATCTCCAATAATCCGCATAACTTCGTTCAATTCTTTTTTCCTGTCGGCGATTTCCTGCTGTCTGTACTTTTCAGAAAGTTTATCTTGTCCTTCACTTCCTCCCATATTTATTTTGATTGGATCTTCCATAATTTTTAGTGATTAATATTGTCTTGTGATAAATTTTAACATAATTTACCTTTTTAAAAAACAAAAAGCGGTGGGATCTCCCAAACCGCTTGAAAATGCACTTAGCCGAGCAAATTGGCGTATTTTTCCCACCACTTTAACATAAGATCGGGCAATTGGTAAGAAAAACAGATGTAAATCTTTTGCGGAGTGTTGTAAACCCATTCTGGGGTTGGTAAGAAAACCAACTTCTCCCTAAAGCCACTTTGAAAACCAACCGGATCTGATTTTCTTTCTTCCGGTTCAGCTTTTATTTGCCCGTCAAGACCAACAAAAATCTTATAATTACCACGCCACTCAGAGATGTGCTGATTAGTCATCCCCATAACAATGTCATTTAAAGCTCTGTGAACTGCGCCACTAATGACAACCTCTTCACTTGAAAGATTGTACATGTCTACCCCCGCCGACACTCTACCACCCGTTAAAAAATAAGTCAAAAGGTTTCTCTCGTTTCCTAAACGTGCCCGGGTATTCTTCCAAACCACTGAATTTGTTTTTTCGTCAGTGATAAAAGTGAAGTTTTAATAATTTTTCAAAATGAAATCCACCACACTCCCCACCCAAAGCTTTTGCGTGGCCAAAAGCAACAGCCCGACGATTATCATCACCAAAAGCACAATCTGCAGAGTTCTGTTGTTTACATTGCTTGGCAGACCCCACTGCCATTTCGGCTTCTCCCCCTTTTTATAGCAGATGAAAAGAAACACGGCGACAACCACAGCTAGCCTTACAAAATACCAGAACATCACATCTCCCGACAGACTGCCATCGAGTCCGACAAAAGATTTCAGACATAGCCCGTCCCAAAGAATAAACACAACGAGAGCCAGAGTAAGCACCCAACCCTGCCACTTTACCGGTGTCCACCCCCAGCCATAATACTTTCTCCTGAACCAAAGATCTTTTTGATTATTTTCCATGTCTTTATTATATACCAAAAATATACCGATACAAAAAAACCGCCCGGGGGTTAGCCCGAGCGTGCACGATGGTGATATGAATTAAATGTCTTCATCTTCGGTACTAATTTTGAGACATCTGAGAAATTTTTGATCTTGCGTAGTGAATTTCAAACTGACAGTCTCTTCCTCACCACGTTCTGTTATGATTTCCCTGGTCTCTGGATTAATTTCCTCTTCTTCATCGGAGTCCTCTTTCTTTCTAAAACCAATGGTGACTTCAATGACGATGAAAATATCGTAACCGGCTTTTCTAATTTCTCCAATCGCCCCAGCAATCTTCTCCGAATCCGACAAGGACTCGTTGATGGCATTGCCAAGCTCCTGCATAAGAGACTGTAGACGCTCGTCCATATGTGCCTCCGTGGATACTATACCACCGGCAGAGATTCTTTCAACCGTCCGTTATCTGTTTAGCCAAGTGATGGTCAGCTGTAGAACAGTGGCAAATGTGACCCAGAGAATGTACGGGATCTGCATGTAAGCGATCCAATGCGAGAGCGGAAAAATGGCAAGCGTGGCCCAGACGAGTGTGATGAGTACCAGTAAAACATCCGCGCCGGCCAGATAATTATTTTTTAGCTTGAACTGAAAATATGTGAATGAAAAATTGAAAACGAGGTTCAGGGCGAAAGGCAAAGCGACCAGCCCAGCGACTTGTCCCGTGAAAAGTTTATAAAACACCGCGCCGAAAGAGACGGCGATGAGAAAGTATAAAAATGTCCAAACCGGACCAAAAAGCCAGGCCGGTGGCGACCAACCGGGCTTCTTCAACTCGGCGTATGATTGGTATGTTTTCATATTATTTTTGAAAATTTGACGGAAAATTTTGGGACGGGATTTGGGTTTGTTTGTGGTGGAGAAAAATGTATTTGACGATGACAAGAATAAGGGAGATGAGAAAGAAAAGAAAAAGCAAAAAGAAAAAAATCAGAGCGGTGAAAAAACCGCCAGGGATGGCCCAACCACCACCGTTTGACCCGGGCAATGTAAAAGTAAATATGATCAGAACAAAAATCGGGATGTAAAAATAGCAAAATTTCAGCCAAAATTTAAAAACTTCATCGCGCATTTTGTATGTGACAAGTGAGAAAAAGAAAATTACGGGGAAAAGGGCTATGTCTGGACCAATAAGATTGATTGAATTAAATAATTTGTCACATAAACTATTATAATAACAATAATTACTGGGACCCATTATAAGTGCAACTACTAGATATGTACTGATAAACAACGAGATCCAAAATACAATTCTTTTTGAAATCATAAAATTAATTCAAATATACATAGAGTATAACAAATAATAAAAGCAAAACGAAAGCGCCAAAAATTAGTTTTTCCGTCCAACCAAGTTGAAAAAGTGAAAATCCACTTGCCGAAACTTGGGCCAAAAGTGTCTTTGAATTATTTGTTTTGGCGGATACTGTGGAGGTTGAAAATAAAACGGGGTGGTTGGTCTGTAATGCGGAGGTTGATGTTGATTGGACGGGTGGATTAACAGGAATCTGAATATTTGTCTGCGAGGATTGAAACGGGGTGGTTGAGGATAAATTTTGTTGGCCAATATTTGGATTATTACTCAAACTCGAAACAGTTGTAACAATAATCGGACCGTTGCTAGGTATCCCCGAACCAACATCGCTCTGATTTTGCGAAATTGTGTTTGTTGCTCCGTTTTCCGTTGTTGTGGCCGGCGTATTGCTTCCCCCGCCTGTATCGGTCGTAGTGGTTTCGTTTGTATTTTCATCCTCCGTTGTGGTGGCTTGCGCTGTCGTATCCGTAGTGGTGGCCTCGCTGGAAGTGGAAACGTTTGTCACAAACACAACCGTATCGTTTATTTTTGGGGCAAGAGTTAAGTCCGTTTGACCATCACCATTTAAATCAACAATCAAGGGCGAACTTGAGGAAATATCATTGCCATTTTCCACAATTTCAGCCGTGGTGCTGGCTGTGCCGATTATTTCAAATGTGGTGCTGGCCAAAAGAGTGTCGCCGGAAAATTGTTGGATGTTGAATATTATCGGGTTTGTTGAATCTCCGGAGCTGTTTGACGACTGACCACCACTATTCGTTGTGTCTCCATTTTGATTTGAATTTTGGTTTGGCGAGACAATAACGCGAACTGTGCTTGAAGCGCTGTCGCTGAAAATATATGTTCGGCCGGCCAAAGAAACGACGCTTGTGCCGGGAACATTTTCTTCCATTTGGCCCGTCGTGGTGGAAATACCTGTATGATTGTTATCTTGATCATATACATTAAGCGAACCGGAACGCAAAGCAAATATTAAACGCCTGTCATCCGGGCCGGCAATCGGCTGGCTGTCGGAAATATATTGAGGAAGTGTGGCCAGAGATTGGTCTGTGATTATGTTTTGTATAAATGTGTCCAATTCTCCAACTTCAAGAATATCTTTATGATCAAAAGGAAAGAGACCTAAAGCAGTTTCGTATTTATGTGCGTTGTTATATTTTTTTAAATTCACCCAGTACCTTTTCACCCCGTTCCCGCCCATCCACAAAGCGCTGGGAGTAACGACCACTCCGTCGCCATCTATCGTCCATGTCGGGTCGGGTGAAATGTGAAAAGCGTCCGGCAAAAAGGCGCAGATGACATCGGCACATTCCGTTTCTTCGCCTCTGTATGTGATGCCACTCATAGTGCTCGGCACGCCCCATCCGGCGATTTCGAAAACTTGGGTGGTGGTCGGTGCGGTCCAGTTGTCCAAAAGAGAGTGCATATTTTCGGCATCGGTCAAAAGCGACGATGACAGCGAATCCGGTGTTTCCACATTGTGACTTTTGTAATCTACCCGTCCA
The DNA here is from genome assembly GCA_963727715.1 of uncultured bacterium. Classification (GTDB taxonomy): domain Bacteria; phylum Patescibacteriota; class Minisyncoccia; order Phycocordibacterales; family DATDWN01; genus CAIOTC01. Next base: position 101,193 of record CAVSGX010000005.1, on the reverse strand, counting down.
TAAGTATCTTCCAGAAAATTTTGCAAAAGTTCTTCCGAGTGGATCATTCCTTGATAAGTCCCGTCGCTCGCTCCGTATTTTGTCCGCCAGGTCGGCAGATTCGTATCAAATGTGACAAGCGGTGTGTCAACATAGGTAAAATAATCGGCTGAAGGTAAAAGATTGTAAGCCATCTCGGAATTGTGAGCAAACTCCCGAGCTTCGTGTTGAGAAAGCAAAAGTGGCAACCAGTCGTATGGAACGGCCTGTTCACTGCCGTGCAAAAGTCCGGCCAAAGCTTCCGGTGTGCCGATTTGTGGCACAGCCACAAAAATAACTTTGTCAATTTTGGAAAGAAGAGTCGGGTCGCTTGTTGAAAGACGAGCCATCAAGGCCTTGGCCAAAAGCCCGCCGTTTGAGTGAGCCACGATTGTCACCTTGCCGGACTTGGATGTGGAAGACAGTCGGCGCAATTCGGATATTACGTAAGGTTCTCCACTGGCAGTGCTTGTGTACGAAATTTTTTCGCTGTCCCCAGTTCCGCTAACTGTCCCACTGTTTAGAATGTCGTCAAGCGAGAGTCGCCAGTCGTAGGCCACAGCCGAATAATCGGCAATGGTGTTACTAGATTTCATCGAAGCCAACTCTGCCAAAAAAGATTTGTAAATGTTTGGGCCGAGCGAGCCAAAATTATTTTTGTAAGCTTGATCAATTACATCGCGAGTGTAAATGTTGTCGCCAGGCAGAGGTTTGCCGTCTTCCCCGAGTTCAATTTTGGAAGCGTCCTTATCACTAAGCGGTTCCCACAAGCGCTTCTCCGAACCATCCGAGCCAGTTTGGTACAGCCGGCTGGCTTCGATGCCGGGCAAGAAAAGCACGTTGTCTGTCGCTGTCGCGTTTTTGTAATCCTGCCAGCCATTCTGCATAGTCCACGGATAAGCGTCAATTGTTTCGGTTGAACCATAAATGGATGCGGCGTCATGGGCCGTATCGCAGAGTCCATCACTGTTTACGTCGCTACAGCCTTGGTTTGGCAAATGATAAGATTCATAATAATTTCCGCCGATTGGCAAATCTTGCGCGATAGAAATCGGACCAACTGGACCATACTCCCAGATGTCACAACCGTTATAGCCGGCAAAAAAATTATTCTGCACTATCACAGCCGAAGAGTTGGCAATCAAATCAATGCCCCCGGTATTTTGAAAACTGTTGTGAGTAATCAAATTGTCGGCACTTTGACTGCTCAGTTCAATACCTGGATTTGGATATTTGGTATCTTGAAAAATGTTGCCCTCATAAATATTTTGCGACGAAACAATCGAACCAATATCGTTTGCGTCGCTGTAAAAACCATTATTGATGATGCTGTTTCCGTTTGATCGATAAAAATAAAGTCCATAATTTTTGCCATTTTTTATCGTGTTATTTTCAATGGTCGAAGTTGTGGTTTTGTAAAAATTGATATTTTTTTCAACGTGCGCTCCGTCAAACGTTGTGCTAGCCAAAGTGATATTTTGACAGTTGACACAATAAAAAACGCCGGCATTCGGCAAATTATCAAAAACTGTCCCGTTTTGATTTTCAAAATAATAAATTGTTTTGCCATCAACCGTGTTACTCTGGTCAATATTCAGATTTTCGACCTGATCGTTCTGATCGAGCGGAAAAAGCAAGACAAAATTTTGACGATAAGACAAATCGTTATTCGGCAGACCCTCGTTAAAATGATCGTTCGATAAAGTCAGATTTTTGATATCGGAATCGGCATAAAATCCATATTGGTCTGGATCTTTGACGACAGAATTTTCAATGGTTACATTCTCTGAATTTTCCACTTCAAAACCGTAGGTGTTGTTTATGGAAGTAACATTGTTTAATATCGTGTTGGGAGCCGATTGCAACCAGACACCATGACCTCCACCGGAAACCGTCAGGTTTTCGATTGTGTCGTTCTGGTGGCTGGTGACAAAAACTCCGCTGGCCAAACTGACTGATGAGTCGGAAGTTGTGGCCGGCCCGAAATTGGCTCCATCCAAAGTGATGCCGTCGTCGTCAATATAAACAAAGCCACGAAGTGGTGCGGATAATGTGCAGGTTTGCCTGGTGGCGTCCCAAACTCCGATTTGATTGCAATCCCCTCCGGTCGCGCCGATATGAAATGCGTCGGCAAATGTGACACCGCAAAATAACAAGAAAAAACAGACGAGGAGAAAAAATTTTTTCATCTCGTGAAAATTAAATATAAAAAAAGAATCTGTGAAATTATTTTATCAAAAGAAAATTTTAAATAAAAGTGTGGATAAGTAAAAATCCACTTAAAAAGATTTTTTATTTTATTATTCCCCTAAAAACTTTTTACCAATTTCAAACAAAATATCCTCGCAGGCGTGGGGCGACATCAGTTGCAGACCGACGGGCATTTGCTTTGCATCTCCTGTGGCCACCGTGCCGGACGGAAGCGAAATGGCCGGTAAGCCGACAATGTTGGCGGTGACGGTGAAAACATCGGCCAGATAAGTGGACAGCGGGTCGGCTTTGGCGCCAATTTTCCAAGCCGGCTCTGGCGCGGTCGGTGTGGCGATGGCGTCCACCTCAGCAAAAGCTTTTTTGAAATCTTCGGAAATTTTTTGGCGCAGAATGAGTGATTTGTTGTAGTAGGAGTCGTAGTAGCCGGCGGAGAGAACATAAGTGCCTATTAAAATACGACGACGAACTTCCGGACCGAAACCTTGGCCTCGCGTTTCCAGATAGTCGCCGAGCAAATCTTTGCCGTCCACGTGCAGACCGTATTTGACGCCGTCGTAGCGGGCCATATTGGAAGAAACTTCAGCCGGCATCAAAATATAATAGACGGCCAGAGAGTAGCCGATGTTCGGCAGTTTTATTTCTCGCGTTTCAAACCCGAGCGACTTTAGTTTTTTAACCGAATCTTCAAAATTTTTCTTGGTGGCCGGGTCAACTCCTTCCTGATCAAGAATATGGTAAGGCACGCCTATTTTTAATTTTCCCCCGACGGTTTTTTTCGGGTACAAACCGGTTGGAAAAGTAGTGCTGTCCATTTTGTCTGGCCCGCCTATGGCTTTGAACAAAATTTCCGAGTCGGTCACGGTTTTGGTTATCGGTCCGATGACATCAAGAGACGAGCCCATTGACATAAGACCGTGGCGGGAAACGCCCCCGTATGTCGGTTTGAGCCCCACCACCCCGCAAAAGGCCGACGGCTCGCGAATGGAACCACCGGTGTCCGAACCGAGGGCGCAAAGGGCGCAATTTGAGGCCACAGCCGCCACAGAACCGCCTGAAGAGCCACCGGCCACCCTTGAAGCGTCCAAGGGGTTTTTGACCACGCCAAAAGCCGAATTTTCGGTGGATCCGCCCATAGCGAATTCGTCCATATTTGTCCGGCCTAGAAAAATAATGTTTTGTTTTTTCAATTTAGCCGAGACGGTGGCGTCGTACGGGGCGACAAAACCTTGTAGAATTTTAGAGGCCGATGTGGCTTTTCTGCCGGCAACCAAGATATTGTCTTTCAGGGCCAAAGGAATTCCGGCAAGTTCCGTGGCCTTTCCGGACAACAAAACTTTGTCGGATTCATCGGCTTGTTTCAAAACATCTTTATAAACTTCCAGATAGGCGTTTAGTTCCGGATTTTTTTTCTCAATGTTTTTCAAATATTCTTCCGCCAGCTCCCGCGCAGAAAAATCTTTTTCCAAAAAATGTTTGTGGGCTGATTTTATTGTCAGTTTGTTTAAATCAATCATATGATGTCGTCACTATTTCCGAGAATTTTTTTGACTTTTACCCAACCTTTTTCTTTGGCCGGCGTGTTTTGCAAAATGTTTTCCGTGTATTGTTTCGGTTGGTTTTCCTGCTCATCATCACGCATAACATTGCGCAAAAAAGGTTTCTCTCGCGACATATCGCCCGTGGTGTCCATAATCTGCCCGACATAATCTAAAATAGAATCAACTTCGGCGGTCAGTTTTTCCATCTCCGCTTCGGAGATCCCCACTCGCGACAAATCGGCTAGGTGTTTGATATCTTCTTTAGTAATCATGTTTTTATGATACCACACCTTCAAAAACCAGTCATTTTGCAAAAAAAATTATAGTATGGTTTAATGGCGAAGGAGAAATGTTATGCTTCAAAGATCTTTTGCTAGGGGCAATGGAAATACCAGCGTATATTCAAAGCAAGATTGTTTGAATTTTATAATAAAATTCAGGAAAGAAAATGACAAAGACCCGACCAATGAAGAAATAAGAAAACTCCACAAAAAGGGATCGTGCCCGAATTTGAACTCATTCAAAAGATATGGTGGCGTTCCTCTCCTGTTGGAAGGTCTTGGGTTCAAACCAAGCCACCCACAGCATTTGAGTGTCAGCAGAGGAGAAGTGAGACTCACTGTGCTCAAATGGGGGAAAGGATTGTTAGAAAAAGGAGAAGACCCAATCAAACATCTGGCAGAAATTCCTTTTGTTTCAGCGGTAATAAGGTATTATGGGACAAAGAAAAACTGTCTCCTTGTCCTTGGTCTCGTTGGAGTTCGTACAGGGAAACAAGCTAACGATAAACATTTTATTTACAAATAACGATCACCGGATCGTTATTATTTTTTTTAAATTTAGAGAATACCCAAAAATTCTTTTTCGCTTAAGATCTGAACTCCAAGTTTTTGGGCTTTGTCATATTTACTTCCGGGGTTGTCGCCGGCTACCACAAAATCCGTCTGGCCAGAAACGCTTTCCGAAAGCGTACCTCCCAAAGCCCGGATTTTTTGTTTAGCTTCATCGCGCGACAAAGAAGATAGTGTACCGGTTAAAACAAAAGTCTTGCTGGAAAATTTTCCGCCGGTTTTTTGAACAACATTTTTTTCAACTTTAATTTGTTTTAAAAGATTTTGAAGCATTTTCTGATTCCCTTTGTCGGCAAAGAAATCAACAATGGACTTGGCCACAATCGGCCCGACACCGTTTATTCCTTCCAATTTTTCGTATGTTGCCAGACGAAGTTTATCCAGCTCTCCAAAATATTCGGCCAAATCATAAGCGGTTTCTTCGCCGATTTGCGGGATGGAAAGCCCGATCAGAAGCCGTGACAAAGTGGTTTTTTTGGCCAAAGCGATGGAAGAAAGCAAATTGTCCACAGACTTTTCGGCGAATCTTGGCAGGGCCAACAGATCGCCTTTTTCCAAAGTGAAAATGTCGGCATATTCGGAAATCAAATTTTCTTTTAGCAAAACCTCAATAATTTTCGGCCCAAGATCAACGATATTCAGAGCTTGTTTGGAAACAAAATGCTGAAATCGCCGTTTTTGTTGTTCAAAAGAATTTTTACTGACACAGCGCCAAGCAGATTGCCCGGGAATTCTTTCAATCCGACCATCTCCCCCACAAGCGGAAACTCTGGTCGGCCAGACAAATTTTTTTTCTTTGCCGGTACGCAATTCTTTGACCACCGAAACTATATCCGGAATGACATCGCCGGCCTTTTGTAAAATAACCGTGTCGCCGATGCGCACATCCAGTCGTCTGATTTCGTCTTCGTTATGAAGCGTGGCCCGAGAGACAGTTGAACCGGCAACAACGACGGGCCTAAGATGAGCCACTGGCGTAATTACTCCGGTCCGACCGACTTGAAAAGCGATACCCAGAACCATGGTCGTTACTTGCTGGGCCGGGAATTTATAAGCGATGGCCCAGCGCGGAGATTTGCCGGTGTAGCCTAGCCCTTCTTGAATTTTGCGCGAATTGATTTTGATAACAATGCCATCCAAACCGTATGCAAGCGTTTCTTTTTTCTTTGACCATTCTTCGTAAAATTTCTGGACACCGGCAAGGTTCGGAAAAATTTTATAATACCGATTTGTTTGGAACCCAAGTTTGGAAAGGAGCTTTAATTCTTCATTTTGATTCTCCGGTAATTCCCCATCAATTTGATCCAAATCGTAAATAAAAGAATCCAAACGGCGCTCGGCCACCACTTTCGGATCAAGCTGACGCAAAGAGCCAGCGGCGGCGTTTCTGGTGTTGGCAAAAAGCGGTTCTTCATTTTTTTCTCTGATTTTGTTTATTCTCTGCAGTTCGTTTTTGGCCAGCCAGCATTCGCCGACAACGATGCAAGAAACTGATTCTGAAAGTTTTAAAGGAATGCTTCTGATTGTTTTCAAATTCTGGGTCACATCTTCACCCACTTCCCCGTCTCCACGAGTAGCTCCTTGCCTAAACTGCCCATTTTGGTAGGTCAAAATCATTTTCAGTCCATCAATTTTTAACTCACAACAATATTCGATTTTCTCCGCGACGATGTTTTGTTCTTTTTCTATCATCCGCCTGATTTTCTCATCCCATTTTTGCAAACCAGCAAAATCAAAAACATCATCAAACGACCATTGACGATTTTGGTGTTTGACTTTTTTAAACTCGGCAAGCGGTTCTCCGCCGATTCTCTCTGTCGCATCACTAACAGATTTCAGTTCTGAATATTTTTCTTCCAAATTCAAAACTTCCCGCAAAAGCGAGTCATAAGCTTCGTCGGAAATCTCTGGAGCGTCCATCGTGTGGTAAAGATGTTGGTGACGTTTTATGGACTGACTGAGTTTGTTGTATCTGTCAATAATTTCTTTTGGTATTTTGGCCATATTTCGATTTAGTATGTGATGGTAATTCCTCTTTCGTATTTGCGCGGAAAAAGTGGACTGCATGTGTTGTAACCATGTGAATTGATTGTGGTTGTGGTGGCATTGGTTTTATCAACCGTTACAATGGCACACCCACTGCCAAAGTTTATACTAAAAATGCTAATCGGTTTTGATGTCCCCCCGCCACCGATTTGGCTTGGCAATGATGGTTCACTGTTTGTTGTTACGGTTTGACCATTGCAAGTAATAGTGCCGGCTGTCGTTGTGGCAAAAGCGCTGACGATCGGGTTGTTCGGATTTTTCAAATCCCAGAACATGGCACATTCCATACCGCTATCAGCAATATAAAAGGCATATTGCGACGATTGGTAGGTGTTGGAAATAACCAGCTGTTTTAGGGCGATATTGGCCACGCCAAGACTGATGAGTAGAAGTATACCGGTAGTAATAATAGAAACAAGAAGAGCAAATCCTTGCCTGTTGGTTTTTACTTTTTTTTCTGTCATTTTCATTTTTGATTTTTGCATTTTAATTTTTCTATCATCTGGTATTACGCAACCATTCTTGAACAGAAACACTGGTATTGCCAATAGCATTGTCTTTCCAGGTGACTGTGATGGTTAAAATGATTTCGGTAGTAGAACTCTGGCTGATTTGCATAAATCTTGTGAATTTGGTTTGTGGCCAATTTGAATTGAGATAGCCAAATTTACCGGTGGCATTATCTTGTCTGATAGGACTGCAAAGACTGCTTGAGCTACCGTCGCCACAGGTAACTAAGTTGTTGGGGCTTATTTCTGCGGGACTTACCATACAAAATTTGCCGAAATAGCAGGGGTCAGCAGGAACTTGGGATATGCCATTGAGCCAATCAACCGTCCCAGGGCCAGCGGCGATAACTTTGGCATTTCTTAGGGCGTTGATATCCCGAAGATTTCTTACATATTCAACCGCATCTTGAATCAAATAAAAAGCGGTCACTTGATCTCTGGCGTAGTATGAGGATGATAAACTGCTTTGAACAGCCATAGAGGCAGCCATAACCGATAACGATAAAATGCCGATGGCCACAAGGGCCTCTACTAGTGTAAACCCAGACACCAACTTTGGCATAGCTTTTTGTGTTCCGCCCCGAAATATTTTAATAAAATTTATTTTTTTCATTGTAAATTAGAATTTGTAGAAAAATCTATTGAAAAAGCGGAATAATGCCAAAGTTGGTGTGTGGGTAAACCCAGATTTTAATTTTTTTCCTTTTTTGTTAAACATATCAATTATATATATCCAACTTTCTCTGCGATACCACTGTTTCCAAAGTGGTGGATGATTGGCTGTTGGTATTAACCCCCGCAGAACCACCTATGATAATTCCCACCCATGGTTGCTGTATATTACCAGTGGAAAATGGATCTGAACCAATAACAAAGAAAAACAACTTGTTGATTGTAACATCAGGCGATGTCAAATAATAATCCACTCCACCGATTGTTTTGGCCACCCTATTACCACTTAATTTATATGTTACTTGAGTTCCAGTTTGATCCAAAACGGTAAAAGAAGTGTCGCCACCCTGGCAATCTTGAGTCAAATTTAATGTGCCACCTCCACAATGATAGACCGTGCCGAATCTGGCCGATCTGGATATTTCATCAAGAGAATAGCTTAGATTGTCCACCAAAGTTCTCTGGGCTTGGGACTTGCGGTTGGAATCAAGCATAATCAAAACAGAACTCATGCAAACAACCATTACAACACTGAACATAGCGATAGAAACAATCAGCTCCACTAAAGTAAACCCGGGCACCAACTTTGGCATGGCTTTTTGTGTTTCGCTCTCGGAAATAGTATTGTGATTTGTTTTTTTTATAAAAGACTGAATTTTATCATAGAAATTTTTGAAAAAGCGGAACAATGCCAAAGTTGGTGTCTGGGTAAATCCTTTTTCTTTTTTTGATGTTTGTTTCAAAACCATTGAAATTTTATTGAATTGATACTTGACCGGTATTCTGAATGATAATATTTGCGGTTTTACCTCCGGCAGAGGTCAGCACAATCTGGCCGGTTTGGAAAGTCCCGCACGTGGGACAATTGATATTGGGCTGATAAATTCCGCCCCCAACGTAAAAATTGTTGGAAATATTCAAAAAACGAATCAGGGCAGTCGGATCGGGCCGTAAAAAGACTATGTTCATTGTTTTAATAGCCGCGTCCAGAGGGCACGAAACTGATACCCCACCAAAAGCCATGCCACAAATACCGGTAATTGAAACACTGTTGCGCAAAGAAATTTTTTCAACACACTCAGGGCTTGCACTACAATTGGGACCGCCATCATATTTACCGTTATTGTTCAAATCAACGAAAATATAGTAGCTGGTCGGATCGCTTAGACTGGCCTGAAAACCATAACCACTGGTAAAAACACCACTACCCACGGCATTTTCCTTGACGCTAACCCCATAGATTTGGGCTTGACGAATTTCCAAAGCAATTTCCTGGCTGGCTGAAGATAAATTCAGATTGTCGCTGAATTGTGTATAACTGAACATCGCCACAGCTGAAATCGCACCGACAATAGCTATGCAGATCACCATTTCCGCAAGAGTAAATCCTTTTTTGGATGTCTTATTTTTCATTAAAATATTAAATTCAGATTAAAGAAATCAAAATGCCAGAGAAAAATAATAAATGCGGCCAAAATCAAAAAGGGAGCTAGGGGGATTTCGGATTGCCAGCCGATTCTTGGCCGGCCAGAAAATTGTTGGTAAAGCCAGAAAAACAAAACCCAAATGCTACCGAGCCAAAAAGCCAAAGTAACGGCCGACAAGCCGGAAACAAAACCGAGCAGAGCTCCAATGCCGAAAATCAGCTTGGCGTCGCCGAAACCAAGCCATCGGCCACGGGAAAAATACCAGAGTAAGGCAAAAGGAACAGAAAGAATAAGAGGAGAAAACAAATTAAAAACATTTATTGTGGAGATTGGCAAACCTTTGACATAGATGAACAAAAACAATTTGGCCACCGATAGAATTATGAAAGTGTAAACTAGATTGTCCGGGATGATTTTATGCCGAATATCATACAAAGCCATGATAATCAAAAGAGAGAAAACAACAATATAATAAAAGAAAAACAAAGTTGACCACGAAAATCCGTGAGACAAAACAGAGTAGACCGGCCACAGATAATATTGGCGTAGGAAAATCCCGACAAAAACGATACCTGTGGTAATTTCGGCCAAAAAATACTGCGGAGACAATCTGGCTTTGCATGTCCGGCATTTGCCTCCTAAAAATATAAAACTGAAGATTGGAATCATCTCAAACCACTTCAAATTTCGACCACAGTGAAAACAGATTGAACGCCCTTTAAATGACGACATCTCTGTGCCGTAACGCAAAGCCACGACATTGAGATAACTGCCGACAATGGCGCCCAGAGCAAAAGCGTAAAAAATAAAAACACCAAGCATAAATTTATTCGCACACCAAATTTGGCATTGTGTTTTTGTTGCATGTTATGTATTTATCACAAAATAATGTCTCGTTATTTTAAATATAATTGCTTATATTGTGAAAACACCGTGCAACGATGCCAAAATTGGTGTGCGAATACATTATACAACTTTATAACAAATTACAAAACAAAAAACCGGCCAAAACCGGTTTTTTGAGAAATCTGCAAAAGAATAAACTAGCACTTTGTGGAAGCTGTTGTATACCCAGTGGTAGTTGTTGTGGCCATACCTGTGTTATCCGCGCAGTAGGTAAATGACGATCCTGCTCCTTTATCCAGTCGAACCCATGCTACCCATGTGGCTGCGACACTCTGGCACCCGAGAGTGGCAGCGCTTGTGCCAGACCATGCACCAAAACCTTCAGCTGTTCCAGCACTGGTTAGAGCGGATGTAACGTTTGTGTTTGCGCAAACTGTGGCATAAGACTGACCGCTTGAGTCGTAGACTAACTCAGCTTGAGCGCGCATGTTGTTTAGGTTCTCTTTGGCCGCAGCATCAGAACCCTTGCCTCTGGCTGTGTTAAGCGATGCCAAAACGATTGATGACAAGATACCAATGATGGCGATAACCACCAAAAGTTCAATTAAAGTAAAACCTCTTCTATTCATATAATTTTTATTTAAAACTATTAATAATAACTTCTTATAATTTGCTTTCGACCTTCTCTTGGAGAGATTGTCGTTTGTCTAAAAACGAGTGATTACATTATACAGCCAGTCAAAAAATTGGCTAATATGCCACTGTGGATAAACCTACACACTAAGTTTGCCATCACTTTGCCCTGTGTTTTGAAAAAACACAATGGCAAACTTAGTGTGCGGGTAAACTTTACGGGCAAGTTACCGTGTTGGCTGTAAGCGTGGAGCCAACTTCGCCTTTGGAAGTCCCAGCCCAATCGTCGCACCAGAAAGTATTAGAACCTTCGGCTACTTTTAGAGGAGATTCAACAGCCCAACCGGAAGAGCTAGAATGACAAGTGACCGTGCCCGCCGAGCCACCTGTTCCAATTGCATAGTTATTGGCATTTGTGGCGCTACTGGCGTTTTGTATGGAAACCATACTTCTTTGTATGGTGGCATCGGCACAAATGTTGTCATATTTGCCCCCGGCATTATCGTAAACCAAAGCCGCTTGTTGACGAACAAAATGCATATCTCCCTTGATGGTGGAATTACTGCCTTTGTTTGCAGCGCCTCGCATAGCGGCAAAAACAACCGACGCCATCAAAGCTACAATGGCCGCAACCACCAGAAGTTCAATAATCGTAAAACCTTTATTATTTTTCATATAAGATAAATATTAAGAAGTACCAGCTATATTATATATCGGCATCAAAACCGACGCCATCAAGATACCCACACCCAGACCAAGAGCCACAATCATAGCCGGCTCTATCATACTGACCAGGGTGTCTACAGCCGTTGTCACTTCTCTCTCGTAAAATTTGGCCAGTGTTTTCAGAATGTTACCCAACTCACCGCTTTCCTCGCCGACCTTTATCATTTGAACCATAACACTCGGGATATCCGGGTGCGCGGCAAAAGCGCTGGACAGAGAACTTCCCCCTTTAACTTCTTTTATGCTGTTTTCCAGAATACTTTTGAAAACATAATTTTCAACAACATCCATGGTGATTTCCAAAGCTTGGAGTATCGGGATACCACTTATAATCATGGTGTTCAGATTGTCGGCAATGCGAGAGAGATATAATTTGCGATACAGGGTGCCAATATACGGAACATTCAATTCCAGTTTATCCAGATTGGCCGAACCTTCTTCCGTTCTGATATATTTCCAAAGGAAAAAAGCCAATATGATAGCACCGATAGCCATATACAGACCATAATTGACAAAAAGACTGCTTATGCCCAAAACCACTTTGGTGTAAATCGGCAATTGCTGTCCGGAGTCGGCTAGCATCGTGCTGATTTTTGGGATGATGAAGGTCATCATAATAATCATCACTCCGATGAAAGTGGCGATAACAAAAGCTGGGTAAATCAAAGCACTTTTGGCTTTTGAAACAACTTCGTAGGAACGATCCAGGTGGTCGGCCAAAGAAGCAAATGTCTCGTCCAGTTTGCCAGATTCCTCACCGGCCTTGACCATATTGACATAAAAATCGGAGAAAGCGTCCGGGTGGTGGCTAAGGGCAATTGAAATAGACGACCCTCCCTGCAAATCATCTACGATGTCAAACAAATATTTTTGCAGAAGTTTATTTTCTGTTTGTTCGGCCAATAAACGGAAAACCCGCAGAGCCGAGACTTGGGCTTGAAAGAGAGTGGCTATTTGTCTGGACAAAATTACAATTTCTTTGTTGGAAACATGATTAAAAAAAGCAATATCTCCAAAAATCGAGAATTTTTTTTCTTCATCCGGTGATATATCCGAAATAATCAACCCCCTTTTTTGCAAAATGGAAATAGCCACGTCAGCCGAGATGGCTTCAACTTTACCTTGCGACTTTTCTCCAGATTGATTTAATGATGTGTATTTATAAAGCATAATTAAGCCGATTTTCGACAGATTAGATTATTTGATCCAGATTTTTGGTGTTATAACTGTACAAATAAGCGTTCTCTTTGCTGATTTCTCCGCTTCTGACCAGCTCGGAAAGATAGCTGTTGAGACTGATCATTCCTTGGCTGGAACTTGTTTCAATAATGGAATCTATTTCTTGGACTCTATTTTCTCTGATTATGTTGGCTATGGCGTTGTTGTTAATCATAAGCTCGCAAGCCGGAATAAGTCCGCCGGAAATGCGCGGGATAAGTCTTTGAGACAAAATGCCCAAAAGGCTGGTGGAAAGTTGAACTCTGATTTGATTTTGTTGCTCGGCCACAAAGGAATCTAGGATGCGAGCGACACTTTGGGCGGCAGTGTTGGTGTGCAGAGTGGAAAAAACCAAGTGGCCGGTCTCGGCAGCCGTCACAGCGGTGGAGATTGTTTCAGCGTTGCGCATCTCGCCGATCATCATAACATCAACATCCTGTCTGAACATACTATTGAGAGCGGATTCAAAATCAGGAGTGTCTTGATAAACTTCTCTTTGATCAATGAGAGCTTTTTTCTGCTCAAAAATATATTCGATTGGGTCTTCTATGGTGATAATGTGATCCAATCGTCTTTCATTAATCATATCAATCATGGCAGCTAGAGTTGTGCTTTTGCCATGGCCCGTCGGACCGACAACTAAAAAGAAACCTTGTTGTTTGTTGACAAAAGATTCAAGGACGGAAGGCAAACTCAACTCTTGCAGACTTTTTATTTTTTTAGGAACCAGACGCAAAGCTATGCTAATGCGACCGAGTTGAAAAAAAGCGCTACCACGAAATCTGGCTGTGTCTTTCATTTCATAAGCAAAGTCTGCTTGTTTTTTTTGCAAAAAATCTTCATATTTTTTGGCGTCAATCAACTCGTTCAGTATATTTTTAATATCGGATTTTGATAGAGCCGGATATTTGACCAGAGGAACCAAGGAGCCGGCCACCCTGATCATAGGTTGGCGATCTTCTGACAAATGCAAATCGGACGCCTCTTCCTTCAAAACAACCGATATCAAACTCCCGATGTTAGTTTTTGAATCAATCATAATTTTATTTCCTGTTTTTTTTATTGTATATTTCCAAAACTTGACTGACCACCTCCGACGGTATGGTGGTAGCTTTGACAATATAACCATCAACGCCGAGTTCTTTGGCTCTCTCCACCCCATCGGACTGGTTGGTCAACATAATTACCGAAGCTGAGGAAACCAGTTTTTCATCTCTTAAAATTTTCAAAAGTTCCAGACCGTCCATCGTCGGCATAATGATATCAAGCAAAATAATGTCTGGTTTCTCACCGTTACGGAGTTTTTCCAGAGCCCCCGGACTGTTATCAACAGTGACAATATCCAAACCTTGCGTTTTGAATTTTCTGGAATACATATCCAGCAAAAAACGATCATCGTCGATCAGCATTATTTTAGGTTGTTTTTCTGTTGTCATATTAGTTGTATTTTACTTTAATTTTCCCATATCTTCAACTTAATAAGTTTATAACGTGTTAATCTCCTCAAACGGGATGAGGCGATGCATGGCTTTGAGAATGGCGTCCTCTTTCATGGTCAGCATTCCTTTACCTCTTACGATTTTGGTCAAAGCCGTTTCTGTAGGGCTTTTCAGAATAACTTCCTCTATATCCTTGTCCATCTCAAAAACTTCCAACACAGCCAGTCGCCCTCTTACTCCAGCCGGACAATCAGAACTTGGCGATATTGAATAAACAGTATCCGTAAAGTCTAACTCTTTCAGGTATTTCTCCGGCAAATCACTGAACTGCTTGTCTAACATTATTTTCAGACTGTCCTCAACTGGCACCGGCTTGCCTGAGCTCGGACAAAGTTCGCGAACCAGACGTTGGGCAATGGCCAAGATCAGGGTCGGAGCGATAAGATATGGGTCAACTCCCATATCAATCAGTCTTGGAATGACCCCGACGGCTGAATTGGTGTGTATGGTTGAAAGAACAAGGTGACCGGTCAAAGCGGCTTGAATGGCTAGTTGTGCGGTCTCCTTGTCGCGAATCTCGCCGACCATGATAACGTCCGGATCTTGACGCAAGGTGGTGCGCAAACCTGAAGCAAAAGTGTAATCAATTTCCGGCTGAACTTGCGATTGTGATATACCCTCAATGTTGTATTCAATCGGATCTTCCAGAGACAAAATATTCAAATGTTCGCGGTCCATTTCATTCAACATTGAATACAGAGTGGATGTTTTCCCAGAGCCGGTCGGGCCAGACAAAAGAATAAGACCATAAGGCTTATCGATGGCTTTCTTGATGATTGTCAAATTTTTGTCTGAGAAGCCGAGTTCGTCTAATTTTTTAACGCCTTTTTCCTGATCCAAAAGTCGCATTTCTATTTTCTCGCCAAAATATGTCGGAAAAGTGGAGACCCGAAAATCAATCCGGCGATTTTCAATGCGCGCGCTAAACCTTCCGTCCAAAGGTTTTCGTTTTTCATCAAGTCTCATGTTGGAAAGAATTTTAATGCGCGCAACAACAGCCGAGTGAACTTTTGAAGGCAAAATCAAACTGGTGTTCATCACCCCATCCACCCTAAACCTTACTTTAATATTTTCTCTCCATGGCTCAAT
The DNA here is from genome assembly GCA_963727715.1 of uncultured bacterium. Classification (GTDB taxonomy): domain Bacteria; phylum Patescibacteriota; class Minisyncoccia; order Phycocordibacterales; family DATDWN01; genus CAIOTC01. The sequence goes on along the minus strand of CAVSGX010000005.1, from coordinate 85,910 downwards.
ATGGATATCAGAGGCGTTGCCGTCTGAAGCATAACGCAAAATGGTGGCCACAATTTTAGTCACAGGTGCATCCTCGCTGATTTTGGCGCTGCTTCCGACAATATTGCCTGCCACTTTTTCCGGTTCTTTTTGACTTTTTGTTTTTAATTCAACTTCCAATTCATTCAAAGCCTTTGAAACTTCGCCTGTCAAACCTTTATAAAGAGAAAAGACTTTGGTAAAATCTTCTTCCGATATGAGAAAAATTTTGAAAGGCATACCGATTTCAGTCGATATGAAATTCAAAGCATCAATGGCACTTATGTTATCAGGGTTGGTTACGCCAATTTCCAAGACACCTTCGCTGTCTCCTATCGGCACAAAATGATAATGTTCGGCTGATTCCTGCGGAATATAACCCAAAATGGAATCTGTTATGCTTTCCAAATTGACACTCCTTGTCGGGATATTAAAGTATTCTGCCTTTAGCTTCAAAATATCTTCCGGAGAAACTCCTTCTTCCAAAAGAACCTGTTCCGGTTTTTTACCAGAGCGGTTGATTTTATTTTTGATATTTTCAACCTGATCTTTTTTAACAAGACCGTTTTTTATAGCAATGTTTAAAATGTCCATTTGAGGTTATAAAGTTATAAAATAGGATTATGGTCGTATACAAAAATTATAATCCCTTGTTTTCTACTTCGACGATTGTTTAACAAGCACAGTGCTGGTAGCCGATATAATGCTGTTTCCGCTGTCATTACCAATATCGGCAAAAGGATCCGGCCGTCCTTGAGGTTCTGGCGATGGTAGGACATTAAAGTCAACCAGATTTACGAACAGAGGCGAGGAAAATAACCCCAAATCAATTGAAACACCGTTGATTTGATTTGTCAGATCAACGACCTCTTGAACTTCCGTGCTTGTAGCCATTGCCTCGGGAATTACGACTGTTCCCGGGTTAGAACCAGAAAAGGACTTATAAAGAATAAAACCAGCTAAAGCAAATATGATTACGGCAATTATTAATTTTTGTGTTTGCGATAATTTCATATTTTAAAATAAATTTTAGTTGATTGAGTAGGTGTTTAGACTGATATTAAAATTAAGCATCAAACCACTCTTGATTGTTGAGCCTTTCGTGACAGATAATCCGGTCACATCGACTAAATACAGTCCGGATTCCAAACTCTTCAAAAAATTTATGAGTGTCGCATACTGCCCACTGACCGAGAAGGTTATGTTTCTCGTCTGGTATGATTTTTGAGACTGATCAACAATTTCTCCGGCAGTTTGACCCTGATCGACAACTTTCATCCCATTGACAACTAACCCATATTTGCTGGCTATAATATTTAGATAATTTATAAATGTTACAGAATTAAAATTAAGCGGAACAATTTTATTCAAACGATCAAGGTCATTGGTGGAAATTGAATCATATGTAGCTAAAATCTGATCCTGTTTGGAGGCTATGTTTTTAGAATCCTGTAAAATCTGGCTATAATTATCTTTTTGAGCTGATAAGGCTCCAACGGCGGAATAAGTCGGTCCTATGTAGACAAAATAGGTCAACACACAGATAACTATTAAAAAGAGTGTTGTAAATAATTTCATGTTTTAATATTATTGCGTTGGTTGAATGGATTTTTGATATGAAATAACGGACGGGTCAATGTTTGCTGAAAAATCAAATGAAATGTAACCATCCTGTGTCAAAGAAAAATCGGAAAACGCCGGATTTTGTATTAAACCGCTTTGTTCAAAAATATTGTATTGCTGAACCAAAGCATTATAACTCTGGGACTGACCTGACATGGTGATTGAATAATTGCCACTTTGATCAATGCTATAGGAAAAATTGGTATAGGAGATTTTTTTCAAGGTCAGGTTTTGCAACAAATCAAATACTCGACTGACTAAAACGTGTGAGTTTAAAAGTTTTTCGGTCAAAGATATTTGATTGCTGGTATCAACCAGTTGTTTGACGGTGGTTGGCTGAAAGGCCTCTTTGGCCGAAGCAATGCTTGATTCAATCTGGCTCATCTGACTATTCAAAATCTGTTGATAAACAAACAAAGCCACTGAAACTATAATGGTCAGGGTAACCAAAACCCAAGTAAAAATGGAGAGAAGACTGATCGGCCCTCCCCCGACACCTATGGCACTAGCTCTGGAATCAATCGGTTTTTTGGGGATGAACGATGTTTGAAATTGGGGCTCCATAACAAACTAATTATACTATGCGTTAAATTAAAAGACTACAAAAGTTATCAACAAAAGAGTTTTTTGAAAAGTTTTAAATGTTTTGCAGATGTTCTTTAAGCAGATCGGCCAAAATGATGGAAAGTTTTTCGGCTTGTTCCGCCAAAGGTTTTTCCATATTGACCGTTTCCTCGTCGCATCTTTCAGCAAATTTTTTCAAAGCTTCCATCAAAAATACCGCCGACTTTCTTTGTTCGGCAAGTTTATCACCTTCTTCCATACTGCCCGATCTGTCGCAGACAAGAGTGATTCCCACTTCGCCGAATTTTTAACCTGATATCTGTTTGACTTCCAATGTTTCCCAAACCTTTTGCTTTTTCTTTATTTCCTTTTTGGGCGGATTCAACCGCTCTTTTAACGGATTTCAACTGAACTCCGCCACTTATTTGGCGGAGATTTTTTCTCTCTTCTGAGAGCTCGCTTAGATTTGGATAATTTTTAGGTAATGATTCTTTCATGTTTTTATTTCAGCGTGTTAAAATATACTTTCACTTCTGCTTCAAAAAAACTTCTGATTTCTTCTTTTGACACAGATTTGTCAATCCATTGTATTGGTTCGTCGTCAATGTCTTTTATATAAACCAACTGCTCCAAAAAGACACGGTCATTGAAAACTTCTCCGTATTTATTTTTTGAATTTTCCACAATGGAACCCAGGGTCATTAAATTTCTGGAAACAATGGTGTATAAATCAATATAATCTTTCAGCGACTGTCGCCGACCGATAGCATAGGCTTTCATTAAAGCTATTTCTTTTAAGTCGGCCAGAATGATTTCATTTTTATTTTCTAATGGATAAATAAGCGCGAACGGATAATGCAGAAAAGTGATTTTTACTTCGTTTATAATAATCGTTAATTCATTTTGACTTTTTGCTATGACCTGCGCGGTTTGTCCAAAAAAATCTTCAATGTCTGACAGAAAAGTTTTTTTGATATGCTCATCTGAAAAAAAATCCAAGTCAACGGAGATGCGATGACCTAATTGCAACGCAAGAGCTGTTCCACCGGCAAGATAAAAAGCATCTTTCAAATTTTGAAATTTTGAAATTTTATCAAAAACTTTTTTGGTGTTATCTGTCAGAACTTCTAGATGCATAGTTCCAATTGTTAAAATTAAAACCAATCTCAACCAGCTTTTTAGTTTTTGAATGTATTTCTGTCTCCGGGATAGAGGATAGGACAGCAAGGATTTCTTTATCTCCGTAAAAAGATTTTATCCATTTCCAGTGCTTTATAGAGCCATAATTTAGACTTTGAGAAATGATGGTCTTCTTCATTTTATTTGGATCGCAATCATAAAAAGAATATGACCAAAGTATCGATTTGAAAAATTCAGGCAGTGTGTTCATACCTCGCATTATATCATAATTTTAACAAAATGGTTAACCTTTTAATCCAATTCCTGCAACCTCCGCAGAGCCAAGCCGACAGCCACGGTGAATTCCGGACCGGTTTTGCGCAAAACTTCCTCTAAGAAAGCCGGCACGACCACTTTGGAGAACGGGTTGCCACTCTCAACATCGGTTTGAAAATTCTTTTTGGCAATTTCTTCCAAGCCAATAAGAGCGCTACCACCGCCGACTAGAAAAACCTTGCTGACATTTTTGTTATATCTCTTTTGATAAGCCAAAACGACTTGGTTGGCTTCGGAAAAAATATAATCAAATGTCACGGACATAATATCTGACACACCGATTTCGGAAGCAACGGACCCGAGACCTTTTTCTCTTTTCAACACCTCGGCATCTTGCAGAGGAAGGCCTAAAGTTTTGGACAAAACATTTGTCACTTCTTGAGAACCTTTGTTGATGGTGTGAGACGAACGCAATATACCCCTTTCAACTATATAAAGTTTGGTGCTCATAGCGCCCATATCCAAAATCATAACCGGCGAGATTTCCTGATCCAAAATGGAACGCATGGTGGAAAATATTTCAATTTCAAAAAAACTGCTGTCTAGGTTGCTTCTGCTCACAATTTCTTTATATTTATCTAGGGTGCCGTTGTGAATGGCTACAAGAAGAATTTCCATTTTATCCGGTTCTTTTTTGCCAGAAGAATCGGGTCTGGTATCAATATCTTTCGGGATGATTGACCAGTCAAGCATCACTTCAGATATCGGCGCCGGAACGTATTTTCTGGCTTCAATGGGAATAATTTGGGCCAGCTGTTTGCTTGAAACCGGAGGCATATTGATGACGGTCATAAAGCTGGAAGCAAAGGGAATGGCCACACCACAGAGTTTGCTGGTAATGGCCACTTCTTTCTCGTTCAAAAGATCGTTCATGGCCTCGACTATTTTATCAACCGGCAAATTGGTGGCTTGGCCAACACCGACACCAGCATACGGACCGAGAGACAATTCTCCGTAAGTCTCCAAAATGGCTCGCCCACCCTTGCGATGCAACTGGACCACTTTGATAGAAGAGGAACCGATATCCACACCGAGAACGGACGGGCTTGGTTTTGAGAAAATATTGGTGATTGACGATAAAAAATCTGCCATAAAGGTAGTATAATTGTACCATACAATGAAGAAAATTTTAAAACGGGCGAAATATTACTTTGATTTACTTTTTGACCTGCTGGCCCCACGCCGAAAAGACGCCGTGGTGGTTTCCAGACTGACCGCTGAAAAAATTCTTGATTTGCCGAAAGCGTCGGAAACAGAAGGTTTGCCTTGGATTCATTCTTTGTTCCAATACAAAAACAATACCGTCAGAGCTATTGTCTGGGAATTAAAATATCGGGAAAATCTGAGACCTTTGGAATTCATAGGGCAGATTTTTTACGACGAAATTGTTGCTTTGCTTTCCGATATTTTGATTTTTGACAACGAGGCTAAATTTTTGCTCATACCCATTCCGATTTCAGTGGAGAGACGGATAGAACGCGGTTACAACCAAAGCGAACATATCGCCAAATCCATTTTGCCCTACGATACCGAGCACATTTTACTTTACACCCCGCAATGGCTAGAGAAAATCAAAAACACACCACCACAAAGCCGAACCGAATCACGAACCGAGAGACTGCAAAATCTCTCCGGATGTTTTTCGGCCGATCCCCGTGTGGCCGGTTACTATGCCATTCTGATTGACGATGTGGCCACCACCGGCGCCACCCTTTCCGAAGCTCGGGCCACCCTGCTTTCCGCCGGCGCTCGCGACATTTTCGCGTTTACGATTGCGCACTGATATGGTAAGGTGATTGTAAGTTTTTTTATTTTTTTGGAGACGTGGCTGAGTGGCCGAAAGCGGCACCTTGCTAAGGTGTTAGAGGGGTAACCTTCTCGTGGGTTCGAATCCCACCGTCTCCGCAAGGTCTGAAAATCAGGGTTTTTAGGTAGTTTTGAGAGTATGGAATATGGACTTTTGAGTTTGTAATTAGCCATTTTTTGCTTTTCAATGGAAAGGTTCCAAAGTATGGTTTCTACCACTTCTCTCTTTTTCTGGTCATCACCGGCTAGAAATTCTTTTTTGGCTCTACTGGCTCGTAGAAAAATGTTTTTGACTGGTTCCAAAGTAGAAACCAGATTTTCAGATTTTTTCTCTGTATCGGATATTTGTTTGGAGAGTATGGTTTTTTCGTTTTGGATTTCAAGAGCTTTGCCGTCGTAAATATCTTTGGTAATGCTTTCTGCAAGGAAAGCGTCAAGCAGTTTGCTTTCTTTGACTGTGAGAGCATTTAGACGGCTTTTGAGGGTTGTCAGAATGGACTCGGAGTATTCAGCGTCTAGCCCGATATCCTCTTTTGCAGACTGATACATCATTTCAATAGCTTCCTCGTCAATGTTTAGCTTGTCAAAAAGTCCTGCGACAATGGGATATAGCGTATTTTCTCGCAGATATGTTTTGTGTTCAGAGCAAATACCTTTTCCGTTGGTGCAGTAATAGTAAGCGTGGCCTTTTTTGAATGAAGCGGTCAAAGCGCAACCACACTTTTCACAAGTCATAAATCCGCGAAGTGGAAAGAAATGATTTTTTGGTCGTGGTCGGTGGCGGTTGTGCAAAACATTTTGGACTTTGTCGTAGAGTTCTTTTGAAATAATAGGTGTATGATTGCCGGGGTGAAGTTTGCCGTCTCGCAACATCATACCGTAGTAAAATGGCTCGTCCATGAGTCGGTGAATATTGCCGGAGAAAAACTTTTTGCCCGTGCCTGTTCGCAAACCCTCGTCAAATAAAATTTGAGAAATTTCTTTGAAGCCGTAACTGCCAGTGGAATACAATTCAAACATACGAATGACATATTTTGATTTGATAGGGTCAACGACAATTGTTTTTTCTGCTTTGTCATTTTTGTAGCCAAACTTTGCTGGACCCGGCCAACCGCCATGAGCCAGTTTTTCTCTGTTGCCACGCTTCACATCAACACTCAAATTTCGGCTATATTGATTTGCCACACCAAATTTCAAAGCCAGCAGAGTAACATCATCACCCGGACGAAAAACACCCTCGGAGGTTTGGATTTCTTGAATGATACCGTGTTGCAACATATCAATAACCAAACCGCCGTCAATGAAGTTGCGAGCCAGTCTATCTAATTTCCAACAAACAATTCCGTCAGCTTTTCCGGCTTGAATCATTTTAATCATTTCGTTGAAAAGCGGACGACCGGCAGACTTTGCCGACATGCTTTCCTTGAAAGTTTTGACGACATTGAGGTTGTATTTTTCCGAAAGTTGCAGAGCTTCCCTTTCCTGCGCGTCAAGAGAAAGAAGTTGTCTATCCTCGCTCTCGGTTGATTTTCTATAATAGGCGATGAATTTCATATTTGTGATATTACTCTTAAATTTTAATAATTCAACTTGGAATTTTATACATGCGATACCGAGCCTCTCCCATATATGTCGTGTGATATTTATTTTCCTTGACCGGCACAGCGTCAAGACCAACATAATCATCAATCAAAAAAGAAATATTTGTAATACCGGAAACCACATACGGCCGTTTAACATTGCGAGACGAAGCGTAGGCTTTTTGATGTTTGAGTCTTGGGTCGGTAAAAGCCTTTGCCATATACTTGGCAAGATACGAGGACAGTTTATCGTCCCCGTCAGTCGGTTTGAGAAAAACAAAACCCAAGTCCCAAATTTTAGAAAGTGTCGGAGAGGCATTTTCGTAATATCCGTGCAAACGCTCCGGCAAAAGAATACCAGCCGGCAGTCCCCAAAACAAACCGTGAAAATGAACAGCTCCTCTTTTTTGAAATTCCGGCACGCAGATATATTTCAGATTTTTTCCATAAGTATATTTCAAAGTTTGAACAAATAGTTTATGGTCATAATACACTTTTTTCAAATCAGTTTGATTTTCTTTGTATGTAACAGTCAGCAAAAGAGGAAAATTTTTATCATCTAAATTTGAAGAAACAAGCCGTCTAAATTCCAAACTAGCTTTGCGGACATTATCAATTCTCTTACCGACTTCCACCTCGTCCAAATCAGCATTTTTGTCTATCTCTTTTTTCTCCTCATCATCAAAATGATATTTTTTACCACCACGCAGAATAACAATGTCTTTTTCATATTCGTAAGTCTCAACATTATTACCCGATTTGATAAATTTGTTATAGCCCATTGTATTTTTAGATATTTTTATTCTTTTCTTCTTTATTCTTATGTTAGGTAATCAGCAAGTTACCAATGCCACCCTCTGTGGCCAGACCCTTACAGCTGTATAATTTCATTTGTGCATTGAGTCCAACTGAAATTTATCGTCAATTACCGCATTACGAATTCGGGAACCACCTATTAAGGAAAAATCCTCGCTACTGCTAATGGCTGGCTCGGCAACGGCGAAGTCTCGCGCGACATTTATGTCGCTCCCGAGACTCCCGCCGTTTGGCCGAGCGAAAGCCAGATACAACTTTGCAAACGAGCGCAAATATTCATTCGCCGTGTCGTCCGAAATATCCGTGTTGTGGACACGGTGGAAATATTCTTTGCACCTCTCGACCAATGGTTTGCTGTATGTTTTCACATACTAATTCTCCCACCCAGAACAAGAAAAATCGTTGTTTCTTTGGGTGGCGTTCATGCCAAAAAGACCTTTATTTCAAGGTCTTGGAAAAGTGGTTATTAACGCCACCTAAAAACTTTGCATCATTTTTATATCCAGCTCTGTTTTATTGAGCGAATATCCGCTAGTGTCAGAGTGATTTATCAGGTCAATATTTAGACCAGTATTTTTTCTGAATAACCGATTTATTTCTGTGATAGCTTTCATTGTATCGGTGTCTTTTTGATTTTTTAATTCGGCCAATTCGTCTATTTTGCAATAGCCTTTTGTTTGCAAATATTTGATGAGATTAAACCGCTTACTAATTCTAGAAATTGCATACACGGCTTTCGGGTTTAACTCGCAATAAATACCTTTCTTGTCGTCAATACAAATAACCGGTAGAGCGTTTTTGACAACGGATACTTCCGGCTTTTGCGTGTAAATTTCCAAGAGTTGCGGGACGAGCAATTTGTGTATCTGCTCCATATACAGCGGATATTTCGGTCGCTTGAAATTGTATGCCATTTTATACAAAGCAGTTCTGGCCTCTACATCTTTCTTTATAGGAATTTTGCATAGCTTTACAAATCCCACGACCAAAAAATTCATTGTGTTCAAAAATCTTTCACTTAAAAGTTGAGTATCGCCGACAATATCTTTTTCTGATAACGGATTTTGAGATTTTTTGTGTTTAGTCATCGGCAGATATACCACTTTCAAAACTTCGTCATAGCAGAAAGATAGCGAGTTAAATTCGGCACTTTCCAAAAATTCTTTTTGCGTTTCCGACGACTTATTTTTCTTTACAATTTCCTTTTTGTTTTTCTCCAAATCCTGCCTATCTTTTTCTAAAATTTCTTTTATTTTTGGTTGCTTTTCTGTAATACAAAAATAGTCGTATGCCGACTCAAAAACGAGAGTGTCGGAGTCAATGAAATGCTCGGATATATTCTTTTTGTATTGCTCGTATTTGTGGTCTAGCTGTGAGATGAGGGTGTCCATATATGGCTTTTACATTACGCCATATTTTGGGAAAAGTAAAAAACCTTGACAAAAACACAAGTAATGGTGTATAATCAATGCAGAAAGTGAGATTCATGCTACATACGATTTTCTCTGTGCTCTTTCAAGCCGGCAAAATCATTTTCTTTTTGATTTTGGTGGCAATGTTCATCATCAACCTCATGGAAACTCCGAAGCTCTGGAAAGAGTGGAAACGGAGGAAAAAAGAGGGCGACTAAAACATCAGGAAGCAGTGCAGGTGCCGTGGAGAAATCTCGGCACCTTTTCCTTTTATTTTTTCTTTTTTGCTTCCAGCGCAGATAAAGCCTCATCGGCAAGTCTTGTGTATTGTTCAGGATTTATTGAAAACTCTCCATGTCCGCCTCTTATGGAATAAAAGCCATCAACAATAAGTTCCTCGTCGGGAGAAGTTCGTGAAGTTTCTTTTTGAACTCGTGCCATAGGAAAAACACCGTCATCTGTCGTATGAATAATTGAAATTCCAACACCCTCTGATTTAACCTCTTTTACCATATTGCGAATTTGTGTGCCAGCCATGCTCTTTATTTCGTCATAGGAAGATTTTGGCTCGCCCATTACATATTTATTAAAACCGGCAACTCCCTCTTTCATTTGTTGTTGAGCACCGGCAGACATTGTCTTTTTTCTTTTCATCATATCAACCGCCGAACGAAGTCCATCAACAGCAAATCTATATATCAATTTTGGAGCTGAATCGTCCCCAATCATTCCACCGGTATTACATAAAACAATATTACTAAATCTTTCAGGGTAAATGTCCGCCGCGATAATCGCATACATTCCACCCTCTGAATTACCAACAACATCAACTTTATCAATTCCTTTTGCGTCAAGGACACCAATGAGAGCAGAAATTTGTTTCAAAAAATATTCTTGTATTCCTTCCGTGTTTTCATCATCAATTTTATTTTCAATACCTCGTGGTTCGTCAATAAATAAAGTTCGCCGGCCGAGACGAACCATCTCCAAAATATTTGTTTTTATATGGAAAGGACCCGAAGTGCCATAACCCGGAGCCATAACCACAGGCACATCAATTTTTGGGTCTGGTGGAATAATGTCCAAAACTTTAACCTCTTGCCCATTAACATCAATAATCTCTACATTTTTGAATTGTTCTTCAAGCCACTGGCTTTCTACTCTTGGTGACTCTGGTGTTAGATTTTCAAATTTTTCCATATATACTATGATACAGTATTGAGTAAAAAAGTTCCAACTTCACCCCACGCCCCCCGCAGGAGCGAGCAAAGCGAAGCTTTGTGCGTGGGATTCGAACGGTTTGGCGGTCACGCGCCGAGCACGGCGTGTCGCCAAACCGGTGGCCAGAAAAATTCCACGCGACAGCGTGGAATTTTTTGAGGCCGAAACTCCCACCGTCTCCGCAAAACCTTATGGCGTATATATTTTTAGATGAAAGTGGAGATTTGGGATTTGATTTTAAGAAAAAAGGCACTTCTAATTTTTTCGTTATCACTTTTTTATTTGTTGAAAATAACAAAAAAGTAATCGAGAAAATTATCAAAAATATTCACGCACAGTTAAATAAAAAAATCAAACGAAGAATAGGCACATTACATGCAACAAACGAAAAACCTGTTACCAGACAACGCTTGCTGAAAAAATTGGCGGAAAGTGATTGTTCGATAATGTCTATTTATTTGAACAAGAAAAAAGTTTTTACAAAATTGCAGGACGAAAAACAAGTTCTTTATAACTATGTAACCAATATTTTACTTGATCGCATTTACAATAAAAAAATTGTGTCGAATGATAAGGAAATAGAGTTGATAGCTTCGCGCAGAGAGACAAACAAATTTCTTAATGAAAATTTTAAAAGCTACCTCAACCGCCAAGTAAAAAGCAATCACAATGGGACAATGAAGGTGTCTATCAAAACTCCATCTGGAGAAAAAAGTTTGCAAGCGGTTGATTTTATCAGTTGGGCTATTTTTCGAAAGTATGAAAATGGCGACGATAGCTACTACAACATTATAAAAAACAAAATAATAGAAGAGAGTCCTTTATTTCCATAGATAACAAAACCCCGTGCGCTATTTGCGAGCAACCATCCGGAAGCCCACGCACGAGGAATTATTTGTTACCAAAATATTAGCATATTCAAGATGAGAAGTCTATGTTATCCACAGGTCTTAAAAATTGACATAACTATTTATAAATTGGCAAATTTGTGAAGTTTTTGTTAAAACGAAAATACCATGAAAAACTTTATTAAAGAAAAACGATTCAGTATTATCATCGCATTCTCTGCATTGATAATTATTATTCTGATTTGTAGTAGTTATGTACTAAGCAGGAAAAGCGTACTTGAATCAAGTTCTGTAAATCTATTATCTTGGTATAGACCCTAGCCAATTATAAAGTTTCTTGAAAACAACCAACAGAATTTTTTGATTGCTCTGATTGTATTTTTAACAAAGCTTCATATTCAGTATTATTTATATCAATATTTACAATAGTTGTCTTACCTTCTACAAGAGAGTAAGGACCTCTAAAAATTAACCCTTCCATTTTGTAATTTGGACAAATAAAAGTCTGACCATCTACTTTATTAATCACAGGTGCTAACATATATTCACCTGGCAGCATCCTACCTCCACTACTTACATACCCATTTACAGGTTGAACAACCCCCTCAGGAGAGGGTATATAGATATTGTTAGTTTGCATTACTTTAGTTTGTTTATAGTACAAATTGGCATCTTGTAATATTTTACCGTTAAATGAGACTGTAAACTTAAAACCTGTCGCTATAGCATTATCAAAATCCTGTTTATCCTTTGCTTCACGGTCATCTAATCCCTTTGCAAATTGACGCCCTTTTTCCAAGTCTATATTTTCAAGATAATTAGAATAATTAAAAGAAATTGTGTAAAGACCTACCAAACAAGAAATCACCACAATAAAACTGAATACAAATTTTTTAAGTAAAATCTTATCTTTCCAAACAGCTGTTAAAGATAAAATAAATGCAACAATCATTGCTACAATAATTATTAAACCCATTACTGTTGGATAAGCCCTATGATAAGTATCTATATAAAATGAAGACGCAGAATCAATAATAAAACCAGAAAATTATTATTGGGTTTTCCTTTTTAATTATAACAAAAGATAAAATACTATATAAACCACCAACAAATATCCATATAGGAATTTCAAAAATAAGACCAAGTTCTGGATTAGAATACCCACCCCAACCTACAGGTAGAGAAGTTAAAATATTAAAAAATAAAAATAACCAAAAGAGCAAAAACATTGATAAATACCTAGCTATACTTATAGTAGAATCTGTTTTCATATATTTTATTGTAGCATTGATTCAGAATTAGGTTATACACAGATTAAGAATATCATCTTTTGAATACCATTAGAAATGTTCCAACTTCGAACCACACTCTCCGCAGGAGCGAGCAAAGCGAAGCTTTGTGCGTGGGATTCGAACGGTTTGGCGGTCACGCGCCGAGCACGGCGTGTCGCCAAACCGGTGGCCAGAAAAATTCCACGCGACAGCGTGGAATTTTTTGAGGCCGAAACTCCCACCGTCTCCGCTAGGTTTTTAGTACTCCCGAATAGAAACCTGAGCGTCGATTTTTTTGATGAGGTCAATGACAACTGAAACGACGATGAGTAGGGCTGTGCCACCAACGGAGATGGCTGTGATGCCGGTGATGTTTTTGACGATAATCGGAAAAACAGCGATGGCGCCGAGGAAAAGCGCGCCGACCAGAGTCAGGCGAGTCAAAATGCGCGAGATGTATTCCGAGGTGGAGTTGCCCGGACGAACACCGGGAATGAAGGCGCCGTTTTTCTGGAGGTTTGTGGCAATTTGGTCCGGATCAAATGTAACAGCTGTGTAAAAGTAAGTAAATACAAAAACCAAAAGGAAGTAAGCTATGCCGTAAAAGTAATTGTTTGTCAGCATAGCCATAACAAATTTGGAAATGTTGGCAATGATGATATGGCTGTTGTTTGCCAGAAACTTAAAAATCATCTGCGGGAAAAGCAAAATAGAAGCGGCAAAAATAATCGGAATAACGCCGGCTTGGTTGATGCGCAAAGGCAGATATGTTGAGGTGCCACCATAGACTTTGTTACCGCGGACTTGTCTGGCATAAGTAATTGGGATCGGTCTTTCGGCTTCGGTAATGATGACCACACCCATAATAACCAAAAGTCCGACAACAACGAACAACAAGTAAAGCGGGATTTGGGAAGTGTTAAAAACATACAAAAGCTGGCCGAGTTCGGTCGGGATGCGCGAGACGATACCGGCAAAGATGATGAGAGAAACGCCGTTGCCAATGCCGTATTCGGAAATCAATTCGCCGATCCACATAAGAAGGACGGAGCCGGCGGTGATGATGATTAAATTGCCGATCAAAGCGGAGCCGGCCAGATGAACAATGGCGTTTTGACTTTCCAAAATTTTAATGAAGCTGAAACCTTGAATCAAAGCCAGTGGCACGGTCAGCAAGCGCCCGTATTGAGCAAATCGGCGACGGCCGGCTTCACCTTCTTCCTGATACATTGCCTTTAGTTTCGGTGAGAGAACGGTCAAAAGTTGCATAATAATCGAGCCGGTGATATATGGCACAACACCAAGCATGACAATGGAAAACTGGGACAAACCACCACCGGAGAAAATGTTGAGCATCCCGAGGAACTCATTGCCGGAGAAAAATTGAGCCAGACGAGCTTGGTCAATGCCCGGAATCGGTATGGCCGCCAGAAAACGGAAAATAATCAGCACCGCCAAAGTAAAAAATATTCGCTTGCGCAAAATCTTGTCTTGAAAAATCAGTTTCAGTTTGTTTAAAAAATCTTGAATCATAAAAAATTATTTTACCGAGCTACCCTCTTCCTCAATGGCTTTTTTGGCCCCGGCCGAAACTTGGCAACTGATAACAGAAATTTTGCTTGGTGCCTCTCCAACCGACAATATTTTAACACCTTTTGAAACATCATTTTTGCCAATCAACTTTTTAGCCAGAAGTGTTTGTGGAGAAACCGTTTCGCCCGCGACAAAAACTTTTAAATCTTTCAGATTGAGAACGACTGGTTTTTTCTGGACGCTGGTGTTCAGGTTTTTCCCCCGACCGCGCAGTTTTGGAATACGCTTGATGAAATCCCGAATCTCCGGTCGTTTTTTGTGCCCGGCTCTGGCATTCTGACCTTTCGTTCCCCTGCCGGAAGTTTTGCCACGCTGACCAGCCCGACCGATTTGGCGGGTTTTTTTGTTTTTATGTTGTCTTTTCAGTTGATTTGTTTGCATGATAATTTAATATGTAAGAAGTAATGAGTAAAATGTAAATGTGGTTTTGTATTTTTTACTTCTTACTTTTTACTCATTACTTCTTATTCTCTCGTTCTGCAACATTTCCAAAGCTTTGACAGCCACTTTGGCATTGTTAATTTTATTTTTGCTACGCGAGAAAATTTTGGCTGAAACTCCTTTCAATCCGGCAAATTCCAAAACTGTGCGGACAGATGAGCCGGCTAAAATTCCTTTGCCCGGAGCTCGCATAATATGCACGCGCGAAGATGAATATTTGGCAGAAACATCATGCGGGATTGAGCCGTCTTTGGAAATTTTAACAGTTATCATATTTTTCTTGGCATCACGCACGGCTTTGTCAATGGCTACTGGCGTATCAGAAGCTTTGCCAATACCAACGCCGACGCGTCCTTTTCGATCGCCAATAACCACCGCTACTGAAAAAGCAAAACGACGACCGCCAGTGACGACGCGAGTGACACGACGAATGCTGATGATTTTTTGATCAAACTCTGATTTCGGGCGGGCATCACGACGAGGACCCGACTTACGTTGAGGTCTTGTGTTGCGCGGGCCTCTGTTGTCTCTGGTGTCAACAAAGGTCGGCGCCACTGTAGCTGTCGGTGCAGAAACACCATTCAGACTTTTCGTATCGGTTTCAATTATTTCTTCTTCTGTTTTTAAATCTTTGTCTTCCATTTTAATTTTTGATTTTTAAATTTTGATTTAGAACTGGAGCCCTCCTTCTCGCGCTCCGTCAGCCAAAGCTTTGACGCAACCGGTGTAAAAAAATCCACCGCGATCAAAAACCACTTTTTTAATTTTTTTGGCGACCGCTTTGGTGGCAATATCTTTGCCGACATTGGCCGATTTTTCCAAAAGTGTTTTTCCTTTGGCCTCTTTGGAATGAGCGGAGAGAAGCGTCACGTTTTTTTCATCGTCTATTAGTTGAGCGGAAATGTAACGGTTTGATTTGAAAACGGAAAGTCGCGGAACATCACTCGTGCCGGAAACTCTGGCGCGAATGCGTCTGTGTCGTCTGTTTCTCTGTTCAATGTTTGTTTTTATATTTTTCATTTTTCGTTAAACAGTTTTCTTGCCTTGTTTGCGCTTGATAACCTCCCCTTCATATCGCATTCCTTTGCCTTTGTACGGCTCCGGTTTTTTCAAAGCCCTGACACTGGCGGCAAATTGCCCGACCGATTCTTTGTCACTGCCGGAAACTGTAATCAAATTTTTTTCCGCCGTCACTTTGAGACCTTCTGGAATAGCCACAGTCACCGGATGGGAAAATCCCAAAGCCAACACCAGATTTGTTCCTTTGACTTCGGACTTGTAGCCAATCCCTTCCAAAATCAGTTTTTTTGTAAAAGCCATGTTCACCCCACTTATCATATTTGTAATATGCGAAGCGTATGTCCCCCACAAGGCATTTGTTTCAATACTCTTTTGATTCGGCTTTAAAGTAATTTCTTTCGGACCGATTGTGATTTCTATGGAAGGATTGAATTTTTTGGAAAGACTGCCCAGAGGACCTGTTGCGGTAAAAACACCATTGCTAAAAGTGCATGTGGTTTTGTCAGGAATATTTATTGTTTTTTTGCCGATTCTGCTCATATATTTTTAATTGTTTTGTTTTTACCAAATTTTGAAAAGCACTTCTCCGCCAAGTTTTTCTTTTCTGGCCACCTTGTCTGACATAATGCCTTTTGATGTGGAAATGACAGCTATGCCGAAACCGTTTTTGACCGAACGAACATTTCTGGCTTTCTGGTAAACACGCTTTGAAGTCTTGGAAATCCTTTGCACTCCGTGGATTTTCGGTTGGTCATCTTCATAAGCTAAGACAACTTCAATAAATTTGATGGTTTTTTTGCCGACCTTGCTGAAAGATTTGATAAAACCGTCCTTAGCCAAAATATCTAAGATAGTCACTTTCAGTTTGGAATACGGCAAAACAACCGACTTTTTTTCTGCGTCGGAAGCGTTTTTTATCTGCACAATCATATCTGCTATTGGATCCATTTTATTTTTGAATATTATATTTCGGCGGTATCGGAGATTTAGGAATTCCGACTGACCGAAACGACTTATTTAATTTTGTGAAATTTACCAACTGGCTTTTTTGATTCCCGGAATTTTCCCCTCATTGGCCAATTCGCGGAAACAAATACGGCACAAGCCAAAGTCTCGCATAAAAGCCCTCTTGCGTCCACACTTAAAGCAACGATTGGTCGCTTTGGTGGAAAACTTCGGCTTTTTTGCCGCTCGGGCTTTGACTGATGTTTTGGC
This sequence comes from uncultured bacterium, assembly GCA_963727715.1. Taxonomy (GTDB): domain Bacteria; phylum Patescibacteriota; class Minisyncoccia; order Phycocordibacterales; family DATDWN01; genus CAIOTC01. Next base: position 69,027 of record CAVSGX010000005.1, on the reverse strand, counting down.
CATTTGAAAAATAGAGCTTTACAGCTCGCGATTTATACTAGCAAGAGAGTGACTTAATGTCAACACAAATCCAGACTGGCATATCTCTCACCGGGCAATCTGTCTGGCAAAGCTTTGCCAGCAAACTTCTCGTCATTCAAGAAAACAATCTTCTCGGCGCGTATACTCGCGCCTGCGTCGTTGTTTTCTAAACTCCTGCGAAAGGCCCGTCTCAAGATATGCCAGTTCGGTTTTGTTAGTGCTAATTTAAAAATTTTTTGCATGTGAAAAGCCGGCGACCCCGCGAGGGAGCCACCAGCTGAAGAGAATGTGTCTGGTGGAGAGATGATCAGAGGTAGTATTTGGACACCTGGCCATTTAATCCATTCATCAAAAGAGTGAGTGTGGCTTCATCCGGCTTGTGATATTTAAGGTATGTATGATCCATGTCGTTGACTACAGTGACCGAAATCTCGTCTCCGACTTTACAAATATCCACAGAACACATAGGGAACTCCCCGGCCATACAGACCCATTCTACATTTATTATGTAGACGCAATAATCCCCATTTTCAAAATTCTTTTTGTTCACAGAAACAAGCTTGGAGTAATTTTCCTCCGCTGCCCTGCACAGAGCATTGTAGATGCGGTTGCTGATGTTGCGTTGAGTGTCAGCTACTTTGTGTTCGGTTCGCTCTTTGCGAATGATTTTCTTTCCATATACCGTGAAGAAGATCTCTTTGGCGCACCCGCGAAGCACCAAAATAAGAACAGAGATCACAACTACCAAACTTAAATTGATCGAGTGCATTTCCTTACTCCAAATGAACAGTTTAACGTCACGCTGGACGATTGGAGAATTTCGGTACCCCAATCCCCTAGCCACCTTTGAAGTAGGACAGTTAGAATTAATGCATTAGTCGAAAATTAATTTTAATTGTCATATGAAAAACAAATATCATCATTTGTCTTTTGAAGAGAGGTTTTGTATTGAAAAGATGTATTGCGCCGGTTCGGCCATTCGCAAAATTGCCGAATTTCTCGGTCGGAGTGTCAACACTGTGAGCAGAGAAATACAAAAACACAGTGTTAATGGGGTGTATGAAGCGGAAAAAGCCAAGCAGAAAGTTTCAATGAAAAGATGGCGAGCCAAACAGCAGTGTCTGAAAGTGGCGCTTGACCCGTTTCTCTGTCGATTCGTGGTGGAACGATTAACCAAGCCGTATCATTGGTCGCCGAAGCAGATTAGCGGGTATCTTGAATGTGAAATGGGTATCATCTGCTCGGCCAAAGCCATATACAAATTTGCCGAGTCGAGAGGTCTAAACCACCTGCTTTTTTGGGGTTGGAACAATCACAAGGGTGGGAGAAAACGAAATCATTGGAAGCACATTCAGGATGGCAGGAAGTATATTGATGTCAGACCGGAGAGAAAAGGTCTAGGACACATTGAGCTCGATTTCATCGTTTCCAAAGACAGTTCGTGGGTACTTTTGGTTGCTGTGGATTGGCAAGCCAAAAGAACATGGGTCAGGAAACTGCCCAACAGAAAACGCGACACTATTCGTGCCGCGCTTTCCCGTCTGTTCCATGGTGTTGAATTGAAGAGCATCACCACAGACAACGATATTGCATTCACCTGTTGGAAAGAGTTGGAAACTCTCCTGCAAGTGCCAATCTATTTTACACATCCATACCATTCTTGGGAAAAAGGTCTGGTGGAAAACACCAACAGATGGATCAGATGTTTTGTGCCTAAACGAAGAGATATTGAGTCAGTCACTGAGGAAGAATTGCAAGAAATACATTCCTTCCTAAACAACCGACCGAGAGAAGTGATTGGCTTCCGCGCGCCAATGAGTTATTATTCAAACATTAGTTCTGTCCTACTTGAGGGGTAATTGGAGGAATTTACCACTACCTGTATTATATCACACCTTACACCAAAAAGTCAAGTGTTTGTGCTAGCGTAAAAAAACCGCCTTGTTAGGCGATTTTTGGGGGGCTTGCAAAAAAATGTTTTTCAGAGACTCCGCAGGCGAGGAGTTGGTTTTGTCAACGACCCGAGCAAAGCGAGGGCTCTTGACAAATCCGAGCCGAGGACAGCCGAGAAAACTCGCTGGAGTTTTTGAGGTTGCTCTGGAAAATATTTTTGCGCAAGTCCTGTGGATTTATTTCTTAAATGGAAAACCCAAGTAAGTCAGAAAAGCTAATGTTTCTTTTTTGTTGCGAGTGGAAGTGACAATAGTGACAGAGAGACCAAAAACATCTTTCAGTTCCTCGTCGCCTGTTTCCGGGAAAATGGTGTGCTCTCTTATTCCTAAAGTGTAGTTGCCCATAGCATCAACGGCCTCGCGCGAAATGCCACGAAAGTCTTTTGTTCGAGGCAGGGCGATGTTGACCAGACGATTGAGAAAATCGTACATTCTCTCGCCACGCAGTGTCACCTGTAGCCCGACAATGTCGCCTTCGCGCACCTTGAAAGAAGCCACGGACTGCTTGGCCCCTTTTTGCACCGGCTTCTGCCCGGTGATCTTGGCTAAGCGATCGAGAGCCAGCTCAATTTTTTTCTTATCCTTGAATGACCCAACGCCGGCCGAGACGACAACCTTTTCTACTTTCGGCGCTTGCATTCTGTTTTTGTAACCAAACTCTGATTTCAGAGCGTCATAAGATTCTTTGATTTTTTCTTTGGTGAATTTCATTTTATTTTTCTATTTTCTTCACGTTTGATACATGCACGGGCATTGTTTTTTCAACAGTCTGGCCTTTTTCGCCGGTTTTGCGCGGACGAGCATGCTTTTTGGCGACATTCACGCCGGAAACAACCACTTTGTCTTCTTTTGGCAGAGCTTTAACCACAGTTCCTTTCTTGCCTTTGTCTTTTCCGGCTATGATTATGACATTGTCTCCTTTTTTGATTTTCATAATATTGAATTGAAATTAAACCACTTCAGGGGCAAGGGAAATAATCTTTTGATACCCCGCCTCGCCGACTTCACGCGGAATCGGTCCGAAAACGCGACCGACCGCCGGAGAAACGTCTTTCTTTTTCCTATCCTTGATGACCAAAACGACGGCATTCTCATCAAAGCGAATGTAACTACCATCCCTGCGTCTGTAAGGAGCTTTTTGTCGGACAACCACGCCGTAGACAATATCTTTTTTCTTGGTTGCTTTTCGTGGCGCAGCTTTTTGGACAGACAAAACAACCATTTCGCCAAGCGAAGCGTAGCGTTTTTTGGACGAGCCGAGCACTTTGAAAATGCGTCCGATCTGAGCTCCGGAGTTGTCAGCTATTTTAACAATGGATCGTGGTTGAATCATAAAATTAAATTACTTTGAAATGTTTATCTTTGGAAATCGGTCGGCATTCTTCTATTGTCACTTTGTCGCCGATTTTTTTGCTGTTGCCGGCGTCGTGAGCTTTAAAATTTTTGTCTCGTTTTATAAATTTGCCATATTTCGGGTGTTTGACAAAACGGCTAACGCTGACCACCACCGTGTCCTTCATTTTGTCGGAAACAACCACACCAGAAAATCGCTTGCCTGCTTTTTTAACCTCCTCTTTTTTTGTTATTTTAGCATTCATAGTATTTTATTTTTTGGTTTTGGTTGGGAGTTTTGATTTAATTTTGCCGGCCGAGAAAATAGTTTTGATGCGAGCAATGTCCTTTCGTATTGTTCTCCCCTCTTTGACATTGCGAACATTACTACCAGCCACATTGAATCTGAAAGCTCGCAGAGCCATTTGTTTTTCGGCCAAAAGTGTTTGCAATTCCTTTTCTGTTTTGTTTGAAAAATTTGTTTTCATAAAATCTGAAATTTATCTGGCAATGATTTTTGTTTTGACCGGCAACTTTGTCCCGGCTTTGCGCAAAGCTTCTCTGGCTACTGCCTCCGAAACACCGTCCACTTCAAATAAAATGCGACCTGCCAGAACCGGCGCGACATACCCAGCCAAATCACCTTTGCCTTTGCCAAGTTTAACTTCGGCCGGCTTTTGAGTATAAGGCATATCCGGAAAAATGCGAATCCAAACCTTGCCGGTCTTGCCGGAAGCGCGCGACAGAACTTTTCTGGCTGCCTCAATCTGGTTTGATTTGATGCGAGCCGGACCGGTGGCTTTCAGAGCGAAAGAACCGAAAGAAATGGTGGCGCCACGAGAAGTCACACCAACTCTTTTTGGGTTTCGACGCATAGTTTGCCATTTTCTGTATTTTACTTTTTTGGGGACTAACATGGTTTTTAATGAGTAATGAGTAAGAAGTAAGATGTAAAGAATGCGTTTTTGTATTTCTTACTTATTACATCTTACTTTTTACTTCTTGTTAAATATTTCGCCTTTGTAAATCCAAACTTTTATTCCTATCCTGCCATACGGCAATCTGGCTTCATGTTTGTTAAAATCAACATCGGCCCGAAAGGTCTGAAGTGGAATGCGCCCGCGTTTGATTTTTTCACGGCGAGACATTGTGGCCCCACCGAGACGGCCAGACAGTTCGATTTTTACTCCTAAAACATCTCTGTTGGCCATAACTTTTTCCAACATTTGTTTGACTACTCGACGGAATGGCATTCTTTTCTCCAACCCGTCGGCGATCATCTGGGCCACGATGGCTGAATTCGATTCCGGCGATTTAATTTCCTTGATATCTATTTTGACATCGCTTGAAACTTCTTTCTGCGAAGTTTGACCGGTTTTGGCAGAAGAATTCGAACCTTCGGCCGACAATTTGTTTTTCTTTATAAAATTCAAAACATCTTGACGCAGTTTTGTCGCCCCTTCCCCACTGCGACCGATAATCATACCCGGTCTTGAAGTCTCAATTATAATCCGCAGAGATTTTTGATTCCTTTCTATCTCAATGTTGCTAACGTATTGACCGTGAAGTTTCTTTTCCAAATATCCACGCAACAGAACATCGCTTTTCAGAAAATCTCGATACTGCTTACCAACACCAAACCAGCGAGATTTCCAGTCTCTGATGATACCGAGCCTATGTGAATATGGATGGACGGTGTGGGTCATAAATTAATTATTTTTTTGGTTTTTTTGCTTTTCCAATTTTTTTAACTTCTATTTTTCCAACTTTTTCTTTTACCACTTTTTTCGGTTTTGGATTTTCTTTCGGTTCAGCCAATTCAATTGTGATGTGACTGGTGCGTTTGTGGATCGGGTGTGCTCTGCCACGGCTAACCGGCTGGTGTCGTTTCAAAATTTTACCGGCATTTACGGTAATGCTCTTGATAACCAGATTTTCCGATTCAATTTGCAAATTTTTGGCGTTGGCTAAAGCTGAATTTAGCAAATTTTTGATGGGTAAAGCCGCTCTTTTGCCAACAAAATCCAAATAAACCAAGGCTTCAGAAACTTTTTTGCCACGGACAAGATCGGCCACCCCGCGCATTTTGCGAGGAGATTGCCGGAAATTGGATAATGTTGCTTTAGCTGTTGCCATATTATTTATTATTTTTTACCGGCTTTGGAATCGGTTGTGGTTTTAGCCGCTTGAGCAGCTGCTAGCTCAGCCTCCTTTTTCTTCTGTTCCAACTCCTTCTGCATCTTGCCTCCGTGTTTCAAGAATTTCTTTGTGGGTGAAAATTCGCCGAGTCTGTGGCCAACCATATCTTCGGAAATCAAAACTTCAATGTGAGTCTTGCCATTATGCACACCGAAATTAAAACCAACCATTTCGGGTGAAATAACACAGGCCCTAGACCACGTCTTAATAACCCCGGTTTCTACTGGTTTTTTGCCCTCAATTTTCTTGAGCAAACGCTCGTCGACATATGGACCTTTTTTTGATGATCGTGTCATATATTTTCTTAACGAATGAAATGAGTTTTAGAAAATAATGACCCAGCTCCATTTTCACTTTATTTTATGATTAATTTAATTTTGTTTAATTAATTAGTCACACTGACTCGATGAATTAAAGAATCAAAAAATGGTGCTGTGGTCATTTCAAAAAACTCAAAACAAAAACCACAATGTTAGTGGTAATTTTTTCAAATACCGCAAACAAAAATGTTTAAGGACTTTGTCCTTAATTGCTGACCATACTATACAAAATAGCAAACAATGTCAATACTAACCTGATTATAACTGGCTTTCTTCAAAGCCCTTGTTTATCAGGCCGATTAAACTTGATTTAACTCCCGATATTTCATCTATAATTTCTCTACCCCATTTATTATCATTTTGCAAAAATTTTTCGGTTTGTTTGGACTTTTCAACATAACCGAGATAATACAAAATGCGTAACATTGTCAAAATTTCAAAATTGGGGATATCTTTCTCGGAAATATTTTTCAAAAATTCAAAACTGCTGTAAATAACGGAAAACAATTCCCGGTGCTTTTCTTCGCCGGGTATCATCCTGACCAAAACAGTCGAGACTCTAGAGACAAATTTTTGAACAGGTAACGAATAGTCAAAAAAGAAATTTTCCTTTGCTGTGGCGTTTGTAATTTTCCAACCATTTTTAGCTTTGACGCAGGAAACAGAAATCAAACTGTATTCTTGCAGGGCCGAGTTCAGTTTGGAAAAAGATTCTCTGGCCGCTTGGGCGGAAGCGCTAATCAACCCAAATTCATCGGTTAAAATAAAAAGCAAAATGTTGGCTTCGCCAAAATTCAAACGTTTCAGAATTATGCCGTCAGTGGTGTAAATATGATAGGACATCAAAGTATGACAGAAACGGAAAGCTGATGATTTTCAATGTCAACATTATGAATCTGATTTTCAGCAGAATAAGAAATTTCTTTTGCCAAAACCGCCGAAAGAATGGTTTTTTTGCTTGATTCTAAAATATTTTTCAAAAAGTCGTCAGTGGAAATACGGAGCGAGACAAGTTTGTTTGGATTAAGCTTTTCTTTTTTGCGGACATCCTGAATAGCCCGAATAATTTCGCGAGAGAGTCCTTCTTCTTTCAATTCTTTGGTCAAATCCGTGTCCAATTCCAAATCCATCGCCAAATTTTTATCAAAAATTATTTCTTTTACATTAATTTCATCTTTTATTAAATCGACAAATTCATCTTCCAATTTTGATTTTTGATTTTTGATTTTTAAACTCGAGAGTGGCTGGCGAACTTTGATGCCGGCTTTCTGGCGCAATTCCAGAGCCGAAGTCACGACACTTCTGACATAAATCATTTTTTCAATCAGTTCGGCATCGGATTTTATTTTTGACATATCAGACCAATTTTCCAAATGAACACTTTCGGCATCCGATGAAAAACGCAAATCTTGAAAGATTTCCTCAGCCAGAAACGGCGTGAACGGCGCCATAATTTTTGACAGCTCAATTAAAACAAAATGCATTGTTTGGGAAACTGATTTTCTTTCTTCAATACTTTCCGATTTGAACCTGTCACGCGAGCGACGTAAATACCAAGTGGAAAGATCATCAACAAAATTCCTTATTGGCCGGCCGGCGCGAATGGTATCGTATTTTTCCAGATTTTCCGTCACCTCGGTATGCAATTCTTTCAGCCGAGACAAAATCCATCTGTCCAAAACATTTTTTGATTCTTTTGTTTCTGCAAAATCGGTTTTGTACATTTTGTAAAATGACAAGACGTTGCGCAAAATATTGAGCATTCTCTGATAAACTTCTTTGACCCCGTCATCTTGAAAATTGACATCCTCGGCCTGCATCAAAACAGATGTCATCAAATAGTACCTCAAGGCATCAGCCCCATAGAGATTCATCAAAACAAGTGGGTCGGCAAAATTGCCTTTTGATTTGGTCATTTTGTCGCCGTCGCCGGCCAAAATAGTGCCGGTAGTTATAACATTTTTGAATGGCTCGTGGCCAAAAAGGGCAACGGAGATGGCGTGCATGTAATAAAACCAGGTGCGCGTTTGGGCGATGTATTCGGCCACAAAATCTCCTGGTGTTCTTTTTTCAAATTCTTTTTTGTCGGCGAAAGGATAATTGTACTCGGCGAAAGGCATCGAGCCGGATTCAACCCAACAGTCAATGACTTCCGGAATTCTTTTCATTGTCGCGCCACAAGGACAATCAAATTTGATTTCATCTATGTATGGCCGGTGCAAATCAATTTCAAAATTTTTGTTGTGTGGCAAAGGTGTGAAATCGCAAGTCCGAAGCTCGGCATTGTGAAATAGATTGTCCGGATAGCGTTCGACAATATCTTTAATAGACAAACCTTGCGCTCCTAGATGGAGCAGATCAAGCGGAGCGCCGTGGGAGATTATCAAAATATTTTGATCGGAATATTTGGCATCGGTTTCGTACAAAAATTCCATCACTCTGATATGAACATCTTGCATGGTTTCCGGACCGGGAGTTTCTTTGCCGAGATTGAGTTCCGTCCACGGCTCTCCGTCGTGGTCACCGCAGAAAATTTCACCCAGTCTGTCGTCGCAAATTATTTTATCTTGATTGATGCCTATTTTGTCAGCTATGATTTGGGCTGTTTCTTTTGTGCGCATAAAAGGCGAAGCTATTATCAAATCTATTTTCTCTTTGGTCAATTTTTTGGTTGTTTCTAAAACCTCCTCTCGGCCTTTTTCGGTCAGCGGATCTTTGTTTTCTTTTTTGCAACTAATGATTCGCCCATTGGCGTTTGACTGCGACTGGCCATGTCGCATTAAAAAATATTTGTTGCCTGATTTTTGGGTTGACTCTTTCAATTCTTGAATTGAACCGACAATTTTTATTTTCTGGCAAGACTGACATTTCCAAATCGGCAAAGGCGAAGCCCAAAATCGGTTGCGACTGATGTTCCAGTCCGGCGCGCTCTCCATAATGTCCTGAAACCGACCATGTTTCAAATGTTCCGGCACCCAGTTGATGTTTTTATTTTTGGCTAGCATTTCTTTTTTGATTTTCTGTATGTCAATGAACCAACTGGAAAGAGCGTTGTAAATGAGTGGCGTGCCACAACGATAACAATGCGGATAGGAGTGAGTGTTTGGTGCTTTGGCAAACAAAAGTCCGCGATCTTCTAAATCTTTTTTGATTAAATTTTCAGCTGTTTTAATGTAAATACCGCGAAGAAATTCTGGCGCGTCGTTATTGTAATTGCCGTTTGGTAAAAGAAGTGGCAACATCGGCAGACCAATCTTTACGCCGAGTTGATAATCTTCCTCGCCATAAATGACTGCTGTATGCACCACGCCAGTGCCATCTTCCGTCGTCACAAAATCGGCTGGGGCGATGTACCAAGCCCTCTTGCCTGTGGCTCGAACGGCCGGCAAATCGTAAAGCGGTTCGTACTCTAGACCAAGCAAATCTTTGCCGGAAATATTATCGTGGGCAATTTCAATTTCTTTGCCAGCAAAAACTTTTTGGACAAGATTACTGGCTAAAATGTAAAGCTCGGTCTTATTTTTTATTCTCAAAGCCGTGTAGGAAATATCCTCCCCCACAGCCAAAGCCACATTGGCCGGCAGTGTCCACGGTGTTGTGGTCCAAGCTAAAATATAATCTGTGTCTTTTGTTTGATATTTGCCAAACTTCTGTTCAGGTTTCAATTTGAATTTCAGGGTGACCGCTTCCTCGGTCACATTTTTGTATGAATTGTCCATGGCGATCTCGGCTTTGGACAAAGGCGTCTCGCAGCGCGGACAGTAGAGCAAAACTTTTCGCCCTTCGTAAAGCATTTCTTTTTTATCAATCTGCGACAGGGCCCACCAAACCGATTCGGTGTAGCTTGTGTCCATAGTCTTGTAGGAATTATCAAAATCAACCCAGCGACCGAGCCGGTCAATATATTTTTTCCAATCGTGAACATAAGTCAAAACTTGGGCTCGGCATTCTTCGTTGAATTTTTCAATACCTATAGCTTCAATGTCTTTTTTGTGTTTCAGGCCGAGTTTTTTCTCCACAATATTTTCCACAGGCAAGCCGTGACAATCCCAGCCCCAGCGACGGCGCACTTTAAACCCCCGCATGGTTTTGTATCGCGGAAACAAATCTTTGACCGTGGAACCAAGCAAATGCCCATAATGTGGCAAGCCGGTGGCAAAAGGTGGACCGTCGTAAAAAACAAAATCACCTTCTGGCGCGGGCTTGGCCAGAGATTTTTCAAAAATTTTATTGTCCTGCCAAAATTTGAGGATTTGCTCTTCCCTAAATTCAACTTCGTTGGATCGGGCAACCGAGCTTAGGCTCGGTTTAGTCTTTTCGGCAATTTCGCTTTTTACATTTTTTTCTTCTTCTTTCATTCTTACATACTAGCATTTCTGCGATTTTTTTCAAAAAATTTCTACATCTCCTCTGGCACGGCAATGCCGAGCAGGTCAAGGCCAGAAGTCATTATATTTGCGAAACTTTGAGTTAGCGCCAGTTTGTAAGGCGAAGTCGGGTCGGTTTTGTCTATTATTTTGTGTTTGGCGTAAAAAGAGTTGAATTCGGAAGCAAGCTCCACCAGATATGTGACAATATAATGCGGAGCGTATTCCGCGCCGGCCCGAGCGACGACACTTTCAAATCTTTCAAACATTTTTTCCAAATTCGTCGTCTGCCAATCAGCCGGCATTTTAGTGTTTGGCGAAATTTTTCCGGATTTTTTCAAAATGGAATTGGCACGCACTGTCGCGTACTGCAAGTACGGTCCGGAGTCACCTTCAAAAGAAACTGATTTTTCAAAATCAAAAATAATATCCTTGCCAGCTGATTGTTTCAAAATGGAAAACTTCAGCGCGCCGGTGGCCACCTCTTCAGCCACTTTTTCTTTTTGCTCGGCTGACATTTTTCGCTCCGACATTTTCTGCAAAATCAGATTTTTTATTTCATCAATAAGCGACAAGGTTGTAATGACATCACCTGTTCGCGAGGACATTTTCCCGGAAGGCAACCGAAGCATTCCGTGAGAAATATGTTTGGTTTTCACAGCCAAATCAGGAAAAATGAGAGACATGGCTTTCAGTAAAACTTTGAAATAGTCGTTTATTTCATTACCGGTTATGATAATTGATAGATCATAAGAATATTTACCATATTTTATTTTTGAAAGCCCGAGTTCTTTGGCTTCATATGTCGGTAGACCATCTTTGTTTATAAAAACTCTTGTATGCAAACTTTCATCATATTTTTCTCCGTGAAAAATAATGGCGCCATCACTTTTCTCAAAAATTTTGCCGACATTTTTTTCTACGATTTCTTTTCCAAATTTTCCAGTTTCGGATTCAAAAAAATAAAAATTGAAAGCTTTTCCATCGTTTTGTTTCTTCATCCCTAACAGAAAATACATTGTTTCAAAATAATCAAGACTCCATTTCCTGCCCTTTTTATATAAATCATTTATTTCGGAATCAGTTTGGTCATAAATTTTTTTGTTTATTTCATTTATATTTTCCTTTGATTCAGGTTGATTTTCATAAGCCAACGCGCCGGTGGTATATGCCTGACCTAAAAATTCAATTTTCTTATTTATGGGATCAGATTCTCTGGGAAAATATTCTTGCGATTTTAAATCAGGTGTTGAATTTTTCATGGCCCAAACCGCTTTGGCCACATGAAGACCAACATCGCCCTGATAACAGGCTCGCTTGACCTCCGCGCCTTCGGCAGAAATTATTCGCGAAATTGATTCGCCAATGGCGTTGCTCATAAGATGCCCAATATGAAATTCCTTGAACGGGTTCGGGTCGGTGTACTCCACCAAAATTTTTTGGCCTTTCAGATTTTTATTATGACCAACATTTGAGCCATTTTTGATTGCTTCCTCCACCACGCTGGCAAAAACTTCTGGCTTTAGAAAGAAGTTTATAAACCCAGGTCCTGCCACGGTTATTGCTCCCACTTCGGGAATTTTTTTATCATTTAATTTTGTCGCGAATTTTTCAGCCAGTTCTTTTGGATTTTTCTTTTCAGTTTTAGCCAAGACCATGGCCACATTTGTTGAATAGTCACCAAAAGCCATTTCTGCCGGATATTCCACGACAAAATCAGCTTCATTCGCGTCAAGAGTTTCCATTACCCATTTTTTGATTTTCTCGGAAAACATATGACAACTATATCATTGACACGACATTTTTTGAAGTAAAAAATAACTTGGTGCAAGTTTCGCGCCAAGTCTTTATAAACCGACTATTTCTTTAAACACATCGTAGGCCGATGATAGCATCTCGTCTTTGGGAAGACTGGAATCAACCCGGCGAGACTTAATTCTCTTGTCATCGAAAAACCTTCGATAAGCCCGACAAATTTTCTGGCGATATTCGATGCCCCTGGCATCAAAGTAATTCTGCTCGCCGATCCTTGCTTTCGCCCGAGCTATCTGAGTTTCAACATCAACATCAAAATGGATGTAGAAGGGAACGACGCGACGCAAACAAGCTTCACGTGTTTGCCAGAAGAGATTTTCCAGCCTATGGTCTTCAGAAACTTGGTAGGCAAAGGTTGAACCTTCAAACCTGTCAGTCACAACCGTTATCCCCTTATCAAGATGTGGAAATATGACTTTTCTAAAATTTTCAACCTTCGAAGCCCAATATAAATGGAACTTAGTTGAGTTATCTGATTCCTCTGCACCTTCCTCATTTAAAAGAAGATACCGGATCTTCATCCCATATGGATTCCCACCAGGTTCGTTTGTATAACAAAACTGTGGTGCCGGGTGCTTCTCCATCAAAAAACGCATAAAGGTACTTTTCCCGGAGCAATCCCCACCCTCAATCACAATGAACTTACCTCTCATGAAAACCTCCTTCGCCAGAATAGCGATTTTGTCTAAAAAAGTCAATTGACTTTGTAAAAATAAAACGTATCCTAATCGTAGAGGTAACTATGGACATAATTTCCATAAGTTCTTTGAAACACATTCATCGTCCGCTCAGAAACGGTGGGCAAGTTATTGTGGTAGACACCGGCGCCGTTTTGGGACCGGAAGAGTTGGCTATGGTACAAGCCATGAAGTCTCGTTCTGTTGGTGGATTCTTTGAACATATGAAAACCCTGATCGAATTCGGGGCAAAAAAATTCATGGAAAAGTTCTATATAGGTTACGGACACAAATCTATTGGTGACTGTGGTAATGCTACGGTCATTATTGAAGGCGTGTCTATGTTTGTACCGAAAGCAGTTCAAGACTGGCCACTTTATAACGGCCAGGAATCATCAACTCGGTTTATTGATTTCTCCAGACAAACTTTCCTGAATCCTCTCGGCACAGCTGATGGTGAAAAGATTCAAGAAAGGTGGAGGACGGCCTATCTTCATGGTCTTGATTGGTTACAAATCAGCCTTAAGTCTCGCTTTCCGATAAATAAAGGCGAGGATGAAGTAGTATATCAAAAGGCAATCAATGCTAGAGCTTTTGACATTATGCGCAGTTTCTTGCCGGCCGGTGCGACAACTGACCTGACTTGGCATATGAATTTGCGTCAATTTGCCGATGAGCTTCTCTGGCTCCGCCATCATCCACTTGAAGAAGTGCGTGAAGTGGCTAAAGCAGTGGAAAGTGCTTTGATTGAAAAGTACCCGAGTTCTTTCTCCAGCAAAAGGTACCCTGCAACAGAAGAATACGTCAAGGAAATGATGAGGGGATACTATTTTGATTCAGATTTGAGGGAAGATTTTCTTTTTTTTGATAACGTCAACTTAGCGCTACTCCGTGAATACAAAAATGCGATGGGAAGCAGGCCGGCAAAGACAGAGTTGCCGAAAAAGATAAAAGAGTGTGGTAATGTAACTTTTGAATTCTTTTTGGATTTTGGCTCTTTCCGCGACATTCAAAGACACAGAGCCGTGACTCAACAAATGCCACTGCTATCCACCAAATACGGATTCCATCCGTGGTACTTATCCGAACTTGGAGAAGGTTTACGTGGAGAAATGAAATCTTTTATTAATGAACAAGTCGTCCTCATAGACAACTTGCCAACAACAAAAGATATCAAACAATACTACACTGGTATGGGATTCAACACCACAAACCGTGTGACTGGTGATTTACACGCTTTAGTTTATTTAGTGGAACTCCGCGGTACTCGATTCGTTCATCCGACACTGCGAGAACGAGCTTTTCAAATGGCAGATGTGTTAAAAATGCGATTTGGTAGAGATGGTCTGATTCTCCATCTTGACCCAGAGCCAAATCGTTTTGATGTACGTCGTGGCACCCAAGACATCATCATGAAAAATTAGTCAAAAAAACATCCAGTCACACAGGCGACTGGATTTTGTTTTACCATTCCAAATAATTTATGAAGTTCTTGGCCAATCTTGGGCCAGAACCGGTGTAATGTGAACCTTTCCCATATAACTTTTCCGGAATCTCATCAGTTTTATAGAAAACCAGACGACAAATCTGCTGGCCATCGCAAAACCTGACCGGCAAATCCCGAGAACGAAACTCCAGAACACCCTGGGTGCCATTTTCACCACCAAAACCATTGTCGAAGAATCCGGCATAGTGACTACGAAACTCTCCCATACCGACCGAGTATTCCTGCATGGTAGCGCAGACGTTCGGTGGTATGACAATCCTTTCGCGAGTCGACAATAGATAGAAAGAATCCGGATAGAGTATCAAATCGCCATGAGAGGTCGGTCTGATTCGTCTCCAAAATTCTTCCTTAGTATCAACTTCTTTGCTCCCGAGATGGACGCATCCTTCCGGATTTTTTAGAGACTCATAACCTGCGGTTTGAGCTCCGTTGCTCAAATCCAAATGCAAATAAAGAGAATCGCCCCCAATGGTTGCCCCCACCACATCACCATTTTGATTTCTGACAATACCATATTGCGAATGGAGAATAGCAAGTTCCTCACTGGAAAGACGATTGTCACTAGCAGTAGACAATCTCATTTGAGTCAAAGACTCAAATGGGTAGACAGTGCAGTGAAAAGACAGTGGTGTCACTTCCAGATACAGCTTCCCTTGATAACCAAATTCGGTCAGATCAAATGTCTTGCCAGATTCTGTGATGACTCTGGCGAAGACATCGTTTCTACCTGTTGTACTTTTTGGCGAAAACAATGCCCGAAATTGCTGGCCCAGAGACAGATTCATTGAAAGTGGCAAAACATATGTCATGCCCTTTTCGAGCAAACCTCCTTCGTGCTTAAGCTCGAAGTCATACATCTTAAAACGGTTCAAGAGTTCGGTCATCGTATGTCCGTTGTTAGGCAGGGCACTGACCGAGACTCGGAAACAGCGATTTGAAAGCGGTATGTCTACACTTGCCGGTTGAATACATTTGTCTGAAAAATCTTCCGAACAAATAATCATTGGGTTGACACCCAACATGATTTTCTTTAGAGACTGTTGTGAAAGAACCATGATTTCCTCTACCACCAGACTAACACAATTAAGTAAAAAGGAAAAGAGCAACGACAAATCATCGATGCTCTGCGACCAGTCAGATTTTCTCAAAAAGAACTCTTCCTTTTATGCCAGTGAAATATTTCTCCACCACAAAACGAGACACAGGTTCATCCGGGAAAATATAAGTTTGACTAGAAGCGGAATCGCCAGAGACTTTAGGGATTTTTTCGACATCGAGGATCTCAACACTTCTCACCGAAGGAGGACAATCCAACCCCAAAAGAATCTTTTCCATTATTTCAACCGGTAGAGCGTCAGTGTCCAGATTAGATGCTAAAAAATCCGAGATTATGTCTTCCGGTATTAGAAAAAGTGGCGCTTGCTGATATTTAGCAAACCACTTTAAATGTCTCATCTCCAAATAAGGTATATGCGCGACTAGAATCATTTTATCCTCTCTGTAACAATTAGTAGCACATTTTTAATCAAAAAAACACTTCACAGATTTTTTTGGTGTGTCAAAAAAACCGGCCTCGCGGTCGGATTTTTTATTTATATATTTGAGACTTATTATTTCACTTCAACACCCATGCTCCTAGCCGAGCCGGCGATGATTTTCATGGCTACGTCAATATCATTGGCGTTGAGATCTGGCATTTTCTTTTCGGCGATTTCGCGCAGTTGGGCTTTTGAGAGCGTGCCGATTTTGGAAACAGTGTTTTTGCCACTGCCTTTTTCTTTACCGAGAGCTTTTAAAATTAGATTGGAAGCCGGCGGAGTTTTCAAAACAAAAGAAAAAGTGCGATCTTCATAAACGGAAATTTCCACAGGCACAAGATCGCCTGCCATTTTGGCCGTGGCATCGTTGAATTGTTTAACAAACTCGCCGATGTTGATGCCGGCCTGGCCTAAAGCTGGGCCATAAGGCGGAGCCGGGGTAATTTTACCGGCCGGGGCCACTAGTTTTAATTTTTTTGTAACTTTTTTTGCCATTCTTTTGTTTTATTTAGGCGAATATTTTGTAATCAAAATGTTTTAGCCTGTGTTTTCCCGAGAAGTGCGAGAATCGGTACTATATATTAAATTTGAAAAACTTTCAAATTCTTTTTACTTGTAAGAAATCCAGCTCCACCGGTGTTTCGCGACCAAACATAGCCACCAAGACTTTGACTTTACCGCGTTCTTCATCCAACTCCGAAACTTTACCTTCCAAATCTTTGAACGGCCCGTCAACAATGACCACCGAATCGTTTTTGGCCAAGTCTATTTTGTGTTTGACGGTGTGCGCATTCATTCTGGCGAAAAGTTCTTCAATTTCTTTTTTGTCAATTTTGACCGGATAGATGCCAGAGCCGACAAAACCGGTGACTCGTGGAGTGTTGCGAACGACATACCAAGATTCCTCGGTCACAATCATATCCACCAAAACGTAGCCGGGGTAAATTTTTTCTTCTTCTTCCACCCGCTTGCCTCCTTTGATTTTTATTTTTTTCTCAGTCGGCACGATAACATCAAAAATTTTATCTTCCATGCCCAAAGATTCAATGCGCTGTTTTAAATTGCGCATCACGGCATTTTCATAGCCGGCGTAGGTGTGGATGGCATACCAATTTCTACCTTCGGAGATTTGTTGTTTTGACATGGCTAATTTTTAAAGATAAATAATTTACAAAACAAACTTTTGCAAAATCAGATGAAAAATATAATCAAAAAATCCGAGATAGAAGGAAACAAAAATGGAAATCAAAACGACAATTACGGAAAAAATCACCGCCTGCCGTCTGGATGGCCAGTTGACGTGTTTCAACTCTCCCTGCGTATCTTTGATGTATGTGATGAGTGACATAATTGGTAAGAAGTAAGATGTAAAAAGTAAAATGTAAAAGTTTTTATATTTTTTACTCTTTACTTATTACTCATTACTTTTTAATCTATTAAAAAACCCCTGAGGGGAATTCCCCATCATAATACTCCTTTACAACAAAAAGTCAAATTCTTTATTGCAGTTCGTATGTGATGCTGACATCCGAAGTTATTTTGTTTTGGCCCACCGGAAGATTCGGCGCGACAGTCGGGACATTCGTAGCTTTGGTCGAAAGCATGTCAACACCCTGTGAATAAATCGGTTGATTGCCATTTTCGTAGAAATTAATGATTTTGGTCATTTTTACACCCAGAGATTTGGCCAGGACAGCAGCTTTGGCTTTGGCATCGGCGATAGCTTTGTCGCGAGCTTGTGCTTTCACCGCTTCCAAATTATCCACTATGAAAGAAAGCCCGCTTATGTTTGTCGCTCCAAGTTCTCCAACTTTGGTCAGCGCAGCGCCGGCGTCAGCAGTCTTGCGTACTTTGACTGTCACCGTTTGGTTAACTTCATAGCCGGTCAAGATCTGTTTGATTGGAGGACAAAGATAGTTTGCAGTTTCAGAATTAACACCAAGAGGGACTGGGCACCCCGTAGATTGTTCATATGTCGGGTACGAACTATAATCGGTCGTCTGAATATCCGCATCGGCAATACCCAAAGATTTCAGGGCATTGATAATATCGTTGCTTTTTTGATTGACTTTGTTTTGGGCGTCTGGAATCGTTTTATCTTTCTCCATTACAGAGTAGAAAAAGGTGACAGTGTCTGGCACAGCCAAAACGAAACCTTCGCCGGTCACGGTGATAACATTAGTTGAATTCAAGTCGTGGCCAATGTAGGAAAATTGTTTGATGGAATTGATTGATTGAATCAAAAGAAAAATTGTCAGTAGCCCCAGAACTCCGACCACCGCGCCCAAAAATTGCTTTTTTTGTTTTTCATTTAGATATTGATACATGGTGGTGTATAAAACAAGACTCAATGTAATTTTTTCAGAGCAATCTGTCTGGGCGGGCTCGCCCAGCGAACTTCTCGTCGCTCAAGAAAATTATGTTCGGAATACCTCGCTAATTTTCTAAGCTCCTGTGAAAGGCTCTTAAAAAATTACATTGAGTCTTGTTTTTCTTAAATTAAAATTAGTTGATAATAGATCAATTATAACACCCGCTGGTTTATTTTCCTAAAAATGTAGACGTACAAATATGATAGGAGACAACCGATCAAAATGCCACAAGAAACATCCGACAACCAGTGAACACCTAAATAAACTCGGCTGAAAGCCACAAGAAAAATGCAAAAAATGCATAAGATATTGAACAAAATTTGCCAGAATTCTGTCATGTAGCCATCGAAAATGTACATTAATACGATAAAGAAAACTGTGGCCACTACGGCGTGATAGCTCGGGAAACTGGGACCAAAAGCTTGCATAACGCCACCGGCCGGCCGAGCCACATTGAAAAGTAATTTCAAAAGGTAAGCCAAGATGGCGCTGACATAAATGGAGACGAGAAAAAAATAAAAATATTTCCGGCCACGAATAATTCCCACCAAAGTGGCAATCGCAACGGTGACTAAAACAGACAGAACGGAGATATCAAAAAAAGAGCTGACCAAATACATATACTCCGTCAAATACGGCCCGCGCACAGAGGCGATGTAGGAATTGACAAGAACATCAAGGAAATTCATACATTCATTTTACACTGAAAAATTAAATTTTGATACAAAAGAAAAAGCCCTGCACCACCACCGAAGTGGCAATGCAGAGCTAGGGGTTACTGACCCCCGCAGTGAGATTCAAAACGCGAATCAAAGGGCTGAGATCAAAGATTCAAAGAGAACCAAGTGACACAGCCCCAAGAGCTAACTTGCGAGAACCGCGGAAGGATCGCCAGCGCCCCGGTCGTAGCCCAGCCAACGGCAATCCCGGCGCCACTTGCCACCGAGCCAGCAGAGGCACAGCGTGTACCGCTTGCCGCTCGGACTGCGAAGAACTTGGCCATCGAAGAAGATGTAGGTCGTGTTGCCGTTGGTCTTCTCCTTCCAGCTGGCAGAGATCAGCGCCTTGTTGTCCCAGAGTGTCTTGAACACTCCGAGGTCCAAGCGGATGCGGTTGGCCACAGTGAGACGCCCTAGGCGTTCCTCGCCTGTGGTGTGTGTCTCGCTGGGGTTGAGGTGGACTTCCAAGAGAACCTTGGAGAGGTCCACTTCGGTCAGCGCGAGCGACCGGCTGTCCTGCTCCGGCTCGCCTTCGAGCCCGTTGCCGTCAGCCGGACCGCGCCAAAATGACCAGCCCGGACCGATGAACTCGGCGGGGTTGAATGGATTGGTGCGGTCGATGGGGATGATTGTGGAAAACCAGCAGGGCTCGTGGCGAGAGAATTTCGCCAACTCACGGGCGAAACCCCGGTCCGACATTTTCTCAATTACGTCGAGCAACAATCCCCAGTACTGGGGTATGCTGGTCAGCGCAACCATAATCTTGCCGAGCGTAGAATCATTATCCACGGTCAGCCTCCTTTCGCTGTTTTAATTTGGCTTAGTAACTTTGCCACAGCGGGAAATTCTTGAAAATCCTTGAAATTTTTCAAAAACTTTCCGCTGTGGCAAACTCGCAAATTCATGTTAGTTAACCTTTGAATTTAGACACTCAGTTAGAAATAATTGAGTGATATGAAAACATTTAAACATTTGTCATACGAGGAAAGAGTTTTGATTTCAGTTTTGTTCTCCGAGGGTTGGAGTGCAAGGAAAATTGGAAAGAAACTTGGCCGGCACCATTCATGCATTGCCTACGAAATGAAAAAGAAAGTGAAAGGTTTGTATGTAGCCAAGAAAGCTCACCACAAAACATACTGGAGGAGATATTTAAGCAAGAAGCAGTGTATGAAAGCTGCTTTGGACAGAGAACTGTCCAAATTCATTCCGGAGAAATTGAAAGAAGGATGGTCGCCGGAGAGAATATCAGGGTATTTCAAACTGCAAGGAAAAAACATCTCAACTAAAGCGGTGTACAAATTCGTGTATTCCAGATGTTTGGAAAGATATCTGTTTTGGAGAAAACACCACAAGAAAAGTGGTTGGAAAAAGAAAAGATACGGTAAAGCCATCGATGAGAGAAAATACATTGAAGACAGACCGAAAATGGAGAGATCTGGACACTGGGAGGGAGATTTCATTGTCTCATCTCACAACGCTTGTTCATTATTTGTCTTGGTTGACCGATATTCCAGAGATACCATCACTCGCAAAATTCCAAACAGAAAGCACGCAACGGTATTGCGTGCTTTCTTGGATTCTCTGCGTAATATGCCAGTCAAGACAATTACACTAGACAATGATATCGCATTTAATTGTTGGAGGAAACTGGAAAAACAACTAAAATGTTCGATATATTTCTGTCACCCATATCACTCCTGGGAAAAGGGTTTGGTTGAAAATACAAACAAATGGATCAGGGTGTTTGTTCCAAAGAGAAAAGATTTGAGAGAAGTCACAGAAGAAGAGCTTCGTTCAATTGAAAAGTTTTTAAACGAAATTCCTCGTCAATGTCTTGGATTTAGGACAGCAAAAGAGGTATTATTAGATTCAATGAAGTGTCTAAATTGAGGGGTGCGGAAACGTCAAAGAACTACTCCGGCAGTATATCACTTTCGGATATTTTTGTCAATAGATTTGTAAAAATGTGGCCTAAAACAAGGAGTTTTTGAGGTTTCAAAATTCACATTTGGCGAAAATGCCGGCTGGGAGGATGCGAGGTGGGTTGGATTGTTCAATTCCAAGTTCTCCGGAGGAAAATTTCGGATTGTCAGTGTTGCCGAAAGCATCAACAAGCATTTGTTTGTATGTCACACTCGAGTAGCCGGAAGCGTAGCCGGAAAGCAGAACGAAAAGCGGTTTGTCGGATAAAAGTTTCGGCAAGCGGGATAGAAGCGCCGGTAAATCTGTTTCCAGACTCCAAACTTCTTTCTTTGTCCCCTTGCCATAGACCGGTGGGTCCAAAATGATGGCGTCGTATTTTTGTCCACGACGAATTTCGCGCTCCACAAATTTTTTAACATCGTCAACAATAAAACGAATCGGTGCGTCCGAAAGTCCGGAAGCATCACGGTTGGCTTTGGCACAATCCACGGAAAATTGCGAAGCGTCAACATGACAGACAGACGCGCCGGCTTTGGCGCAGGCGAGCGTCGCTCCACCCGTGTATCCAAACAGATTTAAAACCGAAACTTTTTCTCCAACATCAGTTTGTTTTTTTATTCTTTCGAAAAGCCACCACCAATTCTCCGA
Source organism: uncultured bacterium (assembly GCA_963727715.1). GTDB lineage: Bacteria > Patescibacteriota > Minisyncoccia > Phycocordibacterales > DATDWN01 > CAIOTC01. Next base: position 47,637 of record CAVSGX010000005.1, on the reverse strand, counting down.
CTGTTCCGGAAAAATGCCAATGTGCTTCCAAACACTCGGTTTCAAAACAAAATTCAAACCACCAAAAGAAATTTTCCAGGACTCGGGAAATGGATTTTTGTTTCGCCATTTGCCACGGCCGGTGGTTTGCTCAAAGACCGCGTCGGCTGATTGCCAAACAGAATCGGTTAAACTTTTCCGCCACAACACCTGCGGATCTGGCCGAGAAACGACGAAATCACCGAATCTTTCCAGTTTTTGCCCGGCTCCGCTGTCTAGAAGTTCATAGTCTTTTGATTTTTTTGTAATATAAATCCGCACACTAACATCAGCATTATTTTTTGTTGCAATATTAGATTTATTTATGTTATCCATTTTACGATTAAATTATGTATTAAACTGATTATTATGAAAAAATTGCAACGATGCTGATATTAGTGTGCGGATGAAAATTTTCCATAAAAACAATTAATAAAAACTAAGGGGGTCAGCGTAGGCCACCCCCGATTCTGTCTATATTTTCACGCCAATTTTTTTCGTTCATTGTGAGGATTAAGTACAGAAGCTTAACGGTTCTAATAAAAGGGCCGGACACTTTTTTCAGAAACTTATTTATAACCCCAATGAAAGAACCGAGTTTTTGACGAAGTTTTTTCATAAAGATCCCCTCTTTCATTGTACCACAAAAAATCATAAAGCGTGAGCGACGAAAGCCACCAGCAAAATGCCCAAAAAGTTCATTGCAAAAGAAATGGTCATCAAAGCCCAGATGCGAATTCTGGAAAAGCCGAGCATTGTAATGCCCATTTCGTCGGGAAGTGGCGAAGCGATGACCAGAGCGCCAACCAAAGGAGTCAGCCAATGAAAAAATTTGCGATGAAAAAATCTGGTCAGTTTTCTGTCGTGATAGTGTCGCAGAGCTTCTTCCAAATCTTCGGCAAATTTGTCGCGAATAAAAAGAAATAAAATCATATCGCCCAAGACCGCTCCGCAAGCGCCACAAAAAGCCAGAGTGAGGATAGGTGTGGTTTTGGACAAAATGGCGATAGCTATTGAGGCTGGCGAGATGGTAAAAGCCGAAGTGAAAAAAATGCCGGCCAGAAATGAACCGAGAATTTTCCCTTCTTCCGACAAGCTGACTATTTTGTTGGCCACACCGAGTCGAATAAAAATAAAAGCTACTAAAATAGACAGAACAATAAAAAACATATCGCGCCAGAGATTTTTATATTGTTCGGAATTTTTTGGATGCATACTGGGGTGGCCATCCGGTGATGATCCGGAACCTGAAGTTCCACAAACTTCCGTGCAGAGCCGCTACACCATGGCCACCATCATTTTCATTGTCTTTGGTGTTTGTCCAAAAACTTTTGCTCCTCTACATTATCATGATGTACTAAAAAATGACAGTTGTGACATAGCCATATTAAATTTTTTAATTCATTATTCTGATGATTTTTATCTATATGATGAACTACTAAAATTCTAGCATCTTTGGTACCACAGAAAGCACATATCTTCAAAATCTTGTGACGATTTAATATACTCTTATAAGATGAATTACCATTTATAAAATTTGCATGTTTATTGCCGACAAACTCTAAGTTTCTCCATTTTGTCTGGCATGATTTACTACAAAAATATTTTTTACTCTTTGACCCACGCAACGCTTTCCCACTTTTGTAGACTTGAACTCCACACATTGAACAAGAAATTATTCTTCCGGTTTTTCTCCCCTCATACTTACATTTTAAAGAGCAGTACTTTCCATAACCAATCTTGACCCATGATGGTTTTACATAAAAACTATTTGAGCACACCTTACAACATACGATAGGCATACCTTTATTCTAACAATTAAAACAAAACAGGTAAAGTAATGGGTTTCTGATTAATAACAGAAGCCTGTTACTTTACAATTCACTTATAGTCCAATGACTCCCTATTTTTACCAGACTAACGATTGATAGGTCTGACTTAGGCGCAAAAAACACTAAATTAAAACCAATCGCAAGCAAAAACAGAAAGGCAAATGTCTTTTTTTAGGTTTAGGAATCGGAATGGTCAGAATGACTAAACTTTCTCCACTTCGGTGCCGACTTTGACTTTCTGTTCAGTCTTCAGACCAATGACTTTGCCAGCGCCGGCTGATTCCACCGACTTATGGTCAATCTGCAAAGATTCCACCGTTTGCTCAAAATCCGAGTCGTGACCCTCAAACTTGATGCGATCACCGACTTTTAGAGCGCTTTTGAGCTCAACGATAGCCACCCCGATATTGTCATAATAATGTGTGACTTTTCCGACCTTCATGCTATGATTATATAACAAAAGGTATCAAAATTTCAATACAATCGTATGAACCTGTCTGAAATCATCATTATTGTAGCCGGTTTAATGCTGTTTGAGATTATTTCAAGCATTGATAACGCCGTGGTCAACGCTGATGTTCTTTTAACAATGTCTCAAAGGGCCCGTCGTTGGTTTCTGACTTACGGCATAATTTTTGCCGTGGTCTTGGTCCGCGGACTTTTACCTTTGCTCATAGTTTATTTTTCCAATCCGAGTCTCGGTTTTATCGGCGCTTTTTCGGCCACATTCAGTTCCAACCCTCTGGTTAGAAACTCCATTGAACAAGGCAAGCCGGTACTTCTGGCTGGTGGCGGAGTTTATTTGATTTTCCTTTTCTTCCACTGGTTGTTTATGGAAACAAAAGATTATGCTTTTTTTCTTGAGAGTCGTATTCATCAAAATTATTCTTTTTGGTTTTATTCCGTGGCTTCAATTGTTCTCTTGTTGATTGTTTGGTTGACTATTCATATCAATCCTCTTATCGCTTTCGGCGCCGTAGTCGGCTCAACTGCTTTTTTCATCACCAGCGGGTTCAAAAGCAACGCCGAGGAGAAGGAGAAACAATTAAAATCCGGGCATATTTCCGATTTGAGTAAAATTATTTATTTGGAGATTATTGATTCCACTTTTTCCATTGACGGCATCCTCGGCGCTTTCGCTTTCACCGTTTCGGTCCCTCTTATCATCATTGGTAACGGCCTCGGCGCTTTCATCGTCCGTTATTTTACTGTCCACGGCGCCAGCACGGTCAAAAAATACAAATACCTCAAAAACGGCGCAATGTATTCCATCGGCGCTATGGGTGTCATAATGCTTTTGGAAAGTCTCGGCCACAGCGCCTATTCTTGGCTTCCGCCTCTTATTACTGTGATTATTGTCAGCATCTTTTTCTGGCTGTCCGAACGCGAATTGGAAGTGGAAAAAGTGATTGTAGAATAAAACAAAATCGGTAAAACCGATTTTGTTTTTTGGGAAATTAAAACTTATCTAAAAAATATTATGAACGCGGCAGTTGGTATAATTTTTTTCGCTTTGGTTATCTATCTCATATCAAAGTTTGGGTGAGATCAGAATTTAGTTTTTCTTGCTGTCGCCCTTGATCATGGCCACCGCCTCGCTGACCGTGGTCATAAACTGAGCCGGGAAAATGATGGTGGAATTTTTCTCCACCGAAATTTCAGCCATGGTCTGGAGTGTGCGCAGTTGCAAAGCGACAGGATGAGCCGCCATGAGATCAGCCGCATCACCGAGCTTTTTGGCCGCTTGAAATTCACCTTCAGCCGCCACAATTTTAGCCCGCCTCTCGCGCTCGGCCTCAGCTTCCTTGGCCATGGCTCTCTGCATATTTTCTGGCAAGGTGATGTCTTTTATTTCCACCGCCGTCACTTGCACACCCCATGGCTCGGTATGCTCGTCAATGACATTTTTAATTTGCATATTTATCTGCAAGGTTTGCGACAAAAGTTGATCAAGTTGAAACTGCCCGACAACATTTCGGACCGTCGTTTGCGAGATCTGATTGACGGCCGAATAAACATCTTCAATGGCAATGGTGGCTTTGACCGGGTCAACAACATGGTAATAAGCCACAGCGGCAATATCTATTGAAACATTATCCTTGGTAATAATTTTCTGCGACGGAATATTCATAGTGATGGTGCGAAGCGTCACTCTGACCATCCGCTCGAAAATTGGAATCAGAAATATGAGCCCCGGTCCCCGCGCGCCCGTGCACTTGCCCAGAAAAAATACCACACCCCGCTCGTATTCTTTCAAAACTCTTATAGAAAGCGCCAGTAAAATAACAACGATCGCGATTATGTACCACATAGTTTTAATATTAAATAATAATTTTGGTGCGTTTATTTTACCAAATCCGAACTTGTTTTCAAAATGGCAATTTCGGCAAGGACAACATCGGCAAGTAATGTGAACGCTCCACACGCCGTGTGATGTGAAATGTAATCCCACGCTCCGAAAAGAATTCCGTCACGCCGTAGCGTCCACTACAGCGAACCTCACCGAGCTACCTGAGGGTAGCTCGTCTCGTCTCGCTTCCGTTCCCGCTCCGTCGCTCCGCCCTCGCATTTTCCCCGCATCCATGCTTTTTTGTTTGCGGCGGTTTTTGAATTTTTTTTGGAATGGCGCGGGGAAAGCTCGGGCGGGTTTCCTCTAAGGAGGAAACTGACGGAATTCACTGCCGTGTTATCTATACTTTAGTGATAACTTCAATATCATCATTCGCCTCGGACATTCCTTTGGGCTAGTGGTAATACAAACATTGTGGTTATGTTGCGACGCCCAAAACGGAATATGTCCGAGGCTCCATATCAAAAGTGGTAACGGCTCATTTGGTGGAAATTGAGCCGTTCATATAGCAGAAAAGCCCCGCAGGGCTTTTCAAGACTACTTGTGCTTCGGTGACGGAATACGCCACTTACTTGCATTAAGCTCCACACAAGCTTGATGTCAATTACATATTATATCAAACTAGAGATTAAGTCAAAGTGAATTATCAACAGGTGGGTTTTGGTTAAATTTGTTCTGTGGAAACTTGATTGATTCGCTTATCGTGAGCATATTGTAAAAATGGTCTTTACCATAAATGTAATGGGCATAAATGGCATTTGCCACAACATCAATGGCTTGAATTGTTTTTGAATCTTTTGAGTCTACATATTTTATGTGCAAATTATTTTGATAGTGCCACTGTGTAAATGCTTTTATTTTTATATAGTCACAAAGCGAGTTAATGGATTTTACTTTTGTTGAGTGATTATCCAAAAGTATTGAAATATCTTCTTTTGTGCTTCGGATAGTTTTCTTTATCAGAAACGAAAACAGATAATTGTAGAAAAGATTTTTATCCTCAAACAATTTCTTATTATCAACATTATATTTGTCCGCGACAATGTAGGAAATTGTGTAGTCGTTCGCTGATGTCAATTTATTGAAAATTTCTTGTTTCTGTGGAAATTCAAGCTGTGCTGCTTTGACTTCTTGCAAATTATTTTTTATGCAAAATTTTCTCATAAAATTTGAGATTCTTTTGCTTTTTTGTGGCACGAGCATGGCAATGACGAAATATCTCCCGCCTGTTCCCATATCACCAGATTCGTCTACGAAGACTGTGATCATGATGTGAAAATTACAAATATTTTATTTATTTTCTTGAGCATTGGCTTTCAATTCAAAATATTCATTTACATATTTATCTTCTGATGCAACTTTTATAATCTCATTATCAACAAAAGAATCAATTTTAATATTTTGTTTAAAATCTTCCAATGAATTTGATGTTTTTAAGGTATCTAATACTGCGGAGTCAATTTTTTTAACAAAATCTTGGTAGTCCATATTACGAGAATAATCCATACTTCTCGCCCAATCGTATGTCTGTATAAATTTAAAATTATTACTCTGAATTTTTTCATCAATTGCTTCTGTTACTGAAAAATAAATATTTCTCCTAGCAACATCCAAAGATTCCTTTAACTGTTTTTCCTTTTCAATTTTTTCTATATTTTCTGTGTCAGCTTCATCCCGTATTTTGTTCATGACATCTGGATTATTTGCTATTTCTTTTGCCCTACCCATTAATTCACTTTGTTTTTGTTCCAAATCCGCAAGTTTATCTTTTTCTGTTTGGAAAGCAGTTAAAAATGGTTTGTTACTTTCTACTGCAATACCAAGTGTCTCGGCTTGCTTCATCAAGTCTTCAAATTTTGATAACTCGCTTTGAGTTCGTTCTATGTTTGCTGTCAATTCTGCTTTTTCAGTTTCAATTTGTTTTCCCTCATTATAATTTGTTTCCAATTCTTCAACCTTTTCTCCAACATTTTCTACGGCAGGTTTTTCTGGTATTTCTACTTCTGCTACTTCTGGCACCACTTCTTTTTCTTTTTGGGCTGAGTTTATTTTTTCTTGCAAATCAAGCATTTTCTTCTGTAACTCTTCCGCACTTAATTTTTGTGGAGTAGGTGTGTTAAATGATTCCATTCCCATAATATTTTAGTTAATTTTATAATAATCGTATTATACCACATCTTAAATTAACACAAAACTTCATCTTTTTGCTTTCCCCGCGCCATTCCAAAAAAAATTCAAAAACCGCCGCAAACAAAAAAGCATGGATGCGGGGAAAATGCGAGGGCGGAGCGACGGAGCGGGAACGGAAGCGAGACGAGACGAGCACCTGTAGGTGCGCGGTCGCGGTTCGCTGTAGTGGACGCTACGGCGTGACGGAATTCTTTTTGGAGCGTGCGGATTACATTTCACATCACCACGGCGTGTGGAGCGTTGCACATTACTTGCCGATATTGTCATTGCCGAAATTGCCATTTTGAAAACAGGTTCGGATTTGGTAAAATAAACGCACAGCAAACGAACTAAAGGGTTCTGAACCCGAACCCAAGCGGAACGCGCAAAGCGCGTGCCAAGGATTTTTTGGCGGGATTTCAAGGGAATTCCCCGAATTCGGCGCGCTTGCGCGCACCTGTTTTTCGCCGAGGAGGAGGTTCGAAATCAGAAGCGATTTTGACTATTTATTTGCTTTGCAAATACAAAAAGAATTTTTGCTATACTTATTGTGCAACCAATCGGATTTTTTGATTTTTCTTTTCGTACTCAAAAAGCCGTCTTGGACAGTTGGATTTATCCGATTGGTTGCACCAGGACGGCCATTTTAGTTTTTACCAATTAACTTTTATTATATATGCAAAAATTCTTTTTGTATGCTCGCAAGTCCACTGATGTCGAGGACAAGCAAGTTTTAAGTATTGACGCACAACTCACCGAATTGCGGGATTATGCCAATCAGGAAAATTTAGAAATTGTCCGCCGAATTTATTGAAAAACAATCTGCGAAAATTCCAGGTCGTCCGATATTTAACGAAATGATGAAACGAATTGAAAAATTCGAAGCAGAAAGTATTCTCGCATGGCATCCCGATCGTCTCGCCCGCAATTCGGTGGACGGCGGACAAATTATTTATCTCCTCGACACAGGGAAACTTGCGAGCATTAAATTTCCAACTTTTTGGTGTGATAACACTCGCACAGGGAAATTTATGCTCAACATGGCTTTCGGGCAAAGCAAATACTATGTAGATTCTCTTTCCGAAAATACGAAACGCGGACTTCGCCAAAAAGTCACGAATGGGAATATTTCCAAGCCAAGCGCCTGTGGGGTATATGAATGATTCACGAACAAAAACTATTGTGGTGGAAAAGAAAAAAGCTAAAATTGTCCGCTTGGCTTTTGAGAAATATGCAAAGGTAATATGCGACTGGAAGATATCTCAAACTTTTTGGCGAAATCCGGCATTACAACTCGAACCGGAAAGAGAATCTCCAAAACCAAAGCGTCTTTTATCCTCTCAAATCCTTTTTACATCGGACTATTTAAATATGGTGGTGAAATCCACGAAGGAAAGCACGAGCCAATCATTTCAAAGAAACTTTTTGATGAAGCACAGGAAATGTTGAAATTTCGTGGACAACCTGAACGAAAACCAAAAAATGAACCTCAACCTTTTTGCGGACTTATTTCCTGTGCTTCATGCGGAATGATGATAACTGGCGAAAACAAAACGAAGCGACAGAAAAATGGTAATGTTCACGAGTATATTTATTATCGTTGTACGAAAAAATCTAAAACGATTAAATGTCCTGAAATGTCGCTTCGTTCTAGAAAGAACTTGATCGAGCAGTTATCATCCCTAATTCAAAAAGTTTCTTTGCCCAAAGACTGGGCGGAAGAATTAATTGACAATGGCATATGCAAGACCATCAAAAATTCCGCCCCGTCTTTGACTGCTTGTGTGAAAGAGAAAGAGAAAAAGATTTCTTCTTTGTCAAAAAAGTTAGAGCGACTTCTTACTGGATATTTAGACCAAGTATATTGAAGAAGCAAGATTTATCGTTCTGAAAAAGCAAAATTGCTTATCTGAAAAGAAGTCGCTCGAAGAAGAAATCTTCAATCTTTCACACAAGCAAAATGATTGGCTCGAACCGTTCCAAAACTGGCTAAAAGACGCTCAATCACTTGGACAAAATTGCTTCTGATTCAGACCTTTTTGCTAAAAAGGTCTGTGCCAAAGAAATCTTTGGCTCGAACCTCCTTCTTGGCGAAAAATCAGTGCGCGCAAGCGCGCCGGATTCGGGAAATTCCCTTGCAATCCCGCCAAAAAATCCTTGGCACGCGCTTTGCGCGTTCCGCTTGGGTTCGGGTTCAGAACCCTTTAGTTCGTTTGCTGTGCCCAGGGGGGGGACTCGAACCCCCACGCCCTTACGGGCTACGCCACCTCAAGGCGTAATGGCTACCAGTTACAACACCTGGGCATTTAATCAGACAATAGTAGCAGAATTTGCTTAATTTTCAAATCAAAAAACGCCGAGTGGCGCTTTTTGATTTTTTTAAATTTTTTTATTCCGTTTTCGTTTCAGTAACCTCTGTGATTATTTCTTCCGTTTCTATTTCTCCGTTCTCAACTTCTTTGACCTCGCGGATATTTCTCATCTGGCGACGGATTTCTTTGGCCGCTTTTTCGCGAATATGGTAAAGCTTGGCTCGGCGAACTTTAGATCGCTTGACTGTTTCTATTGAATCAATCATCGGCGAGTAAAGCGGGAAAATTTTTTCCACGCCGACACCGGAAGCCACTCGACGAACAGTGAAGGTGCCACCGGCTTCCTTGCCATGTTTGACAGCGATGCAGAGTCCTTCAAAAGCTTGCAGACGGGTTTTCATTTTACCCTTGGCGTCCTTTTCCTGAATTTTTTGCCAGACGCGAACAGTGTCTCCGGCGCGGATATCCAGGTTTTTTCTGTCAGCTATTTTGACCGGCGAGTTGATTTCTCTTTGTTGCATAATGGAAGAAAGACTAACATAACAGCCTTATTTTTGCAAGATTTTCATTGCGGAGACAAAATCGGTCGGGTACGGCGCAACGACGGAAATTTTCTTGCCGCCCACATTTTCAAATTCAACTTCGCGCGAATGCAGAGCCAGCCGCTTGAAACCAAGTGAGTTTGTTTTGTCCGAAGAATAAAGTTTGTCAGAGATCAGTGGGTAGTTAATGGCTTTGAAATGCACGCGGATCTGGTGCGTACGGCCGGTTTTTGGAAAAACTTCAACCAAAGTGTAGCCATGTCCTCGGGTTTTGACTTTGTATTCGGTCACAGCTTCGCGCATCTCTCCCCTAGCTCCACGCTGAGCCGACCATTTGCGAAAGTCGGTGCTACTGCGACCGATCGGTCGATCAATTTTACCGCGATCATTTTTCATTTCACCAAAAACAAAAGCTTCATATATTTTTTTGATTTTGTGTTCCTGAAATTGTTTTTTCAAAACTTCAAAACCTTCTTTTGTTTTGGCAATCAGAATAGCGCCGGATGTTTCTCTGTCCAGCCGATGAACAATACCCGCTCTGATTACCAATTTACCCTCTGCCGTTCGTGTCGGCTCACCGACATTTTTTGCCTCTGGATATTTTTCTAAAACCCAATCTGACAAATTCGGTTCAACTGTCTTGCCGTCGCTATGAACTACCAAACCAGCCGGCTTGTCCACCACCAGCATATCCTTGTCTTCATATAGGATTTTAATTTTCATATTATTTTCCTATCCTTCTCTCCCTATTTTTATACTCTTCCAAAATAGACAAGAATTCCTCCTTGGAAAAATCCGGCCAAAGTGTTTTGGTGAAAAATAATTCGCTGTAAACTCCTTGCCACGGCAAAAATCCAGATAAACGCATTTCGCCAGATGTGCGGATAATGATGTCCGGGTCTGGCATTTCTCCTGTTTGCAAATGCTGGCCGAAATATTTTTCATCAATGTCTTCCGAATTAGGTTTTTCGCTGACGATTTTTTTAACAGCAGAAAGAATTTCTTGGCGACCGCCGTAGTTTAAAGCAAAATAAACATGCGGTCCGGGATTCTTTGATGTTTTTTCTTCGCTTTCTTTGAACATTTTTTGCAACTCCGGAGAAAATTTGGACAAATCGCCGACATAGTGCAAAATACCACCTTTGGAATTAAACTGATCGAGCTCTTTTTCCATAAATTCTCCGATCAAATTCAAAAGATACGAAACTTCCTCCTCCGAACGCTTCCAATTTTCGGTTGAAAAGGCAAAAAAGATAAGGTGTTCTATGCCGGCATCTTTGGCGACCAAAGAAATTTTTTTCAACGTTTCGCCACCGGCACGATGACCTTCCAGCGTCGGCAAACCTTTGGCCTTGGCCCATCTACGGTTGCCGTCCATTATGATACCTACAGTTTTAGGGTTCATTCCTAAAATGCTACCACAAATAAAAAATATTGAAAAATGGTATAAAATAAGATATTGTGAACTTACAAAGTTGCGCGATTAGCTCAGTTGGTACGAGCAGCGCTTTTACACAGCGAAGGTCGCAGGTTCGACTCCTGCATCGCGCACAATGAAATACGCTTCGCGGGCAGGAGAAAAATTGGAGTGGGCGCTGGAGAAATTCAGTGTTAATCCCAGTGGTTTGACTTGCGCTGATTTTGGATCAAATGTCGGCGGTTTTGTGGATTGTCTTCTCTCACACAGCACTCAAAAAGTCTACGCGGTGGAAACCGGCTACGGCGTTTTGGATTGGAAATTGCGCAACGATCCGCGCGTTGTGGTGATGGAGAGAACGAATGCAATGCAAGTTGTTCTGCCGGAAAAAGTTGATTTGATAACAATTGATGTCAGCTGGACTCACCTTGAAAAAATTCTGCCGAACGCTTTACGAAACCTGAAACCCGACGGGCAGATTATTACTCTGGTCAAACCACACTATGAGGCCGAGACGAAATATCTGCGTAAAGGTAAACTTTTGGATGAATTTATTCCAGAAATTTTGGACAGCGTAAAAAAACAAATCCAAAATCTTGATTTGCAAATCCTAGCCGAAGTAGAATCCCCCATTGTCGGCGAAAAAGCCGGGAACAAAGAATACTTATTGTTACTGAAAAGAAATTTCCACAAAGTGTTATAATTGTGTTAGTCTATTTTAATCGCCCTGGTAGTTTAATGGATAAAACGCTGGACTTCTAAGCCGGATATCGAGGTTCGATTCCTCGCCGGGGCACAAGATGGGCATGTGGCGTAATTGGTAGCCGCGCACGCTTCAGGAGCGTGTGTCGAAAGACATGAGAGTTCAAATCTCTCCATGCCCACAAGCATTATAGCGACGGGTCGCTGATATTGTTTCCCGCCTGAGAAGAGAAAATTGTATTTTTTGCGTTTATTTGGCCAACTGTTTTTTGAAGAAGATTTTGATTCAGACTAGCATAATTAACTGTGCCATTTTCCGGGAAAGTAAACCATCGGTTGTCTTTGATTTGAAAATAAATAAAACATGACAAAATCATTTCCAAACAAAAAACAATGGTTGTTATAATAACTATTTTACGCCAATCGCTTTCCGGTTTTATACCGATTTTGTCATAGGAAAATCTACCTTTGCTGATTCTTTCAAACCATTTTTTAATTTTTTCTATTGATATTTTGTTTTTTATGTCAGTCATTTAATTCTACATTTTATTTATACTGCAAAACTCTCATACCTACAGTGGTTCTCCAATATTGGGGTGTACTGTTTTTTACACCAGAAAGATTAGGAGAATTGTTGGAGGAATTAGCCAAATCAAACCTCTCTACCCGCATAGCAAACGGCATTGATTCCAGTTTAGAAAGAAAAACCATCATCCCGGCCCAACTGCCCTGGGCGCTTGCTTGAATTTCCAGCGAGGTCAGATTGTCAGATGAAACATTCGGGGTATCTCCGACAGAAAGCGAATCAATGGAAACGCTTAGACCATTTTCTCTGGCCAGATTTTCCAATTGTTCTATAAAATTGACATCTTTGTCAAATGATAAGATAGAATCATTAACTTTTTTTATGTCACCACTGGCATTTTGTATGGATTCTTGCAAAGACAACGTGTACTGATTTTGTTTCGTTGAAATATCAATGCTGTTTTGTATATTTGAAGCATTTTCATTTTCACCTTTTATAGATTGAAATAAAAAATAAATGGCACCAAACAATAAAATAACAACCAGTGCCAAAAAAATGATTATTCCTTTAAATGATTGAGTCTTATTCATTGGGATTTGGTGTTTAAACTTATAACAAAGTTTATATTGTTATCCTTGGTTAAGTTTGATATCGGCGAGACCACGCCGGAAAAATCTCCCAAATTTTCAAGTTTATCAACAAAACTTATCAAATCCTCTCGGGTTCTGGAAACACCAGAGATGGTCATCGGAGCGATTGGGGTGGCAGCAAAATTATTATACGTGAATTCGGTCAAAGTTATGGCAGATGTTTTATTGGAAATTATTTCTTTAACTATAGGCAAGACAGCGGAATAATTAAAATTGTTAAGGATAACATTTAGATTTTGATTGGTTGAATTTATGGTTTGTAAAATACTATCGGCGTTTTTGGAAACGATTTTAGATTTTTGCCATTTGGCTTCAGCCAAAATCTCTTTTTGGCGATAGAAAGAATTAAGCCATGATGGAAAAATAAAAACCAGAAAAGATATTTGCAAAAATATGATCGCGATAAGAATGACTACTGAGTATCTTAAATAATACTCTGATTTGATTTCCTTTCTAAAAATTTCTGGTAAGACGTTGAACATATTCGTAAATTTATTTTACAACAAAATTTCGGATGGCAAAGCCAAACCGACTGCTGGGGCGTATTTTAAAGAATCAATATATGATATTTCGGGGACATTTTTATTTATATCAAAAGCATTAGTCCAAACATTTCCAAGACCTGTCCCAATTTTTGATTTTATTTCCAATTGTGATTCTACGCTGGGAATCAAATTTTCCCCACAAAGAAGAATCCTGTTTATTTTTTTATCCGGTACATCAACATTCTCCTTGAGAGTCTGCCAATAGTTTTGCAATTTTCTGATTTCCGAAGATATGTAGGAGAGATCATCCGACGGTGGGCCTTTTGTGTAAATGGTTGAGGTAAAATGAATAATGCGACGATAGGCTATGTACAACCCGACTTTCCCTTCCCCAAAATGGGCAATGATGTAAGCACCCATATCCTTTTCCGGAAGCAACGCTCTGGCCACAGCTTGAGATTCTATTTCCAATGACAAAAGAGACAATTCGGCTTTGTTTATAGCTTCAACATAAGTGTTGACAATCGAAATAGGTAAGGCCGATACCACAACATTTAAATGGTCCGGGTGAGCGTATGGATCCGGTATGGCATAATCAAAAACCAGCTCGGAGACCGGCACTGGGACATTTTCCTCCATTTTGAATTCAATGGCGCTGCGAACTTCTTTTTGGGCTACTACCGGTATTTTTGTTGTGAAAAGATAAGCTTTTTCCTCCGGCAAAGAAATCTTGACGTGATAGATTTTCAAATCTTTTTTAATAGTCTGCAAAACTTTGGATATTTCGTCGGTGTTATTTATAAAACCGGAAGAAACAACTCCGGGAGCTAAGACTTTTTCAGTGTATTTTGACAAACAAAGATCTTTAAAACTTCTGGAAAACTGAACACACCTGATGGCTGTGTCGGAGATGGACAAACCGGCATAAGGAATACTCAAAAACTCCGGCGATGGGAACAGATCAAAAAATTTTTTAGATTTCATTGTTAATATTATACCACGACGAGAAAATATGGCACTAATTTCATTTCACTGAACTGCCGGGCAAAACATCTTGCGTTACTTCAAGCAAAGAGAAAAAAGTTTGATCACCGTTTTCGCCACTGACAGCCAAAATCATGCCGTCACTTGAGAGCCCGCGGATAATTCGCGGTTCCAGATTGGTGGCAAAAGCGCATTTTTTGCCAACTAAAATCCCCTCCTCTGGAAAATATTTTGAAATGCCGGAGATTATCTGTCGCGGTGATTCTTCTTTGAAGTCAACCGACAATTTCAGCAGTTTGTCAGAACCTTCGATTTTTTCAACAGACAAAATCTGACCAATTTTTATTTCAACTTTTTGAAAATCATCAATTGTAATCATATTTTTTTATTATTTCTAGTTTCTAAATAACTTTTTAATATTATAGCGGCAGCTGAAGCGTCAAGCATATCATTTTGACCTTGTAATCTTTCGGCTTCTTGTGATGTCATGAATTCCGGATGAAACAGGACGGGCAAACCGGAAATTTTTTGAAATTTATCAGTAAATAATTTGACTTCTTTCATTATATTGTTTTTTTGCATTTGAAAATTTTCCGAATCGCCAATAATAACCGCTTCAATATTTTTTTCTCGACAAATTTTCAAGATTTCTTCCATTGTTTTTGCCGAATTCTTTAAAACCGACAAAGGAAAAGCCATACTGCCGTTTTCATCAGAAACAGCCAGGCCGATTCTTTTGGAACCATAATCAATTCCGAGATATTTCATAATTGCATTATGACAAAAATTTGCTATAATTGCCAGAACCTAGCTAAAAAATAATGGCTAATCAAAACAATAAAATTGTCGAGACAAAAACAAAGGATGAGTGGCGAAAGCGTATCTAGATACGATAAGCCACGAAACTTTGTCTTTTGACCGAAATTTTATTGTTTTGATAGCCAAATATTGGTTTTATTATTAATTGATTATTTTTTAGATAGGTTCTATATGAATACCATTACAATACCGGGTTTAAACCCGTGGATTCTGGTTTTAATAGTGATTTGGACGATTCCGTGGAAAGGTGTGGCCTTATGGAAAGCGGCTAGATTGTCTCATAAAAGTTGGTTTATTGTTTTGTTGATTTTAAACACGGTCGGCATTTTGGAAATAATTTACATCTTTTTGGTGGCCAGAAAATATTCGGTGGAAACAATAGATAAACCAGATGTAGTACCGGCACCAATGCCAGAAATGAAACCATTACCAGAAAAAACAAAAATACCTTCGATGCCAGAAGTTAAAAAAACAGAAACCGAGACAATGACCCAACCAAATAAGGAATTATCGGAAGATGGTGAAAAATCAGGATTAGAAAAATAATTTTAAGAACGAGAAGTAATTCTCGTTCCAGGGAGGCGTCGGATAGTGGTTTATTCCAGCGGTCTTGAAAACCGCCATGTCGCAAGGCATCGTGAGTTCGAATCTCACCGCCTCCGCAAGGTCTGAAAATCAGGGTTTTTAGGTAGTTTTGAGAGTATGCAATATGGACTTTTGAGCTTGTAGTTAGCCATTTTTTGCTCTTGAATTGAAAAGTTCCAAAGTATAGTTTCCACTACTTCTCGTTTTTTCACATCATCACCGGCCAGAAATTCTTTTTTGGCTCTGCTGGCTCGTAGAAAAATGTTTTTGACCGGTTCCAAAGTGGAAATCATTGGTTCTCGTGATTTTTTCTCTATATCGAGATATTTGCTTTGAGACTAGCGTTTTTTCATTTTGAATTTCAAGGGCTTTGGCTGTCGTAAATTTCCTTTGTAATACTTTCTTTCAAGGAAAGTGTCAAGTAATTTGGTTTCTTTGACTGTGAGAGCGTTTAGACGGGTTTTGAGGGTTGTCAGAATGGAAGTGGAGTATTCAGCGTCCAGTCCGATGTCTTCCTTTGCCGACTGATACATCATTTCAATAACTTCCTCGTCTAGGTTCAATTTTTCCATTAAAGAAGCAACAATGGGATACAAGGTATTTTCTCGCAGATATGTTTTGTGTTCAGAGCAGATACCTTTTCCGTTTGTGCAGTAATAATACTCATGACCTTTTTTAAGCTGAAGCCGTGAGCGCGCAACCGCATTTTTCGCAAGTCATAAATCCACGAAGAGGAAAGAAATGATTTTTTGGTCTTGGTCGGTGTCTGTTGTGCAAAACATCTTGAATTTTATCGTATAATTCTTTTGAAATTAAAGGTGTATGATTTCCGAGATACAATTTTCCGTCTCGCAACATCATTCCGTAGTAAAACGGATTATCGATTAAGCGGTGAATGTTACCAGAGAAAAACTTTTCTCCTGTGCCGGTTCGCAATCCCTCGTCAAATAAAATTTTCGAAATTTCTTTGAAGCCATGACTACCGGTTGAATACAATTCAAAAGCACGAATGACATATTTTGCTTTGTATTCGTCAACGACAATTGTTTTTTCTTCTTTGTCATTTTTGTAGCCAAAAGGTGCAGAACCCGGCCAACTCGCCATTTTCCAATTTGGCACGATTGCCACGCTTGACATTGGAACACTCAAATCACGGATGTATTGACTTGCCATACTGCTTGCTCAATAGACATGAGCAGAGTAACATCGTCGCCCGGACGAAAAACTTCCCTTCAAAAGTTTGTATTTCTTTGATAATGCCGTTTTGCAACATATCCATGATCGTTAACCGCTATCAACGAGGATTTCTGAGTTAAACGATCAAGTTTCCAACATAACAATTCCGTCAACTTTTCCGACTTTGAATCATTTTCATCATTTCATTAAAAAGCTGGTCTGCCCGGCAGCTTTGGCCGATTTGCTTTCACTTGCAAAACTTTAACGACATTTGATGTTGCAGTTTTTCAGAAAGTTGCAAAGCTTCCCTTTCCTGCGCGTCTTAGCGACAGCACTTGTCTGTCCTCGCTCTCGGTTGATTTCCTGTAATAGGCGACGAATTTCATATCTATGATATTACTCTTTAATTTTAAATAGTTCAACTTGGAATTTTATACATATTATACCTAATCTTTCCCATATATGTCCTTGATATTTATTTTCCTTAACAGGCACATCTTCAAGACCGTTGTAATCATCAATCAAACAAGACATAGTACTAATACCGCCTAGAAACATACGGCCGTTTGATATTTCGCTGGCCAAGCATACGATTTTTGATTTTTTAGTCGCTCGGTCTTTGAAAGCTTTGGCCATATATTTGGCAAGATAGAAAGATAACTTTGTCATCACCATCAGTCTCTTTCATAAAAACAAAACCCAAGCCCCAAATTTTAGAAAGTCTCGGAGAAGCATTTTCGTAATTTCCGTTCCAACGCTCCGGCAAAAGAATACTTCAGCCGGTAATCCCCAGAACAAACCGTGAAAATGAACTGCTCCTCGTATTTGAAATTCTGGAACTACGATATATTTCAAAACTTTTTCCGTATTTGTATCTTAGAGACTGGATAAATAGATTAATGGTCATAATACCCTTTTTTCAAATCGGTTTGATTTTCTTTATATGTAAGAGTCAATAAGTAGAGGAAAATCTTTATTCTTCCGAATTTGATGCAACAAGCGCGTCTGAAAGTCCATACTAGCATTGCTGACGTTATCGATTCGTCTTGCCAGATTTTTTTTCCACCTCGTTATCCAAATGTGCATTTTTCGTCTATTTCATTTTTCTCCTCGATCGTCAAAAGCCATATTGTTTGACCTCCATCCCAACCCAACAATATCTTTTTCATATTCATAGACATCAATGTTATTTCCCGTAAATTATAAATTTATTGTAGCCCATATATTCTTTATTACTTTTCTTCTTTCTTCCTATGTTAGGTAATCAGCAAGTTACCAATGCCACCCTCTGTGGCCAGACCTTTACGGCTGTATAATTTCATTTGTGCATTGATACCGGCAAAACTTTATCGTCAATTACCGAATTACGAATTCGGGAACAACCTATTAAGGAAAAATCCTCGCTACTGCTAATGGCTGGCTCGGCAACGGCGAGGTCTCGCGCGATATTTATGTCGCTCCCGAGACTCCCGCCGTTTGGCCGAGCGAAAGCCAGATACAACTTTGCAAACGAGCGCAAATATTCATTCGCCGTGTCGTCCGAAATATCCGTGTTGTGGACACGGTGGAAATATTCTTTGCACCTCTCGACCAATTGTTTGCTGTATGTTTTCACATACTAATTTTCCCACCTCGGAACAAGAAAAATCGTTGTTTCTTTGGGTGGCGTTCATGCCAAAAAGACCTTTATTTCAAGGTCTTGGGAAAGTGGTTATTAACGCCACCTAAAAACTTTGCATCATTTTTATATCCAGCTCTGTTTTATTGAGCGAATATCCGATAGTGTCGCAGTGAGTTATCAGGTCAATATTTAGACCAGTATTTTTTCTAAATAACCGATTTATTTCTGTGATAGCTTTCATCGTGTCCGTATCTTTTTGATTTTTTAATTCAGCCAACTCGTCTATTTTGCAATAGCCTTTGGTTTGCAAATATTTGATGAGATTAAACCGCTTGCTAATTCTTGAAATTGCATACACCGCTTTTGGATTTGACTCGCAGTAAATACCTTTCTTGTCGTCAATACAAATAACCGGTAGAGTGTTTTTGACAACAGCCACTTCCGGCTTTTGCGTGTAAATTTCCAAGAGTTGAGGAATGAGCAATTTGTGTATCTGTTCCATATACAATGGATATTTTGGTCGCTTGAAATTGTATGCCATTTTATACAAAGCAGTTCTGGCCTCTACATCTTTTTTGATAGGGATTTTGCATAGCTTTACAAATCCCACGACCAAAAAATTCATTGTGTTCAAAAATCTTTCACTTAAAAGTTGAGTATCGCCGATAATATCTTTTTCTGATAACGGATTTTGAGATTTTTTGTGTTTGGTCATCGGAAGATATACCACTTTCAAAACTTCGTCATAGCAGAAAGAGAGAGAGTTAAATTCAGCACTTTCCAAAAATTCTTTTTGCATTTCCGGCGACTTATTTTTCTTTACAATTTCCTTTTTGTTTTTCTCCAAATCCTGCCTATCTTTTTCTAAAATTTCTTTTATTTTCGGTTGCTTTTCGGTTATATAAAAATACTCGTATGCCGACTCAAAAACGAGAGTGTCGGAGTCTATGAAATGTTCGGACAAATTCTTTTTATATTGCCGCGTATTTTTGGTCTAGTTGAGAGATTAAGGTGTCCATATATGACTTTTACATTACGCCATTTTTAGGAAAAGCAAAGAAGTAGCCTGTGCGTGCCACGACCACTATTTCCTATTGCAAATTGCCGTGTTATACTTAAAAGTAGTCATCTAGAATCTATTATAAATTAACTAGCTTTTAAAAATATGCAAATAGCACAAAGTAAAACGAGAACGCAGTTTCCGTTAAGTTCAAAGAAAGTAATTAAAAAGACAATATCAAGCACAATAATGTATGCGATACTATTTTTAGTTATCGGAGGAATTATGGCTTTTTCTTTCGGTGCAAATAGTCAGCAGGCATTTAGCTTGTCTGGCATGATAATTGCCGGATTTGTTGGTTTATTGCTCGTAATTTTTATTTTGGAATATATTTATCAAAGTTGGTATTTTGATGTTTATTTTTACGACTTGACTCCAGACTTTATCCAAATTAAAAAAGGTGTAATCACACCACGAGAAATTACAATTCCGTATGAGCGTCTCCAAGATGTGTATGTTGACCAAGATTTACTTGATAGAATTTTCGGTCTTTATGATGTCCACCTTTCAAGCGCAACCGCTGCCTCTGGAATGGAAGCACACATAGACGGAGTTGAAAAACAGTCAGCAGAAGGACTGCGCGAAGTGCTTTTGGAAACAGTAAAACAAAGAATCGGAAAAAACAGATTTACAAATTCTCCTGCCCCTGTTGCTAACACAATATCTTAAAATTTATGGACGGAACAATCACAGAAAAAAATTATCCTATACGCAATCTTTGGCTTTTTGAACAAATATTTTTCTCTTTGTTTATATTGCTAATTGTTCTTATAGGTTTTTTCATTTTCGGTCATGTTGACGGGCTACAAATACCGTTTGTAGCTATGTTGTTTATATTCATTCCTTTCTCAATTATGATGGTTCTAATATTCTGTATTCCGTTGATAATAAATGTATTGAAACGCTCACGTTTTCACTATTCTTTTGATGAACATTTCTTGACTCTTCATCAAGGAATTATTTCCAAGCAAAATCGAAATATTCCCTATGGACGAATTCAAGAAGTTTTTGTCCATCAAGATTTATTCGGCAGAATTTTTGGCTTGGCCTCTTTGACTATTCAAGACTTTTCGCAAGGCGGAATAAGTCAAATGGATATTGACGGATATGTTGGTAGCGGAAAATCAAGACGCGAATTTCTCGGGTTTGTCGGCAATGGAGTACACATTCCCGGACTCAAAAAGGAAGATGCCGAAACACTTAAAACTATTATTTTGCAAAAAATAAAAGAAAATCCTATTGAGGACAGCCAATCAGGACTGTAAGAGACAATTCATTGATAAAAAAGTTCCAACTTCACCCCACGCCCCCCGCACTGTAAATTCGTAGTGGATAACTTTTTACTTTGTTGTCAAACAAAATTGTATAATCTGAATGTAATTAATAGTATCAAATTTAATATAAACGATACTCAATTATCAATATGGGAAATTTTATACAATATCTTTTTGCCAACGCTTATTCGAGTTTTTCGCCGGCTCTAAACACAGCCTCGACTGTGTGCATAGTTAACGGGCAACCGACCAATTGCGGTCCGGTTAGCGCTTTTTTTGCCCTTGGTTTTGGTTTTTTTATGTTATTTTATTTTGTCATTATTATCCTGATAATCGTCTCGATGTGGAAAATTTATCAGAAAGCCGGCCAACCCGGTTGGGCAGCCATTGTGCCGATCTACAACATAGTGGTTATGTTGCACATGGTCAAAAAACCAGTTTGGTGGATTATTTTGATGTTCATCCCACTTGTAAATATCGTCATAGCCATAATCATACCTTATAATTTGGCCAAAGTTTTCGGAAAAGGAGGTTGGTTCACATTTGGTCTCATCATTTTGCCATTTATTTTCTACCCGATTTTGGCTTTCGGCAAATCCAAATATACACTGTCCTTCTCCCCCGTAGATCAAGGCATTGGAGTCCCGCCAACCAATTCTCAAACGATGTAATAATGGCCCTATAAAAATAATCAAAAATTCACAAAAAAGCATGCCAACTAAAAAAATAAAAGTTGTTTTGTTTGATTTTGGGAGAGTGTTGAGCGATTTTGATCATAAAAAGGCCTGTTTTTGTCTGTCCAAATTTTCTACTCTGACACCTGATGAAATATATAACGTAATTTTTCCTAAACTATCCGGTCTTCATAACACCGGGCAATATGATTCTATAAAATTTTACGATGAAGTAAAAAGAAATGCGAAATTAAAAAATATCAGTTTTGAAGAATTTTCACATTGTTGGGCAGATATTTTTACTTCAAACAATGAAATGGAAAGAGTTCTCTCGAAAATCAAGGGTGATATAAAATTGTTCATACTTTCTGATACGGATCCTGTCCACTGGACTTACATCAGCAGATTGCCCATCGTGAAAAAGTTTTTTGACGATGAAAATAGAATTATCAGATCGTATGATGTCAAAGTTGAAAAACCGGATGACAAAATGTACAACGAAGCAATAAAAAGAGCCGGCGTAAAACCGGAGGAAATTTTATACATAGATGATGTTCAAGAATTCGTGGAAACGGCAAGGGATTTTGGCATAAATGCAGAAAAATATGACTGCACAAAAGACCCGATCACAAGAATGGAAGAAATTTTTAAAAAATACGAGGTTTAAAATATTATTTGTTAAAAATTTATACGAAATAACGGGCAACCTTGTGGGGTCGCCCGTTTTGATGCGCTAGCCGATTTGGTGCAGACTAGCGCGGGAAATGCTCGGGGTGAGAAGCGAAGTGGATCATCAGCGCCGATAGAGAAGTTGATACTCCGGTGTAGGCGCCAGTGTCGCTCTGGCCAACGGCGATCATCTCGAGGAGCTTGTGCGCCTCGATGAAGAATACCCCATTGATCGGCTCTTGCGGATTCGGAATCGGCTGACCGATTCTCCCCAAATCCACCTGAATCGAGACCACACTCCCCCACGTCGATGTGAACGACGGCGAGGGATTATGGCCAAAGGGATGGATCTCAACCCCGATGATGGCCGATTCGTGAACACCAGCTTCTTCACCAGACTCGCGGGCAGCAGCCTGTTTGTCAGTCTCAAACTTCCCCGTCGCCGACTTCTCGTTGAAGCCCATGACAACGTGAAGAAATTGGACTGGCAAGTGACCATTGACGCCATAATTCTCGGCGCCGGGTTCGTCGGCATGTGGACGTTCTTGCTCCACCATACCGAAGTAAATCTTGTTGTCTGTTCCTTTCGCCCAGAGAACAACCTGGGTGAAAGGAGTTTCCTTATAGACAGGCCTATCTAAAATCGGCCTGCGATCGGGTGTCATCATAACAGCCGATCTGACTTCGCCGAATCGAGAGGTGATGCGAAAATCGGTTCCAAGTGGCTGCTCCTCCTCCTCAACTATCAGCCTCCACCGCCGATCATTGTTGATAAAACCGTCCCATTCCTGCTCCGTAGTGCAGCGACTGAGAGCTAATTCATACGACCAAGTTGCGGACATGCCGCACCCCCTTTTTGAAATGAACTTTCTACGAAATTATATCAAGCCACAGTAAAAAAGTCAATAGAGCTAGTTTGTGGCTAAAAATAGAGTCTTTTATTTGAGCAAAGGCAGGAAAACTTTTTCTCGCATATTTTTGGCAATTAGGTCCCAATCGTATTTTTCGAAGGCCAGATTTTTGGCGTTTGAGATGATTCGTCTGGTCAGTTCAGTGTCTTCCAAAAATCTCATTGTTTGTCTAGCGATGCTTTCCGGATCACGCGGTTTGACAGCTAATCCTGTCGGCGGTTTGTCCGGGTTGAGATCGGGGTCAAAGAGAAAATCAGCTATGCCTCCTTCTTGAGTGGCGATAACAGGCAGTTCTGCGGCCATTGCTTCAACAAAAGAGTTTCCCATTCCCTCCGAAAGCGACGGCCGAATAAAAATATCGGAAATTTTCAAATACTTTGGCATCTCTTTGTGATCAACTTGTCCCAAAAATATCACTCTGTCCGTTACCCCCAGATTTTTGGCAAGCTCCATCAGCATATCATAGTCTGGCCCGAGTCCGAGAATTAAAAACTTTATTTCTTTCGGCAAAAGTGGAAGCGCGCGGATGACATCATCGGCAGCGTTCTTTTTGACCAATCTGGATGTGGTGATTAAATATTTTTCGTTAGGTTTTTTACCCAGTTTCGCTTTCAAAGCGTCAAGTTCGGCTGGGGAATAGACTTGAGAAAAATGTTTGGTGTTGACGGCGTTCGGAATAATTTCCATGTGGCCGTGGAAACCCATTTGGAGCGCCCATTTAGAAAGAAAAGTTGAGATGGACTGAATGGTATCGGCCAAAGTAAATCCTCTGACGAAAAGCGGATAGACTGGTCGCATTTTGCGTTTGATATAATCTATCGGATCGCCTTCCTGCAAAGTCAAAATGTATGGCACTTTTGGATGAAATGTTTTGAATATTCCGGCCGGCACGCCCGTTGAGTGAGCCATCATGGCCCAGATGGCGTTGTATTTATTTTTTCTGTGCAGACG
This sequence comes from uncultured bacterium, assembly GCA_963727715.1. Taxonomy (GTDB): domain Bacteria; phylum Patescibacteriota; class Minisyncoccia; order Phycocordibacterales; family DATDWN01; genus CAIOTC01. Next base: position 23,910 of record CAVSGX010000005.1, on the reverse strand, counting down.
AAGGGCTTTCCATGCGGCCAAAAATTGAAAAAGAAATTTGTTGAGGTGTAGAGGGAATTTGCTTAAGTCACCCATAGTCGGTTTGTCGGTGGTAAAGCCGATTCTGTGCGCCGTGACATTCCTCACTCTCTCCATTTTTGGTAAATTTTTGTCAAATCTCAAACAAACCATATCAAATGCAATTTCCTTTGGGTCTATTCGATCAGTGATTTCTTTTATAGCCACTTCTGCCCCGCCGACATGGGCCGGATAGTAAGCTAAAGAAAAAATCAGAATTTTTTTCATAATATTTTTTGATTATTTTGCCCGTGAAAGTTTATGTTCTTTTTTGTTTAAGATATCTGTGTGCGCTTGACGAATATAATTGACGAACACAGCACTGCCCGCCTCTAGAACCGAGATGTTCAGGTCCGGATTTATCATTTTGGCTTTCTGTCCGGAAATGACATCATAAACATAAGCGAAGTCATTTTTTCTCACCACCAGATTGTAAATCGGCGCGGTTATTTTTGATTTGAATCCTTTTTTATTGAGTTCCTTGGAATCCAAGGTCAAAAGGAAATTTATTTTTTTGTTGAAAAATTTGAAAAGCAGAGCGGAAAGTCCGGCGTAGCTGGCCATGACCGACCACATAAATTTGTAATTATTTTTCTTGTGAAGTCTCCAGGCTTTCCACAAACCCAAAAATGGCAAAAGATATTTATCAAATTTGTTGCCGAAGCCGATTCGGTGTATGGAATTTATACCGTTTTGCTCGAATGAAGCTTCCCTTTTTTTGAATTTGGTTGTGATAACGTGAAATTCCGTGTCCGGTATTTCTTTTGACAATTCATAAATGGCTTTCTCGGCCGGACCGAGGTGCGGGTAGTAAGTGGTGGCAAAAATAAGAATTTTTTTGTCCGGTTTTTCCACTTTTTTGAAATATTCAATCGTCTTTTCCAAACCTTTTTCAAGAGGAATCTTCGGCCCCCAATTCAATTTTGATTTGGCCAGAGAAATATCCGGGCATCGTCTTTTTGGGTCATCGGTGGCGGTTTCTTTGTAAACTATTTTTGAAGATGAATTTGTTTTTTTGATAACTAACTCGGCAAATTCTTTCATAGTTATTTCTCCGGGGTTGCCTAAATTAACCGGCCCCACAAAATTTTCTTTTTTCATCATCAGGTCTATCCCGCTTAAAAGATCATCTATGTATTGAAAACTGCGAGTGTGAGAGCCGTCGCCGTAAACCGTCAAATCTCTGCCAGAGAGCGCGTTGACAATAAAATTGGTCACGGCTCTGCCGTCGTTTATGTCCATTTGTGGTCCGTATGTGTTGAAAATTCTTATTATTTTTACATCAACACCGTATTCCCGATGATAATCCATAAATAATGTTTCGGCGCAACGTTTGCCTTCGTCGTAACAAGCTCTCGGCCCAAGTGGATTGACATTGCCCAAATAACTTTCGGCTTGCGGTGACTGTAGTGGATCGCCATAAATTTCAGAGGTTGAGGATTGCATTATTCGTGCACCATGCTCGCGGGCCAGATTAAGCATATTAATCACACCAACAGTGTTGGTTTGCACGGTGTGAACTGGGTCGTATTGGTAGCTGGTGTATGAACCGGCGCAAGCGAAATTGAAAATCCAGTCTATTTTTTCATCAATTTTGATCGGCTTTATAATATCGTGTTTGATGAATTTGAACCGAGGATTGTTAAAAAATTTTTTGATGTGTTTCGGTTCTATGGTTGTTTGAAGATTATCTACGACAATAATCCTGTGCCCTTCACCCAGATATTTAGACACAAGATGCGAGCCGATAAAACCAGCCCCGCCACTTATGAGAATGGTTTTGGGGGAATTTTCCATATGCAAGTAATAACACTTTTTTGCAAAAATTGCAACCGGCTATGAAATTTTACTGGACTTCCTGCCAAGTGGAAATATCCCAACCCCCACTCGGCCCGCTGGAAAAACTCATATTGGTCAGACCGCTATTATAATTTATAACTGAACCGCCAGTGGCAGTAATCTGGTAGGCCGTCGCTGCGTTGGCTGAAATACCACCATCAAGATCCATTACTCCGTTTTGAGCGCTGAGAACAACGGCGCCGGCCCCGCCGGAAACAGACATGGCGTCATTACCGGAACATGAAGGATCACTTGGACAATCGCTGGTGGTTAAAACGAGTAAATAACTTCCGGAGGTGCCTGACCCAGTCAAAGTGCTACCTCCATCCAAAATGACATACCCGTTTGAGAGTAAAACCCCGCTTGTGGCGCCGTATGAGGAAGCCAGTTTTATTTTCCCGCCACCGGTAACTGTGATTGTGCCTTGGACCCAGACTGTACCAGAAAGGGTCAAAGTCCCCCCACCGGAGACGGTTAGATTGCCGGTAATTTCTTTCGGCCCGAGCGTTGCCCCGCTGGAATTAACCGAATAATTGCCATTTATGACACCGCCAGCCACAGCATCATTTTCCCAATCCACTATATTAGCGTTTGAAACAGGATAACCTTGAGGAGGAGGATCTGATCGAGAAGTGTTGCAGGATTTATTATTGTAAGTCCCCGATTGACAATATAAATTGCCAGCTACTGTTGCTCCTTGGACAGTGTGAGCCCAAGCGTCGCCTATACCAGCACTACCGATAACTACCCCACCGACATATGTATCCCCACCAATGGTTGATAAAAGACCTCCAAGATAAATCCTAAAATAAGCATCCAAACCAGACGGGCTGGTATTGTTCCACGTCCCACCATAACTGCCGACTTTGGCCACCCCATTAACATAAGAACTGTTCGCTCCAATGACATAATAATTGCTCGCACTTTGACTGCCGTTGTCTAAAACCACCCAATATGTCGTTCCTGGAGTTAGCTGCGGGTTTTCTGGAAAAACCACATCCACCCAACCAAAATTACTGGCCGAAACAAGAGAGGCCGATAGAGTCCCTTGAGTGGAGAACATGTTGTTTGTGCTGGGTGAACCGCTAGAATCCGTGACAATTCGTACTGTAATATCGGACGGGTTGCCGACTTTTTTTATGTAAAGACTGATTTTGTTTATTGGTGATGAGGCAGATAATTGAAAACTTTGGCCCAAATCCTGACTGGCCGAAGCATTTCTAAAATTTATGGTGTTGGGCGGGATGGCTGGTGTGTCGTTTGTTTGATCGGCAGTCAAAGCGGCGCTGTTGGCCGCGATGGCCGAGCCGGTTATGACCACGCCGTTGGTGGCCACAATATCGCCGTTTGAATAAACATTCCCGTTAATACGCGAACCACCATTTAAAACAAAACCGCCGGTGCCTACCTGAACACCATAATTGAAAGATGTGCCAACTCCGGTTGTCACACTGGATTCCATTTTCCTAACCACTCCGCTTAAATTTGAAAGGGCATCAACAGTCTCGCCATTCATGGTGGTGGTCAGAGTAATGGTTGTGCTGTTGCCATTTAAAGTCACTGTGTCGCCAGAATTTATGCTTTTGTTGTTTTTTATTCTGTACAAAGCGTCTTCCAAAGCGCCCTCGGCCGAAAAATAACTGGTTTTGGAATTTATCAGATTTTGCGAAATTTGGACTTGTTTTAAAATAGGATTGGCAATACCCAAAACAATGGTCAGAGTTATGAACATAAAAATCACTACTCCCACAAGCATAGCTTGGCCCTTTTGTTTTGATTCTTTTTTTGTTTTTGCAAAAATCATACGAAAATTATTTTAAAATATTTAATCACTGCCCTCTCAACACCACAGTTGAATGGTACACTCCATTTTTTGTGACATTACCCGAAACACCCTGCACAGTCATATCGATTTTAACAGCCTCTGAAACACTGCTTGTTGAAATACTGAAAACCAAACTGATAACTGTCGCATTTGATGAAGAAAGCGGACCCCAGTACGCGCCATTTACGTTCATTTGAATAATATTATTTTGCAAATAATATTTGGTTGTGGTGGAAACGCCGTTTAGAGTGGTGACCAAGGTGAGAATGCCGGAATTGGAACCGAAAGTGCTGTGCACCTGATCGACGCTGGATGCTGTTCGAATATCTCTGGTCATTCTTTCCATGGCGTCGGTGGCCGAGTGTTCAACAATACGCATGGCTTGCAAATTTCGATACGAGCCGGTAAACATCAGGACTGTGTTGACCATAAGGACTGAAACAATAGTAAGTATGGAAAGATAGATAATCATTTCCACTAAAGAGAACCCGTTTTTTGTTTTTTGAGAAAACATTTTATTTTTTTAAAAATCAGTTACCGTAGAGATTGGTTATATAGGTTGATATGGATTGAGTGGTGGTGGCGTGTCCTTGCCAATATGAAACGGTGGCTGTTATCAGTTTGGTGTTTGGATCATTGGTGCCACTTGTGGCTATTCGGCCGTTTGAATCGCGATTAACATTGGCCAAGTTGATGCTTCTTAGAAAAAGTCCGTCAACATATTGCGGAGTGGTGGAAGTGACCCAATAATATCCGTTCCAAACTAAATAGTACGTGGTTAAAACGGACAAAGGAGAAATATTGGTTGTCCAACCCATGTCACGCAGAAAAGATGTGGCTTCAAGACCTTCTTCCAACAAATATGAGGCTTGGACATTTTTTTGATTGGCCAAAGCATATTGGATATAAATGGTGTAGCATGATACGGCTGCCAATATAGCCACCGATATTATTGATGCTCCGATGATAATTTCCAAAAGCCCAAACCCGCGGTTTTTTTTAATTTTAAAATTATTTTGAAAACGGTTTGACGAAATTTTCATTAAAATTGAACTAATCCGGTATTATATATTGTAACAGTTTTTGTGCTGGTTGTTGCCAAAGAAGAAACAACAATCGTGCCATTCTGATTTGTCTCGCCGGAAAGACGATTGAAAAGAACATCACTGCCACCGCCGGTCAAAGAAGTTGTCAGGCTGTCAAATGAAGAGAGGTTAAAAACTTTGTTGCCAGAACTACCTGTCGCGTAAGATGAACCAGCAAACAAAGTGATGGTTGAAGAAGCAAAATGAACTCCGTATTGCGAAGCGTTTTGCGAACTTAGAGTCTGACTTCTGGCTTGACGCAATGTTTCAACAACAGTTTCAGTATCAAGTTCCAAAGCTTGAGTGTTTTTTTCCTGAACAAAAGTGTTTATGGTTATGGTTACCAAAATCCCCATAATGGCCACCACAGCCAGAAGCTCAACCAATGAAAAACCTTGATTGAATTTTGAAATCTTAATCATAAAATTCGGATATGAAAAACTACATTGCATTGGCCAGAGAATACATCGGGGTCAGTATGGCAATGGCGAAAAAGCCGACAGCTATGCCGATAATCACCATTATAATCGGCTCGATGACTGAGGACATATCTTTTGTCTGTTGATCCACTTCATCTTCGTAAAAAGTGGCCACTGAAAGAAGCATCTCACCTATTTTGCCCGTCTCTTCGCCGACCGCCACCATTTCGCCGATAAAAAGCGGATAGAGTTTTTCGTTGTCCGTAAAAATAGTGGAGATGGGCGCGCCCTTTTGAACAGTTTTTTTGACTTCATCCATCACTTCTTTGTAGTAAAAATTCTGCAGAACGTCGCGAGTGACATCGATAGCCATGACAATGTCCACGCCGGAAGATAAAAGGGAGGAGAGTGTGCGGGCGGTGCGAGCAGTGTTGATTTGTTTGGTTATTTCGCCAAAAATCGGCAGGTGCAGGAGAGAAAAATCAAGCCATTTTTGACCTCGCTTGGTGCGTAGACCGGCCATAAACAATCCGACCAAAACAATTATCCCCACTAGAACTAACACAAGATAGGATCGCAAAAAATTAGACAAAGCGATAATCAGTTGAGTCATCAAAGGAAGAGCCACGCCAAGACCTTGGAAAGTAGCGGTCAGTGTCGGCACCATATAAACCATCATTAAAAATCCGATAGCTGTCATCAAACACAAAATAACCGCCGGGTACATCATCGCTCCGCGGATTTTACGATTAAGTTGGTAGGTTTTCTCCATTTGATTGGCCACCGTGCGCAGAGAGGAAGCCAAATTGCCAGATTCCTCGCCGGCCCGAACCATGTAAACAAACAGAGCTGAAAAAACTTTTGGATAATTTTTCATGGCGTCGGAAAGAGTGCCCCCTTTTGAAATAGTCTCGTTCAAATTTCTCAAAACATCTTTCAGTTTGCCCTTCTTGACTTGCTTTTCCATAATGGTCAAGCTGCGAGTGATGGGTAGACCGGCTTCAATCATTTGGCCCAAGTTTCGAGCTAGAGTGATTTTATCGTGTGTGCCGATTCCGCCAATGCCAAAAAGTGAAAGCAAATTATCTAGAGAATATTTCTCCCCGCTTTTCGTTTCTTTGGCTGAAATAAGAGTGTACCCATCTTTTTTAAGAATATGGTAGAGCTCAAATTTATCCTTGGCCGTAGCCACATCGTCAACTTCTTTGCCATCTTTGACCGCTTTGTAATTAAATAGTGCCATAAGATTTTACTCCGAGACAACACGTAAAACTTCTTCGATTGTGGTAATGCCATTTACGCACAGAAAAATACCGTCCTCGACCATAGTTAACATCCCCTCTTCTTCGGCCTGCTTGGCAATGGCGTCAGCTGTGCCGTCTTTCATAATTATTTCCTTGATGGTTGGTGTTATTTTCATTATTTCGTGCATACCGAGACGGCCAGAGTAGCCTTCGCTTGAAGCCACGCCTTTTTTCGGACGATAAAAAGGAATTTTATCCCAGGTGTCCGATTTGCCGACAATTTTTTCGTCTCTCAAAGCTTTCAAAACCTTGTCCAAGTTGACCGACTTGCCGAGTGTTTCCAATTCGGGTTTGGTCAAAAAATATTTTTCTTTTTGGGCGGAAAGTTTTCTGGCCAATCTTTGAGCGATAATAATATTGACCGTGGAAACAATCAGGAATGGCTCGACTTTCATATCAATCAAACGCGGAATGGCGCCGGCGGCGTTATTGGTGTGCAAAGTGGACAAAACAACGTGACCTGTCAGCGAAGCGTTGACCGCCAAATTGGCCGTTTCGTTGTCGCGGATCTCGCCGACCATGATAATATTCGGATCTTGTCGCAAAAGCGTGCGCAAACCGTTGGCAAACGAGAAACCAATCTCCGGACGGACTTGGGTTTGGTTGATGCGCTTCATTTGATACTCAATCGGATCTTCAATAGTGGAAATGTTGACATCCGGTTTGTTTAAAAGATCCAAAATGGTGTAAAGAGTAGTGGTTTTGCCGGAGCCGGTCGGACCGGTAGCCAAAATCATACCTGTGGTGGATTGCATGGCTTTGTGAATTCGCTCCATCCCCTCGCCGTGAAAACCAAGAGCTTCCAGGGTGTACCCGCCACCACCCTCGCGCAAAAGTCGCATAACCGTTTTTTCTCCATAGTAAGTCGGCAAAGTGGAAACACGGAAAGAAACTTTTTCGCCGTTGACATCTATTTTGAATCGGCCGTCTTGTGGCAAGCGTTTCTCGTCCAGTTTGAGGTTGGCCAAAACCTTGATGCGGGCAGTGACGGAAGGCGCCACATTTTTTGGCAAAATCATGGCGTCGTGCAAAATGCCATCAATGCGGTAACGAACCAGAAGCTCGTTTTCCTGCGGTTCAATGTGAATATCCGAAGCATTTTGCAAAATGGCGTGCTTGAGCAAAGTGTCCACGATGCGCACCACCGGCACATCATCAGCCAATTTTTTCAAATCCTCCTCCGAAACTTCGTCACCAAAATCTTTTTCGGAAATATTTTTCAGTTGCACCGCATCTTTCTGAATAAGATCACCGAATTCGGCTTTCAAACTTTTCTGATATTGCAAAATGGCGTTCTTCATTGATTCATCATCCGTCAGCCTAGGTAAAATTTTCAAACCGACTTTCTTTTTGACAAAATCAATGGCCGTCAAATCATCGGTATCAAGCATGGCCACTTCCAAAGTCCCCTCATTTTTTTTGAAGGCCACAATGTTGTGATTGCGGGCAATCGGCTCGGGGATAAGAGAGAGAACATCAAATGGCAACTTTTCACTTTTCAAATCAACAAAAGGAATGCCCAAAATGTAGGCTTGCATCCGACGTAAATCATCTTCGGTTATTTTGCCTTTGTTAATCAAGATGCGACCGATGCTTTCCCCGCTTTTTTCATGTTCCCTTTCAGCCACAGTCACATCGCCTCGCGAGACAAGCCCCGAGTCGATGATGAAATCCCTAAGTTGTGCTTCTTCTATGTGCATTTATAAACATATTGTATCAAAAATTTTTTACTAAATCGCAAAAAATTGTGCATAAGAAAAAATTTTTTGCATTTTTGATTTTTTACAAGGATTGACCCCATCAACCAAAGGTATACAATTATATGCGCAAATACCGCGTCTGTTTTTGGCTGTAAAAAGCCATATTTTGATGGATTTCTGGAATAAAAGTTAAATTTTCGGCTTATCAAAAGCACAAAACATGATCTCAACTCTTGCAAAGGTCTGAAAATCGTCCCCCCCAGATTCCTAAAATCTGGGGGGACGGGATCTGGCAAAGTTCGAGTGAACATATTGGCACTGGTTTTGTTTTTGGTTCTACTGGTGTCACTTGCCGGGCCTTTTACTGCAAACGCTGGTGTTTTTTCTTTTTTGTCTGGTTTATTTTCTTTGGGGAAAGCTAGCGCCGACACAGAAACTTTGCCGAATTCGCAAAACATGACACTTCTTGTAGCAACCATTTCGCCAGCCAGCACTTCGACAACAACCGAGAGTGGAAATATTTCCATAGTCAGCAACACTTCCCTTTTGCCTGAAACTCAAGGACCTTTGACCGACGGCAAGGACCACAGCGCCGACTCGGATATGATTAGTGTTTATGTCGTCCGAGTCGGAGACACCCTGCCGGCTATCGCCAAAATGTTCGGAGTGACGACCAACACCATCGTCTGGGCCAACAACTTGAAAGGCAACAAAATTTCGGTTGGTCAGCAACTCGTCATCCTGCCAATCTCCGGCGTGCAGTATAATGTCAAATCCGGCGACACACTGCTTGGCATCGCCAAAAAGTTCAACGGCAATATGGACGATATTTTGTCTTACAACAATTTGCAAAGTGACTCAAAAATTTCGGTTGGCGACACGATTTTTATTCCGGATGGCGAGATCACGCCGTCTTCGGAGAATAATTACAGTTCGTCTGGCTCGCAAAACAGCGGGGTGGCTACTGGCAGTGGTTCAATACCTGTAGGTCGTTATTGCCAGAATTATCCTTCCATTATGGGTTATTATTTGCGACCGGTACTAGATTGCATCAAGACGCAAGGCATCCACGGGCATAACGCGGTGGATTTAGCCGGGGCTTACGGCTCAAACATAATGGCCGCCGCCGATGGCCAAGTCATTGTCTCGCGAGAAGGCGGTTGGAACGGCGGTTATGGAAACTATGTGGTTATCCGCCACGCAAACGGCACACAAACTCTCTACGCTCACATGAGTAAAACAAATGTTTCCGTCGGCGACAATGTCTCGCAAGGTCAAATTATCGGCTTTATGGGTTCCACCGGCGACTCCACCGGCACACACCTCCACTTCGAAATCCGTGGCGCAAGGAATCCATTTTAGTGATAAAATAAATATATGAGTTTAGAAAATCCAACAGAAGAAAACCAAAAGCAACAAAAATTGATGTCGCCGAAGCTCTAGCTGGAACTGAACAAATAACTACCGAAAAGGAGCTTGAGGAAAAAGAAGCTATCCCAGAAAAAAATTATTCCTGACAATGAAAGATCATTTTCTGAACAAGAACCTATTGTAGATGTTGAAAAAATCCCTAGTTGGATTGATTTTTGAAATAAAAATCCTGTTAAGAGAGTATTTGATCTCCAAAATTATTCAGACATATAATAAAGTATCACTTCCTGATAATCCAGATTATTATTTGGGTGATAAAACAAAAATAGAAGAAGTGAACTTAGAAATTCATTTACCTCCTCATATTGTAAATAGAATCATCTATGTTTTCGAGAAAAAATGTTATACGATCAAAGATTCTGTGAGTTTGTTGATAAATTTAAAATAAAAAATGTTACTAGGATAGTTATATCAGGGCGAAAAACTTATATGCACGATCACCCTCTTTTACACTTTTCAATACAATTTAAATACAGAAAATGGCTATTGGGTAACGAATATCGAGTTTGTTTCCTTTTGGATGATAGTGGAAAAATAAACATAGTAGAAAGTGACACAGAAATTTAATTCACTTGATACTTTTTCGGCCTATATTGCAACGCTTCCAAAATGTGCGATTCGGAAATAGTCGGGGCAGAGTCGAGATCGGCGATAGTTTGGGTGATTTTACAAAAACAACTCTTTTAGTTTCTTTTTAACTTCCAAAATTTCATGCGAAGACAACTGACCTATTTCGCCCAGAATAGTTTTCTTTTCCAATGTGGCTAGTTTTGAAACAATGACAACTGAATCGGATTTTAGTCCATTTTCTTCGCTCATTTTCAAAAAAATTTCAAATTTTCTGGTTTTCTTTGTGTTGCTGGAAATAAAAGCTACTACAACATCGTCGCCTATGGGTTTATTTGAAACAACAACAGCCGGACGAACTTTGGTCCCCGACAAGTCGGTAAATGGAAAAGAAACCAAAACTATTTTTCCGACTTTATGCATATTTTTTCTTTATGTCAGATTTATTATATAAATCCGGTTCATTTTTTAGAAAATTAAAACTGCCGGAGTAGCCGTTTATGTTTGTAATATCGGAAAAATGAGGATTGTAGATTTCCGGGAATTTAAGCAGGATCGCCTCTGGCACATCTCGCCGACCAAAAACAAAAACCTCACCATGAGTTTTAACTCGCTCCATTATCTTTGAAATATTTCCTCTGACTTTTGTTGTGGACATAATTTTTATGTTCATGTACATATTGTACATTTTGTACAAAAGCTGTCAAATACGTTACGCAACTTGATATTTCTTCGGACGATATTGCAACGCTTCCAAAATGTGCGATTCGGAAATGGCTGGGGCAGAGTCGAGATCGGCGATGGTTTGGGCGATTTTTATGATGCGATGATACATTCTGGCCGAAAGGTCGAGTTGTTTGGCCGAGGTGTTCAGAATTTTTTTAACTTCGTCGGAAAGTGGAATACTGGTAATCAAATCCTTGGCCGAAAGTTCGGCGTTTGTTTTTATTTTCAAACCATTGTCGGCAAAACGTTTGGTCTGCGCCTCGCGTGCCCGCGCCACCTCCCCGCGCATTTCCTCGGTCTGCGAGTACTCGCGCTTGTCTGTCAACTTTTCGTGTTCAATTTTTGAAACTTCCAACCACAAATCAATGCGGTCAACGATTGGTCCGGATAATTTTCTTTTGTACTTTTCTATTTGTTGTGCCGAGCATGTGCACTCTTTTCCTTTGACGCCGTAGTTTCCGCACGGACACGGATTCATCGTGGCGATCAATGTGAAGTTGGCTGGATAACGCACCGAGCCTTTTGCACGCGAGACAGTCACCTCACGATCTTCAAGTGGTTGCCTCAAAGTTTCCAATACACGCGCGTCAAACTCCGGAAGTTCATCTAGAAAAAGCACACCTTTGTGGGCCAGTGTGATTTCGCCCGGCTTCAAATTATTTCCACCGCCAACAAGCGCAACATAGCTGGCGGTGTGATGTGGTGAGCGAAACGGCGGATGGGAAATAAGTCCGTCGGAAAGCGTGTCGCCGATGGAATAAATGGAAGTAACTTGAAGCATTTCTTCAAACGACAGTGGTGGCAAAATGTGGCGGAAGGCGCGAGCCAGCATTGTCTTGCCTGTGCCGGGCGGACCATACATTATTATATTGTGTCCGCCGGCCGCGGCGATCAGTAATCCCCTCTTGGCCGACTCTTGGCCTTTGATGTCTGCAAAGTCCACATCAATTTCTTTTTGTTTTTGTTCAAAAAATTTTTTTGCGCGTTTGTGTGGTTTAATTTTGATGTTTGGGATTTTCGGTTTATTTTCTTTTTCTTCATTTTCATTTTCTTTTTGTTTTTTTGTGTTGATGTGACCTAAAACTTCAAGCAAATTCCTCGCGCCGAAAACTTTGATGTCGTCTATGCACGAAGCTTCCTCGGCGTTTTCTTTCGGCAGGAAAATTTCGATGAATCCCTCCTGCTTGGCTTTTTGAGCGATGGGCAGAGCCCCTTTGATCGGTCGCAGTTCGCCGTCAAGCGACAACTCGCCGACAAAAATCCGATTTTCAGTGTCGGCCGAAATTTCTTCGGCAGCCATAAGATAGGCCACGGCAATCGGCAAATCAAAAAGCGGACCCTCTTTTTTGATATCGGCCGGAGCGAGTGAAACTACCACTTTTTGATTTTTCATTTTCGGCGATTTGAATCCGGAATTTTTTATGGCCGCCGAAACGCGGTCTTTTGATTCGTTGACGGATGTGTCGCCAAGTCCGACGATGTTGAAAGAATGCAAACCTTTGGACAAATCAACTTCTATGTCAATAATCTGCGCCGACAAATGTGTCGTCTGCGCGCTGTATATTTTGGAGACGGACATAATATAAATATTTTATCATAAAAAATTTGCAAAACAAAAACACCAAAATTTCGCTTTGGTGTTTTAATATTATATACTTATGTTACTAAGGATTTGGTTGGCCCTTCAGCCCGCTTAAATCGTGAAAACTTTCCTTCCCAAATGATCCGTCTAAATTCACATCAATATTGTATGATACCTGAGCATAAGGAATTCTTCTAAACCCTTTTATTGAGTAGAAAGTTCCACCGTTTTCTCTTGGTTTCTTCTCATAAAAAATATGGTCAATCTTTATTGGCAAGCTTGCAAATTTTCCTTGCAATTTTTCTAGCACGGTAGATGGAATGTTTTCTGGCAAAATTTCTACACCACTATAAAAAATAGTATCAGCAGCACTTTCCTCGGCGGCTTGTAATTTTTTTTTGCTGACAGGAAAAATTCTTAAAAATTTTTGTCCTCGCGCCCAGTTAACATTTTCTGCTATGGCATGGGCATAGTCAGGATCGGCAATACGACCTTGACTATCAAGCAACAAATCTTTTTTATCTGGTTCTTTAGGAATCTCGAAATTTGATTTTTCCATATTTTTCTTGTTTAAGAGTAACAAAAATTATTTTACTTTGTCAAACCAGTCCGGAGCGATTTCTTTGATTGAGAATTTCAATCGTCCTCGGTCATCAACTTCTTTGACCACGACTGGCACAATGTCACCGACTTTTAGTTTCTCATCAACTGTTTTAATTCTTTGCGGACAGATTTCGGAAATGTGGAGGAGTCCTTCGGCGCCACCGGGCACACGCACAAACGCGCCAAACTCGGTGATTTTGACAACCTCTCCGCGGAATTTGTCGCCGACTTTTGCTTCCCATGTTATTTGTTCAATCATTTTCTTGGCTTCGTCGCAAGAATTGCCAAGGCCGGTCAAATAAACTGTGCCGTCATCTTCAATGTCAACATCCGCGCCGGTTTTTTCTTTGATTTCTTTGACCACTTTGCCACCGGTGCCAATAACCATACCTATTTGATCCGGTTTTATTTTCATTGAAATAATATGCGGAGCAAACTCGGAAATTTTCTGGCGTGGCGCAGGAATTTCATCCATCATCACTTTCAAAATCTGCAGTCGGGCTTCGCGGGCTTTCTGAAAAGCCTCTTTTAAAATATGAAGAGGGATGCCGTCCACCTTGACATCCATTTGCACCGCCGTCACGCCAACTTCCGTGCCGGCCACTTTGAAATCCATATCGCCATGATGATCTTCCGGTCCTTGAATGTCCGTCAGCACAACATAATTTTTCTCGTCGCGCATCATAAGCCCCGAAGCGATACCAGCCACTGGTCGCTTTATCGGCACACCGCCGTCCATAAGGGCCAGCGCTCCGGCGCAAACAGAAGCCATTGACGTTGAGCCGTTTGACGACATTGACTCGGCCACAAGACGGATAGTGTAAGGAAATTGTTCTTTATTCGGTAGAACAGGCAAGAGTGCTTTTTCGGCCAAAGCGCCGTGACCAACCATTCTGCGATTTGTCCCGCCCATCCTTCCCACTTCGCCCGTCGAGTACGGCGGGAAATTGTAGTGGAGCATAAATCGCTTGTGACCTTCCTGCGTTTCCATTGTATCAATGAGTTGAGCGTCGCCCGGAGCGCCGAGAGTCAGAACCGAGAGCACGTGTGTTTGTCCGCGATAAAAAATCCCGGAGCCGTGCAAGATTTTGGAAATGCCACCGACTTTAGCCCAAAGTGGCCTCAGCTCGTCCACTCCGCGACCATCCGGCCGATTTTTATTCTCCAAAATTTCTTTGTGTATCAGCTCGTCGATTTTTTCCTGCAAATAATCTTTGGCCAAATTTTTTTCTTTATCACTTTCCAAAATCTGAACTTCCTCGTTCCACTTGCTAGCCAGCTCGGACAGTTCATTTTTGCTGGTTTTACCGGAAAAAATTTTCTCTTTGAAAACCGGTGTGATTTTTTCGGCAAACAGGGCCAGAATTTCTTTGGAAATTTCCGGCTTGACGATTTTAACTTTTTCTTTGCCAATTTCGGCAATAATTTTTTCCTGAAATTTTTGCAGTTTGATTAATTCGGTTTTGGCCAGCTCCATAGCTTTCAAAATTTCTTCCTCGGGGACTTCGCTTGAGCCGATCTCAATCATATTTATTTTTCCATCTCGCCCGCAGACCAAAATATCAGCCTGATAATTTTCGGTGTTTCTTTGGGTGTATGTTGGGTTTATTTCAAAGTCTGAATTTTTGCCTACGCGCACTGCAGAAACAGGTCCATTCCACGGAATCTGCGATGTGCCGAGAGCAATAGAAGCGCCGAGCACAGCCAAAACATCCGGGTCATCCTCGCCAATGGAAAGAACCGTCACCACCACCTGCACTTCGTTGCGAATCCAACCGTCAAAAAGCGGCCGAATGGTTCGGTCCACAATCCGGCCGGAGAGAATGGCTTCGTCCGTAGGCCGGCCTTCCCTCTTTTGAAAACGCGACCCGAGAATTTTTCCGGTCGCATAAAATTTCTCTTCAAAATCCACGGTCAGTGGGAAAAAATCGCCCTCCTTTTCGTTTTTAGACATAACCGCCGTGGCCAAAACCACCGTGTCGCCGTAGCGAACCAAACACGAACCGTGAGCCTGCTCGACCAAATCACTGAATTCCACTCTCAATTCACGTCCGCCGAATTCCGTAGTAAAATTTTTCGTTTGCATATCGGTTGGTTCTAGTTATTCATGTGTAGCTTGCAGGTCTGGGCGGCAGGATTGGCGTTCAATCTTTCTTTTTCAATTTCTTCTCCGCATATTTTGCAAGTGCCGTAAGTTCCCTTTTCAATCTGACTCAAAGCGATAGAAACTTCGTTTAGTCGCGTTTCCAACTGTTTTAATATGGCGGTGTTGTTTTCGTATTCGCTTATGTCTTCGGCCACCTCGTCTTCATCAGCTCGATCAATGTCGGTAAGAGGCTCGGTGGCTTCCCAATCCGCCGGGTTGTCCGGATTTTTGCGACCGACAGTAGAGAGTTCCTTTTCCAAATTTTCTTTTTCGGCAAGAAGAATTTCTTCGTAATGTTTTGTATCTTTTGTCATGGGCCTATGCTACCACATTGCGCTTTATAAGTAAATGTTTGAATAATGGCTTTAGTTGGCCATTTTGTTGACTAGGTATCTATTCAGTAAAACATTGAATATATTTTCGTTTGTCGTGACGATAATAGTGTTTTTGTCTACAAAAGAGTAGAGCAAAATCGTCTGCCGGTTATTATTTTTGATGACTCTCAAATCTTTGTTGTTTACACTTTCATCTTGGAAACTGTAATTTGTTTGCGTATCAGAAACCAAACCGAAGATCGGCCCGATATCTTTCATCATTGTGTTTTCCCACTTCAACATTTCACTGAATCCGATGCCATAATCATCAATCGTCAAAATGATAAATGGCTGATTTTTATTGGAAGAATAAACTCCAAACATATAGCTTGAAGAAAGATCTCTTAAAAGCGGTGGTGGAATTTGCGGAGTAAGAATTTGCAAAACTTTTTGTATTTTGGCAGTGGTGCTTGCGTCCATAGTGTCAATATAAAGTATTGAACCAACCGGCAGATTGAAATTTTCTTTTTCTTCTGTAATTTTTTGAATTAAATCATTGCGAGCGCTACCAACGATTGGTATTTTGACTTCTTTGTCATAATTCAGAATGGTGCGATTTTGGTTTGTTTGGGTGATTTCGTTTTGCAAACTAAAATAATAGAAAACACCAACCACCACAACCCCTAGAACAAAAAGAACCACTCCGGCCAAAGCAAAAAATTTGTTTCTGGTTGTATGGTCCGTTTCTTCCTCCGGTTTATTTTTTAGGCTATTTTGAGTTTTTCGATTTTGTTCAGCCACAGCAATGCTGACAACCGAAGTTTTGGTTTTGCCAATAACATCGCTAACATCCCCTTGATAAGTGCGTAAGGGTTTTAGTCTGCCAAATCTGTCTTGTTTTTTATCGTCGGTTGCGGTGTTATTATCCGTTACATTTTTTTGCAAATTTTCTTCTTGCATTTTAATCTAGTTCATTTGTTTTTAGACTGACTGACTTCGTCTCCTATTTTGTTTGTTTCTGAAACCAATCAAATATTTTTGCGGATTTTCGTCGAGATCTATGAAATCGTCAGCTACTTCAATCAGCTTAGCTGAGCTGGATTTGCCAAAAGACATCACTTCCACTTGGCATCCGTGCACTTTCAAATATTCCACCAGTGGCACGAAGTCGCCGTCACCGGTGATCAAAATGACCGCGTCAAGTTTTGGAGCCAACTTGATAGCATCAACGGCCAGACCGACATCCCAGTCGGCTTTCTTGGCCCCGCCGGAAAAAATCTGCAAATTTTTGGTTTTGGTCTCAATGCCGAATTTCTCTAGCGCTTCAAAGAAACTTTTTTCTTCGCCGGATTCTGTGGTGATGACATAAGCCACCGCTCGAGTTAAAAGACGCCCAGCTAGACCGTCTTTGACCACCTGATCAAAATTGACTTTGGCGCCGTAAATATTTTTGGCGCAATGATAGAGATTTTGTGTGTCAATAAAAATGCCGACACGCTGATTTTTTTGTTTTATAACTGCCATATATAAAAAATTCAAAATGTAAAGATCAAAATTGAAAATTACAATTCAAAAAATAATAAATTATTAAAAAAGACCTAACACAATTATACCAAAAAACGCAAAAATAATCGCCTGTCACGATTATTAAAAATTATTTGGGCTGAATACCGTTTTTATTTTTTCAAACCAAGCTTTTTAACCAACACATTGTAGCGTCTTACATTTTTCTTTTCCAAGTATTTCATCTGAGCTTTGCGGTCTGCCACCATCTGCAAAAGCCCTCTGCGCGAATGGTTATCCTTCGGATTTTTCTTCAAGTGTGAGGCTAATTCATCAATCCTTTTGCTTAAAATGGCCACCTGCACCTCCGGCGAGCCGGTATCGGTTTCGTGCACCCGCACCTCTTTCATAATTTTTATCTTTTTGTTTTTGGTAAGCATTGTGAACGAAGTGTATCACAAAAGCCTATTTTCCGCAAGTTTAAGCAGTGTCGCACAATATTTGCTATAATTCTCTTATGGCCCAGTCGCTTAAACAACTCAAAACCCAATTTTTGGAATATATTGAGATAGAAAAAGGGCGCTCGCTCAAGACCGTGGAGAATTATGACCATTATCTCTCCGTTTTTTTGAACCAAACCAAAACCGAAAGCCCAGATCAAATCACTGATAATATGCTACGCGAGTTCCGCCTTTGGCTCAACAGACAGTTGAGCGGGCATAACAAAGGAACACAAGAAACCATTTCCAAAAAAACCCAAAATTACTATCTGATTGCCATTCGGGCTTTTCTAAAATATCTGGCCCGACAAGGAATCAAATCTTTGCCGGCCGAAAGAATTGAGTTGGCCAAAGTTTCCGAACATTCTCTTGATCTCATCACTTCGGAAGAGCTGACTCGTTTGCTTGATTCTCCGAAAGGCAGTGATTTAAAAAATTTGAGAGACAAAGCCATTTTGGAGCTTTTATTTTCCACTGGCCTGCGTGTTTCTGAGCTCTGTTCCCTGCCCCGCGACATCAACCTGCGTTCGGATGAGCTATCCATCCGTGGCAAGGGTGGAAAAATCCGCGTTGTTTTCATTTCCGATTACGCCAAAAAATGCATTAGAGATTATTTGACCGCTCGTAAAGATATGGACGAGCCACTTTTTGTTTCTCTGGAAAAGAGTCATTTGAAAAAAAGTGACAAAAGTTCGGGTTATTTAAACAGGAGATCAATTGAACGAATCGTAAAACAACATGCCATCAAGGCTGGCATTTCCAAAAAAGTGACGCCCCACACCATGCGCCACCTTTTCGCTACCGATCTTCTCTCAAACGGCGCCGACCTGCGTAGCGTTCAAACCCTGCTCGGCCATTCAAGCATAATCACTACCCAAATCTACACCCACGTCACAGACAAACACCTAAAAGATGTTCACAAAAAATTCCACTCCCAACGAGAATAAGACATCTGTAACAAAAAAGAGCTATTTCTAGCCCTCATTCAAAAAAAGGAATACTGGAACCCCTGTAAAAAACAAAAAGAATGCAATCAAACCAAAAATAAGAATTTTGTCGTACCACTTTAACTTTTTGACATCTTCATTTATTTTCCTTATTTCTCTAACAATCCATATAACCTGTGGACTTACTATCAGAATCCGCATTCGCTTCTCCTATTTAAATGATACCTTCGGTCTTATAAAAAGTCAAATGAGATTTCGTTTATTTTTTGTTAGAATACAAATATGAAAATCATTTCTTGGAATGTAAACGGCTTGCGGGCAGTGCACAAAAAAGAACTCTTTTTGCCGATGGTTGAAAAATACAAACCGGATATCATCTGTTTGCAGGAAACAAAATCAAAACACGAGCAAAACGAAATTGATTTGCCAGAATACGAAGAGTACTGGAATTCAGCCGAGAAGGCCGGCTACAGTGGCACAGCCATTTTTTGCAAAGAAAAACCATTGCAAGTGATTTTAGGCCTGCCAGAAGATTTGTGTAAAAAATACAAACTGGAGAATGATGGCTACGGTAATCCAAATGTCGAAGGTCGTGTCATCACCGCCGAGTTTAAAAATTTTTTTCTGACTAATGTTTATACCCCAAACTCCAAAGAAGATTTGTCCCGTCTAAACCTCCGTCATAAAAAATGGGATCCAGCTTTTTTGGAATTTTTAAAAGATTTAGAAAAAACAAAACCAGTTATTTTTTGTGGTGATTTAAATGTGGCGCACACCAAAAATGATCTTGCTAATCCAAAACAAAATGAGGGCGAGCACGGCTTTACTAAAGAGGAACGTGAAGGAATTGACAATATAATCAGCGCAGGTTTTGTTGACACTTTCCGTCACTTCACGGCTGGAAACAGCCACTATACATGGTGGACACATTGGCAAAATGCCCGTGTGCGGAATGTCGGCTGGCGTATTGATTATTTTTTTGTCAGTAAAAAACTTTTACCAAAAATAAAAAGCTCCAAAATTCTCCCAGAAGTTCTCGGTTCTGATCACTGCCCTATAGAGCTTGACATTGAATAAGTGACTTATCCACAGCTAAATTACAAATGTCCTTTACGTGTCTTTTACAACTGATAGAATAGTTTTAGATGGAAATAATTATGTCCGATAAATCACGGGCAAGATTAGTTCGATAGTTCTTTACACAAAGTGTTTTTAGGATTGGCCAAATCCTCTATTTAGGGCTTCTTGGTTCAACTTCTTGTCAGCAATCTAAATATCTCCAACTATCTACTATTTATTTTATTTTTTGAGATATGGTATCTGACTTTATGGTTTAACTGAGTGGTTCCTTATATCAACCGCTCATCACATTAGCATTTCTCGCTTTTGTCGGGCGGTTTTTTGTTATAAAAATCTCAAATCCGGTAAAATTCTTCGTTGGACTTCAAAATTTGTTTGTCGTCGTATATTCAATACGCCTCCAAACAAATTTCTCGTCCGCCTCGAATTTCATCCAGATTTGGGGTTTTTATTTTTCTATTTTACCCAGTGTTTTCCTCGTATTTTCTTGATTTCCTCCTCATCAGCTTCCTCTTTTGTTAACTTCCCCTTTTCACCAAGTACCTTTAATTCATTTTCAGGAAGTAAAATAAGCTCTTTTGCGCGATTTCCCAAATATTCTTCTGTATTTTTTGTTGGATTATCTAAAACTTCCTCTAACAAAGCATGGAGTGTATACCCTATCTTTGGCCCAGATGTTTCTTGTGTAACATCCATAATTTTTTTACCGTCAATTTTAAGCATTGCTACCGAAACAGGATCTCGGAGTGCTTCTTCTATCATAGCGTGGTATTTTCTCAGACGATATGGGTCCTCTTTTGGTCTGCCTGTCCCTATTCTGTCACAAATACGAACATTCATAAGATCCCAGATATTTTCTTTACCAACATTGGCAATCATTCGACGAACAGCCGAGAGTGTAATTTGTTCCGTATCTGAAAAAAACATATGCCAACGAACAAGCGTTGTAACCTTTTCAACAATGTTTCTTGGGAAACGTAGATCTTGAAGCGCCTTCTTTGTTACACGTGAACCAAAAACTTCATGGCCATAAAATGTCCATTGCTTTTGTTCATCTCCCCATCTACGAGCCCCTGGCTTGGAAATATCGTGAAATAGGGCCGTCAAACGAACTTCTAAAGAAAAATCTTTATCAGCTGCGCATTGTACACACCGCAATAAATGCTCCCAAACATCGTAAGAATGGGCTTTATTTTGCTCCACACCATAAGTTTCCTCCAATTCTGGTGTAACATATTTCATTAAACCCAGTTTTTTCATAGCTGAAAGGCCCACCATTGGGTTCTTTGACATTATAATTTTGGTGAATTCATCACGAATTCTTTCTTTTGAAATATTGCTGAGCAAGTCAGCATTTTCATATATAGCTTTTTCTGTTTTTGGCTCTATTTCAAAACCAATTTCGGCAAAAAACCTAACCGCGCGTAATATGCGCAAACCATCTTCTATAAATCTATCCTTTGGTTTACCGACCGTTCTGATAATTTTGTCCTTTATATCTTTTAACCCCTGATAAAAGTCAATTACTTCCCCATTAAGGACATTATAGGCTAGAGCATTAATTGTAAAATCCCTTCTTTGTAAATCATTTTCTATTTTTTGACTGAAAGTAACTTTGTCTGGGTGCCTGTTATCCGAGTATCCAGACTCAAGACGATATGGTGTCACTTCTATCACTTTAAGAGTTTCATCCGAAACATTCTCCTGCACAACACCAACTGTCCCAAAATCATTTTCATAAAAAGTGTCAGGAAATAAGGGGATTATTTGTTCAGGTCTGGCATTTGTGGTGATATCCCAATCTTTTGGCTTCTTGCCCAGAAACAAGTCTCTGACACAACCACCAACCAAAAAAGCCTCAAAATTGGCCTTTTTGAGCGTTTCAGTGACATATAAAACCTCTGGTGAGATTGAAAATTCAACTTTCATAGGTTAATGATAGCATTAAATGACTTTTTATTGTATATTTAAGGGTAAGCACCCGTAGTGAAATGGATATCATGCCTGCCTTCGAAGCAGTTGTTGGGGGTTCGAATCCCTCCGGGTGCACATGAGAGAAAAATATGAGCTTCCTCATATTTTTTGATACATGGGCAAGACGGAGGTGTGTTTTTCAGCATAAAAAACAGCCGAGTCCGGGTCGGGAAATTTTACGAGCGACGGCGAGTAAAATATTCCTGACCACAAATCCCCTCGCTCCCATAGTTCAACGGATAAAACACAGGTTTCCGGAACCTGAAATCGAGGTTCGATTCCTCGTGGGAGCACAAAGTAAAAATTTTTTGGTGCGGGACGGGAGAGTCGAACTCCCCACCACAGTTTGGAAAACTGTTATTTTACCGATAAACTAGTCCCGCGCTATGGCATATGCTAGCAAAAAAAAATATCATCGGCAATTTTTGAGACCTTTGATACAGGTGATATAATTTGTTTATGAAAGCTATTGCTACAGCTGTTTTGTTTTTAATATCAAGCCTAATAAGCGCCGTGCAAAATCCGGTTGAGGTAAAACATGTTGCGCCACCAGCTCCGCAAATGCAAACAACAGTGGTGCAAAAACAAGTTGCGACATCATCAGTTAAATCTATCGCCACGACGACAAAACCAAAAGTAATAAAAAACACTATCAGATTAAAACCAATCATCACAAAAACATCAACAACCACTTCCCTTTCCGTAAAAAATGAAACAATAAACCCAGAACCACAAATTCCTCTCGTCACACTCAACACCGAAACCAGAGCTTCCTTGGTCAATATTATCTGTTCTACACTGTCTGGTGGTCCACTCTCCTCTGTTTCCGGCAGTGGCGTTGTTATCAGCCCGGACGATGTTATTTTGACCAATGCCCATGTTGGTCAATTTTTTCTCTTGAAAAATTTCAACGGTCAGGAAAATTATGTTCAATGTGTCATCCGCACCGGTTCTCCGGCTTACCCGACATATAATGCCGAATTGGTCTATATTTCGCCGACATGGGTTTTGCAAAACAAGTCCGTTCTACTTGAACCTGTTCCCAAAGGCACAGGCGAACACGATTATGCTTTTTTGCGTATCACCGGGCGCATTGATGGCGGGCAACTGTCTCCATTGCCTTTTATTAAAGTGTTGACTGATTGGCCTATAACCAACCAAACCGGGCAATTTGTTTTGCTCGCTTCATACCCGGCCGGACTTTTAGGTGGGCAAACCATTGTCCAAAATCTTTTCCAAGCTAGCGCTGAAACAACTATCCAAAAAATTTTCACTTTTGCCACAAACACACCGGATGTACTGTCTTTCCCCGGCACAGTCATATCTCAAGGGGGTTCTTCCGGTGGCGCGGTGGTCTCCGGCGCGGGTCAGCTTATCGGCGTTATTTCCACCGAAACTGAAGGAGATCAAACCAGCGCTCGGAATCTAAATGCTATAACCACAAGCTACATAAACCGCGATCTCAAAGCTGAATCCGGTTTGACCATTGCTGACCTTCTCGCTTACCCTGCCATCACCGCCCAAAATTTCAATCAAAATATCGCCCCAAAACTGACCAACATTCTAACCAACACTCTTTTGCAAAAATAATTTAAGCTACTTCACCGAATTCTCTGCAGCGATTTGCAAAAGCATCTGAAAATTATCTTCTTTGACCGCCTTGTTTGGTTTCTCCAGCCCGCACTTTTGGCATTTGTGAATTATTGTGTATTCTTTGCCGGATTTTTCCACGCGAATCGGTTCCATCATCCCACCACATTCTTCTGCTCTGTCACCCGGAAAAACATCAACATGCTTTGACCACAAACATTCCGGGAAATGATTGGTATAACCATTTCCAACTACCGTTGCTCCACACTTTTTAGACACGAAATCCTCTTTATTTTTTAAAAATTTTTGTGACGGCATAAATATAAGTAAGAACCTTCGGTTGTTGCGGGGCGCCGGAAATCGAATCCGGATCTCACGAACCCGAATCGTGAATACTACCGTTATACTACACCCCGATATTACTGATATTTAAAATCATAAAAACTTCCTTGTCGGAGTGCCGAGATTCGAACTCGGAACGCATCCCTTCGGGCCGCGGGAACAGGAACACGTTTCCACAATTTTTTTGAAAACTCCGTCGGAGTGCCGAGATTCGAACTCGGAACGCTTGCTCCCAAAGCAAGTATGATAGCCGTTTCACTACACACACTCCGACGCAATTTTCAAAAAACTTCCCCAAAACAAGTATAATAGCCGTTTCACTACACTCCGCTAAAACAAAAATCAGTCTAGCATAAAAGCCCAAAATCACAAACAA
>CAVSGX010000004.1:0-204555 GCA_963727715.1 uncultured bacterium | reverse complement strand
AGACTCTTCAACATTATTTTTATTGTTAATTTTTCTTACACCTTCTGACCATATTGTTTCGGAAAACCAATATGATAACATGGATTTGGATCTACCAGTTTCTTTCTGAATGTAGTTATAACTTTTGCCGATTTTTCTCAATTCTGTAGCTTTTTCTTTTAACCGCTGTGGTATCATATAAAAAGATGATACCACAGTTTGAATTTATTTACTATATGATCGTGGAAAAATGTGGATAAGCCTGTGGACATGGGGATTAAGGACAAGTCTTTGACTTAGAACATTTTCAAAGGACTTTCGACCAATTAACTAATAAATATGTTTCTATGTATGGGTTTATTAAAAACAGACAGTCCTTTTAATGTCTGTTTTTAATTTTTTGGATTTAAGTTTCACGTGAAATAATTTTTTAAACAAGATAAAATTTTTGATATAATTATGATAATGAAATTTTTTGAAATATTTAATAAAAATAAAAAAACTGTTAAAAAACAGACTGAAAAACAAATTGTTGGCAAAATCGGCGAAGATTGTGCTTGTAAATATTTGCAAAAACTTGGATATAAAATTGTGGATAGAAATTATCTGAAAAAGTGGGGTGAGATTGACATTGTGGCTCAAAAAGACAAAAAACTTCATTTTGTGGAAGTAAAAAGTGTGTCGCAAACATTGATTCGGCTAAACTTCGTGTTACACAAGAAACAAAAAAGGATCATTACCGCCGGAAGATAATATGCATCCTTGGAAATTGCAGAGATTGGGTAGGGTAATACAATCGTATTTGCTGGATAAAGATATTTCTGATAAGACTGAATGGCAGTTTGATGTAGCCACTGTTTATATAGACACAGATAAAAGAATTTCTAGGGTCAACTTCATAGAAGATCTTGTTCTGTGAATTTTTGTTTGTGATTTTGGGCTTTTATGCTAGACTGATTTTTGTTTTAGCGGAGTGTAGTGAAACGGCTATTATACTTGTTTTGGGGAAGTTTTTTGAAAATTGCGTCGGAGTGTAGTGAAACGGCTATCATACTTGCTTTGGGAGCAAGCGTTCCGAGTTCGAATCTCGGCACTCCGACGGAGTTTTCAAAAAATTCTGGAAACATGTTCTGTTTCCGCGGCCCGAAGGGATGCGTTCCGAGTTCGAATCTCGGCACTCCGACAAGGAAGTTTTTATGATTTTAAATATCAGTAATATCGGGGTGTAGTATAACGGTAGTATTCACGATTCGGGTTCGTGAGATCCGGATTTCGATTTCCGGCACCCGCGACAAGAACCGAAGGTTCTTACTTATATTTATGCCGTCACAAAAATTTTTAAAAAATAAAGAGGATTTCGTGTGTGAAAAATGTGGAGCAACGGTAGTTGGAAATGGTTATACCAATCATTGCCCGGAATGTTTGTGGTCAAAGCATGTTGATGTTTTTCCGGGTGACAGAGCAGAAGAATGTGGTGGGATGATGGAACCGATTCGCGTGGAAAAATCCGGCAAAGAATACACAATAATTCACAAATGCCAAAAGTGCGGGCTGGAGAAACCAAACAAGGCGGTCAAAGAAGATAATTTTCAGATGCTTTTGCAAATCGCTGCAGAGAATACGGTGAAGTAGCTTAATTCATTTTTGCAAAAGAGTGTTGGTTAGAATGTTGGTCAGTTTTGGGGCGATATTTTGATTGAAATTTTGGGCGGTGATGGCAGGGTAAGCGAGAAGGTCAGCAATGGTCAAACCGGATTCAGCTTTGAGATCGCGGTTTATGTAGCTTGTGGTTATAGCATTTAGATTCCGAGCGCTGGTTTGATCTCCTTCAGTTTCGGTGGAAATAACGCCGATAAGCTGACCCGCGCCGGAGACCACCGCGCCACCGGAAGAACCCCCTTGAGATATGACTGTGCCGGGGAAAGACAGTACATCCGGTGTGTTGTGGCAAAAGTGAAAATTTTTTGGATAGTTGTTTCAGCGCTAGCTTGGAAAAGATTTTGGACAATGGTTTGCCCACCTAAAAGTCCGGCCGGGTATGAAGCGAGCAAAACAAATTGCCCGGTTTGGTTGGTTATAGGCCAATCAGTCAACACTTTAATAAAAGGCAATGGAGACAGTTGCCCGCCATCAATGCGCCCGGTGATACGCAAAAAAGCATAATCGTGTTCGCCTGTGCCTTTGGGAACAGGTTCAAGTAGAACGGACTTGTTTTGCAAAACCCACGTCGGCGAAATATAGACCAATTCGGCATTATATGTCGGGTAAGCCGGAGAACCGGTGCGGATGACACATTGAACATAATTTTCCTGACCGTTGAAATTTTTCAAGAGAAAAAATTGACCAACATGGGCATTGGTCAAAATAACATCGTCCGGGCTGATAACAACGCCACTGCCGGAACAGAGGAGAGTGGACCACCAGACAGTGTAGAACAGATAATATTGACCAAGGAAGCTCTGGTTTCGGTGTTGAGTGTGACGAGAGGAATTTGTGGTTCTGGGTTTATCGTTCCATTTTTTACGGAAAGGGAGGTGGTTGTTGATGTTTTTGTGATGATTGGTTTTAATCTGATAGTGTTTTTTATTACTTTTGGTTTTGTCGTCGTGGCGATAGATTTAACTGATGATGTCGCAACTTGTTTTTGCACCACTGTTGTTTGCATTTGCGGAGCTGGTGGCGCAACATGTTTTACCTCAACCGGATTTTGCACGGCGCTTATTAGGCTTGATATTAAAAACAAAACAGCTGTAGCAATAGCTTTCATAAACAAATTATATCATCTGTATCAAAGG
Organism: uncultured bacterium; assembly: GCA_963727715.1. Lineage (GTDB taxonomy): Bacteria > Patescibacteriota > Minisyncoccia > Phycocordibacterales > DATDWN01 > CAIOTC01. The sequence continues at coordinate 201,781 of CAVSGX010000004.1, read as the reverse complement.
TCTCAAAAATTGCCGATGATATTTTTTTTTGCTAGCATATGCCATAGCGCGGGACTAGTTTATCGGTAAAATAACAGTTTTCCAAACTGTGGTGGGGAGTTCGACTCTCCCGTCCCGCACAACGACGGAATTTGCTGAAAATATCATTGCAGGGTAACAAATTTTTGGTTCTAATAACTTGAACATGAAAAAAGGCGTTGATTATACAGGTGTTACAACAGTTTTTATTTGTCATGACGGTCAGGGTAATTTTGTTATGGGTAAAAGAAGTACAAAATGTCGTGATGAGCATGGAAGGTGGGATATAGGTGGCGGAGGATTGGAATTTGGAGATACCGTGGAAAGTACTTTGAAAAGCGAAATAAAACAGGAATATTGTACAGAAGTCTTAGATTTTGAATTTTTAGGATATCGTGATGTTCATAGGGAACATGATGGTGTGAAAACACACTGGATTGGTCTAGATTTCAAAGTTTTAATAGACAAAAACAAAGTTAAAAACGGTGAGCCTCACAAATTTGATGAAATCGGTTGGTTTACTCTTAATACTTTACCAAACCCTGTTCATTCTCAATTTCCAAATTTTTTGGAATTGTATAAAAACAAATTATAAAATAATTAACACTGATAATAAAATTTATGGACTTAAAATCAACTTACAACAAAATTGCCGATGACTGGTTTAAAGACCATAAACAGGACACATGGTGGCACGAAGGCACGGCCAAATTTACTTCTCTTTTACCAAAAGGTGCGTCAATACTTGATATTGGGTGTGGTGCTGAAGTGAAATCAAAATATCTTTCCGATAAAGGATTTAAAATCACCGGAATGGATTTTTCTGAAAAAATGATAGAAATTGCTAAAAGAGAAGTTCGAATGTTGATTTTGTGGTTGGTGATATTTATGAGTTGGATTCATACCAAAATAAATTTGATGCCGTTTTTGCACAAGCGGTTTTATTGCATATTCCAAGAGAAAGGGCTATAGAAGTTATAGAAAAATTCAAAAATAAATTAAAGCCGAAAGGGATTTTGTATCTTGCGGTAAAGGAAGTAAAATCTGACGGCGCTGACAACGAGATACTCAAAGAAAATGACTATGGTTATGAATATGAAAGGTTTTTCAGTTATTTTACTTTGTCGGAAATTAAAGAATACATAAATAAACTTGGCTTAAAATTAGTATGGGAAAATGTTGCTAATTCTGGTAGAACAAACTGGATACAAGTTATTGCTCAAAACATGGCGTAAATTAATAACTTTCAAAACATAATCTGTATACATTCGGTTCTAACTTGATACAATAAGGTGCACAAACAGCTGATTTTCTAACTTCATATTTCTGGCCGTAGATTTTCACTAAAATTATAATTCCTTAGCATTTTTAATTCAACCTATGTCAGAGTCGAATTATGTTAATATAATAAGATATGAAAGATTGTCATATCTGGTTCGGGGCACATAAAATCAAAAAACTCCGCGAGGGAGTTTTTTGATTTTTCTCGGAGAAAAAATTCCAAGTTTTAAAAAACTTTTTACTTTACCGCTTCTTTGAGCGCTTTTGCGGCACGGAATTTAGGTACTTTCATTGAAGGCACGGAGATGGACTCGCCGGTGCGTGGGTTGCGGGCCTGTCTAGCTGCTCGAGTTTTTGTCGAGAAGATACCGAGACCAGCAATTGAAACTTCACCGCCTTTTTTCAGAGTGTTGACGATGGAATCAATCACCAAATCCACAATTTCCTCGGCCTGAACTTTTGTCCCGCCGAGTTTTTCGTGAACCGCATCTATTATTGAAGCCTTGTTCATATTTTTTTACTAAATTATTCTAATAAATTTTTAGAATTTTCTGATTTGAAAATTCTAGTACCTATCTACTATGAATGACATTATATACCAAGGCTTTTTTAAAGCAACAAGTTGACAGTGGATAAAAATTGGTGCTTATTTCAAGTACTGGTGGGTAAATTATCGAGCAAATTCAATGACACGTGATTCGCGAATGACTACCACTTTGATTTCACCTGGATATTTGAGTTCCTGTTCAATGCGAATGGCTATATCTCTAGCCGTTTTTTGAGCATCAAGATCGGAAAGCTCGGCTGGGGTGACAAAAACTCGGATTTCGCGGCCAGCTTGCAGAGCGTAAGCCTTTTCCACTCCCGGAAAACTGGTAGCCACCGCTTCCAAATCGCCCAATCGTTTCAGATAATTTTCAATGCTGTCGCGCCTGGCCCCCGGACGACTGCCGGAAATGGCATCGGCGCACTGGACAATGACAGATTCAATCGTTTCATAAGGATATTCTTCGTGGTGAGCCTGCATAGCTTTGATAATATTTTCATCTGTGCCAAATTTTTGCAAAATGCGTCGGCCGATTTCCACGTGTGTCCCGACAACTTCATGGTCAAGGGCTTTGCCGATGTCGTGAACTAGCGCGCCGGCCTTGGCCACAGCCACGTTAGCCCCAAGCTCTTCGGCCAACATACCGGCAATGTGCGCCATTTCAATTGAGTGCGCCAAAATATTCTGACCATAGCTGGTACGGAAATACAAACGCCCCAAAATGGAAACAACGCGCGGGTCAAGACCCAAAACCCCAGTTTCATAGATGGCTTCTTCGCCTTTTTCCTTGATTGTTTTGTTTGTTTCTTGCTCGGCTTTCTGATAAAACTCTTCAATTTTAGCCGGCTGAATGCGTCCGTCGGCAATCAATTTTTCCAGAGCGATTTTAGCCACTTGTCTGCGGACAGGATCAAAAGAAGAGATAGTGATAGAGCCAGGCGTGTCGTCAACAATGACTTCAACGCCGGTAGCGCGTTCAAAAGCTTTGATGTTGCGTCCTTCCTTGCCGATAACTTTGCCTTTAATCTCATCATTTGGGATGGAAACGTGAGTGGTCAGCATATCGGAGCTGACAGAGTTGGAAAGTCGCTGAATAGCCGTGGCCACGATGGACTTGGCTCGTTCCTCCAATCTTTCGGCGCCGTTCTGCTCAAGCTTTTGCATCCGAGCCAAAATGTCCTGCTCGGAATTTTTCTCAACCAATTTGAAAACTTCATTTTTGGCCTCTTCTTCAGAAAGTTTGGCAATGTTGTGCAATTCTTCCAGTTTTTGATTCTCCAATTTTTCGGCGTTTTCGCGAATATTTTTTATTTCTTCAATCCGTTTTTTAATTTCTTCCACTTCACGATCAATGTCGGTCTGACGATGATCAAGAAGTTCCTCTTTTTTGATTAAGCGGTCTTCGGTTTTTTTATGTTCAACTTCTTTTTCTTTGACCTCATGACGAGCTTCTTTCAAAATTTCCTCGGCTTTCTTGCTGGCTTCATCGATTATTTCCTTTTCCTTGTCCTTAGCCAAGAGTTCGATCTGGCGCAAACGCAATTCCATTGAACCTTTTTTGCCAAGAGCGATTATCAGGCGCAAATAATAACCGAGGGCTAGCCCGACTAGGGTTGCGATGCTCAGTAGAGCAAAAACTATTTTTAATGACATATTGTGCGGATACCTGCCCGCCTCTTATCGGAGAAATTTGTTGAATTTATTGGGGATGTCGTGATGGAAAAGTGTCATATAATTCAAATTTGTAGCCATTTTTTAACAAAATACTCAGAAAAGAAAACCTGCGCGGTATAAATTAAAATCAATAATGAATATAGTGTATATCATTCGATTTGTTTTGTCTAATTTATCCACTTGCTTTTTTGCGGGGGGGGTAAAATTGATTCATTATCAAAATATTTTAAAAAATTATGGAAGAAACACCAAAATTAGATTCGCAACAAGATGAGAAAATTATCAGTGAAGAAACTGGTAGCGAGGAACAGACACCAAATTTTAATTACTATGATTTGGACTATGATTTGGAACCCGGCACCAGAGGTTTTGATAAAGATGGCCAAATAATACCAAAAAAATATTACAGTGAACCCGACCGAATAAGGAAATTATTCGAGATGGGCAAAATTAGTCGTGAACAAGTTGGGGATATGGCAGAGTGCGCAAGAAAAGCAAAAAACGCAATTAAATATGCGGAAGATCATAACTTAAAGTTTCAATTATTTAGTGGGGTTAATAGAAAAAAAAATCTATACGACAGTCTCTATCCATTGTGGCCAATGTGTGACGAAATAGTTATTGGTAAGGCAAAAGAAGAGGGGAACTATCGGACAAATTATGTTGTCATTACAGATATGAGATGCCCATATGAAGAAAAACCTGATTGGAGAGTAGATATAATAGAAGATTTCACGGGCAAAGGCTATGCTGGTCATGAATTCTATGGTGAAGATTTGGAGGCTGCAAAAAAGGCGGCGTCTGAGCTTTTAAAAAAGGATGATGAGTAGGTCTTGAAAGCATCAAAATTCTACAAAACTTTGTCGATGATGCCATACTTCTTGGCTTCCTCGGGAGACATAAAGAAATTACGATCAACATCTTTTTCGATTTTGGAAAGTGACTGGCCGGTATTTTTAGCCAAAAGTTTGTTTAGGTTTTCACGAGTTTTGATAATGTGTTTGGCTGAAATTTCGATGTCCGAAGCTTGACCTTCAGCGCCACCGAGCGGTTGATGGATCATCACTTCGGCATTTTCCAGAGCGCATCTTTTACCTTTAGCCCCGGACGACAAAATAATGGCCGCGCCTGAAGCGGCAACACCAACGCAAACGGTGGAAACGTCATTTCTAATGTAATTCATCGTGTCCACGATAGCCATGGTGGCTGTGACCGAACCGCCCGGTGAATTGATGTAAAGATTTATATCCTTTTTTGGATTTTCCGATTGCAAAAAAAGCATTTGAGCAATGACAATGTTGGCCGTGTCGTCGTCTATGACTCCGCCAAGAAAGATAATACCTTCACGCAAAAGTCGTGAGTAGATGTCGTAGGCCCGCTCGCCGAACTGCGATTTTTCTATAACTGTTGGGATTAACATGGTTTTATTGATTATTTTTAAGTGAGCTGATTATATCAGAAAATACTTTTTTTGCAATTTGTGGTATAGTTTTGTGATGAGATTCCACAGATTCTATTTGCAAACTCCGATAACCGAAAAAACATTTGATATAAATGATCGCGACTTGGTGCACCAATGGAAACATGTCTTTCGTTACAATGTCGGCTCGCAGGTGGTGCTTTTTGACGGCTCGGGCACGGATTATTTGTGTTTGATTTCCGCTATGCGCAATCTCGGCGCGACAGTGGAAATTTTAGAGAAGCACCAAACGGCTGACATAAGTCAGCGAAAAAATATTTGGCTTTGCTCGGCTCTTCTCAAAAAGGACAACTTTGATCTGGTTGTACAGAAAGCCACAGAAATCGGCGTATCAAATATTTTGCCGGTGCTTTGCGAACATTCCGAAAAAAGAAAATTGAATTTGGAGCGAATGAGAAAAATCGCCATTGAAGCGACCGAGCAGTCGGGCAGGGGAGACATTCCAATCATTCATTTGTCACAAACTTTGGTTGAGATTTTTCAAACCGGGACTTTGCCACAGGAAAAAGTTTTTTTTGATAAAAGTGGAGTGCCTTTCAACCAATATCGAGCCGGCACAAATCAGGTTTCTTTTGCTCTTTTCGTCGGACCGGAAGGTGGTTTTTCTGAAAAAGAGATTTCTTTTTTGCGAGGTTATAACATGCCGGCAGTCTCTCTCGGCCCACAAATTTTGCGCTCTGAAACCGCAGTTATCGCCGTAGCTAGTTTGTTTTTGCTGCAGTAGAAATTATCTTTTCTTTTTTGCCAAAAGTCGCAAGCGTTTGATTTCCAGACGCTTTTTGGTTTTATGCGAACGCGAAGTTTTGTTTTTTGTATTTGTTGCTTGTCTTTTTGCCATATAATTTTACTTCTCCAAAAATTGAAATACTAAATCATTTGTCAGAAATGTTTCGACGAACATTCTGACCTGAAAACGGTTGGCCTCTTTGTGGTGAGCCAAAATGTTTTCCATTTCTTTTTTGACTTCATCTTCATTTGCGGAAATATTTTGTTCTTTGGCAATAGTATTGAGAATGATTTGCGATTTGGCTCGTTTAACTGCAATTTCATGCCACTCTTTGCGCAAATCGTCCTCTGTTTTCTTGATGTGTTTCAGATAATCTTCATAGGGAACACCACTTTGGGCCAAGTCGTCTTTGAATTGAGCCAACATTTTTTCTATTTCGCCGTTTATAATAATTTTTGGTATCTCAATTTTCGATTCGGCTATGATTTTCTCCAAAATTTCAGCACGTTTTTTGTCTTTTTCTTTCAATTCTTTTTCTTTAAGCAAATTTTCTTTGATTTTGGTTTTGAAATCTTCAACATTTTTGAAATCGCCAACCATTTTCAAAAAATTTTTGTCCATTTCAGGTAAATCTTCGTCTTTTATTTCGCCGTGATTGTGTTCGTGTTCACCCAATCCGGCTTTGGTGTGCTCTAGCTGGTGAGCCACATTTCGGCGGACATTTAAAACAATATCTTCAACTTCTTTTTCAGAAACTTCGGGCACAACCGGTGGTCTTTCCTTTATTTGAGCAATAATTTTTTTGTAATCGCCAAGTTTAACATCCGGCACGAGAGCTGTTTTGATTTTGAATTCCAGAGGACTGCCAAGACCGATTTTGGTAATGGTTATTTCCGGTCGGCCGATGGCATCTATATTATGTTCTTCCAAAACATTCGGATATTCCTCGGACAAAGCAATCTCAGCCGCTTCTTCCAACAGCCGCATCTCGCCAACTTTCTGCGCCACTAGTGACTCCGGCGCGTTACCTTTGCGGAAACCATCAATCTCAATGTCTTCTTTGATTTTCTTCAAAGCTTCCCCGCGCAATTCCGACATTCTTTCGGTCGCAATCTGTCCAATAATTTCAAGTTCTCTTTCCGGCAGGGGATTTAGAACAATATTTGTGTAGTTTTTTTGTGACATATTGAGACTTTATATTATGAACAACATTTTTGCAAGCAAAAACCAACCGATTGGCTGGTCTTTGATTTGAAAATATTTATAATAATCAATTATTACTCGTGGAACTGGAAACCGCGGGCGAACTTGTACCGACAATTTCGTTTGATGTTTGGTCGCCCGGCACAGTACTTGTCGAAATCGTGAAAGATTGCAGAGATTGTTGTTCTTCAATGCGTTTGCCCCAGAAATATAAACCACCAAGCACAATGAGTGCAATAATGATGATCGTGGCGATAACTGAACCAATTGATGTTTTTTCTTCCATATTTTTTGAGATTAGCGCTTTATAACAATACTATTATACAACAATATACAACAAAATCCCAAAAGAAAAATTTTCCACATTTCGTCATTCTAAACTTCCTCATCATTAGGCCCGACTGATCTGATATCAATCTTCCAACCTGTCAGCTTAGCCGCCAGACGGACATTTTGCCCGCCTTTGCCTATAGCCAGAGATTGCTGATCTTCGGAAACCATAGCTGTGGCCTGATTGTTGGCTTCATCGAGTGTGACAGAGAGAATTTTGGCCGGAGATAAGGCATCTTCAATAAATTTTTTCTGATCAGCTGACCACTCAATAACATCTATTTTCTCGCCACCGAGTTCGGACATAACTGTGGAAACACGCACTCCTCGACCGCCAACCATTGAGCCAACAGGATCAATGTGGGGATCATCTGAAGAGACGGCAATTTTACTGCGCATACCAGCTTCACGGGCGATTGATTTTATTTTGACTGTACCGTTTTCGATTTCCGGAGCTTCGATTTCAAAAAGTTTTTCCAAAAATTTCGGATGAGAACGCGACAGGCGCAAGAAAACCCCCTTGCCGGATTCTTCCACCCGGAAAAGATAGGCTCTCAACCTCTCGCCTTGAGCAAATCTCTCACCGGGAATCTGTTCTTCGTATGGCAGAAAGCCGGTGGCTCGTCCCATATCCACAAAAATGTTGCCACGCTCAATGCGCTGAACCGTGCCGGAGACAATCTCTCCTTCGCGCTTGCCGTACTCCGACAGCACGGAAATTTTTTCGGCTTCGCGGATTTTTTGCATAATGACTTGCTTGGCTGTTTGAGCGGCAATGCGACCGTAGTCGCCGGAAGATTCAATCGGAAAAACCATCTCGTCGCCAAGCCCCACACCTTTTTTAATTCGCTTGGCTTCGGACAATAAAATGTGATGTTCCGGATTGTAAAGTTCTTTTTCCGGTTCAGCTTTCTCCAACTCTTCGGCGGACATATTGGCCTCTTCGGCTTTCCTGTCCTCACGGTAAGCTTCATATTCATACTCGTCCATTATGACTGTGGATTCGTCCACCACCATTTTGACCTGAAACATTTCAGTTTTGCCACTGTTTATATCAAATTTGGCTCGGATGATTTGGCCTTTTTTGCCGTACTCCCTTTTGTAGGCCGAAGCCAAAGCCATCTCAATGGCTTCTATTATTTTTTCTTTCGGTATGCCTCGCTCCTCCTCCATTTGAGTCAGAACACTATTTATTACTTTTAAATCAATCATTTTATTTTTTAATTATTTGTTTAAGTTTACCACATCTTTGTAATTTCAAGATTTGGGTAAAAAATGAGCCCGCCATCGGCGAACTTCAGTGACAATATACTATCACAAGCACTAGACTTTTGTCAAATGTGAAATTTGAAAAAGAAAAGGCCCTTTGATGTAATCTTCGGGCCCAAACCGATTTTTTCTTCCCCCCCACAATCGTAATCGGGGCATTCGAATGACCAAATGATCGAAGTCAGCTGGAATAACAACTATCCGCGATTGTCTACCAGCCTTTGGCGCCAGTGTGAAATCTGATGTGCGGACAACCACCAGATTTACCCCTGCCCTCCTCCGGAGACCGAGGAACGTCTTACCGGAGACTTAGCTGTCTTTCGCCGCCACCGCCCCGCTAAGCGAACGATGACGAGGATTAGTTTAGCATATTTATTGTGAATTTGTCAAGCGATTTTGAGACAAAAAGCAAAATTCTTTTGGGGAAATGAAAAATATGGCTAAAAATAAAGACAGTTCAGTGAAAGCGGAAAAATGGTAAAGCGTGTTATACTTTCTGAAATGGATTATTTGGATTCACTAAATACCGAACAAAAAAGGGCTGTGCTGGCCACAGATGGGCCGGTTTTGATTGTGGCCGGAGCCGGGGCGGGCAAAACAAAAACATTAGCTCATAGGATTCTGCATCTCATCAAGACCGGAGTTCGGCCGGAAAATATTTTGGCTATCACTTTTACCAACAAAGCGGCCAGAGAAATGCGAGAGAGGGTGATGGGTTTGCTAGATTCACAAAACCCTTTTTCGGAAACTCCTTCTCGGAGCACGCGTAAAATTATGGAAGGAGTTTCCGAAACGGGTTTTGCTGGTGGTAATGTTCCGCATGTTTCTACTTTTCATTCTCTCGGTGTTTTGATTATCAAAGAGAACGCGCCGTTTTTCCGTTTGCCAAGGCATTTTAAAATTTTTGACAAAGCCGATTCCAAAAAAGCAGTCAAAGAAGCGATTCTGGAAATCGGACTTGACCCGAAAGAACATCTGGACAAAATTCAAAATATAATTTCGGCCGAAAAAAGTCGCGGGACAAATGTCACTGAATATCTTGAGAGGGAAGCGTTTGACTTCACATCGGAGATGGCCAAAAAAGTTTGGCCGAGATATGAAAAAATTTTAGCTCGCTCGCAGGCGCTGGATTTTGACGATTTGCTTCTGAAAACTTTGCATTTGCTTTCAAAGAACAAAGAAATTTTGGAGAGATATCAAAACAGATTTTTGTACATTCATGTGGATGAGTTTCAGGATACAAATAAAGTGCAGAATGAAATCGTCCGTCTTTTGGCCGAGAAAAACAAAAACATTTGCGTGGTCGGCGACACGGACCAGAATATTTATTCTTGGCGCGGAGCGGAAATAAAAAATATGCTGCATTTTGAGAAAACATATCCGGATGTTAGAACCTTTTTCTTGGAACAAAATTACCGTTCAACTAAAACCATTTTGGCTGTGGCCGATGAAGTTATCAAAAAAAATAATTTTCGTATCCCCAAAAAACTTTTCACCGAAAATAAAACTGGCGAGAAAATCGGTCTTTTTGTGGCCAGAGACGAAACGGATGAAGCCCAGTTTATCGCCTTCCGATGCAAGAAACTGATTGAGGCCGGCGAGCCAGCCGATGAAATTGCCGTACTGTTTAGGGCCAATTTTCAATCGCGAGTGTTGGAGGAAGCTTTTCTGGCTTTTGGCGTGCCATATCAAATGATCGGCACAAAATTTTTTGAAAGGAAAGAAATTAAAGATGTGCTCTCTTATATTTCAGCCTCGCTCAATCCAGAAAATATGAATGATTTTCTGCGAGCCATTTCCACACCATCGCGCGGGGTTGGCAAAACCACCGCTCAAAAAATAATTGCGGGTGAAGAAAAAGAATTGCCGGCCAGTATGCAGACAAAAATAAATAATTTTCGCGTTTTACTTTCCGATTTTCGGAAAATTTTGCAAAAGGAAAAGCCGTCAGTGGCTGTCAAAAAAATCATTGAGAAATCCGGTATGGAAAATTTTTTCAACCAAAAAAATCAAACTGGGGCAGATGATACCGATCGAGTGGAAAACATTATGGAACTTGTCACATTGGTTACACGCTATGATAATTTGTCACCAGAAGAGGGGATTGAGAAATTTTTGGAGGATAGTGCGCTGGCTTCCGACCAAGATTCGCTAAACAAACAAAAAAATGGTGTGAGACTTATGACTGCGCATTCATCCAAAGGTTTGGAGTTTGATTTCGTTTTTATCTGCGGTTTGGAAGCTGATCTTTTTCCGCACCACGGTTTCGGCGAGAAAAAATCTGGTGAGGACAGAGAGGAGGAACGCCGACTTTTTTATGTGGCCTTGACCCGCGCGCGACAAAAACTTTTTTTGACACATGCCGAAACTCGGACTATATTTGGCAAAACGGAAATCAACGTGCCGTCGGAATTCTTGGATGATATTCCGTCAAAATATCTGGAACAAGAATCATTTGCCGACCAAAAGAAGAGCGATTGGCAAAAATAGAATTTTAAAAAACATGAAATCAAAAAAATCTCTCGGACAAAATTTTCTGAAATCAAAAAAAATTATCGCCAAAATGGTGTCGGTTTCCGGCGCAGAAAAAGGCGATGTGATTTTGGAAATCGGGCCGGGACTAGGTATTTTGACCGAAGCATTGCTTTCAGCAGGCGCAAATGTGATAGCAGTGGAAAAAGATGATAGGCTGATTTCCATTTTGCAAGAAAAATTTAAAAAAGAAATTTCATCCGGTCAGTTGGCTTTAATACATGATGATGTTTTGGAAATGGAAATCCCAAATTCAAAAATCTCGGCGAGCGCAAAAGTTTTGCGGAGCCCCCGCAGGCGAGGAGCCGGTTTTGTCAACGACCCGAGCAAAGCGAGGGCTCTTGACAAATCCGAACCGAGGATAGCCCAGAAAGTCGCTGGACTTTCTGGGGAAGCTCCGGAAAATTTTTGTCGAGACGAATTTTTGAATTTGGGGTTGAAACCATACAAAATCGTGGCCAATATTCCTTACTACATCACCGGACAGGTTATCAGAAAATTTTTGGAGGCGGAAAATCAACCAGAATCGATGACACTGCTCGTCCAAAAAGAAGTGGCGGAAAGAATTGTGGCCAAAGACAAAAAAGAAAACCTTTTATCTCTTTCGGTTAAAGTTTACGGGAAGCCGAAATATATTCAGACAGTCAAACGCGACTTGTTTGAACCAAAACCGAATGTGGATTCGGCTATTATTCATATTTCTGATATTTCTGGCAAAAATTTTGATAGAGCGAATGGGCCAGAATTTGAACAAAAATTTTTCCAGCTTATTCATGCTGGATTTGCTCACAAAAGGAAACAACTTTTGCCAAATTTGTCCGGTTTGTTTCCAAAAAAAGTTTTAATTGACGCTTTTGAAAAAAACAATATCAGCCCGAAAGTCCGGGCTGAAGATGTTTCTCTACAAAAATGGCTTGAGCTTCTCAAAAGCTTATATATCTAGTCGTTGTCTTGGTTATATTTTGGTTTTTGTGGAGTTTTGAGCTGACATTTGGCAAGAATATTGTGTGCTAAAAACCATCAGCCCTTTGTATTCATAATTCAATCCGCAGAATTGTTTCTGGGAAGAACAGCTTGTGTTTTGCGAGTCATACCACCAAAAAGTCGGGCAAGAATTTGATGTTGTTTGTTGTGTCGTTGCTGGTTGTGCCACTGGTGGGGTTGGAGTACTGCCATTATCCGGACCAATAGCAGTATTGCCTTGGCATGAAGATGATATCAGACTAGGATCTTGTAACCATTGACTATGAACCGAGCAAGAACTGTTGTTGGTAAATGTGGCCATTGGCGCGAAGGCGGAACTGCCGTCGTTAGAATTAGAAACGGAAATTTTTACCACTTCGCCGTTTATCCAACCTTGATCATACAAGCGAATCTTTGAGACATTTTTAACCGCTCCGAGATCTATAACAATGTAAGCCGAGCGGGTGGCACTCTGACAATCCGATGAGCATTGGGAGGTGCAATATGAGTTGGTCTCGCCAGAATCCCAGTATGTATCATAATTGCCATCAACGGCCAATTGAGCTGATTGATTGGCGTAAACGGAAGAGGCAGAGATTGAAGCTGGAGTGATTTTTGAGCCGGTAGCGCCATAAATTTCTATTTCGTTCAGAACTAGCCACTCATTTCTTAGCATATCAATTCTCAAATAACGAAAACTGCCAAGGAAGCCTGCAGGACTTGAACAATTTGTGTGGGAGTTCAAATAATTTCTGGTGGAAGCACCGACAATACCTGTGCCAGACGACAAACCGAGAGGTGTTAAAATCTGACTGGCGTGTTTTTGCTGATAGGCCGTGACAGCGTCAGAAACAGTGCTGTCAAAATTTGCGGTTGGTGTGGCCAGAAGCCCTTCGTTCACCAGAGTGTTGGACAGAGTCAAAACATCACTGCCACTATCTCCCACTTTCAAATTTCTGTTTATTATCGGACATTGAATCGAATTTGGGGATGAGGATGAACCGCCACTTGTTGTTCTTGTTACTGTCCCGGTAGTTTGACCAGTTGAATTACTCGAGGTCTGAGTGGTTTGAAACTGTTTAATAAAGTAGGTATCAGAAGATTTAATATTATTCAAAATATTTTGGGCGATTGAACTAATTTGTTGTTTGGCGGTGTCAGATGCTTGTTGTGTCGTAGCAGTAATCTGTTGCTGTGAGACCATTTGCGTGGAGGAAGCAGTATTGGAGGTTGATGCACATGTTAACGGAGCAATATTTGTTGTATCGGCAAATATTGTTTGTTCTTTACCGACAATAAGTAAACCAATAAACACTAAAAAAATAATTAATAAAAAGTAAGATTTGTATTTCATACATATATTATATCATTTTACTTTTTATATGCTACAATTTATAGGATGCCAAGTAGAAAAATTTTAGTTATATTGATTATTTGCCTTGGTTTAGTGGGCGCTGTTTGGATTTTGCAACAACCTAGTGAAAATTTTACCAGCAATTCTGGGTCTTTTGCCACTGACATTGCCACCACAAGCACAACTAGCCAAACTAGTGTTGATTGGCAAAATATCCTTTCCAACATTCAAAGCACCACTACTGTGGTCAGTGGTTTAGACCAAACAACTTCAATAAATTCTGATGATGACACTACCATGACTTTTCAATTGGCCAAAGATTTTTTCAGTCGGTACTTGCTAGCCCAAGGACAAGCCAACCAAAACGGCGTGGACACAACAGGCGGTTTGGATCAAAATACTTCTGACCAAATAGTCAGCGATGTTCTGTCCTCTGGAAGTTACACAAATCTTCAAAGCGTTGTTTACACTGCTCAAAATTTAAACATAGAAGATGTTTCCACAACCACAATAATAAATTATTTTTCGACCATGAAAAATAATTTCACTAAATGGAATGCGGAAGCCACTGAAAAAGCAAATGCGTTTGATATTTTCAATACAGCAGTAAACAATCAAGACCAAAATGAAATAAAAAAGCTTGACCCAATTATTGAAAGATACAATGGCGTATTATTAGATTTGTTGAAAACACCTGTGCCAGAGGATGCTGTGGAAATACATCTGGGATTGGTCAATGCCGTAAGCAGTATGCTAACCGACCTTAAATCAATGCGTATTTTGTTCGTCGATCCGGTTAAATCATTAGTTGTTATAAGCAATTATCAACAACATACCATAGATATAAAGTTGGCAACAGAAAAATTGCAAGTTTATTTCAAAACAAAAAGTGGTGGGAAGTAACAGCCCCACCACTTTTCAACAAAACAGTTAGTTTTTTGGACATAAGGTTGATATAATATTTTCACATATTATGTTTCTTTTTAAGAATTTCAATAAAACTAGAAAATATTTCGCCGGAACGTTGATCTTGACTGTTTTGTTGCCTTTTATTTATTTTTCTTTCCCTAATAAAACAGAAGCTATCCCTGTTGAGGACTTCCCTTTGGAGATGACAGCGGATAGTATGAATCTGACTCTTGATGATATAAATGTGGACACAACTGATACAGCCATATCCACTGACATTACTGCCACAAACGCCACAGCTCAAACTGCCTTGCAAAGCGCCAGCCATACCAAAACATTCATTCTTGATCCTTTGGCTATGGCTTTGGCCAAAATTATCATTCAGGATATTACAGCCAGCACGGTCAAATGGATAAACTCCGGTTTCAAAGGCAACCCGGCTTATGTCCGAAATCCGGAACAATTTTTTATTGGTGTGGGGGATCAGATGGCAGCTTATTATTTATCAACCACCAACAGCGCTTTTACCAATTTTGTCTGTAGTCCATTTCAAGCCAAAATCCGTTTAGCTTTGACACAAAACTATCTATCAACCAAAACACCAAATTCTTGCACTATTGATAAGGTTATTAAGAATTGGACCAACTTCGGTCAAAATTTCTATGATAATGGTGGATGGGATGGTTGGTTTTCTATGACTCAAAACAGTCAGAACAATCCTATCGGTTCGTATATGGAACAAAAAGAAGCCATGTATATTAGTATAGGAAATAAACAAACTCACTATCAAAATCAATTAACCCAAGGAAATGGTTTTCTTTCTTGGGAAACATGCGCACCTGGTTCGCCAGTAGCTGGGAGCTTGACGCCAGGAACTGCAACAGCTAATGGTATATCCGGAACGCAATCATCATCAAACTGTCTCAAGTGGAGTATGCCCCTTCTTGATTCAAATGGATTAACGACAGGCCAACCTACCTGTTTGCAATATGGAACATCTGGGACTCTGGATAGTAACGGAAATGTTGTAACCCAACAACAAGTAGATTCCGGCATCGGCGAGGGTGATTGTCTGAACAAACAAGTCAACACACCTGGATCTGTTATCGCCAGCCAGCTTGGCATTACTCTCGGCAGTCCACTACAACAGCTCGGCGTGGCTCAATCCATAAACCAAATTGTCGGGGCTTTGATGGTGCAGATGATTAAATCTGTTGTTGGCGGATTTGGTAGCGGGGGATTGTATGGTTTGAATCAAGGTTCATCTGGCAATTCATCTCTGCAAGGCCAGTTACAGGCCAACACCACGACAGACAGCCCGCAATTCCAAAGTCAACTTAATCAGATTAACAGCACAGATCAAACAGTAATGAACCAGACTAATACCGGGGGGTCAAACAACAATTCAAATACAACTAATACGGCAATGTTCAACGCTCCGTCAATAACTCTTACTGGCAATGGTAGCAATTCAAACAATCCTCTCTTTTGGCCACTTGGTGTAACGTGGATGGACCCCGGTTATCAAGCATACGACCCGACAGACGGTGATGTCACAAGCAAAGTGGTTGTGGGCGGGGATACTGTAGATGTCAACACCGCAAATACTTACACTATCACTTATGACGTGACAGACTCACAGGGCATTCCTGCTCCAACGGTTACTCGCACAGTCAATGTCGGCGGTTCCGGCCCGACATCAGTCACAGGTCCTGGAGGTGTAACAATCACTCTAAACGGCGCCAATCCTCTTCTTTGGAAACTTGGCACACCATGGGTTGACCCTGGCGCATATGTCAACAATTCCGATACTGTCGCCACAAGTAGCGCCCCGGATATCAACACTGCTGGCGTGTACGATGTTACCTATGTTGCCCTTCCAAATCCTAGTGGAAACCACGGCCCGGACGCTATGATTAGTCGCACGGTTATTGTTCAATAAAGCAAAATGAAAAAAGTTTTGAAATACAGTTTTATATTTTTGCTTCTGCTGTGCGTTTTCGCGCCAGTTCATTTCACACATGCTGAAAATTATACAGATTATAATAGTTGTCTCAAATATACCAATGGTGATTCAAATTTTTGTTCAGCAGCAGAACCCAGCACTGCACCTGCACCGAAGACAATACTACAGGCAGCAACGCCAGACCAAGCAGCCGCTGCCGGAACGGGGCCGGGAGCAGGAGTACAAGCCGGAGTCGTACCAGGGGCCACACCTACTGGTGGTTGTGGTATTAGTATAAAATGTTATGTCTGGCAAATTCTCGCATGGGTTACTTCATTTATCTTAATGATCACCTCTTGGCTCTTGTGGCTGGCAGGCATGGCACTTGATTGGGTTTTGAATTACACCATCTTGCAGTGGTCAGCAAACATATCAGCGATGACTGGTATAAACACCGTCTGGAAAGTCATTCGTGATTTGTCCAACATTATTTTCATTTTCATTTTGCTCTGGGAGGCTATAAAACTTATTCTTAGTTTTAGCGACACGGCAAAAATAAAAAGTATCATTGCCGGTATTATTTTAACCGCTCTTCTTATCAATTTCAGTTTGTTTTTCACCAAAGTTATCATTGACGCTTCCAATGTCGTGACGGTTGGTTTTTACCAAGCCATCGTCGGCTCTGGCGATGCCCAGCAAGCCAATAACGCTGGTGGCCAAGCGGCAGCCGTCGGTAACCAGTTCACAATACAAAAAGGCATATCCGGAGCCTTTGTCAATCAGCTTAATATGGTTAGTTTCTATGCTTCACAGGATCCTTCCCAAATTAGCAATGCTGGTGATGATAATAAATCTATTACCATAATAAACCTCGGAGGTTCGGTTATGTTTTTGGTTTTGGCTTTTGTTTTTTTCGCCGTGGGCATAATGTATTTGATTCGTTACATTACTCTCATTGTTTTAATGATGTCCGCGCCTATTGGCTATATCGGTTTTGGCGGTTTGTCGGTGTTTAAAGGAACTCAATCACAGTGGTGGAACACTCTTCTTGGCCAAATTATTTTCGCTCCTCTTTGGATGTTTTGTTGTTGGGCTATTTTGATGCTGGTCGGTTCGCCCGGATTTTTAACTCTGCAAGGTGGAACTAGTTTGCATGATTTAGCCGCAGGTTCAGGTTTCGCGGCAATATACGGTGGCAATAATGGTGTGGCCAGTTCAAGTGGCATACCTCTTATAATAAACTTCGTGCTGATTATCGCTCTGATTGTCGGTTCTTTGACCTTGGCCAAACAAAAAGCCAGTCAGGGTTCAAAACTGGTTGGCGAATGGACGGGCAAAGCCACGGCCTTCGCCGGTGGAGCCATTATGGGTGGAGCTGCAATGGCGGGGAGAACTTCGATTGGTAGGATAGGGAACGTGGTCGCCAATAATGCAAATCTTCAAGACGCAGCAGCAAACAAAAAAGGCATCACTGGAGCAGCGGCTCGTTTGGCTTTTTATGCAAGCAAGAAAGCCAGAAGTGGTTCATTTGATGTTCGAAATGCCACAATACCGACAAGCGCTGTTGGGGATCTTGTTGAAGGAACAGTTGGCAGGACAAGAGCTGGGAAAGCTCTTGGTTTGAACGACGTAAATATCCCAAGCATAGCCATAGGTTCAATGGCGGCAGGCATGGCCGGGGTTGGTAAAGGAGGGACAAAAGGATTTAAGGAAACAAGGGAAGAAAGTCAAAAAAGAGTTCACGATCGTGAAGCGGCAGCAACCAGTGAGTTGGCTTTAGCTAACGCCAGAAAAGATGTTAAAAGTGGCGCAAACGCAGACCCAACCACCCCAGCTGGTATAGATGCTATTGATAAGATGGAAAAGGCTCTTGCAAAACTTTCAACCAAAGAAATAGAAACTCTGGTTGCAAGTAATAGAGGACTTTTGGATAGTTTGAATTTTGCCAACAAAATTAGTGTTCAACAACTTGAAGCCCTTAACAAGAGTGATCAATTCTCTGAATCAGAAAAAGGTAGACTTAAAAACGCGCGCTTCTCAAATATCAATACTGCCATGGCTACAGGTACCCCAGCCGCAATTGGCGCTATTCGTTCAAATATAAGAGATTTGTCTGATTCGGAATTGGAAATGATTGATTCTTCTTACCTAAGAAATGAACATTTTGTATCACATCTAAAATCTGGCCAGATGGAAACAATAAACAAGAGTAATAAATTCACCACTACCCAGAAAAACAATCTTAGAACAACAAGGCAAGTGCCTCTCATGACTGCATTGGGGGCACATAATATCGCCGACACACGAGCGGCTGTGCGTGAACTTGGTCATAAAGAAGTCGCTTCTCTTGAGATAACAACTTTGATAAATCCAACAATGATGGAGTCATATACACCACAAATGCTTAAACGAATGGCTCCAGAAATGAGTCCTAATAAAGTAACAGCTCTTCATGACGCTATTGAAAACGCTGGTACAACACCAGGATGTTCAGCTGAAATGACAAGACTCGCCACCTGGTTAGGTACTCCAGATGGGGCAATTCTCTCATAATATGAAATTCACAAAAGAACAAAGAAATGGGGCTTACAAAAAACTTTCTCCGAAAGCGCAGGATTTTATTATGGAAAATGAGACTACTGATCTTATTGAAAATTATTTGAAAGAATCCGGCCTGTCAGAAGAACAATCTAATCTGGCGGACAGTGAAATTTTATACGCTATGCTTGGCCTTCAACCACTTATTGACGCCATATCCAACATAGCAAAATTAAGCAACAAAAATATAAATGATTTTTCTAAATTAAAAATTGATTTGGAAAATAATATATTCAGTAAAATACAGGCAGATGAAAATAAGAAAAGTTGGTCTGATGGATTACCAGAAGATCAAAAAACCGAAATAGGGAAAATATTTAAAAACTCGCTGAAAGAAAAAGATTTTCAAAAAACACTCTCGCAAATATCACAATATAAAAATGCTCCGCAAAAAATGCAAGAGTTTGTTTTGGGCGGTGTTTGGACGAAAAGGGTGGGGGAAATCGCAACGAAATATTCCTTGACTGAAGATCAAACAATAATTTTGCAAAACTTGACACTGTCTGTAATTGTTGGAATTGAAGAAAAAGAAACACTGAACAAATCTCTGGAAACAGAGCTTGGCATCTCCGAACTTTTGGCTGGGCAGATTTTGGCCGACTTGGACACGCGAGTTTTCCAATACGCGACTGATTTTATCAGCCACAGCGCCGATGTTGCCGAGCCATTGAAACCGTCTTCTGCCGAAGTTGCTCCCACTGGCGCTGCCGGTCAAACCCAGAAAAACACATTTGATATTTTGAACAAACAGAAAGAGGAGGTAGAAATCCCGCCGGTCATTTTGCCGATGGTGGAAAGTGAGCGTCCCGCTGCCGAAGTTGCGGGGGCTCGGCCAGCAACCACTCGAGACTTTATCCCACAAACGCCGGCCAAAACCGTGAACGCGCCGTCCAATCTGCCGGGCGCGCCGATTGGCGATGGAACAAATGGAAAATGGAACGAAGTCGCGAAGGGAAGCGCGGAACGCGAAGGCAACATCGGCAGCGGGACGGCAACGACCCAAGAGGGAACATTCATCGGCGCGGAGTTTGTGCAAAAGCCGATTGCTGTGCCGAGGTTCAGCGCCGTTGTTCCACCTCCAGCTACACCAACATCGACACCACCGACAAACCAAACAACCCCGCCATCGTCGCCAGCCCCAGTTGCCAAACCGGAAATTCAAAATCCGCCCCGCTACACTGTTGACCCATACCGCGAACCGATTGAATAATAATGATTGATGGGGGTGAGGGGGAGGACTCCCCGAGAAAGGTTGGTGCTGAGGAAGTCCGTAAATGCACCGTAAACCCTTGTCCCCACCAGTCATTATTAAAAAATTTACTAAAATATGAACGGCATGGAAGAATTACTAAAGAAAAAATTCCTAGAGTGGATAAAAATAAAAGAATTTTTGCATTTTAAAAAAAACCCGGCTGGTTTTAATGAACAAGAAATTTGGTGGGCAAACATCGGAGAAAATATCGGTCACGAAGAAAATGGAAAAGATACGCGATTTGTAAGGCCATTTGTTGTTATCAAAAAATTCAACGGCAATCTTTTGTTTGATATTCCGTGTTCGTCTATTATCAAGAAAAGTGAGTATTATCATTTAATAACAATCGAAGAACCTGGTTTTGAAACAAACGCACTTTTGTCACAAGCCAGAACAATTTCTTCAAAAAGATTGGTTGGGATGATAAATAAAATGAGTAGCGATTCTTTTAGAGAATTAAAAACAGCCCTAACTAAGGCTATTTTTAAATGATTGCACTCTCACTTTCGTGAGAGCGGTTGCCCCCGAAGGGATTTATAGAACCAGTATATCAAACCAAAATTAAAAGTCAAGCGGGTGTGGATAATAAAAAGAGTTAAAATAAACAAACCATGCGCTATCAAGTCCCCCAATTCATCGACATAGAAGACAAAATCATCGGTCCTTTGACCATCAAGCAATTTGTTTATTTGGCCGGCGGAGCGGGGATGGCTTTTATTGTTTATCATTTTTTGCCATTGCTTTTAGCCATACCTCTTATCGCTGTCGTTATAATTCTGGCCCTAGCTTTGGCTTTTTACAAAGTCAACAACCGCAACTTTATAGACCTTTTGGAATCAATGTTTTATTTTTACACAAAGGAAAAACTCTATATTTGGAAAAAGGAACCAAATGTAAAAAAAGAAACACAGGCGACCCCACAAACTGGCGCGGAAGGACCGCAGGTTTTCGTGCCAAAACTTTCCGAAAGCAAATTGAAAGAATTAGCTTGGAGTTTGGACATCAACGAAAATCAAAATCCGCTGACAGGACAGGATGGAAAAAATACGAAATAAATTTCAAAATCCAAATTTCCAATGTCAAACCAAATCCAAAAACAAAATGTCAAAAATAAATTTGATCTCGTTGAAAGAACTTCTAAATTTGGTGAGGAAATAATTTTTTTTACCAAAAAAATAACCGAAAGCCCAATAAATCGCCCTCTGATTGGTCAGTTAGTTAGGTCCGGCACCAGCATAGGCGCGAATTATATGGAAGCAGATTGTGCAGAATCTAAAAAAGATTTTGCCCACAAAATTGGAATTTGTAAAAAAGAAGCAAAGGAAACCGAATATTGGTTGAGAATGATTTCTAAAACAAACCCAAACGAAATTGTTTCTTGCAGAAAATTATGGAAAGAAGCACACGAACTACTATTGATATTTTCTTCTATTGTCAACAAAATTAAAAAATAGTTTTGAATTTTGGATTTGAAAATTGATTGGAAATTTGGATTTTGAAATTTGAAATTTTAATAGAAATATAATAATTGCAATATGTTTTGTGTATAAATAGTAAATATTTGTTATAATATGTTTATATGGTATCTTCCAAAGCCACACAAGAATTCGTGCCGATCAAAGAAGTGCGCGACGGCATAGTTATGCTCAAAGACGGCTCAATGCGGGCCATAGTTTTGACATCATCCTTGAATTTTTCTCTCAAATCCGATGATGAGCGAGCAGCTATCACCAATCAGTTTCAAGATTTTTTGAATTCGTTGGACTTTCCGGTGCAAATCGCGGTGGAATCTCGCAGGTTGGATATACGGCCGTACTTGGCCCTTTTAGAGGAACAATATAAAAAACAATTGAATGATTTGATGAAAATTCAAACCAGAGAATATATTGAGTTCATCAAAAAATTCACCGAGTCCACCAGTATTATGACCAAAAGTTTTTTTGTTGTTGTCCCTTATGACCCAGCCATCGTCAGTGTCAAAAGTGGTGT
Source organism: uncultured bacterium (assembly GCA_963727715.1). Lineage (GTDB taxonomy): Bacteria > Patescibacteriota > Minisyncoccia > Phycocordibacterales > DATDWN01 > CAIOTC01. Next base: position 179,710 of record CAVSGX010000004.1, on the reverse strand, counting down.
CAGTTTGCCTTTTCAGAAAAAAAGCGCCGAAGCAAACAAAGCCAAAGAGGTGACTTTTGAAGAAAACCGCACTCAACTGGAACAGAGGGTCGGGGTGGTAGAGCAGGGCCTAGTGCGTTGCGGTATCAGAGTCATCCGTCTAAGCACTGAGGAGGTGATAGAATTGTTTTACAAAATATTTAACCCGGGCGAAACGGAAAAGCCAATCAAGATAAATTAACTTTATGTTTGATTTTTTAAAACAAAAAAAACCGAGAGGATGAAATCAAATCCATTTTGCCCCAGGAAGTTTATGATTCCGGCACTCTTGGAATTGCGTGACATCATTGCCCCGAGTGCCCTCAAAGTCACGCCGAAATCGATCAACTTGGGCGAGAAAATCGTCCGCACTTTTTTCATCATTTCCTATCCGCGATATTTGACCGATGGTTGGTTCTCGCCGATTATAAATTTGGACAAAATTTTTGATGTCTCCATTTTCATTCATCCTATTGAAACAGCTCAGATTTTGCGGACATTCCAAAAAAAAGTGGCCGAAGTCCAGAGCCAAATCAGCACTCGCGAACAAAAAGGTTTGGTCCGAGACCCGAAGCTTGACACTGCTTATCAGGACTTGGAAAATTTGCGCGATCAGTTGCAACAAGCCGAGGAAAAACTTTTTGATGTCGGACTTTACATCACTATTTATGGCGACAGCGAAGGTGAGTTGGATAAAACCGAATCAGAAATCAAATCTATTTTGGAATCTAAGTTGATTTATGTCAAACCGGCTCTTTTTCAGCAGGAACAGGGTTTCAGAAGCACTCTTGCCAGTCTGCGACGATGAGCTAAAAGTCTACAACAAAATGAATTCCTCTCCGCTTTCTTCAATTTTTCCTTTTATTTCTTTTGACCTGACTTCCGACAAAGGAATTCTCTACGGCATCAATCGTCACAACTCTTCCTTGTTCTTTTTGATCGATTTTCTTTGGAAAACTACAATTCCGTGACTTTTGCCAAATCCGGCTCGGAAAAAGTTATTGCACCATTAAGTTGGAAATTCTGCGCACTTTATGTTTGACACCGATGTTATCGTCATTGACCCGGAAAACGAATACGAGTATATGGCTGAAGCGGTCGGCGGAAGATATTTCAACATTTCTTTGAATTCCGATCACCATATCAATCCTTTTGAATTGCCGATCCCCGGCGAAGATGAATCGTTCAGCCAACGTTTTGCGCGGTCAAATATCATCAATTTGGTCGGTCTTTTCCGTATTATGATGGGAGGACTTTCGCCGGAAGAAGATGCCATCATTGACCGAGCCATCACCGAAACATACGCCTTGAAAGACATCACTGTTGACTCCGATTTTGCCGATCTTGAACCGCCACTTATGTCCGATTTCGAAATGGTGCTTTCCGGAATGGAAGGTGGCGAATCGCTAGCCCAAAGACTGACCAAATACACCAAAGGCACTTGGTCTGGCTTTATAAACAGGCCAAGTCAAACGTGGATATCAACAAAAAATTCATCGTTTTTTCTCATGCGCGATATGGAAGACGAACTGAAACCTATCGCAATGTATATCGTCACACACTATATTTGGAATGCCATCAGGAAAAAACTGAAAAAAAGATTGCTTGTCATTGATGAGGCTTGGTGGATGATGAGATCGGAAGACACTGCTTCGTTCTTGCTGTCATTTGGCCAAACGCGGACGCAAATATTTTCTCGGGTTTGGCCACTATCACTCAAGATGTGGACGATTTTTTGAAATCACCTTATGGCACGCCCATCATTACCAACTCCTCCATCCAAGTTCTGCTCAAACAATCGCCGACCGCCATGGACAAATTGCAACAAGTCTTCAATCTGACCGATGAAGAAAAATATTTGCTCCTGGAATCCGATGTTGGTGAGGGCATTTTCTTCGCCGGACTAAAGCATGTGGCCATCAAAATCATCCCTTCTTACACCGAAGACCAAATCATCACCTCCGATCCGTCGCAAATTCTCTCCATCAAAGCAGCCAAGGCCGAATTGGAACAAAGCCAAAATCCGACGCAATAAAATGGCAGACGCACCACAACAAATCAATACCGGTAACTGGTTTATCAAAATCGGCGTGGCCATTTTTTTTGATGTTGTTAAATGGGTACTGCTTTTGATACCTGTAGCTGGGGAAATAATTGGGGAGCTTGCTGATTTTGTTTTTTTGGCTACATTTTGGTTGTGGTTTAAAATCGAAGGACATTCATATTCCAAAAGTAATTTAGTCGGCGCGGCCATTGTTGGAGCCATTCCGGTTATTGGAGAAATAATTCCAGAATGGACACTATCAATCATAATGCTTTATGTGCAGGCCAAAGCTCAAAAAGTGGCGGCCAAAGTACCGGGCGGACAGATGGCTGAAAAAACTTTGTTAGCACAAAAAAATAACACAACGCAAAAACCTCAACAAAACCAATCTTCTGGGCATATTCAAAAACAAACCCTTAGTGCAGATGCAAAATCTACCCATTCTACGGACATAAAACAAAATCAACCAACTCGGATAGTGCACACATCCCAAGAAACACAAGTAAAACCAGCCCCGCCAGCAGGAAAAACTGACGAGGAATATTCCGGAATAAAAAACGCCCCGCCTCCAAATTGGGCGGAATCCTTGAGAAAAGCGCAAAATCAAAAAATTGAAACTCCTTCTTGGCAAAAAGAATGGATGGAAAAATCTAGAGCTTCTCAAGACAGAATGAACGAAACCAGTCCGGATTCGTTTAGAACGAAAAGAAGAGAACTTGAATTTGAAAAAGCCAAAAGTAATAGTTTTGGATTAGATGAAGAAAAAACTAATACCCCACCAAAAAGACAGGGGGCATATGGTGTTGATGTTATGAATAGGAAAAAAGCTGCTTGATTTTGTGCACAATTTATCTGTTGAAAAAATGGTCTTGTGATATAATTATTTTGATGAAAAAGATCCTGATATTTCTTTCTGTTTTGGTTTTCGTTTCGGTTTTTTTTGCTGTAACACAGGCGATTTTAGCTCAAGATTTCAGCTCTGTTCTCTCCGGCACGGCCGATGTGGCTGTGGATTTCAATCCACCCACACCGGGGCCAAACCAATCTGTCACGGCCACCGCTTCCAGTTACAGTGTTGATTTGGATTCTTCCAGTATCGCTTGGTTTGTTGACGGTAAAATGCAAAAGACAGGCACAGGACTGACTAGTTTTTCTTTTGTGACTGGTGGGGTAGGGCAGACCACGACAATAGATGTGGTGGTCAATACTCAAAACGGACAGGTTATCAAAAAAACTTTTACTCTGAAACCAGCCATGGTTGATCTAATTTGGCAAGCCGAAAGTTATACCCCGCCATTTTACGAGGGCAAAGCTCTTTTCAGCCATGAGGAAAGATTAGAATTTATTGCTATCCCGCACATTTTGGATGACAGTGGTGCCGAAATCCTGGCTAGCAAATTGATTTACAAATGGACACGCAATGGCACGGTTTTAGGCGACTTTTCCGGTTATGGCAAAAATACTTACACTATGATCGCTTCCATTATTTCCGTGCCGATTGATATGCAAGTGGAAGTGACAACGACAGATGGCACCAGTGTAGCCGATGGCGAAACAGTGGCCACGCCTATTAATCCAAGCGTTGTTTTTTATCAAAAAGATCCTCTTTACGGCATACAATTCCAAACCGCCTTGCCGTCCAATTTCTCTTTAATTGACAATGAAATGGACATTTTGGCCGCCCCTTTCTTTTTTGGCAGTGATGATATCGGCACCAGTAATCTAGAATATGCTTGGAGCATAAACGGAAATTCTATTGACAATGATCTGACCAAAACTGACAGGATTTTCAGGCCGAAAGAGGGGACTTCCGGCACATCCAACGTTTCTCTGTCTATCACCAACACTGACAAAATTCTGCAAATGGCCAACAGCAATTTCAATTTAAGTTTTGGCGCGGCAAAATAATATGAGAAATTTCAATCAAGTAAAAAAAATTGGAAAAATTTTTGCAAGCACGATTGTTTTGTTTATTTTGTTTTTCCCTGCTTTCAGTTTCATTTACGCTCAAGCGCAACAGCCAACAGCAGTAAGCGATACTGATTACATAACACTGGCCCCATTGCCAAACACTACAGATTGCGCTGATGCCGATCTTTCTCCTCCTACTGCGGATTCTCCGGGTGGCTGCCAAACAAATCTGTCAACGTATGTCCAAGGAGCTTTCAATTTGATTGTCGGTTTGGCCGCAGTTTTGGCTTTTGTGATGCTAACATACGGTGGTGTTCTTTATATGACTTCAGACGCCGTTTTTAAAAAATCAGAAGGCAAAAAATATGTCAACAACGCGCTGATCGGTTTGCTTTTGGTTATTGCTTCGTATGTCATTCTCTACACCATCAATCCGAGCATCGTCAGTTTCAATTTGCAAATGACACAACCGAATACCACCGCCGGAATACCAACGCCTGGACAACCGATGACACAGGCACAAATAGATGCAAACGCTTTGATGGCACAGCAACTGGGTCAAACATCAAACCCGTGCGCGCAAGGGCAGACTACAAACTGTGTAAATCTTGTTGGATTGCAACAAAATACAGTGACGGGCATCCAACAACTTAAAGCTACATGTGCAAGTGTTAACAGCGATGCTTGTCCAAATTTTGTTATAACTGCTGGTTCTATAGACCCAGGAGATACCACTCACGACCCAAATGGTTGCCACCCAAAGGGAACATGTGTGGATGTTAGTCCAACACCAGATCTGAATAATACAATATGGAACGATAAAAAAGATTTTACTTTTGTATCAAAAAATACAGATGGAAGTTGTGCCAGATATACGGACAGTTCAGGTAATATATATTTATACGAAACAGCAAATGTATCATGTGGAGGATCGGTAGCATCCAGTGGAAATCATTGGCACATAACATTCAAATAAAATGTCCAAAAAAATTTTCATTATCATATCAATAGTTTTACTTCTGGCCGTCGCCGGACTGGCTTGGTATTATTTTTTCGTTTTACCGGCGCAAAATCAGACGGGGAGCGCGACGGCAAATCCGAAAACTTTTTCGCCGTTCGGTGACACAGGAAATTCCGGCACGACCATTGGTTTTTCCAGCACAACGCCGGACCAAAATCAAACGAACAACGCAAACCAACTTAATTACACCAAAAAACTGCGCGAACTCTGGAACCAGCCGACAGCCGGCGCGGGGATTTCCGATAGCAAAGCTGGCTCGACTGTCCGTTTTGTGGACAAAGCCACTGGTTTCGTTTATGAAGTTCAACTTTTTTCACCGGCGCAAAATCGTTTGTCTAACACCACCATCCCGCTTGCCTATAACGCTCTCTGGGATGCTCAAAACAGTTCGTTCGTGGCCCAATATCTGAAAGATGATAACACTGTCAGCACAAATGTTCTGTCCCTCAAGTCCGGTACCAGCACGGATCAGACTTTGTCCGGTTTTAGTTTGGGTAGTAAAATCAGTTCTGTTTCTGTTTTTGGAGAAAACATTTTCTATTTGCAAAAATACACCGGTTTAAGCCAAGGATTTGTTTCAACTTTTGATGGTAAAAAAATAAAGCAAGTTTGGCAATCACCTCTAGATGAACTTTATTCACAAATGGTAAATGCAAACGCTGTGGCTTTAACCACCAAGCCATATCAAAACGTTCTTGGTTTTACCTATTTGGTCAACACAACAACAGGCAGTGTTAAAAAGCTAGTTGGCGGAGTGTATGGACTAACTTCTCTCGTTTCACCGGACGCTTCCAAAGTTTTATATTCGTCACAAAGCGATTCCGGCAGTTTTATGTTCCTGGATGATATTAAAGGTAACACTATTCAAAATATCACGCCGGCCACATTTCCGGAAAAATGTGCTTGGAGTAAAAAGAATGCCATGGTTGTTTATTGCGCCGTCCCAGAAGATTCTTTGGGTGGCGCCAGTTTGACGGGGTGGTATATGGGGCAAATTTCCTTTACCGACGATATTTGGAAATATGATTTGAAACAAAATACAGCCAGCATCATTGAACATTTATCCGACGATGCTGGGGAGAGAGTTGATGTAATAAAGCCAATTCTTTCAGACAGCGAACAGTATTTGATCTTCACCAACAAAATCGATGGTACTCTTTGGAGTTTGGATTTGAGTAAATAAAACCTGTTGCAAAATTTCCTTTCTGGAGACTCCGTAGGCGAGGAGCTGATTTTGTCAGTGACCCGGGCGAAGCGAGGTGAGCTTGGGTTGGGACCCAAGCGCAAGACCTGTGATAGTTTTTTATGAGCGAAGCAAAATAAAAAACAGAACAGGTGTATCGTCCATGTAATGGACTTGACAAATCGAGGCCGAGGACAGGAATGAGTCCCGCGCTGGCCGGACGAATGTATCCAGAAATAAAATTTTGCAACAGGTTTTATTTTACACTAAACCACAATTGGCGGAGTTTTGTGATATTTTTTCTTAATATAATATTCTTGAGCGACAGAAAAAACATTGTTGGTAATCCAGTACAAAGCCAGAGCGCCGGAAATGCTGTATGAAATAATCACAACCAAAACAGGAAAAAAATATTTCATTTGGGTGTTCATGGTTTTGGCAATATCATTTTGTTTGCCACCACCCTGGCTTGGTGTAGAAGCAATGGACAAACTAATTTGTAAATAAGTTGTGATACCGGCGATTAGGGCCAAAATTAGGCTTTTTTGGGCCACATTTGTCATATGCAAAAAAATCATATTGATTGATATTGGAGCTTTCACAAAACTGTAAAGGAGAGTTTTGTTTATTGTTGGTAATCCGGACTTCAGAAAAACTCTGTAGAGGCCGAATATGATCGGCAATTGTATCAAAAGAATAAATATGCCGGCAAAAGGATTGATATTATTTTTTTTGTAGTATTCAAGAGTTTGTTTAGTTTGTTCTTCTTTGTTATTTTTAAATTTTTCCTTTATGGCATTCAAATCCTTTTCAATGGATTTCATCTGCAATTGAGATTTTGAGGCTTTTATGGAAAGAGGTAACAGAATTATTTTAACAATGATTGTAAAAATAATAACGATCATTCCGATATCAAAAAAAGGCAACAGGTTGATGAGAAAAATCAAACCATTATAAAGCGGACGAGAAATCAATCCATTAAAAAGTGTTGAGATCATTGTTTGTAATCTTATATCAGTTTACTTTTTTCAGCAAACCGATAATTTCTTTTTCCAAATCGGAAAAATCCACCGGATATTCTGATTTTTTAAAGGAAAAGAAAAATAAAAACCCATCAGAAATATTTTTTATATGTTTGGAAACAATGGAGTATGCCCGCCGGCGATATTTGTTGCGATCTACCGCCCGTTTGCATATTTTTTTGGAAATGGAAAAGGAAAATCGACTTGGCTTGTTCTCATTTTTAGCAACAATCAAAAATAGGTGAGGAGAGTTGAAACGCTGGTTGTTTGCAAAAGAAATAGAAAAAAACTTTTTTTCTATTCTTCTTTTTTTAGGCAACATAATAAAGATTAGACGGTGCTCAATTTTGCCCTACCTTTACGGCGTCGGCGCAAAATGGTATTTCGGCCGGTTTTAGATTTGTTACGGACTAAAAAACCGTGTGTTTTAGCCCTTTTTCTCTTTTTTGGTTGATATGTAAGTGACATTTGATTTGGATTATAACATTTTTAATGAAAATTCGTTCTCCACACTTTGTCCACATATTATTAACATATTCATAACTTTTTAACAAGTACTTTAAATTTTTATTATCTATATAATGTATTCCAATATGGACAACAAACAATTATGGGACAGTGTTCTGGTGGAAATGGAATTATCCCTATCCAAACCAAACTTTAACACTTGGTTTAAGGACACTTATGTCTGCAAACAAGAAGAGGGTGCTGTTTATGTCAGTGTGCCAAACACTTTTGTGGAAGATTGGTTGTCCAATAAATTTCACAACAATATTTTAAAGGTTTTGCGTGGTTTATCTCCAAATGTTTTATCTCTGCATTATGTAATTTCCAAAGATGAAGTTAAACTAAGACAAAATAATGTTGAAAAACCGATAATGATAAACAAAGAACTGCCTATTCAGGATATTTATATAAACAAAGAAGATAATTTAAATCCGCGTTATTCTTTTGATTCATTTGTGGTCGGACCATTTAATGAGTTTGCTTTTGCCGCCGCTCAAGCTGTCATTAAAAATCCTGGGGTAGTTTACAATCCATTGTTTGTTTATGGAAACACAGGCCACGGCAAGACTCATTTAATCCAGGCGGTTGGAAATCATTTGAAAAATGTCGCTGGCAAAAAAGTTTTTTACACAACATCAGAAAAATTCGCTCAAGAATACATAAATGCTTTGCAAACAAACAAACCTAATCTTTTTAAAGAGAAGTATAGAAAATATGATGTTTTGATTATAGACGATATTCAATTTTTTTCTGGCAAATTTAAGATTCAGGAGGAATTGTTTCATCTTTTCAATCATTTGTTTGACAACAATAAACAGATTATTTTTTCATCAGACAAACATCCTGGTCTTATTCAGGATTTTGAAGAAAGATTGAAGTCCCGTTGTAGTGCCGGTATGACTGTTGATATTCCCGCTCCGGACAGTGAGTCTCGAGCCGCCATTATTAGCACCAAAACAAGCCAGTTTCCATTCCCAGTCTCAAAAGAAGTGGTGGATTATTTGGCTTATTCCATTTCCGGAAATATTCGCGAGATTGAGGGTGTAATAAACCTAATTTTGTGCCAATCTCAGATGAAGGGGAGAGAATTAACTTTAGTTGAGATTAAAAATTTCATTAAAAATAACCCGAAACCAAAAAAACTAATTTCAACCAAAGAGGTGATAAAAACAGTGGCTGAGTTTTATAATATTGAAGAACAATTGATTTATGATAAAACACGTAAAAAAGAAGTAATTAAACCACGCCAAATAATAATGTATATTTTACGAGAAGAGTTTAATATTTCTTATCCGGCTATAGGAGAAAAATTGGGAGGTAGGGATCACACCACTGTAATGCACTCTTGTGAGAAAATTAAAAACGATATAAAAAATGATGAGGTATTAACACAGGAAATAAATCAACTAAGGTCGATATTTGCTTAAATTTTTTATGTGGATAATGTGTATATAATCGGTTTATATTATGTTGATATAATGTTAATAAAAATTTTAATTAAAAAGTTTTCCAGATAATAAACAATAGTATCAACATTTAAAACTTTAATTATTTGTTTAAAATAAAGGATTAAAAATCAATTATTGAGTTATAAACATAGTTAATAGTAATAACCTTTTTAAAAGAATAAAATTAAATACTATGAATATTGAATGTGTTAAAGAAAAATTCACCAGAGCATTAATTAAGGCAGAAAAAATTACAGCCAGAAATATTACCCTACCAATTTTATCTTGTGTTTTATTGGAAGCTAAAGATTCAGTTTTAACAATCAAAGCCACCAATCTGGATTTGGGTATAGAAATTAAATTACCAGTTAAAGTTATAAAACCAGGATCGGTTGCCGTACCCGGATCAATTTTAAGCAATTTCATTTCGAGTTTAAGTACAGAAAAAAACATTTCTCTAGAATCAATTGATGGAAATTTAAAAATCACAACCAATCATTCTCATTCGATTATAAAATCTTTCCCAATTGACGATTTTCCAAGTATACCAAAAATAAACAATGACACAGTATTTAATTTCAACACACAAGATTTACTAAAAGGGTTTCGTTATGTGGCATACAGCGCTTCAAACTCAACAATCAGACCGGTTTTATCAAGTATCCTGATTTATCCAGAAGATGATTTTATTGTCTGTGTAGCCACAGATTCGTTTCGTTTGGCTGAAAAAAAGATAAAAACCAAAAAATCAAAAGAATTTAAACAAATTTTAATCCCATTAAAAAACATACCGGAAATCGCCAGAGTTTTGGAAGATACCAACGATCTAACAGTTCTGTTGAATCAAAATCAAATTGCTTTTATTAATGAAGAAATTTACCTTACCTCAAGGGTAATTGATGGGACTTTCCCTGATTACAGACAACTCATCATTAAGGATATAAAAACTGAAGTTGTGGTTTTAAAACAAGACTTAATCAATGCTATGAAGGTTTCAAATATTTTTTCTGACAAATTTAACCAAATCTCATTTGATATTTCAAGTAAAAATAAAAAATTTACCATCTCTACGAAAAATATTGATATTGGTGAAAACACTCAAACCATCGATGCTGTTGTAAAAGGTGAAGATTTAAACATTAGTTTTAACTACAAATATATTATAGATTGCTTCAATTCAATAGAAAGTGACAGCGTTTCTCTTGGTTTTCAGGATAAAAACCATCCAATGTTGATTACCGGGGTGGGAGACAAAAATTTCTTATATCTTGTTATGCCAATGAACAAATAAGTCAATATGTTCAATATCTCTGGTTTTCTGCAAAAATTCTCTAAAAATATTTCATTACAGTCGTTGCAAATAAAAATAATTTGCAATGTGATTTTACAACAAAGTGGAATTGTTTTGGATCAAAAAAATATCAGAATCCAAAATGGGATTTTATATCTGCAAATTTCTCCAACCCAAAGAAGCAAAATTTTTATAAACAAACAAAAAATTTTAGAGGAACTAAGGGGGAATTCATCACTAAGAATATTTGATATCAGGTAATTATTGATAACCGTTTTGCAGTGCCCAAAGACGGACACCATATTCCCAATGGGAAAACTGTGGGTCGTCAGCTGGGTTGGCCGGAGGTGGACCATTCGGATCGTTTTTGTTAAGCCAATATAAAATAGAATGCACCCCACCAGATAGTGTTTCCTGAATGTTGTTATACGGCACATTTGGATCAATAACAGTATTTTGAATAATGTTAGAAATACCACCTTGCCATTTACCACGCAGAACTGGTTTTAAAGAATAAGAATCATCTGGTTGGGGTTTATTGAATTTCTCATCTGGAAATTCTTGCAAAACTTGATCCATGAAAGCTCGCCACATCGGCGCCACAATAAAACCAGCAATTTTTTTATTCATCGGGCTGTTATCATTGTTTCCCACCCAAGCGCCGACAACCACATTTGGACTGTAACCAATAATCCAAGCATCTTTATAATTATTTGTTGTTCCGGTTTTGACCGCCACATCACGATCTGGAAAATAAAGGGGAGAACTCAATCCATAATCTGGAGCGCGAGCCACATTATCTGAAAGAATATCTGAAATTTTACGAGCGATTTCCGGATCCAAAACCTGAGTTGACTCCAATTGATGTTCTTCCAAAACTTTACCACTACTGTCGTCAATTTCCTGGACACTATAATATGGGTTACGGGTGCCTTCTGTAGCGAAAACACCATAAGCCGAAGTCATATCCAAAAGCGAAACCTCGCCACCACCTAAAACCAGAGTCAGACCATATTGATTAGCATTTCCTAAACTTTGAATACCCATGCTTTCTGCTAGGTTAATCGAATCCTGCACACCAGCCAGATACATCAACTTGACTGAGGGTATGTTTATAGATTGTGCCAAAGCATCACGCAAAGTCATTGGCCCGCGGAATTTACCATCATAATTGACTGGGGCATAACAGCCGGTGGTACTACTTATGGTAAAATCGTCAACGGCGCAGGAGGAGTTGAATTGTGTTGGTACATCAAAAAGAATCGTATTTGGTGTGTAGCCTTTTATAAAAGCTTCGGAATAGACAAATGGTTTGAATGATGAGCCTGGTTGACGGTGGGCAGTGGCTACATTGAATTGACCGTCAATTTGTTTGTCAAAATAATCACGAGATCCAACCATTGTCAGTATCGCTCCGGTTGTTGGGTCTATAACCACAAAAGCGTCATTACTACCGTTAAAATTTTTCTCATTTTGCACGGAATAAGTTTTGGCGACATCCTCTGCTTTTGCTTGCAAGTCGTAGTTTAAAGTGGTGACAACTTTCAACCCACCGGTTTCCAGAACATCATTGCCGTATTTTTGTTCCAAATAATTTTCTACATACATTACAAAATGAGGAGCTTTAATAATATTGCTTGATTTTGGCAAGAACACCACCCCTTCTTTCAAAGCTGTGTTGTATTCATCCTGAGTGATTTTTTTATCACTAAGCATTTCTTTCAAAACTAAATTTTTTCTTTCCACTAAAGCGGAGAAATTTGGACCGTATGGAGAATAATACGTCGGTGCTTGAGGGAGAGATGCTAGGTAAGCCGACTGGGCGATATCCAAATCGCTGGCGCTTATACCAAAAAAAGCTTCACTAGCTTCTTCGACGCCGTACAAATTTCCGCCATAAGGAATTTCGTTTAAATACATATTGAAAATATCGTCTTTACTCATTGACTGTTCCAGTTTGACGGACAAAACAAGTTCTTTGATTTTGCGTGTCGGCGTTTTGTCACCGTTTAAAATTGTGTTTTTAACAACTTGCTGAGTAATGGTTGATCCGCCCTGACTGAAACTCATGCTAGTGATATCAGCCAAAAGAGCCCTCAAATAAGAGCTGATTTTAATTCCACCGTGAGTATAAAAATCCTTGTCTTCAATGGAAAGGGTGGCATCTTTGACGTGTTGAGAAATTTGATTAAATGGCACAATGGTTCTTTTGGTATTTTGAGCCACATCATACAGAAGAATTTTCCCAGTGCTGTCGTAAATTTTGGTGGACTGGCTGATACGATTTGACTCAATAGTATCGATTGACGGAATTTGCAAAGTGGAGGCCCAGATTAAAATAATACCAACCAAAATAATCAAACAAGAAAACAAAAAAAGCAAAATATTTCGCAAAGTGTGTTTTTTAGTAAAACTTTTCATTCTTCGCATTATACCATAATTGTGCTAATATGAAGTTATGTTTGGTTTAAATAAAACAAAAATAAATACGGACCCGGAGAAAATTGAAGATATTTTAATTCGTGGAACCGAAGATATTTTTGTTAAAGAACATCTCAAAGAAGCATTACTTTCAGGCGAACAATTGCGTGTTAAATTCGGTATAGATCCAACAAGTCCAAATATTCACTTAGGCCGAACTGTTCCACTTCGCAAAGTTAAAGCCTTTCAAGATCTCGGGCACCAAATAGTTTTAATTATCGGCGACTTTACGGCAAAAATTGCTGATCCGTCGGATAAGTTGGAAAAAAGACCAATGTTATCGGACGAACAGATCAAAATAAACCTGAAAGATTACTTAATGCAGATAGAGAAAATTATAGACTTAAGTAAAACTGAAATCCATTATAATTCTGAGTGGTTTTCCTCAATGAATTTGTTTCAGATTGGTGAACTTCTGGAAAATTTTACATTTCAGCAAATGGCCAGACGAAGAAACTTCAGTGAGCGTTTGGAAAAAGGAGAAGATATATTCGTGGTTGAATTGATGTACCCAGCGATGCAAGGTTATGACAGTTTTCAAATAAAAGCCGATGTTGAAATTGGTGGGTTTGATCAGTTGTTTAATCTGAAAGCCGGTAGAACAATTCAAAAAAGAAATGGCCAAAAAGAACAGGACATTATGACAGTTTCTATGCTTCTCGGCACAGACGGTAGAAAAATGTCTTCCTCGTGGGGCAATGTCATTTCCTTACTTGACACAAAAGAAGATATGTACGGCAAAATTATGTCTGTAAAAGATGATTTGATTTATAACTATTTTGTTTTATGTACAGATCTTTCAAAAAAAGAAATAGAAGGAATTTCATCCGAACTAGAAAAAAAAGAAAACTATAAAGAGATGAAGATGCGATTGGCAAGAGAGATTATCACCTTATATCATGGACAAAAAGAGGCAGAAGAGGCTGAGAAAAATTGGGACAAAACTTTTTCGGAGGGCGGAGTGCCGAACGATATTTTAACACTGACGACAACAAATGATGTGCTGATGGTTGATATTTTACTAGCCGAAAAAATTGTTGAATCCAAAACTGACTGGCGGCGTTTGGTGGCAGATGGTGCGGTAACAAATATGAAATCTGGACAAAAAATTTCTGATTCAAACACTAAAGCTCTAGCTGGGACATACAAAATAGGCAAAAGGCGATTTGTAAAAATAGTCAATTAAAAAACAACTGCTTATGAGCAGTTGTTTTTCTACCAATAATCCTTGTCATTGTACTCATCAACTTCTTCCAACTCATCTTCAGCCAACTTATCGAGAGAATCATCATCATCTTCTTCAACTAAAGGTTTTTTGGTTTTTTTGTCTAGAAAATCATCATCAAGGTCATCTTCCGGAAACTCAGCTTCGTCATCGTCGTGAATTTGTTTTGCTTTTTTTAAATCTTTTTCCTCTGGTTCCAATAAATCATCCATAAATTATTTTAAATTTCTAATAATTTGTCGCCAAGATTTTTATCTTGGCTGATTTCCCATATTTGTATCAAATTATATTTTTTTTGCAAACAAGGGAGATTGTGGATAAGTGGCAAAGTGTGTCAGGCCGATGGCGATGGCATCAAATTCATCATCTGAGTTTTTACCTTTCGGCACAACGATCAATTTTTTTGTCATATCTATCATTTGTCTTTTCTCACTTCGACCGTAGCCCGTCACAGCGATTTTTATACTGGCCGGCGTATATTCAAAAACTTTCAAACCAAGCGAGCTGGCTGTGTACAAAATAACCCCCCGAGCTTCGGCCACCAAAAGGGCTGTTTTTTGATTTTTGCTGAAAAAAAGTTTTTCCGTGGCCAAAACTTCCGGTTTGTATTTTTTAACAATCTCTTTTATTTTGTCGCCAATGAGCGCCAGTCTTTGGTGGTGTGGAATCTTGGCAGATGTTTTGAAACATTCTGAGTACAACAAAACCTCTTTTTGTTTTAGTAACTTCTCTAACAAAGCAATACCAAGTCTTTCATACCCCGGATCAATAGCAAGAATAATCATAAATTAAAAAGTAAATGGTAATAAGTAAGATGTAAGAAATAAAATATTTACTTTCTACATCTTACTTATTACTCTTTATTCCGCATTCGTGTAAACACCCTGCACCTCGTCGCATTCTTCCAGTGCGTCAACAAGTTCGCAGAGTTTTGCGCCATCTTCTTCGGAAAGAGGAATAGTGGTGGTGGCGTGCCATTCCATATCAGGTGTGTGTTCAAAAGCCCATTTGACCGAGCCGATGCCAGCCAATGAAAATCCATATTCGGAAAGAATGTGTTTTATTTCTTGGGCCGCCTTGTTGTGATTGTCAGTCAAGGCCTCGATAATAATTCCGCAACCTCCTGGGCCATAAGTTTCGTAAATGATGGATTCCATGGCCACGCCGGCCTCGGTTGATTTTTTGATGGCTCGCTCAATGTTGTCGCTCGGCACGTTGGCTGCTTTGGCTTTTTCGATGGCGTTCTGTAATCCCGGCGATTTCAAATTTCCGCCGGCTTTGCGCGCTTCGGTTGTGATGAGTTTAACCATCTTGCCAAAAACTTTAGACTTCTGCGCGTCAGTTTTTTCTTTCTGCCTTTTAATTTTTGACCATTTGTTGTGCCCGCTCATACTTGGCATTTTACTCCGATTTATAAAAAAATAAAGTCGCCTCAACAGCGACGAAATTTGATTTTTTTATTTTGATTCAACAACATTAGCCAACAAATTATTACCCCCACCAAATAAAAACCAACAAGAAAAGCCAAAAACCAATCCGGTTTTTTTGTAAAATATGCAGCTAATGCAGATAGGATAACCCAAAGAACCGCTATGGGCCAAATTAGTCTTCCAAATAAGACTGGAGTAATAAAAGCAAAAATCAACAAATTGATCTTTTTTTGTTTTTCAAACTCGACCACCTTTTTCTCACGATCGGCGTATAGTAGGGACATAAAACCCTCCGACATCAATAGTATCATCTTATAAAATTTTGTCAAATAAAAAAGTGGGGGGTTAGCCCACTTTGGCTTCTACTTTTCTTTCGAACCAATACCCACTGACCTTTAGTATTTTCCTTTTCTTGTTTTTAGTGCTGACTAAGGCCAACTCTTGAGAATGGCCTTCGCGAGAATATTCATAATTCTCGTAGTCTCTTATCGCAACCACCTTAAACGGGCCAATAAATCCCGCTTCAATAATGTCTAACATCCTGCTACAGGATATCTTACCAAGTACCTGCCTTTTCTACCTAACAACCTCACTAATCTGGAAAGTCTCGTTTTCTCTCATATCCAGTAAACCAAACTACACCTTTTATTTATTTTGTCAACTACAACAATGTTGGTGGAGTCATGTCAAGGTGACGGTATGCATGCTCGGTGGCGATACGACCGCGGGGGGTGCGGTCGATGAAGCCGATTTGGATGAGGTATGGTTCGTTGAACTCCTCAATCGTGGCTTCTTCTTCGGAGAGTGACGAGGCGATGGTGTTGAGGCCGACAGGGCCACCGCTGAATTTTTTGATTATCGTTTCCAAAATTTCTCGGTCTGCGCTGGTTAGTCCTTTATCATCCACACCCAAAAGTTTCAAGGCTTCGTTGACAGAGTCGAGTGTCAACTCGGTTTTGTTCACTTGGGCAAAATCGCGGGCCCGTTTCAAAAAGTAATTGGCTGTGCGCGGGGTAAAGCGGCTACGTTTGGCGATCTCTTCGTTGGCTTCTTTATGGATTTTAACACCGAGAATTTTAGCGGATCTGTCCACGATTTTTTGAATCTCTTGTGGAGAATAAAATTCCAGCTTGAAAATACCACCGGAGAAACGCGAACGCAGGGGGGAGGAAATCATAGCGATGCGCGTGGTTGCGCCGATCAAAGTGAAAGGTGGGAGTTCCAGTTGTATTGTGCGAGCACTCGGGCCTTTACCGATGATGATGTCGAGAGAGCCGGATTCCATGGCCGGGTACAGAATTTCTTCAATAGTTTTGTTCAAACGATGAATTTCATCAATGAAAAGAATATCGCCGGGAGAAAGGTTGGTCAAAATGCTCGCCAAATCGCCGATTTTCTCAATAGCCGGTCCAGAAGTCACTTTCATCTGGGTGTTCATCTCTTTGGCCACCAGATGGGCCAGAGTGGTCTTGCCTAGGCCGGGCGGGCCGTAAAAAAGGATGTGTTCCGGAGGGTGCTTGCGCTCCAAAGCGGCGGATAATAGAATATGAAGGTTCTTTTTGATGCTTTCCTGCCCGATATATTCATCCCATTTAGTCGGTCGTAAGGTGGTATCTAAAAAACCAGTATCCTGTTGATTATCACTTTCATTTTTCTTCTTCATTAGAGTGAATTATAGCACAAAAAAGGGGCCAAAAAGGTCGCTTGACATAAAATTTGTTTTGTGATAGGATAGTAGGGAAAGTCCAGAATATAAATCTCTAAGCAACTGAGTCGTAAGACTTACGAGTTTTTGCGCGAGGACGCTCTGGTTGACACCTTGTGTGCCCAGCTGTAGTCATCCTTAGCTCTAAACTTAGCTTTTGGTAGGATTATTAAAAGTGTTGCTTAGAGATTTATGCCCTGGACTTTATTTTTTAATCTCTCCTGACTTTTATACTACTCTCCACTTTTTATTTCGCAAGTGGATTGCGCATTACAACCTAAAAGAAAATTTTTTTCAAAGCCGACGCTCCAGTCGGCTCCCCGACAGAATCGTCGGGGTTTAGGTTTTTAAATCCACCACCCGTTCCAGTTCCGAAAGAGTAGTCACCCCCTGCAACGTTTTTATTACGCCGTCCTGTGAGATGGTCAATATGTTTTGTTTTTTGGCTGCTTTGTTTATTTCTCGTTCACTCGGATTTTCTTTGACTATTTGTTCAATGGCTTCATCCATAACAATGGCTTCGTAGACCCCGACTCTCCCTTTGTAGCCGGTGAAATTACATTTCTCGCAACCAGTAGCTTGCCAAATATTTTTCGTATTCAAACCATCCAAATATGTCTTGTCGTCTATCGTTGTCAAAACCGAATCAATCGTTTTTTTAGATTTTTCGTCTATGGCTATTTCTTTTTTACAAAAAGGACAAAGTCTGCGCACCAATCTTTGGGCCATAGCCAAGTTGATTGATGATGACAAAATTTTCGGATTGATACCGAGGTCGATGAGGCGGGGGAATGTGCCGGCTGCGCTGTTGGTGTGTAGGGTGGAGAAGACAAGATGGCCGGTCAGGGCGGAATTGACAGCGATTTCAGCTGTCTCGTTATCACGGATTTCACCGACCATAATAATGTCCGGATCTTGGCGCATAGCGGCCCGCAAACCTTCGGCAAAACCGTAGTTTTTCTTTTCGTCGGTTTGAGTTTGGACGATGCCCGGCAAATGATATTCAATAGGGTTTTCAATGGTGATGATTTTGACATCCGGTGTGTGCACTTTTTTCAGAAAGGCGTAAAGAGTGGTGGTTTTGCCGGAGCCAGTTGGGCCAGTGTTGAGAAGCATGCCATTTGGTTTCCCAAGTTCGTGCATAATAATTTGGAGAAGTCTTGGGTGAATTCCTAGATCATCCAGTCCCACTGAAATAGAATCTGGGTTGAGGACGCGCATAACGATTGATTCATTATAAGCGCCGGGGATGGTGGAGGTGCGGATTTCAATCTCTTTGTTTTTTATTTTGATGCTGAAACGTCCGTCCTGCGCGCCCTTGCTGTTCAGTTTCAAATTGGAAATCAATTTTATGCGCGACAAAAGCAAACCGTATGTTTCGGAATCAAATTCCAAAATGTCCGTCAAGATGCCGTCGAGACGATAGCGCAGACGAACATAAGCTTCCTCCGGCTCCAAATGCACATCTGAAGCGCCGGTTGAGATGGCGCCAGCCAAAATAATTTCCAAGATACGCGAAATACGATAACTTTTTTTCATCTGCAAAACATTTTCAATCAGTTTCTGGACATCGGCGATAGTTTGAACTTTTGACAAAAATTCGGTGATTTGGTCATTGGAAATATCCAAAGCGCCGGACTTGGTCTCAAAAGAATAAGACAGGTCTTTGTATCTACCCCAAACTTTTTCCAGACCTATGTGAGAGACCATGAAAAGTTCCGGTGTGTAGCCTTCTTTTTTCAATTTTTCAATTACTTCTTGGGTTTTTGGATTGTTTGGTGACAAGACGCCGACGCTGACTTTTTTGTCAACTTCGTTGAATACACCAAGCTGTCCTTCGCGCGCTTCAATTTCCGAAACCAAACGAATAGCATCAACATTTATCGGCGTGATCGACAGATCAATATAGGGGATGCCCAGTCGGCCGGACATAATCTGGGCCAAATCCTCCTCTTCCTTATCGCGCAATTCGCCGACCCATTTTTTTTCTTTGTCTTCATTTAGATCAACCATGCGATAATTGTAACACAAAATATGTTAGTATGTGGTCATGAAATTCACAGCAAAAAATTTGGAGGAGACACAAAAAATCGCTGCCGATTTTACGCGTGGCTTGTCGCCGAAAAAGGGTAGCGCGACTGTTGTCGGTCTTTGCGGCGAACTCGGCAGTGGCAAAACATCTTTCACACAAGGTGTGGCTTCTGCGCTCGGCATTTTGGAGACAGTTGTCAGTCCAACATTTGTCATTGAAAAAATTTACGAACTGAAAAATCAAAAATTTTCGCGCCTCATCCACATTGATGCCTACCGTTTAGAAAAATCATCAGAACTCCTGCATTTAGGTTGGCCGGAAATTATTTCTGACCCGCAAAATCTAATTTTAATTGAATGGTCAGAGCGTGTCACAGACATTATGCCGGAGCACATCCGAATAAATTTTCGCCATATCGAAAATGAGCAGAGAGAGATTGAAATATTGTAAAAATTTTTATAAAAAACAACCTCGCGCGTTGCGCGAGGCTTAAATTCAACGGAGATTGAGAGAAGGTGAAGATTTCCCTATTCGTCTCTCATATTCATCTCTGGTGATTCGCAGATGCGTTGCCACACCTGCGATCATGTCTTTTTTGTTCCCTCCCCAATTTCTTTGACAAGACCAAAGACAAAGCTCTGGTCGCTTGAGATCTTTTCTCCAAGCACTAACCAACCATTGTGGATCGTTTGGTATCTGTGGAGTTTTAATCCATTGTGACACGTATGGGGGAATATGCGGAAAGAAAATGTTTTTCTCTATAAGAACTGAGTGTTTATCGTTAGCTCTAAACAGGGAAACAAGACGAATGGCGTGCCTTGTTTTTGGCAGAGACAATCTCAAACCGTTTAAAGCTTCTTCAATAGTCTTGTCCCAGTTTTTTTCAATTGGGACAAGAACGATAAGATCTGCATAAAGATCAGAGCCGAGAGGGAAATTGGCTGTAGTGATATCTCTCCTGCTTTGAGTGAAAATACTGTCATTAAGAATCAACTGATCCGTTTCCGGACCGAACATCGGTACCATTATCCTAGGAAATGATAAATAATCTCTTTCTCTGTTGTACATATTTTCTGCCTCTGGCAATGAGACTATATTACTTATCACAAAATGTCAAGTTCGCTTGGTTGGTTTAAATGGATATAATTGTATGAATGACCAAACCAAAAACCATAAAAACTCTAGCTTTGCTTGATGTTCATGCCATATTGCACAGGGCTTACCATGCTTTGCCGGATTTTCGCTCGTCGAGTGGCGAGCCGACAGGTGCTCTTTACGGTCTTTGCACCATGCTTTTGAAGATGGTCAAAGATGTTAAACCAGACTACGTTGTGGCTTGTTACGATTTGCCGGAGCCAACCGAACGCCACAAAGTTTACGAGGACTACAAAGCTGGTCGCAAAAAAATCGACGATGAACTGATCCACCAATTGGAGAGGTCAAAAGATATTTTCACGGCGCTCAATATCCCGATGTTTTCCTCGCCTGGCTTTGAGGCTGACGATATGCTTGGCACGATTGTTGAACAAACAAAAAATGAAAAAAATCTGGACATCATCATCGCTTCGGGCGATATGGACACAATGCAACTTGTTTCCGGCGACCGTGTGCGAGTTTATACGCTCAAAAAAGGAATAAAGGACACCATTATTTACAACGAGGATGCGGTGGTGGAAAGATTTGGTTTTGAGCCGAAACTTTTACCGGACTTCAAAGGCTTGCGTGGTGACCCAAGCGACAACATTATCGGCATTCCGGGCATTGGCGAGAAAACGGCGCAGGAGCTTGTTTTAAAATTTGGCAGTGTTGAAGATATTTACAAAAAACTGAAAACAAAAGATGGTGAAAAAAGTTTTGAAAAAGCCGGCATTAAAAAAAGAATCGCTGAACTTTTGAAAGCAGGGGAAGATGAAGCATTGTTTTCCAAAATGTTGGCTACCATCCGCCCAGACGCGCCGATTTATTTCACTTTGCCGGAAAAAGTTTGGAAGGAGAGTGTGGACATAAACAAAGTGCAAGAACTTTTTCACCAACTAGAATTTCGTTCCCTTGGTCCCAAAGTGGCTGAGGCGCTTTCTTTGAATTTGCCGGGGGAAAGTGTTGGCACCGAATCGGGGGAAGATTTGAAGAAAGCCAAATTGATGCTTTGGATTATTGATTCAAATAAAACCGATCCGGAAAGATCAGATATTTTATCTTACACTCGGACTAGAAATATCTCGGACGCCGAAAAAGTTATGAGAAAAATTATCGCTGACCAAAATTTGCAGAAAGTTTTGGAA
Organism: uncultured bacterium; assembly: GCA_963727715.1. GTDB lineage: Bacteria > Patescibacteriota > Minisyncoccia > Phycocordibacterales > DATDWN01 > CAIOTC01. The sequence continues at coordinate 158,110 of CAVSGX010000004.1, read as the reverse complement.
GAAATTGAATTACCACTTATGCCTATCGTCTCGGAAATGAAAAAAATCGGTATCAAAATAGATACCGCTCGGCTCGATGAACTTTCCAGAAAATATCACACTGAATTGGATATGCTCCAAAAGAAAATTTGGAAAATGGCCGGAGTGGAATTTAATATTGCTTCACCAAAACAACTCGGCGAAGTGCTTTTCGTCAAGATGGGACTCAAACCGAAAAATCAAAAGAAAACCGCCGGTGGCGCGTTCTCAACCAAAGAGTCGGAACTGGCCAAATTGCGAGATGAGCACCCTATCGCCTCTCTTATTTTGGATTATCGCGAGTTGGCCAAATTGCTTGGCACATACATTGACACCATGCCGATGCAGGTTGACGAGCACAATCGTCTGCACGCCGACTTTTTGCAAACCGGCACGACTACCGGCCGAATGGCCAGCCAAAATCCGAATCTGCAAAACATCCCCAACAGAACCGATCTCGGCAGAGAAATTCGCAAGTCGTTTATAGCCGAAAAGAATTTCCAGCTGGTTTCGTTTGATTATTCGCAAATTGAACTGCGCATCGCCGCTTTTTTGTCCGGCGACAAAAAACTTTTGGAAATTTTCAAAAACGGACTTGATGTGCATACTGCCGTAGCCTCGGAAGTTTTTGGTGTTCCACCAGATGAGGTGACAAAGGAGATGCGAAGAAAAGCCAAAATTATAAACTTCGGTGTGATGTATGGTATGGGCGTTCTGGCCCTCAAGCAAAATTTAAATTCAAGCAAAGAAGAAGCCCAAGAATTTTTGGACGGCTACTTTAACAAATTTTTCGGACTGGCTGAATATTTAGAAAAAGTCAAAAGAGAAACGGCAAAAAACGGCTACACAGAGACCTTTTTTGGTCGTCGCCGCTATTTCCCAGACATTTTATCCAAACTGCCTTTTATGCGGGCCTCGGCCGAAAGGATGGCCATCAACGCGCCTATTCAAGGAACGGAAGCAGACATTATAAAATTGGCTATGATAAAAATAGATAAATTTCTGAAAGAAAAAAATATAAAAGAAGATACGCGATTGCTTTTACAGGTTCATGATGAATTGGTTTATGAAATTAAAGAAAATCTAATTGCTTCCGTCGCGCCGGAAATAAAAAAAATAATGGAAAATATTATTCCACCAAAAGAAATTTTCGGAGTGGTTTGTTTGGCTGACGCCAGTGCCGGGGACAATTGGGGAGAAATGAAAAAAATATGATTTATTTTTTGCACGGCACAGACACAAAAAATTCTCGAAAAAGAGTGCACGAGATACTCAGCCAACTTTCGGTCAAGCGACCGAACTCGGAGATTTTTAAATTGACCACGGAAAATTGGGGCGCAGAACAATTTGACGAACTTCTAGGGTCGCAGGGTTTGTTTGAGAAAAAATATATTGTGGTTTTGGATTTTCTTTTTTCGTTGGAAGAAGCCAAGGAATTGATTTTATCAAAACTGAAAGAAATGCAGACGGCCGAACATTGGTTTTTGATTTTAGAGGGCAAAGTTGACTCTTCGGCAGTAAAAAAAATAGAAAAATTTTGTTATAAAACCGAAAAGTTTGAAAAAGTTGAAACCAAAAAAGAATCGCCGATAATTTTCAGAATCACCGACAAACTTTTAGCCCGCGACAAAAAACAACTCTGGGTTTGTTTTATTGATTTGATAAAACAAGGAATATCAGCTGAAGAAATTCATGGTCTGCTTTTTTGGGCGGTTAAAAATATGATTTTGGCTAGTCGAACAAAAAATCAAAAAGATTCCGGACTTGCTCCATACTTGTACAGCAAATCTCTCTCCGGTTCAAAAAATTATTCTCTGAAAGAGTTACAAAAAATGTCCAACGATTTGGTGGGGGTGGTTCATTTGGTGCGTAGTGGCGGAGGGGAGATGAATATAATGCTTGAGAAATGGATATTGGGGATCTAGAAGATAGATTTGACTATTGTTTGATCATTTGATAAAAATATCACAGGGAGAGAAGTTCTTATGAAAATGTTTAGGCTGATTGGACATATTGGATTTATGGAAAAAGATTCAATAGCTGGCGAACCATACCATGAAAGTTTAAGTACGATTGATATAGATGAAATATTCTCGGCTATGGGAGTAATTGAAGCCAAAAGAGAAGCGAAGAATTTGATTCAAAAAAAAGTAGATGATCAGAAACGCAAACCGGACAGTGTGATTGTCGGGCTCATGCAAATCGTCTGTCATATGGTTTTGGGGCATCCACAACCAGTAGTTAAAGCCAAAAAGCAAGAACTGGTTGTTTTAGGGGAATTTCTAAATAAGCAACACCATATTAAATCCGGACATTAGCCCGGGTTTTTCTTTGGTGCGCCCAGCAGGGCTCGAACCTGCGACCACTTCCTTAAAAGGGAAATGCTCTACCAACTGAGCTATGGGCGCAAAATGAAAATATACAAAAATTATCACCAATTTTGTATATCAATGAAATATACCAGAAAAAAACAAAAAATCCAACATTGAACAAAAAACACATTTGTGACAATATTGTCTCGGGAGGATCAATATGCCAGCAAAAAAAATCCTGGTTATTTCTTCGGAAGTTTGTTTAGATGAGTTGCGACTTAGCCCAGCATCTGTTTTCCTTGCCACGGATGTTCATGAGGCTTGTATTGTTTTTGACGCAAACAAAGGAAGAATTTCTAAAATTGTTTTGGACCACCGAGTTCCTTGGTGGGATAAAACTTCTTTAGAGTGTCATTGCGCCAATTTTATTCAAAGGCTCAAAAAACCGATAAATATCCCGTCGCAAAGAGTGGATATTATCCTAATCTGTCCGGAAGAATGCGACAGATGCCAAAATGTTTTGAAAGTCAGAAGTTTTGAGCAAGCATCTCAAGCAATAAAACCAATCAAACCTCATTTTTTGGTAATCTTAGGAGCAAAAATTATAAAGGCTTGTCAATGGCCAAAAGGCCGGGGCCGGTAAAGACTAGAGAAAGCAAAATGACGATCAAAACAATGTGAAGAATTTTTTGCTCAGCTGTTGGCTGGGCAATTTTTTTGTCTGTGTAATAGTTGAAACAGACCAAAACAATGCCGACAAGCGCAACAATTTGAGTGTAAAGGCCGATCAGAAGGAAAATGCTTACGATAAAATACAGAAACGATGTCCAACCATATGGTTTTTTGTATCTTGATTTGCCGGCCAAAAAACCAACGACGGCGACAGTGACGCGCAAAAGAGCGAAAGCGATAATTTGAAAAGAAAAAAGTTGTGGCAAAACGGAAAGCATATTAGAGCCTGTTCAAAATCTAACCGCAAAGATATAATGTAAATCAAGCTTGCCTGTCAAAATTATCAAATTTTGGTCACAAACAGAGTTTCGCCACTCGACATATCTTGATATGTCTCGTGTCTCGTCCTCTGTTTCTGCCTCAAAATTTGATAATTTTACCAAGGCATTAGATTTTGAACAGGCTCTGATTATAATAACAAAATGAAAACCAAAAAACAAATTTCCGTCCTATTGCACAATATCCGCAGCACTCATAATGTCGGCTCAATTTTTCGCACAGCCGACGCGCTTGGCATCGGGACAATTTATATTTCCGGCTACACTCCGGCGCCGAAGGATCGTTTTGGCTGGTGGAGAAAAGATGTAGCCAAAGTGGCTTTGGGGGCCGAGAAAAATGTAGTTTGGCAGGAAATTAAAAATCCAAAAAAATTGTTGGTTGATTTGAAAAAACAAAAAACTCAAATTGTTGCTCTGGAACAAACCGAAAATTCCATTGATTATAAAAAAGCTAAAATTTCAGACAAAGTTATTTTTGTTGTCGGCAATGAAGTTAACGGAATTGAAAAAAATATTTTGTCTCTGGCCGACACGATTGCTGAAATCCCGATGCAAGGAAAGAAAGAATCCCTAAATGTTTCCGTGGCTTTTGGTGTTGCGATGTTTAGGATATTGAATGTATAAAAAAATCAAACAAAACCATTTTCAGAGCTTCCCCAGAAAGTCCAGCGACTTTCTGGGCTATCCTCGGTTCGGATTTGTCAAGAGCCCTCGCTTTGCTCGGGTCGTTGACAAAACCGGCTCCTCGCCTGCGGGGGCTCTGAAAATGGTTTTTTTGATTTTTCACCCTAATATGTCAGCTCACTAACAATTTTCCCATTATTGTCGTATAAAACAATATCTTCTCTGTCACTCTGCCAAATAGTTTGGCTGTATCCCAAATAAACTCGCCATTCTTTCAGATAAAAATCATTATCGTTTTTATGCCTGTCCACACAAGAACTGTAAGTCAATTTGGTGGTGATGAAATTGTTGCATTCGTAACTCCAGGTAACTGGTATCGGATTAGTCGGGGTTCGGCAAGAAGATAGACTTTTTACATAATCTTGGCAAGCCCTGTTTCCAGTTATGTTTGGTATAAAAGCCAGGGATTCATTTTGTGGCGTAGGGCAGTTAGTGGAAATATAAGGAATAAATGTCTGATATTGCGACAAATAACCCGAACATTTATTTAGACGAAAATTATAACCAACAGGCGAAACACCAGTCATAAGATAAACTGTATCGCCGGGGGTCATAACGATAGGCTCCGTGCCGTTAACCTGACCGGAAAAGAAAAGCTCTGTGCCGTCCGGTATTGTCACACTTTGCTGACTGGATAAACTTTTCAATTGCCAGCCGGTAATCTGGGCCGTAGTGGTGGCGCTGTCATTCATATGCAAAACAATATATTCATAATCCGAGGTGTTTCCTCGATTAACATATTGGATTGAAATCAAACCGGCGTAAAGTGAATGGGTTTTGGCATACTGCTCGGCCTGGATTTGTTTTTGGATAGAGTCGGCTTGATTTTGGGCGTCGGATAATTGCTGGTCCATCGTTTTGGGTTGCGATACGGCAGTGGATTGCATATTTACCGCGCTTTTTTGTCCACCCAAAAGAACGATGGCCGCTATAACCAGTAAAACAATAAATCCAAAATAATGATCTTTTTCCATAATTTATTTTTGATGAACAGGACAAAAATGCGCGCTGCGCCCGCCGATCACTTTCCGCATTATTATACCATTGCAACCTTTTTTTGAGCACCTTTCTCCTTTTTTACGGTAAACTTTGTGGATTTTTTGAAAACGACCACGCTCCCCGAAAATATTTCGATAGTCGGACATTGAATCTCCGCCAAGAGAAATGGACTTTCGCAAAATCTGCCCAGTGGCCAGCCAGATTTTTTTCATTTCGACCGCGGGAATCTTTTTGACGGGACGATCTGGACGCACACCGGCCTGCCAAAGTATTTCGTCCGAGTAAATATTGCCGATGCCGGCCAAAATAGTCTGGTCCATCAAAACTGTTTTTATTTTGCCATTTGGTTTTTTGCCAAGCTGTTTTTGAAAATCTGGGAAGGATAAATTTTGCAAAGGTTCCGGTCCGAGACTGGAGATGTCAGAAACCTTACCCAGATTTTCCGTGCGGAAAAATGTCACTTTGGCAAATTTGCGCATGTCGGAGAAAGCCAGATATTTTCCATTTGATAAACTGAAAACAAGATGTATGAATTGATTGAATGGATCGGAGAGCAACTTGTCCGAACTTCTCCATTTTTTCCCATCCCGGTTGTATTTTCCGTAAAGCAGATGCCCGGTCATTTTCATATGAATGAGAATAGTAAGGTCGCCTGACAAGTGAATCAGGATATTTTTTCCGCGCCTCTGACATTTTTTTATTTTCTGTCCAACGATTTCTTTTCTAAATTCTTCAAAAAATTTTTTGTTCTTGATATTATCTGTCCGCTTGTTTGCCGTGCCCAAAAAATAATCACTCCAAACATCAGCGATTTTTAAATTCGGCAAAACTTTATTCAAACCGTTTACGGTTGTTGTAACTTCTGGAAGCTCAGGCATAATCAATTTTTAAGACAAAATTTTCAAAGCTTTTTTGACTTTCTCGCCGGCGCCAAGCGTGTCCGTTACTTTTTTCAAGGCCTCGCGCGACTGCCGTTCGCTGTAACCGAGAGATTTCAAAGCTTCCAAAGCGTCAATGTCGCCGGAGAGAGTTTGTTCTGTATTTTCATCTGTGTCAATTTTATCTTTGAGCTCAACCACAATTTTCTCCGCTATTTTTTTGCCAATGCCGGAAACTTTTATGAGATGCGAAGTGTCGCCTTCGGATATAGCCCGACGCAGATTGGAGAGGGAAGCCAGAGACAAGATGGTCAAAGCCGACTTCGGCCCGATCCCCGAAACGGAAATCAAAAGTTCAAAAAAAGCCAGTTCTTCTCTGTTTTGAAAACCGTACAAGTCCAAAGCGTTTTCTCGCACCGCCAAATATGTCCAAAACTCAACTGCCCCGCCGACTTCTTTTGGCAAGACGGCCGTGTTAGTATTGATTTTGTAGCCCACATTAGCCACATCCAAAACAACATATTTCAAATCGCTCCAGATAATTTTGCCTTTCAGATGACCGATCATATGTCGGCATTATAGCATTTTTCTTGATTTCTGGCGAGGTTCGTGTATGATAAAACCACCACAGCCCCATTTTATAAATTATAGTTTGTGATAGTTTGGTGTTCTGTGAAATTTTTCAAAATTGTCTTAATTATCAAATAATCAATAAAATTGGGCTGGATGGCGATTTTCTAAAACTCGCTGTCGCTCATTAAGAAAATCTGCCATGCCAATCACACAATCAGCCAAAAAAGCTTTGCGAGGTTCCAAACGAAAACGTGTTTTCAATTTGCGCAAAAAGGATCGGGTTTACAAAACAGTCAAAAAGTTCAAAAAATTGATTGCCGATAAAAAAGTGGCCGAAGCCGGAAAAATGTTTCCACAAATTCAGAAAGTTTTGGACAAAGCGGCCAAAACCGGACTGATAAAGAAAAATGCCGCCGCTCGCAAAAAATCTCGTCTTTCCAAAATGGTGGTCAAAAATAAATAAAAACACCTCTCGGTGTTTTTTGTTTTGTGTGATAAAATTGAATTGAAAAATTTTTATCAATTTAATAATTTTTATGTCACAACACGAAACACACAAGAAAGAAAAAAAGAAACCAAAGAAAGTAAAAAAATAAACAAATGAAAATGACCAGCTTCTGCCGGTCATTTTCACACATGTGCCCCCGCCCAGAATCGAACTGGGATCGCAAGATCCGCAATCTCGCATTCTATCCATTAAACTACGGGGACGAATTTGCATTTACAAACCTAGCACAAAAAATCTAAAAACCAAAATAGATGAGAAGTTTTTCAAAAATTGACTCGGTCATTTTTTCTTCAGTCAAATGATTGGATAGAAAATCCCGAATCTCGTCGGCGTCATCCGGATGTATCAAAAAATAAAAATAAGGTGAAAAATGGTGATCAACCTTGAAAAGAATTCGCGGGTAGCGGTCTGTTGTTTCCACCCAAAATGATTTTATCTCCGTGTACGGATAAACAGTCTGGCCCTTTTCTACGCCAGTGTTGTTCAGTTCGTGTTTGACTGTTTTTGGTGGTCGGCTGGCGAAAAGAGAAAGAGTAAAAGTTGAAACTAAAATCAACAGGCCGAAAATAATATCATTTAAAATAAAAGAAATTATAGCTATACTGATGGCTATAATGCCTACTATCCAATACCAATCCGTTGTTTTTTCGGTGTGGATGTATTCCGGCGCTTGCCATTCAATTTTTTCCATAAAGCAATTATAGCATGTTTTTAAAATGTCATTCCAATATGTTAGAATGAGTGATATGAAAAAAACAAAAAAATTGGTGGTCGGAAACTGGAAAATGAACCCAAAAACGGCGGTGGAAGCCAAAAAAATTGTCGTTGATTTAAAAAGAGTAACCAAAAACTTAAAAAATCCTGAAATAGTGGTTTGCCCGCCGTTTGTTTATTTGCCACTGCTTGCGCCATCTGTTTCAACCAATTTTTCACTCGGCGCTCAAGACGCTTTTTGGGAGCCACTCGGCGCCTACACCGGCGAAGTCAGTTTTGCTCAACTACCGCAGTTTAATGTTGGCTTCGTTATTGTCGGGCATTCCGAAAGGCGAGAAATGGGCGAGACAGATGAAATGATTAACAAGAAAATTTTGGCTGTGACTGGTGAGGGGATGACGGCCATTTTATGCATCGGTGAAAAAATCCGTGATAAGCAAGGGGATTATTTTGCCGTCGTTCGCGAACAAATTGTTTCCGGTTTGAAAAATTTGTCAAAAAAATCTCTGAATCATTTGGTTATCGCTTACGAACCGATCTGGACTATCGGTGGGAAACAAGCCATGAGTTCGCGTGAAATCCACGAAATGTTTATTTTTAACAAAAAAGTGTTGCGTGATTTGTATGGGATATTTGGTGACAGTGTTCGTATTCTCTATGGAGGTTCGGCTACTTCCGAAAACGCCGGAGAAATAATTCGCGACGGGTTTGTTGACGGGCTTTTGGTTGGGCGGGACAGTGTTGACAGCAAAAATTTTGTGGAAATTATCAAAGAAGTTAGCGTCGCTTAATTTTATGATTAAATACATTGATGAAATTCAGGATTTGAAAGGTGTTCGTGTTCTGTTGCGATTGGATTTAAATGTGCCGATTGTGGATGGCAAAGTGGCTGACCCATACAGAATGGAACGCAGTCTCCAAACTATAGACTTTCTTCAAGGCAAGGATGCGCAAGTTATCATCATTGCTCATTGTGAGGGCAAGGAATCGTCTACACTTTTGCCAATGTGGAAATATCTGAACGGATTTTTGCCACTTGATTTTTGCCCAACTTTTTTCACACCAGAAGCGATTGATAAGATTTCCAAAATGGAAAATAAAAGCGTTTTACTTTTTGAAAACTTGCGTATAAATGTCGGCGAAAAGGAGAACGATCCGGAGTTCGCCAAAAAACTTTCACAGATGGCGGATATTTATGTCAATGACGCGTTTTCGGTTTGTCACCGAGAGCACGCTTCTATTGTCGGTGTGCCACAATTTTTACCACACTACGGCGGGCTTTTATTGCGTCAAGAAATTGAAAACCTGTCCAAAGCCTTTAACCCGAAGCGTCCTTTTATTTTTCTTTTGGGCGGGGCGAAGTTTGAAACCAAACTGCCACTTTTGAAAAAATATTTAGAGATGGCTGACAAAATTTTTGTCGGCGGGGCTCTATCATCAGACATTTACAAAGTTAAAGGTTTTGAAATAGGCAAATCGTTGACTTCCAGTGGTGATTTTGGGATTGCTGAAATGCTCAAAAATCCCAAGCTGATTTACCCAGTTGATGTGACTGTGATAAAACCGGATGGCAGTGTTTCTTTCAAAAAACAAAATGAAATTTCGGTGGACGAAACAATCGCCGATGCCGGGCCGGAAACGATTTCTGAATTGAAAAATATTTTAGTTGGGGCGAAAACGGTCATTTGGAATGGGCCTTTGGGCAACTACGAACTCGGTTTTGGCGACAAGACAGAACAGTTGGCCGAACTTGTTACAAACACAACAGAAACCGGTGCCGAAACAATCGTCGGTGGGGGGGACACACTGGCTTCAATCAGAAAATTAAACTTGGAAGAAAAATTTTCTTTTGTCTCAACCGGTGGTGGGGCGATGTTGGATTTCTTAGTTGACGAAACTTTGCCAGGAATTGAAGCATTGACAAAATAAATAAAAAGAATATTCTGAACTGCGGAGGTAGCTATGCCAGATCTAGAGAAATTGAGTCACATAGCCTCTGTTGAGAGAATTCAAAAAAGTGTAAATGAGTGGGTCTGTGAAGAATTTGAAAGAATTAATGATTGCGAGATTACATATGGCGGCATCCTTTTTGCTCACCCCGTCGAAGATTTAAGTGGAGAAATGATACTGAATTCTTTGTTAGAGAAAGTGTCTGATCAATCCATTGTTATTCAAGGGATTGAAATTAGTGAAGCACAACTTTTCCACAGAACTTCTGAGGGGGATTTCCCGGTAACGTTTGTCCAAGTCTGGTATTATTCCAAAGAGTAATTAAGTCATTGTTTGTGAGCTGCCAAGAGCGGCTCTTATTTTTTCTGCATTTCCGGCAAAATCCATTTTGTCGCCGGCAACCTTTGCATTTGGATAAACCCAAATGTGGGCGTGTTCAACATCTTCACCAACAATTTTGCAGATTACCCAATCGGTTCCGAAAGCTTTCTGCTCTGCTTTGGCCACTTTGCGTACCACCTCAAAATATTCTCCGACATTTTCCACATCCCAAACCCAACGAAAATGTTTTTTTGAAATAACTTGAGTTTGTCCAGGTGATTGTGGATGAATATCCAAAAAAGCCAGAAAATTTTCATCCTCATACACTTTATATGAAGGCACTTCGCCTTTTATTATTTTGCAAAAAATGCAGTTTTCCATGAAATTATTATAACACATTGACTTGTCTACTATACAAGCGTACCATTATTTGCGGAGACAAGGTATGAGAAAAACAATGAGATCTTTGTATGAGTTTTTCCGAGATATTTGGTTGGCTCTTCAAGAGAAAGCCATTGTTCATAGTTTCAAAGAGGCTCTGGCCGTTGCCGATGATTTTGGTTACCCAGTCTGCCTAAGACCATCATGTACATTGAATGGTGTCGGCACTTACCCTGCTGAGGGTGAACAAGAATTAAAGGACGGCTGGCAGAGAGCGTTTGATCTTTCTCCTGTTGGTGAAGTTTTGATTGAAAAAATAAGACAGTTGTAAGCCTGCCACTTGGTGGGCTTTTGTTTTGTGCTACACTACTCGTATGAAAAAATACGCTTTGCGGAAAGAAATTCCGAAAAAGATGAACAAAACATTTGAAAAATATTCTCCGCTTACCCGCGAGCTTTTGTTTGCGCGGGGTATCACAGATGCAGAGTCGGCTGAAAAATTTTTAAATCCCGATTACGAAAAACATTTACACAACCCCCATCTTTTGAAAGGGATGAAAAAAGTGGTGGACAGAATTGTTTTGGCCATAGAAAAAAAGGAAAAAATTGCCATTTACAGCGACTATGACGCCGATGGAATCCCGGGGGCAGTGGCTCTTCACGACTTTTTCAAAAAAATCGGCTACCAAAATTTCGTCAATTACATTCCTTTGCGTAACGAAGAAGGTTTTGGTTTGAATCACGAAGCCATTGACTCACTCGTGGTTGATGGAGTTTCGCTTTTAATAACTATTGACTGTGGTATCGCTGATGTAGAACAAATTGAAGAAGCCAAAAAACACAAATTGGATGTTATTGTTACCGATCACCACATTCCCGGCAAAAAATTACCACCAGCTTTTGTCATCATAAATCCGAAACAAAAAGGCGACAAATACCCAGAGAAAATGCTTTGCGGAGCTGGCGTTATTTTCAAAATCATTCAAGCTTTGTCGCAAGATCCAAGGATAAACTTTCCGAAAGGTCATGAAAAATGGATGCTTGATATGGTCGGGTTGGCCACTCTCTCCGATATGGTCCCGCTTTTGGGCGAAAACAGAGTTCTTGCTTTTTATGGGATGAAAGTTTTGCAAAAAAGCCCGCGGGCCGGCCTGTCCAAACTTTTTAGCAGTTTACGGATTGACCAGAGAAACGTGACCGAAGATGACATTGTTTTTATGATCACTCCGCGCGTCAATGCCGCTTCGCGGATGGGCATCCCGCTTGATGCTTTCAAACTTTTGTCCACCACGGATATGGTAGAAGCTGGCGCGCTGGCTGAACACCTGAACAAAAAAAATGATGAACGAAAAGGTTTGGTGGCCAGCATGGTCAAGGAAATCAAAAAAAAGATTTCAGACCGCGAAGAACAAATGAAAAATGTTTTGGTTCTCGGCAATCCAAAATGGAAACCGTCACTTCTCGGTTTAGTGGCAAATAGTTTCAGCGATGAGCACAATCGGCCGGTTTTTCTGTGGGGCAGGGAAGGCACAAATGGCAATAGTGTCATTAAAGGTTCCTGTCGCTCTGGTGGGGACGTTAGTGTCTTTGAACTTATGGGTGAAGCCAAAGATATTTTTGTGGAATATGGTGGGCACAGCGGGGCTGGCGGATTTTCGGTGGCTCAGGAAAACATTCACCAACTGGAAGAAAAACTGAACCAAGCTTTTTTGAAATTAAAAAATAAAAATTCTGTATCTGAAATTTTGGTTGATAAAAAATTGCAACTTTCCGATGTTGATTGGGATTTGTACGATACGGTGGCCAAATTCGCGCCGTTCGGTTTTGAAAATCCGAAGCCGATGTTCTGGTTTGAAAATGCGACTGTCTCGGCAGTCAAACAATTCGGCAAGGAAAAAAATCATCTGGAAATAAAAGTCTGCGACGACAACAATTCCGACAAGGAAGTTACCGCCATCTCATTTTTCTCCGAGCCGAAAAAATTTCCAGTCGCGATGGATGTTGGTTCCAAAATAAATCTGGTGGCCACATTGGAGAAATCCAACTTTCGCAACTTTCCCGAACTTCGTCTGCGCATTGTTGATATCTTTTGATATACTTATTTTATGACCACAACTATTTTCACAGATGGGGCGGCCAGAGGGAATCCCGGACCGGGCGGTTGGGGCACTATTTTGGCCACCGACGAGACGGTGACAGAACTCGGTGGTGGGGAAGAGCACACCACAAACAACAGAATGGAACTTTTGGCGGCCATTTCCGGATTGGAAAAAGCCGGCTTCAGCGATCCGATTGTCGTTTACACCGATTCAGCTTATGTTCTCTCCGGTGCGACACGCTGGGTTTTAGGTTGGCAAAAAAATAATTGGCAAACTTCGCAAAAGCAAGATGTTTTGAATCGCGATTTGTGGGAAAGGCTTCTTGCCACAGCGCGAACCAAGAAAAAAATAGATTGGCAACTGCTGAAAGGGCATTCCGGTATTCCGGCCAACGAGAGATGCGACATTATTGCCACATCTTTTGCCGACAAGAAACCGGTTGTTTTGTATATCGGCTCGCTCTCGCGTTACGGCATCTCGCTCTCTTTGCCGGAGAAAAATAAACCAGCCAAACCGTCGCGAATCTACGCTTACTCATACGTTTCTCTTGTAGGTGGCATTGTCACAACGCACAAAACTTGGGAAGATTGCCGAGCGCACACCATCGGTGTTTCCGGCGCCAAATACAAAAAAGCCCGCTCGCCGGAAGAAGAAGCGGAAATAATTTCTGGGTTTGAAAAAATTTCTAATTAATCTAATTTCTAATTTTTAAACAATAACCAATTTCAAAATAAAATCTGATCTAGCAGATTTAGTTTCTAATTTGTTATTTGGTCATTAGAATTTATTTAGAAATTAGGTTAATTAAAAATTAGAAATTTCTCATGATCCTCTCTTTAATTTTCGGTTTTATCATCGGAATATTTATTGGTTCTTTTATTTTTCCGAGTTGGGGTTTGGTGTTGATTGTGGTTTGTTTCGGGTTTCTGATTTTCAGTTATTCATTTTTTGTTCAAAAAAATCAACAATGGTTGTTGTTTTTTATTTCCATTTTTATTTTGGGCGCGATATTTGGCATGACACGAATGCATTTTTCTGACAATTATCGCGCGTCAACTCTTTCCCAGTTTGAAAACAAAAAAACCGAATTCGTCGGCATCATAGTTGACGAGCCGGATGTTCGCGAGAAAGCCGCAATGCTCACCGTTCTTTTGCAATTGGCCAAAGTTGGTACGACAACCGAACCTTTTTCCGAAAAAATTTTAATCACTACTGAACTGTATCCGCAATTTTCTTACGGTGATCAAATTTCTTTTTCGGCTAAACTTTCTTTGCCGGCTAAAATAAAATCAAATGACCGCGAGTTTGATTACGGCGGATATCTGCGTGTTCGGGGCATCTGGTACACCGCCGGTTTTGTTTATCCGAAATTACTTTCGCAAAACCACGGCAGTGTGATTAAAAAATATTTGTTCAAAATAAAAAATACTTTTGTCTCGGCTATGAATCGAAGCCTGCCACCACCGGAGTCAGACCTCTCGGCCGGACTTTTGCTCGGCGCCAAACAGTCGCTGGGCAAAGAGTGGCTCTCTGAATTTGCCCGTGCCGGTGTCTCGCATGTGGTGGTCTTGTCCGGCTACAACATTACCATTGTGGCCGAAAGTGTCATCGCTTTCTTTTCTTTTTTACCGGCCACATTTTCGTTTCTAATCGGTTCGCTCGGAATTATTTTGTTCACCATTTTGGCCGGTGGCGGGGCTTCGGCTGTGCGCGCGACCATAATGGTTTTGACTGCTTTGATTGCTCGAAAGTTCGGCAGAGAGTATAGCGTGGCCCGAGCTTTCGGTCTGGCCGTTGTCCTGATGATTTTTTGGAATCCTTTGCTTTTGGTTTTTGATGTCTCTTTTCAACTTTCGGTTTTGGCCACCATCGGCATTATTTTCGTTTCGCCTTTTCTGGAACCGCACTTAACTCGCGTGCCGGAAAAATTTGGCATGCGTGAAATCGTTTCAGCCACAATTTCCACACAGCTCGTTGTTCTGCCTTTTCTAATTTATCAAACCGGCATTCTTTCGCTCGTCGCTCTGCCCGTCAACATTTTGATTTTGGCCACAGTGCCAAGCGCGATGTTTCTCGGTTTTCTTACGGGGTTTTTCGGAATGTTTTCTTTGTGGCTTTCATACATTCCGGCTATTTTTTCATATGCTCTTTTGTGGTACCAGCTCACCATTGTCCACATCGGTGCCACACTTTATTTCGGCTCATTCATTTTACCGGCGTTTTCGCCGTGGGTTGTCATTTTAATTTACACACTCATCGGCACCGGTTTGTATTTTTTGCAAAAAAGAAAATCCTGAAGCTTCCGCCCCAGAATTTATTCATCAGGCAATTCGTATATTCTTTCAGCTCTCTCCAAAAGTCCCTTAGCTTCTCTGTACCCAATTTGAGAAGCTTCAGCAACTTGAGCAACTACTAAGTTTCTTGTCGCTTGGCTGGCTTTTAAAGTGGCTGTTATGTATAAACAGCCAATAATCCGGTGGGCTCTTATCAGAGCCGTGGACATTTCATTCACCAATTCCAAATTCAATTCTTTGCAAGTATTTGCATTATTACCCACGAAAATTACCTCCGGTGACAGATTATCATCTTAAAACTAAAAGTCAACCACCCCGCATTTTTTATTTGACTATTTTAAAAACTAGCATATTATTCCAAAAGGAGGTTATTGTGAATTACAAACAAAGTTTGGAACGAAGATTGTTTAGAATTTGTCTAAAAACGTCTAAAGGTCCTGAAAATCTCGGTGTTGAAGAATATCGGAGATTAGTTCATCTTGGAAGTCGCTTAGTAAAATGTTGTGAAAAAGTTTTTGGCCAAAAAAAGAGTCTCACTAAGAATTTTCAAAGAGCTCTTAAAAGGTGTGATTATCTGTTATCTCATTTGGTAGAGGCAAATCGTCACAGAGGGCGAAGTCGGAATCTTATGAGGATGCAAGCAAAATGGGCCGCCGAGAAAGGGCGGTCTTAAATTATATTTAATTTTATTTTGTTGCATCCAGATAATTTTTTTCAACTTTCTGCCAATTCAGATTTGTGAAAAAATCTTCAATGTATTTTTTCTTGCCACTTGGCTGGTAATCGGCCACGAAGGAGTGTTCCCACATATCCAAAGCCAAAATCGGCGCGCAATCGGAGAGTTGTCCCAAATGTTGTTCATCAATCCACGAGCAAAGCAATCGGTCGTCTTTTCTGTCGTACCAAAGCATTGCCCAGCCGACTCCGCGAGTAGTGGCCAAAATTTTGAATTGCGAAAGCCATAAATCAAACGAACCGAAATCTCGGGCGATCATTTTTGCAAGATTACTGTCTTGCGAAAATGATTTAGCCCCATCAGACAAACTGTCAAAATACAACTCATGATTGCGCATTCCGTTGTATTCAAAACTGAAACGCCGAAAAAGCTCGCCGAGAAGATATGCATTTTTCTCCGTGTCCTGTGAAAATTCGGCGATCTTCTCAACCACAGCGTTCGAATTTTTTACATAGCCGGCGTAAAGTTTCAAATGTTCTCCCATTGTTTTCTCCGAAATGCCGACAAGCGAGCCAATATTAAATTTTTTTTCTTGAAATTGTTTTATCATATTTTTATTTTTTATATTAAAATCTGCTGACCGAGCACTAATTCTAACAGAATGAATCTGAACAAACAATGAAGACCGTTTCTTTTTTTCTGTCTTTATGTTATTGTATTGACCTATGAACCCGGAAAATCCAAAAAAACCAACCAAAATAATCATCAAAAAATCGCCGAACAAGAAAGACAACCCGGAAAGTGGCTGGTCTATTTTGACATATATTTTATCGGTAATAATTATTTTTGCTGTGCTGTCCTCGGCTTATTCCTACATTTCCAACAAAACCAAATCGGTGCCGACCGTTTCTCTTTCGCAAATTTCAACAGACATCAAAGTCGGCAGTGTAACTAGCATCGTGGTGACAGGCGACGATTTGCAACTGACATACAAAAATGGTGATATCAAAAACGCCAAGAAAGAATCGGGCGAGGCTCTGTCGCAAACATTGGTCAATTATGGTTTGGCCCCAGCTGACATCGGGAAAGTTAGCATCACTGTCAAAGAAGATACAGGTTTTGGTTATTGGATGGTCAATTTGGCTCCGATTATTTTTCCTCTGCTTTTTATTTTGATTTTTATTTGGTTTATCAGTCGGCAAGTTCGCGGGGCAGGGATGCAAGCTCTGACTTTTGGCCAATCCAAAGCTAGAATGATTGATCCGAACGACAAATCGCAACGCGTGACATTCAAAGATGTGGCCGGTTGCAAAGAAGCCAAAGAAGAACTTTCAGAAATTGTGGATTTTTTGAAAAATCCAAAAAAGTTTCTAGACATCGGGGCGCGAATTCCAAAAGGCATACTACTCATGGGCGCGCCTGGCACAGGCAAAACTTTGCTAGCTCGGGCTGTGGCGGGAGAGGCCGGTGTAGCTTTCTTTTCCATTTCCGGTTCGGAGTTCGTGGAAATGTTTGTTGGTGTCGGCGCTTCGCGTGTGCGTGATCTATTTTTAATGGCCAAGAAAAACGCGCCAGCCATTATTTTTGTGGATGAAATTGACGCGGTCGGCAGAATTCGCGGTGTTGGCGCCGGTGGCGGGAATGACGAACGCGAACAAACCCTCAATCAGATTTTGGTGGAAATGGATGGTTTTGAACCGAACGAAAAAGTGATTGTCATGGCGGCGACAAACCGTCCAGATGTTTTAGACCCCGCTCTTTTGCGACCGGGCAGATTTGACCGACGGGTCACGTTGGACTTGCCAGATCGGGCCGACCGCGAAGAAATTTTGAAAGTGCATGCTGTCAAAAAACCCTTCGCCGAGGATGTCAATCTGAAAGTCATCGCCGAACGCACACCCGGATTTTCCGGCGCCGATCTGTATTCGCTGATGAACGAAGGCGCTATTTTAGCCGCGCGCGAAAATCGCCAAAAAGTTTCGCAGTATGATTTAATTCGCTCCATAGAAAAAGTGATGCTCGGGCCGGAACGCAAAAGTCACATTCTTTCCAAAAAAGAAAAAGAAATCACCGCTTACCACGAAGCCGGCCATGCCGTCTTGGCTTCCATTTTGCCGTATGCCGATCCGGTGCACAAAATTTCCATCATCTCGCGCGGGCACGCCGCCGGTTATGTTTTGAAACTGCCGTTTGAAGACAAAAAACTGCAATCCAAAAAAGAATTTCTGGACGACATCGCTGTTTCCCTCGGCGGTTATGTGACCGAGAGAATGCTTTTTGATGATTTGACCACAGGACCATCAAACGATTTGCAGGTTTCCACCGCTTTGGCTCGCGATATGGTCACGAAATATGGGATGTCGGAAAAACTCGGACCGGTGGCGCTGGAAGGGCAGGGTGGCAAAGTTTTGTTCGGTCGCGGTGTGGAAGAAAAAGAATTTTCCGAGAAAGTGGCTGCCGATATTGATGCTGAAGTTTCGCGCATTATGAAAGAGGCTGAAAGCAAAGCCATAAACACCATCACCGAAAACCGTCCGCTTCTTGACGCCATCGCCAAACGTCTGATGGATGTGGAAACAATCGAGAGACCGGAGTTTGAGCAAATCCTGATTTCTCACGGCATCACTCCGAAACAGAAAATGGATATTGAACATCAAGTGTAAATTTTTGGACTTGTCTGTTTTTGGTTTTTATGTTAATTTAAACAAGGAGACTGTCATGAGTATAAGAAAATGTGGGGGTGTTCGTTTGATTGATGGAGAGCTTGTTGCTTGTGGTGGTATTATTGAGGATATACTGATTGAAGAAGATGGTAAAACTGTTGTTCATGAAATTTGCAATAAATGCGGGAGGGATGACAGTTTAGAACCAATGGTTTTAAAACCAGACGGTGGTTTACCGGTCCGTCACCCGGGAGATTCTCTTGTTTATCATATAGGCTAGCTTCGGCTAGTCTTTTGTTTTTTCGGACTTTGTTTTATGCTAGTATAGTTTTAAAATATCCGCCCTTAGCTCAGTTGGTTAGAGCATCGAGCTTATACCTCGAGGGTCCCACGTTCGAGTCGTGGAGGGCGGACAATGAAAAAATTTTCCAAAGAATTTGAACAGCTCTTGGACTTTATTGAATTTACTCATGAATTTCAGGAGATTATCCGCGTAGCCAGACCCCCATTTCGCGAACGTTTTGAAAACGACGCCGAGCATAGTTACCAGCTGGCCATGGTGGCTTGGTTTTTGATTGAGCAGGACAAACTCAAACTCGACAAAGAGCTTTGTTTTATGTACGCTCTGGCGCACGATTTGGTGGAGATTTATGCGGGGGACACGTTTTTTGTGGATAAAAATTTAAATTCTTCAAAACATAAAAGAGAAAAAGAATCTTTGAAAAAAATAAAAGAAAAATTTCCATTTTTTAAATCTTTGGCAAAAATTATTGAAAGATATGAAAAGAAACAAGACGAGGAAAGCAGATTTATTTATGCTCTTGATAAACTTTTGCCACCAATTCAAATTTATCTTGAAGATGGGAAATTACACAAGGAAATGAGAGTAACTTTTGAAGAAGTGGTGGAAAATAAAAATGAAAAGATTTCCAAATCAAAAATAGTCAATAAATATTGGTCGGAACTTCTTGAAGAATTTACTAACAATAAGAGCAAATTTTTCTACAAAAAATAATTACCTCGGGGACTCGTTTAGTAACTCATTTGAATTGTAAAACTCGGCGGCCAGGGAACCAAAGCTGTAAGTTTGCGGGCCGAGTGTGATCGGCGCGCCACCGGATTGCGGGTTTCCGTTCGGTTTTGAATTGGCAAAGCCGATGTTGTAGAGAGTGGAAATAATTTCCGGTCGGGCGGAGATATCAAAACCAGCTGATTTCCATTGTGTTTCAACTTCATGCAAATAAAGTCCGGCGTAGAGATAACTATAATAGTGGTCGTGCTGGTCTGTCATACGGGCAAAGCGTTCTTGTTTCGGGTTGTCTGTTTGAAAATCTAAAAGATGTTCGTATTGCGGTCCCAAGTAGAACGGCGAAGATGGGTCTTTTAAATTATTTTCAATTTGTATTGCTGTATCCTCTTTGATACCCATCACACCCCATGAGAATTGCGTTTCACTGCCGAGAATTTTTAGAGGTTCAAAAAATTTCTTGAAAGATTCGCGGTCGTCAGTGAAAAAACGAATTTGCTCTACCATAAGCTCTGCCACAATGAGCCGAGCCGGAACACCACTGACCATTGCCGCGCGAGAAATGACACCCTGATCTTTTTGCACGGCCACTTTGATAACTTGCCATTCGGGAAGTGTCTGCCAATAATATGTTTTGCTCTGCGAACCGACTACATTTGCAGTTTGTCCGCTTTGGCCACTCTGTAAAAAACTCTGTTGCTGAACATCAATGATGCCACGAACATTTGTCAAACCAAATCTTACAGCAAAATATCCAGCCACCAAAACAAAACCAATGACGGCGAAAATGTAAACAACAATTTTAAAAATTTTCTTGAGCATTTAAAACTTTATATCATAATATTTTTTATAATGCGAGTCCGTTGCCTTTATTGTAATATGTGCTAGTATACCTCCGGAGGTAATGATGCCGCAGTTACAGCAAATGGTAGATGTGGGTAATAAAGCGAGAGTAATTCGTCGTAGCCGACTTGCTTTCGTGGAACATGGTTTTTTTAGAGAAAATCACCTAATATACTTTTTGTATTCTCATGGAGGTTGTCCCGTGGTTGTTAAGGTTTTATCAAATGGAAAGTGTTCAAAAACCGGGGAGCCAGGGAATCCAAGATTAGAAGTTGATTTTGTTGATCCTTGTGATCTTGGGATCGAGAAAATTGAGTTTGAATAAAATAGTTAGTTGTTAATTGTCCACCAAACACAAAGTGAGTGGTGGATTTCTTTTTATTCAAAATGAATGGCGTTTGTTTGATTTGAAATGTGATCCAAAAGTTTCGGGTGTTTTTGCAGTAGCTGGTCAGAGTCAATAATTTGTGTGGCTTCCAAGCGAGCCGCTTCCACCATTTTTATATTTTTGATGGCTTCCATGGCCAAGTCCGAGATGCCCCATTGTTTTCTGCCATAAAGTTCGCCGGCTCCGCGTTGTGCCAAATCAAATTCGGAAAGTTCAAAACCATTTTTGGCTGTAGTCAGCGCTTTCAAGCGCTCGCGCGTTTTCTCACTTTTGCTTTCGGTGAAAACAAAACAGTAGGCTTGATGGTTTGAACGAATGACGCGTCCGCGCAGTTGGTGAAGTTGCGACAGACCAAAGCGTTCGGCGCCTTCAATGACGATCATAGTGGCGTTCGGCACATTAACGCCGACTTCTACCACAGATGTGGCAACCAGAATATCAATTTTTTTTGCCAAAAATTCCTGCATGGTTTTTTCTTTTTCGGCTGGCGTCATTTTACTGTGCAGAATGCCGATGTTCCATTTTTGGAAAATGTCGCGCTTTAACCGCTCAGCTTCCAGTTTGACCGATTTGGCAATAATGGCCAATTCTTTGGTCGGGTCGGGCTCTTCAATGCGCGGGCAAATGACATAAAGTTGACGGTCGTTTTCAAGTTCTCGCGAGATTTCCTCATAAGTTTTTTCTCTGTTCTGTGGCAAAATAATTTTGGTAATAATTGGTTTTCTACCGACGGGCATTTGGTCAAGCAAAGTCAAATCCAAATCGCCGTAAATGGTCAAGGCCAAAGTGCGGGGAATCGGGGTGGCGGTCATGGTCAGGAGATGTGGCGCGACGGAATTTTTTTGTATCAGTTTCTGGCGTTGGGCCGTGCCGAAGCGGTGCTGTTCGTCGATGACCACGAATGCCAAGTGCTTCCATGCGACAGATTTTTGAATGAGTGCGTGCGTGCCAATCAAAATCGGCACCTCGCCATTGGCCACCCACTTCAAAAGTTGAACACGAGAAATTTTGGTCGGTTTTGTTCGGTCGGATTTGCTTGGAAAAATCTGGCAGTCGCTTCCGGTCAGAAGTCCGACTTTAATTGGTAGATGTTTGAAATATCCAATAAAATTTTCATAATGTTGTTTGGCTAAAATTTCCGTCGGGGCCATGTAGGCGACTTGCAAGTTGCCGAAATCTTGGCCGTTTGGTCGACTTGTCACTACGGCGAAAGCGCATGTGGCAGCCACAGCTGTTTTGCCACTCCCGACGTCTCCTTCAAGTAGTCGCGACATCGGATGACCTTTTTTGAAATCGGCCAGCACCACATAAACAGCTTTTTTCTGGGCTTCTGTCGGGGTGAAAGGAAATCGCGCCACAAATTCATCAACATTTTTTTTGTTCGGAGAAATTTCAAAACTTTTCTCACTCTGCCAGATTTTTTTATCGCGCTGTTTTTGAAGCTGAATGAAAAAAATTTCTTCAAAAGCGAATCTTTTGCGGGCCGCTTCGGCGTCGGATTCTTTTTTCGGCGTGTGAATCCAAATCAGCGCGGTCTTGAGAGATGGCAGATTATATTTTTCTAAAATCTCTGGCGGGATGTTTTCCTCTAAATTTTCCAAAATGTCGCTACGAAAAATTTTTTCAACGGCGTGGTAAATCCAGTTGGAAGTTACTCCGCGACTTTCCGGATAAACCGGATACAAACTATGCTCGTCGCCCGACTGGCCAAAAAGACTTTTGCCGACGCCGACGGGAATACTCCGCACCACTTCCACTTTCGGATTTGAAAAATAAATCTCTCCGTGTCCGTCAGCATCTTTCTTTCTTTTTTCGGAAATTTTCCCCTGTACGCGCACACTCGCGCCTTCGTGGAGCATCTTGGCGATGTATGGCTGATGGAACCAGACGATTTTTATTTTACCCGTCTCATCGGAAAGCGTGGCCTCCGACATCGGAATTCTACTACGGAAACCCCTGCTTGTTTTCAGTCCGGTCACTGTGCCAAAAACAGTCGCTTCCTGACCGGCCAAAAGCGACCCAATGTATTTTATTTCTTTTGTGTTGCCATATCGTACCGGAAAATGGTAAAGCAAATTCCTGACTGTTTTCAGCCCAAGCTTGTCCAACGCCTTTTTGTGCGCCGGCAGTATTCGCAGTACGTCCGAAAGTGGAGAATTTAAATTCATGCGAGAATTATAACACTAAAAAACAAAGCCCACTTTCGTGAGCCTAGAAGAAACGAAATTCTTTTGGATCCGGCACATCAAGGTTGGTCGGTCTTTTCAGGAACATGCAAGGTTTTTGGGTCCCTACCATCCCAACTGATCTCGCCACACAAAACTTTGTCGGTGATTATCGGTTGCCATTTATGTTCGGCTTCGTTGACGCGCTTGGCTAAAGTGTCGGCTGTGTCGTCAGGAAGAATCGGCACGGGTTGTGAAAAGAACAATGGGCCCTCATCATATTTTTCGGTGACGAAATGCATTGAAACCGCAGAGTGCGTCACTCTTTGCCCGTCCGCAGGATTAGGGTCGCCGTTTTTGTACGCTCCCATCACAGCTTCGTGGACGTGATGTCCATACATTCCGGCTCCGCCAAATCGCGGAAGTGGCCCCGGGTGAATATTAATCGTTTTTCGCGGGTCAAGTCCGGTGACAAGCTTGAGCCAACCGGAAAGGCAAACTAAGTCGGCGCCTTCTGTAAGTTTTCTATAATTTTCCGCTGTACCGAATTCCGGTCCACCCTCTCCTTCGGACGGTTTTTTTGCGGGGAAGTGAATGAACTTGATGCCAAGCTTGTCTGCGCGAAGCTTTACCCCGCCGTTTTCGTGATTGCTCACGACCGCGACAATTTCGCCACTAAGCCTTCCGTCGCGCGAAGCCACGACCAAATTTTCAAACCCCGACCCACCGCCGTCTTTTGTGCCGGAAGCGAAAACGATAATTTTTTTGCGATTTGAATCTGTCATGTGGATAAGTATAGCAATTTTTTTATTTTTGTCAGGAGTATAATGCGGACAGAGGATCGTATGAACAAAAATGTTCCACCTTTTTTAGAAAGATTTAGAAATCTTATTATTGATATAAAAGAAGATTCCCAAGGTCCTATCGGTAGGACTTTGTATTATATCAAAGGTCATCATCATGATGCACTCAAAGAATTCGGGCATTGTCTTTTAATAGAAAGAGGGTGGTCTGGAGGACTTGAAACCGAGCTTGAGATTTGGTTTGTAAAGGCGGTTCAAATTTTTCAAGTGGTTGAAAATGTTGCGAATTTGGAAAATGTCGCCTAGTTTTTGAAACCCAATTGGTACGCTGGTTGGGTTTTGTTTTGTAAATATTTTTCTGAAAATCAAAACACACTGGTGCGCGGGCTACCGAGACCGGTGACATAGTCGTAGTGACTTCGCGCAGTGCAGAAATATCCGCAGTCGCCGTTTATTCCGGATTTGATATCATAGAAAAATTGCTCCGGCAGCGACGAAGATTTGTCTTTGTAAAAATTTGCGTTGCTCGCGCCGCTTCCGAGAGTGGAAAGGGCAGCCCACTGTGGAGCGCCAGCCGAAGTGCCACCGACTGTGCGCCAGAGACCTCCGCGAACAATCGAAAAGCCGGAACCCGGGTCGGCATCGTAGGCCACATCTGGAATGGCTCGCATTCCGCCAGCCCTGCTAATATTGTAACTTTTTTGAAAGTTTGGTTCTTTTTCATAAATACTGATGCCACCGCCAGAGCCAGACCAAGCTGTTTCGCTTTTCAGCGCGCCGTTTACATCGAGTGTGAGCGTGGTACCGCCAACTCCGATGACACTGGGCGAAGCGGCTGGCCAACTGGCGCCTGTGCCATTGTCACCAGAGGAAGCGAAAAAGATTGCGTCGGATTTGGAAGTGAAATGCGAATCCATCGTTGTCTCTTCCGGAAATTCCGCGCCACCCCAACTCATTGAGATGGCAACCACATCGGCGCGTGAGTCGGCGTAGTCAATGGCTTTGAGCAAATTTGCGCCGGAAGGCGTGGTGGCTTCAACCAGCAAAATTTTGGCTTGCGGGGCGATGGCGTGAGCCCATTCCACATCGAGAGTTGTTTCCAGTGTCCAGCCACTGTCCGATTTTTCTGTCGCGCTCATTTTGTGTTTTTCAAAACAACCGTTTTTGGTTGTGCAGGAAGTCAAACCAAACTGTGTGTCAAAATCGGCGAGGTCACCCTCAATTGCTGTGTCGTCGTAAGCGCCGACGATTGCGATTGTGCCGTGCCCGCCATTTGCCGGCAAGTTGTAAATCTTTTTTATCTGGGCCGGCGTGATGCCAACCGGCTTTTTGCTTGTCGAGCCGTAAATGTGGATCGGAGGTTTGCCTTGAAAATTTGCAAAATGATACGAAGCCTCTGCGCTATGTGGCAAAACAAAATTTAATAAAATAAAAGTTGGCGCAAAAATGGCCAAAATAAAAAAAGAGAAATTTTTCATAAAAAAATTATATAATATGTTATGAGTATGAAGCAAATTTTCTCCCACATCAAAAAATATTTTCGCTGGTACTTGTTGCTATCGCTTTTTGTTTTCTGCGCTGTTTTGTGGTCGGTCACACTAGCCGAAAATCAAATCGGTCTGACATTCGCTGCGCTTAACATCGGTCAAGGTGACGGGCTTTTCATTGAATCGCCGGGTGGTGTGAAAGTTTTGATGGACGGTGGACCAAACGACAACTTGATTCGCGAACTGCCGGCCGTTATGCCGTGGTGGGACAAACATATTGACGCTATTATCATCACCAACTCGGACAGCGATCATTACAGCGGATTTATTTCGCTCCTGCAAAATTACAAAGTGGATGTGGTTGTAGAGTCTGGTTATCGCTCGGCTACACCTGATTATGCATTATTGGAAAAAGAAATTGTCGAAAAAAATATTCCTGAAATTTTGGCTAGGCGCGGAGAGGTTATTGATCTTGGTGACGGCGCGCAAATTACAATTCTTTTCCCCGATCGCGATGTTTCCGGTTTGGCTAGTAACGACGCCTCGGTCGTTTCGCGTCTGACTTACGGAGACACAAGCGTGCTTTTGACCGGGGACTCGCCGAAAAAAATTGAAGACTATTTAATCTCGCTTGATGGGAAAAATTTACAGAGCACTATTTTGAAAGTCGGGCATCATGGTTCCAAAACTTCCACTTCGGATGAGTTTGTCAAAGAAGTCGCGCCACAAATTGCCGTTATCTCGGCCGAAAAAGGGAACAGCTACGGCTTTCCGGCCACGACAACAGTAGCCACACTGCAAAAGTACGGTGTGCAAATTCTCGGCACATACGATTTGGGCCGAATTGTTTTGCACTCCGACGGTAAACAGTTTGTTTTGCAAAAATAGGTAAACAAAAAGCCCAGACAAAATTGTCTGGGCACCCGGATGCATTTACACGGCCGGGTATTCGACTCGGGCCTAGAGTCGCTCGCAACCTTGGTGCGTCAACCTTTGGGAACTTATTTAACGACGCCTTCACTCAGCGATGCATGATATTCTCCCTAAGAACCAAATCACCCTTTTTCTCGCACTGGGTCAGCGCGTCCACCGGGGTCATAACTTCCGGGGATCCACCTTATTTTTCAGCCACGATGCGGCTTCCGGTCACAGGTGCTTCGTGACCTCCTTCGGTGCTCTAGCCGGAGGCCATGATTCCAAGCGTTCAATAGAACGGCATCTTTTATGGGTATCATACACCATCTTTAGTCTTTTGTCAAGTAAATTCAATAATCATAATGCCTAATATCAAAAATACCGCTTATTTGAGCGGTATTTTTGATAAGGTTAATTATTTGATACGTATTTTAGATCAACCCGGCTTTTTTCAGTGTGATGAAAGCGCCGTTTTTTTGGATAGTTTTGATACCTTTAGTGGAAAGCAAAAGAGTGACTGATTTTTTCAGTTCGGGGATATAAACCTTCTTTTTCTGGAGGTTTGGATATTTGCGGACCATGCCGGTCGGGTTGAATTGTGTGGCGCGAGTGCGATTGGAATACCCGCCACCCATGCGCGAACCTTTTTTATTGATCGGACATACTTTTGCCATAGTGGTAAGTATGCTAGCATAGTTGTGTTGCTGGTGCAACACAATCAAATTTCTAATTTCTAATTAATCTAATTTCTAAATAAATTCCAGTAACAAATGACCAACCAAAAATTTTGGGCATTGGGACTTAGAGATTGGTTATTGTTTAGGTCAATTAGAAATTAAAAATTAGAAATTTTCTCATGATTACTTTTATTTTTTCCATTTTAATATTGATAATGTCGATCGTTGTTCACGAGGTCTCGCACGGCTATGCCGCCTATTTTCAGGGCGACAACACAGCCAAGTATGCCGGGCGATTGACACTTAACCCACTGAAACATTTGGAGTGGTTCGGCTCTTTCATTTTGCCGGTCATTTCGTATTTTCTCGGTGGCTTCATCATCGGTTGGGCCAGGCCCGTGCCTTTCAATCCGTACAACTTGCGCAATCAAAAATGGGGCGAGGCCATCGTGGCCATCGCCGGACCCTTGGCCAACATTTGTGTCGCCCTTTTCTTTGGTCTTCTGTTGCGTTTTGGTTTGCTCTATGCACTCGGCGACGGTTTTGTCTACATTGCTGGCACGATAGTTTTCATCAATTTGATTTTGGCTACATTCAACCTCGTGCCGATTCCGCCACTGGACGGTTCCAAAATTATTTTTTCTTTTCTGCCGTACCGTTGGCAAAGTGTCCGCCCATTTTTTGAACGATACGGTTTTTTGATTTTACTTTTCTTCATTTTCTTTTTATGGCAATTTATGTTACCAATCGTTTCGCATGAGTTTACTTGGATTACTGGGGTGGCTATGTAAAATTGACTTTTTTGTCCAAAAAGATAACATATTTCCAGCGTAAGATAGGGGCCGACAGAAATGTTGAACCACCGAAGTAACGCCTGCCAGACAGTTTAAACTGTCTGGCAGTTTTGATTATAAAATTTGCATTTTTTCTCCATCTATATTAGAGTAGTGACCAATGTCCACAATAAATCAGTTAATCAAAAAAAAGCGACATAAAAACAAACGCAAACCAAGATCGGTGGCTTTGACGCGCGGATTCAACAATCTGGAAAACCGGCCGGTTTTTTACTCATCTCCGTTTAAACGCGGTGTTTGCACTAAAGTCACAACCAAAACGCCGAAGAAACCGAACTCGGCTATCCGCAAAATCGCTCGCGTTCGTCTGACCAACGGCTACGAAGTGACAGCTTACATCCCGGGCATGGGGCATAATTTGCAGGAGCACTCGGTGGTAATGCTTCGCGGGGGCAAAGTGCGCGATGTCGGTTTGCGTTATTCCATCGTGCGCGGGGTGCTTGATGCCACCGGCGTGGAAGCCAGGAGACAGAGTCGGTCAAATTACGGAGCCAAGAAACCTAAAGCTAAATAATAAGTAAAGTGTAAAAAGTAGAAAGTAAAAAATATAAAAATCATGCGAAGAAAAGTTAAAAACAGAAATATTGTCAAGAAAGAAAATAAATACAACTCGGAAAAAGTAGCCAAGTTTATTAACTATGTCATGCAACGCGGTCAGAAGCAGACGGCTCGCGGAATTGTTTACGAGGCATTTGAAATTATCAAAAAAGGCGGAGCTACGACAGTGGATGTTATGGAAGTTTTTGACACCGCTTTGAAAAACACAGGACCACTGACCGAAGTCCGCTCGCGGAGAGTTGGCGGGGCCAACTACCAAGTGCCGAGGGAAGTCAGACCGGAACGCCGAAGTTTTCTTTCAATGAAATGGATTGTAGATGCCGCCCGCGCCGGCAAAGGCAAACCAATGGCTGAAAAACTGGCTGACGAAATTATTCTAGCTTCCAAAGGCGAAGGCGCCGCCGTGACCAAACGCGAAAATACTCACAAAATGGCAGAAGCTAACAAGGCCTTTGCTCACTTCGCCTGGTAAAAAAACTGACCCACTCGGGTCAGGTTTTGTTTCTATACCATACATCCCAATCAAAAGAAGTGTCTGTTGTAACCTCAGAAATGGAAACTACTTCGTAGAATTTTTCTGCACCGCTTTCCAATAATTGAAGTATATTCAAAATGGTCTCATTTGGAGATTTTTTCCTATCTGGGAAAAATCCACCAGGATAATTCTTCATGAATTCATGAAAGAATGCCCTACTTTCTTCATCATAACTCCTTAATATAATTTCTTTATTTATTCTTTGATAGGTAATGGTCAACAGATGTAGCATACTACCTCTGCCATTAATAAGCACTGACCAGAATTTTTTGCAATTTTTGGTGAATTAAGCTATAGTATCTCCAATTACTCGTTAGCGTTTTTTATTTTTTGCAAATTTTTTTATTCAACAAATTTATATGAACAGAGATTACCCATTAGAGAAAGTCAGAAATTTCGGCATTATTGCCCATATTGACGCAGGAAAGACGACCACTTCGGAGCGCGTGCTTTTCTACACGGGCATGACCCACAAAATCGGCGAAGTGCACGAGGGCGAAACGGTGACCGACTGGATGGAGCAGGAGAGGGAACGCGGCATCACTATCACGGCGGCAGCCATCACTTGTTTCTGGAACCCGACATACAAAGCTCGTGGCGCGGACGGCAAACCTCTGCATGAAAATCTTTATCGTTTCAATATTATTGACACTCCCGGGCACATTGATTTTACAGCCGAGGTCAAACGCTCGCTTCGTGTGCTCGACGGCGCGGTGGTGGTTTTCGACGGTGTGGCCGGTGTGGAACCACAATCCGAAACCAACTGGCGCTATGCCGACGACGGCAACGTGCCACGCATCTGCTTCATCAACAAGCTGGACCGCACAGGCGCGAGTTTTGAAAGATCATACGCTTCCATTTTGGATCGTCTGACTAAAAACGCAGTGCGAATGCAAATCCCGATGGGATTGGAAGATAAATTTGAAGGTGTGATTGATTTGCTGGATATGAAAGCCTACTACTTTGAAGGTAATATGGGTATCAACGTTCGCGAGGCGGAAATGCCGGCAGAATATTTGGAAGAAGCAAAAAAATATCGCGATGAACTGGTGGAAAAAATTGTTTCCGAAGATGACAAACTGATGCATGAATATCTGGAAGGAAGCGAGCCGTCTGTCCCAGAACTCAAAACCACTTTGCGCAAAGCTTGCATCGCCGTCAAAATCGTTCCTGTTTACGCCGGTTCGGCGCTGAAAAACAAAGGCGTGCAGCTCGTTCTCGACGGAGTGGTGGACTATTTACCATCACCTCTGATATTCCGCCGGTACACGGAACAGACCCGAAAACCGGTGAGGATATTTATCGCAACGCTTCAGACGAAGAGCCCTTTGCCGCTCTGGCTTTCAAACTGCAAAACGATCCGTTCGTCGGTCAGCTGACTTTCTTCCGCGTCTATTCCGGGACGATTGAGGCGGGCACATATATTTACAATTCAACAACAGGCGAAAAAGAACGTCTCGGTCGCATCGTCCGTCTGCAAGCCGACAAGCGCGAAGAAGTCAAAAAAGTTTTCGCCGGCGAAATCGCCGCGGCTGTCGGATTAAAGATCAGCCAAAACTTCACACACGCTCTGCGACGAGGACAAGCCGATCATCCTTGAACCGATCAAATTCGTGGCCCCTGTCGTTTCTTTGCGCATTGAACCGAAAACAAAAGCCGACCAGGAAAAAATGGGTTTGGCTTTGAAAAAACTTTCCGACGAGGACCCCACATTTGTTATTTCGAGTAATACCGAAACCGGTGAGACTATCATTTCCGGCATGGGCGAGCTCCACTTGGAAATTATGGTTGAAAGAATGAAGCGAGAATTTTCGGTGGAAGCCAATGTCGGCAAACCGCAAGTGGCATATCGCGAAACCATTCTCGGCACGGCCGAAGCCGAACACAAATACATCAAACAAACCGGTGGCAAAGGTCAGTATGGTCACGTCAAATTAAATTTGAAACCGATGGAGCCGATTGCCGAGGGCAAAAAAATTCCGAAAAATGTCAAACGCTACGATGACTTTGAATTCATTGATTCCATCAAAGGCGGTGTCATCCCGCAGGAATTTATTCCGGCTGTGGAGAAAGGTGTGCGCGAAGCGATGGGTCGCGGGATTGTCGCCGGCTATCCGATGGTCAATGTTTCCTGCGAGCTGACATACGGTTCGTATCACGATGTTGACTCTTCCGAAATCGCTTACAAAATCGCCGCTTCGCAGGCTTTCCAAGATGCCGCCAAGCGCGCTCGCCCGGTCATTCTGGAACCTATTATGAAAGTGGAAGTTGTCATGCCGGAGCAGTTTATGGGTGACATTACCGGCTCGCTTTCCGGCAAGCGCGGGCAAATAGAAGGAATGGATGAACGCGGTCAGCTTCGTGTCGTTCACGCTAAAGTGCCGCTTTCCGAAATGTTCGGCTACACCACAGACATCCGCTCCATGACCCAAGGTCGCGGTTCAATGATGATGGAATTTGACCACTATGAAGTCGTCCCGCCGAATGTTGAGAAAGCGATAATTGAGGCAAGAAAATAATTCACGCAAATCCTTTTTGTGTTTCAAGAAAAGCCTTTCGCAGGAGTTTAGAAAACAACCACGGTAATCCGTGGATTGTTTTCTTGGACGACGAGAAGTTCACTAGCCCAGCAGGGCTAGACAGATTGCTTTTCGAGAAATGCAAAATAGGATCTTTTTTGTTGCGAATATTTTTATAGGGGAATATAATGAAAGCAACATGGAGTCTCCAAATGCTTTAAATATAGATCCAAAGGCGCTCAAACAAGAATTGGAGGATCATATGAATCCTAGGGAACACAGACCAGAATTTGTCACGGTTCGTATTAATGAAGAACTTCAAAGATACAAAGAACAACTAGTACATTTTGGTGCAAAAAACGATGAAAGAATGGTTGAATTTTGTCGGGGGGAAATATCTACATTAGAATCTAACCCAGTAAAATTTTTTGAAGAAAGACTTGCAAATGATAGAAGGACTTTGGAATTTATTTTGTCTAATAACGATTATAATGAAGAAGAAAAAAAAGAAAGGGCGTCCAGTTTTGTTGAAAAAATAAAGGGGTATGAAAAAATAATTGAAGCCTTAAATGGAAATCAACCAATAACTTCTGAACATATTGTTGAGCCGATAATAACAGCAGAAGAAGAGTCAGCCCCAGTTGAAGATAATTCTCCGAGTGTGTCAAACAAAGATTTCCTACCTTTTCCACCTGTTATTCCAGCTTCGGAAACGGAAGTAGAACCGACAGAACCGTTAACATCAGTGAAAACTGCCGGTAAAAATTTTGAAACAACGGAAGAACAAAAAGAAAATCCTGAATCAGAGAGATATGAAAAGGCCGTTGAATTTTTGGTAACCTTGTCCAAGAGTGAAGATCATTCCAATTTAGGGAATCTCATTACAATCATAGAAGAATCCTCCAGAAGTTCTGAGCCGTATGAATCCAAGAAAAAAGGATTGGAAAGAGAAATTGATTTTGACCTTGAGAAAGGTCACCTAAGTAAAGCCGAAAGGAGAGAACTGTTTGGTATTTTTGGTATTGATGAGTTTGCCGAATATGAAGAAGAATTTCAGCAACCTGGGCAAGAAGAGGAAGTAACCCCGCAACCTTCTGCCAGTCCGGAAGTAATACCAGTAGCTGGTCCATTACCACCTGAGCCGGTGCTGTCTGGGGCGGTTGAAAATGCTCCACTAGTGGCGGAAGCACTTTCCGAAGTGGACATGGAATTGGCCGAGGCGCGAGGTACTTATGCCAGTGTTTTGGTGGAGTTTAAAAATAAAAATCGGGAAAAGAAAAAATGGGTTTATAAACAAGCCAGTGATTTGGCCAACAGTGTAGGCTTAGGTGAGACAACTGAGGACATAATGAATAACAGAAGTTTTATCCACAGAACCACCAGGGGTTTGGCGTCCAAAGTTGGTCTAGAAGAAAAAATAGACGAAATATTTCACAGATTTGATAAGGTTACTCCGCAAGACATGACAGAAGTCAAAGTTCGACTAGAAGCGGCCGAAGCCGTCTATATCCAATCCAAGAAAAAAAAGATGGAAGAAATTTTTTCGATGCCCGGGATTGAAAAAGAAATAAATGATCTTGGTTTGGATGAAAATTTGTCAAATGAAGAAAAAGCATCCGCAATTTTCAAGTGTAGAGCTATTACTCAAGCCGAAAAGGAATGGGAAGTTTTGCAAAAAAGAATCGCCGAGAATGTCCCGCCTTTGGAGAAGGGAATTATTGGCAAATCATTTGAAAAATGGGCCAAGTTGCCTTTGCCGGCCAGAATCGCTTTGACTACGGCTGTTATGACTGGCCTTGGTATGACTCTCGGCACTGTGGCTACTGTTGGTATCGGCACAACTTTGGCTTACAGAGGGGCGAGATCTCTTAGCGGCGCTTTGGCTGGTCAAGCGGCAGGCAAAGGTGTGGATTCAATCACCAAATGGAGTTTGGAAAGGAAGAAACAAAAAAATTTGAGAAGATATGCTGAAGGATTGACTGAAGACAATTATGAAATCAAAGAAAAAGAGTTGATGGGATTGAAAGAGAAAGAAGAAAACAGAAAAAAGCGTGGCATTTTAAAAAAGGCTGCGGTTATGGTGGCTGTCGGCGCCGGGGTCAATATAGCCACTGATTTAACCATGGCCAATCAATTTGGCAATGTTCCGGGCGCTGTCCAATCTGGACAACATGGTTTCTTTTACAAAATGTTCCACTCTGAAAACACACCAAAAACCGGGACAACGCACGCCGAAGTTGTCACGGCAAAGCCAGCTATGCCGGCTGAAACTCCAACCGTAGCAAAACCTCCTGTTCTAACCGAAGCGCCACCAACCGTCAAACTAACAATGCCCGCCGAAACACCACCTGCGCCGAAAGTATCTGAAGTCGTCACTCAGCCGCCCGCTCCCAAAGTTGCTACTCCTCCGCTTGGACCGAAGATGCCGGAGGCGACCAATGTGGTTGAAGTCAAACTTTCTTCCCGCGGATTTATCCAGACATTTGACGATATGAAAGACAAACTGAAAGCGCAATATCCTGACGCGGGTAAAATGCCGGCTGGTGTTAAACATTTTGTGGAAACTCCGAGCACCAAACTGGCACAAGAGTATGGCTTTTGGGATGCCAAACATGGCACGAGCGCGATGGGGCTGAAAGGCGAAGCTTTGGCTGTTGACGCTGAAGGTCATTTGAAATTGGAACACCTAACCGCCGCCGGCAAGCCAACAGAAATTATTGGCACAGGCGAGCACAATTTTGAATCACTACACTCCGACAAAATGTTTGCTCCGAAAGCGCCAGTTCCGCACGAAATTGTGGCGCCGAAACCTGCCGATGTTACCGAGCCCCAAAATGAATTTTTGGTGTCAGAACCGTATAAGGTGTCAGGAAATTATAAACCACTTGATTTTTCCAAACCGGTTGATACCGATTTAGCGCACGCTCCGGTCAACATCCATAATTTTTCTCATGTCGGCGAAAATCTAGCCAACACACCTAAAACGCCCGGTGCCATTGAGTTTGATCACATTGTCAAAGCAGCAAATGGTGCAGAAGGGAAATTTCATACGAGTGTTGTTGAAGTGGCCGGGGGACAAAAACAAATTTTTGTTCAGGGTGAAGCGGTAGCACAGTCCGTCAAATTGCCAAATGGCGCAAGCGGGATGCAACTACTCGATAGATTCCAAGATGGACCAAAAAGCGCACCGATTCGTGAGGCTTTTGTCATAGCTCAAGACAGAATGAACATCCCGGTCCCAAAGAGTACAACCAACTTTGCGTTTGAAAATGGCAGATTAAGTCTCATTCATGGTGTCCCGGGTCATCCGGACGAAATCCATGCTCTTCTCAACGGCAAGGAAATTGCCAAAGGTTTGTTAACAGAAAAAGGTTTGAAACTTAACCTTGATCCAAAACTTCACCACAACTTTTTGATGGCCGACACCGTATATGATAGAGCTTTCAAACTGGCCAAAAAAAGTTTTAAGACCGCACTCCTAATGGCGACAAAACATAATTAATTTGAAAAAGTTATTAACAAGTGATTAAAAAAGTGATTTTGTCGATTTGATATAATTAAACTCAACAAATGCAAAATATTTTATCAAAAGAAATGATCACTGAGTGGGGATTGCAGAATCTTCCGGAGATGAAGCAGGTTGAAATGGTGGATCGCATCGGCCGGCTTCTGTATCAGGCCGTAATGGTTCGCTCGCTGGATATTTTGTCCGAGAAAGAACAGACCGAGCTCGATTTGCTTTTGGATGAAGACACCACTACTCCACAAGATGTTTTGAAATTTTTGGCCAGCAAAATTCCGACATTTGAGCAAATGCGACAAGAAGAAGTGGCAAAATTGAAAGAAGATTTGCTTGTGCCGGTCGCTTAGTTGGGATGCATCTGTCTCAAATAAGAAAATACTTTTCCGTCACCAGAATAAATCGCTGGTGCGATTTTTCTTCCCGCTCGTCGGTCAAGAAAACAATTCTCCTCGGCCTGTATACTCAGGCCTACGTCGTTGTTTTCTAACCTCTTGCGCGATGTGCCGGAAAAGTATTTTCTTATTTGAATCTGCTTATTACAAAAATCTGGC
Organism: uncultured bacterium; assembly: GCA_963727715.1. Taxonomy (GTDB): domain Bacteria; phylum Patescibacteriota; class Minisyncoccia; order Phycocordibacterales; family DATDWN01; genus CAIOTC01. The sequence goes on along the minus strand of CAVSGX010000004.1, from coordinate 123,185 downwards.
CTTGTTGAGCCAGATTTTTGCTGTAAATTGAACTTGACAAAAAATGTGAAAAGGTGTATAATTGTCAGTAGAGGTACAAGCCATGCACAAATCAAATTTGACGGTCGCAACCATAGTCATTTTCTTTTCTTTTTCCGGTGCAGTTTGGGCGCAAGCTCAGACGCCGGCGCTCCAAAGCGAGTTGGACAAGGTGGCCGGTAAGACCACCAAAGTCAAGAAGGAGAAGGAATCAAAAAAGAACACAACGCCGACAACAGCACCCGCCGGCGAGACCGATCGGGAGAAGATCGTTCGCCTGAGGGCACTTGCCATCGAAGCCAACGCTAACCTGAAAAAGGCCGAGCGCGAAGCGCACAAGGCCGAGTCTCCGGCGATGAAGCAAGCCGAAAGGCAAATCGCTCACGAGGAGAAACAACAGGCGAAGATCAAGCGCGAAGCTAGGCGGGTCATCGCGGACGCGCAAATCACCGGGTGCCCCGACGGAAACTTCTGGGTCAATCCGGAGGTTGAACCTCCGCACTGGGTGACGCGGATTTACCAGTCGGTGGTGGTGCGTGTCGTCAACACAAGCGCGTTGCCGATTGAGATCGCGAGTTCTAAAGGTGTTGTGGCGCGCAACCTCTGCCCGAGAGGTTCGATGACCATGACTTTCTTTCTTGGGCTTCTCGACTCGGACAATGTGCCGATTCAGCTGACTGCGGTTGCTCGTCCGGCGGACGGTGGCATCGCCACCGCGCAGTTCTCGGTTTACTTGAACCGGAACAATTACTACCAACGGGTCGATAGTCAGACCTGGATGGTCAGTCTCAACCGCCAGCGTCAGACCCGCTGACATCGCACCAGTTCTTTCCCTAACACTTGACCATTTGGTCACGGCCGCATCTCACAAGGTGCGGCTGATTTTTATATTTTTTGTTGACATTACTTTTGATTTTGTATAATATATATATTATCGCGTTTTAGCGGTACTTTTGTTTTCATCCGCACACTAAGTTTGCCATTGTGTTTTTTCAAAACACGGCGAAGCGATGGCAGACTTAGTGTGCGGATATAGTCGCTAATTGCTAGGGCACAGTCACTTCTCGAGTATTGTGCTTTTGCAGTTAGCTCGGAACAAAAATTATTATTTAATTATAAAAATTATATGGCAGATTTTGATCGCAGCAAGCCTCACATCAATGTGGGGACCGTCGGTCACGTTGACCACGGCAAGACAACATTAACAGCGGCTATTCTAAACACTTTAAACCGTGAGGGCAAAGGTTATTCGGCCACAGTCAAAGGTGTGGATCAAATCGACTCCGCACCGGAGGAAAAAGCTCGAGGCATTACCATCGCCTTGGCTCACTGTGAATACACCACACCTACTCGCCACTACGCTCACGTGGACGCTCCGGGACACGCCGACTACATCAAGAACATGATTACCGGCGCGGCTCAAATGGATGGCGCCATACTAGTGGTGGCTGCCACGGACGGCGTGATGCCTCAAACTCGAGAGCACGTTCTTTTGGCCAAGCAAGTCGGTGTGCCGAAAATTATCGTTTTTCTGAACAAATGCGATATGGTTCCGGATTTGGAACTGATTGATTTGGTTGAAGAAGAAGTCCGCGAACTTTTGACCAAGCAAGGTTTTGACGGCGCTGGCGCTCCGGTCATCCGTGGCTCGGCTCTCAAAGCTCTAGAATCAAAAGACAACAACGACGAGTGGGCCAAGAAAGTTATGGAATTGGTCAACGCTCTGGACACTTACTTTCCGATTCCGGTTCGCGAACTGGACAAACCATTCCTCATGCCAATTGAAGACATATTCTCCATTGAAGGTCGTGGCACAGTGGTTACCGGTCGCATTGAGCGCGGTGTAGTCAAAGTCGGCGAGGAAGTGGAATGTATTGGTCTCAAAGATACACAGAAATACACTGTCACCGGCATTGAAATGTTTAACAAATCTTTGCAGGAAGGTCAGGCTGGAGACAACGCCGGAATTCTCTTGCGAGGCGCCAAGAAAGAAGAGGTGCACCGAGGGCAAGTTTTGGCCAAACCGAAATCAGTCACTCCGCACACCGAATTCACAGCTGAAGTTTACATTTTGAAGAAAGAGGAAGGCGGACGACACACACCATTCTTCTCCGGATACAAACCGCAATTCTACATTCGCACCACGGATGTGACCGGCGATGTGACCTTAAACGAAGGCGTGGAGATGGTTATGCCGGGCGACACCGTGACATTCAAAGTCAAGCTCGTTGCGCCTGTAGCCATGGAAGAAAAGATGCGCTTTGCTATTCGCGAAGGTGGCAAGACCGTCGGCGCCGGAGTTGTGACGAAAATTATCGCTTAAGTAAAAAAGTGCGAGTGCGCAAAATCAAAAAACCACCTCCCGGTGGTTTTTTGATAGTATCTTTACATTATTGCATGTTTAATTTTGCTTCCAATCTTTCTACATTTATATTATGTTCATCAATCTTTGTTTTCCAATTTTTCACCTCCCTTAAACATGCTTGCGCATTTCTGAAATCCTCACCAGCTTTTATGTTATCGGGATCTTTTGACGACCTCATATAATTCTCGTATCTTTGTTGCATATTCTGCATTTCTTCATCACAATATTTGAGTAATTGTCTTTCATCGTCTAGCCCTTTTTCTGTCGCACTTTTTTCATTCACAACTCCTTCTACCGCTGGTGTCTCTTCTTGTGGAGCAGGAGTTGTTTCCCCAAATGATTCCATCCCCATAGTATTTTAGTTAATTGTAATACCTGTATTATAGCGAGGACGTTTCCGCACCCCTCAATTTAGACACTTCATTGAATCTAATAATACCTCTTTTGCTGTCCTAAATCCAAGACATTGACGAGGAATTTCGTTTAAAAACTTTTCAATTGAACGAAGCTCTTCTTCTGTGACTTCTCTCAAATCTTTTCTCTTTGGAACAAACACCCTGATCCATTTGTTTGTATTTTCAACCAAACCCTTTTCCCAGGAGTGATATGGGTGACAGAAATATATCGAACATTTTAGTTGTTTTTCCAGTTTCCTCCAACAATTAAATGCGATATCATTGTCTAGTGTAATTGTCTTGACTGGCATATTACGCAGAGAATCCAAGAAAGCACGCAATACCGTTGCGTGCTTTCTGTTTGGAATTTTGCGAGTGATGGTATCTCTGGAATATCGGTCAACCAAGACAAATAATGAACAAGCGTTGTGAGATGAGACAATGAAATCTCCCTCCCAGTGTCCAGATCTCTCCATTTTCGGTCTGTCTTCAATGTATTTTCTCTCATCGATGGCTTTACCGTATCTTTTCTTTTTCCAACCACTTTTCTTGTGGTGTTTTCTCCAAAACAGATATCTTTCCAAACATCTGGAATACACGAATTTGTACACCGCTTTAGTTGAGATGTTTTTTCCTTGCAGTTTGAAATACCCTGATATTCTCTCCGGCGACCATCCTTCTTTCAATTTCTCCGGAATGAATTTGGACAGTTCTCTGTCCAAAGCAGCTTTCATACACTGCTTCTTGCTTAAATATCTCCTCCAGTATGTTTTGTGGTGAGCTTTCTTGGCTACATACAAACCTTTCACTTTCTTTTTCATTTCGTAGGCAATGCATGAATGGTGCCGGCCAAGTTTCTTTCCAATTTTCCTTGCACTCCAACCCTCGGAGAACAAAGCTGAAATCAAAACTCTTTCCTCGTATGACAAATGTTTAAATGTTTTCATATCACTCAATTATTTCTAACTGAGTGTCTAAATTCAAAGGTTAACTAACAGGAGGGTAAAACCTTGTCAAACAAAAAAGTTGACCAAAAAAATATTATCTGCTAGTATTCAAAAAACAAAACATATGGCTACAAAAGAAGTCAAAGAAAAAAAAATGATTGCAAAGAAACCGACTGAGAAAAAAGTTGCAGTCAAAAAACCGGCTGTCAGAAAAACTGCTGTCAAAGCTCCAGCCAAAGCCGAGCCGGTTTCTAAACTGCGCATCAGGGTGCAGGCTTATGAATACAAGATTTTGGATTTGTCCGTTAAACAAATTATTGACACGGCTTTACGTTACGACGCTAAAGTTTTGGGCCCGATACCTTTGCCGACTGTCAACAAGAAATACACTGTTGGCCGATCGTCTTTCATTTTCAAAAACGCGCGCGAGCAGTTTGAGATGCGCATACATAAGCGACTGATAGACATTTTAAATCCGAACCCGAAAATCATGGAAGCCCTGACAAATATGTCTCTGCCGAGCGGGGTGAACATAGATGTGAAGATAATCTAGTCTCGGAAAAATTTTATAAAAAACAAAGAACGGTCTAGACCGTTCTTTTGTAGAAACTTATGCTAAGAGCACGTTTTGCGACGAGGTGACAAGCGGATGATAGGCTCATCTTACCCATACTTTGTATGTCTTGAACCATCACCATTGTCGCCGCCCTGTTAATGATTTCCTCTTCTTCTGCTGTCTCCGCTATTATTTCAATATCAACAACTGTTTCTTTAGGGTTGTCATGCATTCCCCGGCAAATTGATTCTAATTTCATAACAGACCTCCGCTAGCTATGGTACTATTTTGGTTACGTAAGTCAACACTACAACGGGGCTTGAAATAAAAATCAATATCTGCTAGGATACCAACATTGCCTGTGGGCTTTTTAATTTGCAAATTTGGAACCAAAATGAAATTCTTGCTGGCCACAAAACAGAATATGACCCAAATCTTTGACGAGGGGGGGGTAGTTCATCCGGTAACGGTTCTGAAAACCGGGCCTTTGACCGTGACTCAAATCAAAACTATGGAAAAAGACGGCTACAACGCTGTTCAAGTTGGTTATGGCTCACGCAACGCCAAAAATGTTAACAAACCGATGCAAGGTCACATGAAGGGTGGCAACTATGCTTATCTTAAAGAATTTGAAACGGGAAGTGATGCGACATTTGCGATGGGAGACAAAATAGATTTATCTTCTTTCGCAAGTGGTGAGACCGTGACCGTTTCCTCCATTTCCAAGGCCAAAGGTTTTCAGGGTGTGGTCAAGCGACATGGTTTCCACGGTGGCCCACGAAGTCACGGTCAGAAGCACTCTGAGCGTGAACCGGGCTCGATCGGTGGCGCTGGTCGCGATGGCGGACGGGTGGCCAAAGGCAAACGCATGGCTGGCAGAATGGGTGGTGACAGAATCACCACGAAAGGTTTGACCGTGCTTAAAGTTTCTCCGGAAACAGGAGAGATTTTCATTAGTGGAGCGGTGGCCGGCAGGAAGGGAACACTGGTGGAAATCAGAGGATAAAATTTTTGAAAATAAAAAATGGAAGCAACAATTTACAATCAAAAAGGAAAACAAACAGGAAAAATTCAGCTGGCTGAAAATGTTTTCGGCTTGCCTTGGAACGCTGACTTGGTGCATCAGGTTGTAACTTCCATGATGTCTTCACAGCGCACACCAGTAGCTCATACTAAAAACCGCGGAGATGTTTCCGGCGGTGGCAAAAAACCTTGGCAACAAAAAGGCACCGGCCGAGCCAGACACGGTTCAACTCGATCACCGATCTGGGCTCACGGCGGAGTGACTCACGGTCCACGCAATGACAAAAATTACGACCGCAAAATCAACAAGAAAATGAAAGCCAAAGCTTTTTACACTATTTTGTCGGCCAAATACAAAGATGGCCAAATTATTTTTGTTGATGACATTTCTTTCAGAACGCCAAAAACCAAGGAAGCCAAGGATGTTCTTTCCTCACTTTCCAAAATCTCCGGCTACGAAACTTTGCTTTCCAAAAAAAACAACTCGGCCATCTTGGCATTTTCCAAAAAGGATTCTGCGACCGAAAAAAGTTTTCACAATTTCAACAACGTTTTGGTTGATGAGGTTCGCAACCTGAATCCGGTTGATCTTTTGAATTATAAATATTTGATAATTGAAAACCCGGAGAAAAGTTTGGCTCAAATTTCAGGCAAGCTCGGCGAGGCCAAGACCGTGAAAACCGTAAAAGAAGTCAAAGTTAAAGCAGTAAAAACATCTGTCAAAAAAACAGAAAAGAAAGTGGAGAAAAAAGTTGTGGCTAAAAAATAAAAAACATGAAAACAAATCTCGCTTCAATTTTAATCAGGCCGTGCATTACCGAAAAGGCCACCCTTGTCTCGGAATCTTCCGTTTATGTTTTTGAAGTGCCCCAAATGTCAACCAAAAAGGAGATCGAAAAGGCTTTTGTGGAAAAATACAAAACTCAACCAGTCAAGGTGACTACAGTACATATCCCGGCCAAAAAAGTTTTTGTGCGTGGCAAGAAAGGGATGAAGGCTGGTTACAAAAAAGCCTATGTTTTTTTGAAGAAAGGTCAGAAAGTAGAGATAATTTGAAAACAATAAGTAAGAAGTAAGATGTAGGGAGTAAAAAACGCAAAATCTTTCCCCTACTCCTTACTCATTACTTTTTACATCTTAATAATATGAAAAAATACAAACCAACATCAAAATCGCGTAGAGGCATGACCACCATTTCTTTTGGCGATATTTTGACCACTCAAAAACCAGAAAAATCTCTGACTCGTGGATTTAAACGGGCTGTCGGTAGAAACCATCACGGCAAAGTGACCACTCGCCACAAAGGCGCCGGGCACAAAAGACTTTTCCGCGAAGTTGATTTTAAATATGACAAAATAGGTATTCCTTACTCTTTGAAAACGATTGAATACGATCCGAACCGCAGCGCTTTCATCGGTTTGGTCCAGTATCGAGATGGAGAAAAAAGATATGTTCTGATCCCACAAGGTGTAAAAATTGGAGAAATGTTTTTGACCTCCGAGACGGCCGAACAAAAAGTTGGTAATCGCTTGCCTCTGCGCAATATAAATGTCGGCACTTTTGTTTACAATGTTGAAGTCAAACCGCAGGGCGGGGCCAAGTTCGGACGCTCGGCGGGGAATTATCTGGAAGTGGTGGCCAAGGATGCCGGGATGGTTGACCTCAAGATGCCGTCCTCGGAAATTCACAGAGTCAAAGAAACCTGCTTCGCTTCAATCGGCGTTTTGTCCAATGAAGAAAATCGTTTGGTCAATCTCGGTAAAGCCGGACGCTCGCGCTGGCTTGGCATTCGCCCGACCGTTCGTGGCACAGCCATGAACCCGGTAGATCACCCGCACGGCGGTGGAGAAGGCAGACAAGGCCGTGGTCGCCGTCGGGCCGTTTCGGCATGGGGCCGACCGACAGGCAAGGGTCAAAAAACTCGCACACCGAAAAAATACTCAAACAAATTTGTCATCTCTCGTCGCAAAGTTGGCAAAAGAAAATAGAAACAAACAAAAACACCACCCTCGTGGTGTTTTTGAAAAAATTTTTGTGTTATAATTCAGCAATGGATTTCAAAAAAGATAGATTGGAAAATCTAAAACAATCACTTTACTCGCGCAATGAAGATATGGTGCCAAAGGAAAAAAGAACTCCTGTTTCGGGTCAAGATTATACTGTGCCACCGGATTGGGGAGATGATAAAGGTTTTGATTTTTCGGACAAAAAAATGTCGCAAAAAAATAATTCATTTTTCAATAAATTTTTCCTGATTTCGGTCATATTTTTTATTTTGGCTCTGGGTGTCGCCGCTTTTATATTTTTCGGGGGGTTTAATATGATTTCTTCCAACAATGTTGACATTAAGATTATCGGTCCGAGCTCTGTCTCTTCCGGCGAAGAATTGGATTTGGGGTTGTCTGTGGTCAATCAAAATCGTGTTGATTTGCAAAATGTCAAACTGACTATTTCTTATCCGCCAAACGCTCAGGTGGCTGGCGGGGGTGGCGCCCCTCTTACCCGCGATCAATTTTCACTGAATGGTATTGCCAAAGGCCAAGTCAAGAATCAGTCTATTAGGGCAATTTTATTCGGGCCGAAAGATTCGGTTCAAAACATTGTTATGAAATTGGAATACACCGTGGTCGGCTCCGCTGCCGTTTTTTCCAAAGAGAAAGATTACGCCGTTTCAATAAGCTCTTCACCTTTACTTTTGAATGTTTCTTATCCGCAGGAAGTAAATTCTGGACAGGAGGTTACCCTGTCCATCAACCTGACCTCCAATTCCAATGTTGTCATTTCCGGCACTCTGGTCAAAGTGGAGTATCCTTACGGTTTTACCTATGAAAGTTCAAATATAAAACCTGTTAGAAATCTGACACTGGCTGACAATCTCAACACTTCCACCAGCACCAGTAGTCCAAATTTATCAACTACTACCGACGCCAAGGCCGGTTCGGTTGGGGCCATGTGGTCCTTGGGTGATTTTAAAAACGGCGATAATAAAAATTTGACCATCACCGGGACATTAGTCGGGCAAGATATGGAGGACAGGTCTTTTGATGTTTCCGTCGGCGTGCCGGAAGTTTCCGGCCAACTGAATTTTACCAATCCACTTTCCGAGCAGTTGGCCACCGTCGGCATACGCAAATCATTTTTTGGTTTGTCTATTGTAAACTCATCAAATGCCAGCCAAACATTCACTTCGCTTGGTCAGCCGGTCTCTTTGATTTTAGGTTTTCAAAACACTTTGCCTGATAAAATCGTCAACAATAAAATCAGTGTAAAACTTTCCGGCAATGTTTTTGATCCGGCCCAGGTAAATGCTAACAACGGGGGATTTTACAGTTCGTCAGACAATTCAATTTTATGGGACAAAAACACCACGGGATCATTGTCGGAAATTTCACCAGGTGATTCTGGCCAAGTTTCTTTTTCGCTTTCTCCAATTTCCAACCGGTCGCAAATCCAGAATATTGAAAACCCACACATTGACATATCGGTCGTCATGTCCGGCAGTCGAACAGGATTATCGGCGTCCGACATTTCTTCTACTCAAAATATGACTTTTAAATTCCTTTCCAATCTCAACTTATCCGCCCAATCTTATCGTCTGGTCGGGCCTTTTCAAAACACTGGACCGATTCCGCCGAAAGCCAACAACGAATCAACCTACACTATCACATGGACGCTGACCAACACTTCCAATGATCTTTCCGGCGCGACGGTCACAGCCACTTTGCCAGTTGGTCTTGTTTGGGGAAACCAAACTTCTCCGGCAAGTGAACGCATTTCCTACAACCCGGACTCGCGCCTCATTACTTGGTTAGTTGGGAATGTTTCTGCCGGCACCGGCTTTACCTACTCACCAAGAAGCGTCTCTTTCCAGGTCGGTCTGACCCCAAGTCTGACCGAAATCGGATCGCCAATTGATCTTCTGCCCTCATCAAACGTATCGGCCACCGACACTTATGTAGAGCACGAAGTTGACGCTTCAGCCGGAGATGTGACCACCCATTACTCAGACCCGGGTTTTCAAAGTGGTGATGAAAGAGTTGTGAAATAAATTCTTTTAATGTAGTATCAAAAATTATGGCAGAACAAAAAAAAGATTTGATGGAGAAAATTGTGTCCTTGTGTAAAAGGCGTGGTTTTATTTTTGCCGGATCGGAAATTTACGGGGGATTGGCTGGGATCTACGACTTTGGACCACGCGGGGTAGAACTTCTTAAATAATTTGAAACAGGAATGGTGGAAGGCCAATGTTTATCAGAAAGATAATTATTACGGGCTGGATGCCGGTATGTTCAAACACCCGCGTGTTTGGGATGCCAGTGGACATACCACCGGATTTGCCGACCCCTTAGCTGAATGCAAAAAATGCAACACTCGCATCAGAGTTGATAAGGTTTTAAACGCGATTGGTATAAACGCTGACGAAAAGATGGATGAAAAAAAGTTAAACGAAATTTTTGACGAAAATCGCGACAAAATAACTTGTGAAAAATGCGGGGCCAAAGATTTTTCTAAAGTTCGCAAGTTTAATCTTTTGGTGAAAAGCAATTTAGGTGATTTCACTTCTGAAGGATTGGACACGGTGTATTTGCCGGGTGAGGCTTGTCAAGGTATTTATCTTGATTACAAAAATATTGTTGATTCAATGCACCCCAAAATTCCTTTTGGTGTCGCTCAAATAGGTAAAGCTTTTCGTAATGAGATATCCCCGCGCAATTTTCTTTTCAGAGTGCGCGAAATGGAACAGGCAGATACACAGTTGTTTGTCAGGCCGAATGAGAACAAGGACGCATTTGAGTTTATCAAGCACGAACAATGGGACTGGCTACTTTCACTTGGTGTCAAAAAAGATCATCTGAAATGGCATCAGCATGAAAATCTGGTCTTTTACGCAAAAGATGCGTGGGATATCGAATATAAATTTCCATGGGGGTTCGACGAACTTATGGGTATTCATGACCGCTCCGATTATGATCTCACTCAACATATGAAATCTTCTGGAACAGATCTTAATTATGTCGATCAAGAGACTGGAGAAAAATATATCCCGTGGATACTTGAGACCTCGATGGGTATGGGCAGATTGTCTCTTATTGTTTTGCTTGATGCATATGACGAGGATGAACTTGGGGGGGAGAAACGTATTGTGCTTCGTTTATCACCAAAATTGGCTCCCGTCAAAGTTGCAGTATTTCCGCTCTTGAAAAACAAACCGGAACTTGTCTCCAAAGCGCGCGAAGTTTTTCAGATGTTGCGTAAAGAATTTCAATGCGAGTTTGACGACAACGGCAACATCGGCAAACGCTACCGCAGACAAGACGAAATCGGCACGCCGTTTTGTGTGACCGTTGATTTTGAAACGATTGAAAAAAACAATGGCGTGACTGTCCGCGACCGCGACACAGGCGAACAAACCAGAATGCCAATTGCTGAACTGGTCAATTTCGTGAAATCTAAAATTTAAAAAACAGCGGTCATCTCTGACCGCTGCCTCTATACATACCATATTTCACAAAATCAAAGAGCATTTTTTTGCGTTGTTCGTATTTATACAAAATAAAGAACAAAAGGAGTACAATCATTGGCCCGACAATCTTCAAAGTGTCACCAAGGCTTGGCAACAACAAATCAGTAAAACCTTTATCTGTTAAGATCATCAAGATCCTTTTCATTTTCTGGCTCCTTGCATTATTATAGCACAAGAGTAGGATAAGTTCTGGAGCAAAAATGCCAAAAATGAAAGTGATTAGGGGCACGCTGTGTTTTATTGTTCGGCCGGGGTCAGAAGTGCTCTTGGCCAAAAAAGTTGATGATATAGGAAAAGGAAAACTAAATGGTTTTGGCGGGAAACAAGAAAAAGGTGAAAGTCTTGAAGATTGTTGTGTCCGTGAAGTAGAGCAAGAATGCGGTCTTAAGATTGACCGACGAAGTCTCTTAAAAGTAGCCATTGTCAATTTTCACAATATAGGAGAAAACGGCAAGCCCTTTATTTTTGAAGCCCATGTTTATTTCGCAAGAAATTGGAAAGGTCTGCCACAAAGCACAAATGAAATGGTCAACCCGAAATGGTATCAGATGTGGAGGTGGCCATTTCACAAGATGATGTTGGCTGATCCATTTTGGCTCAATCCAATTATTCGATATGGGCAAAAGATCATTGCCAATGTCTGGTATGGTCCAGATCAAAAAACTCTTCTCAGGCCAGTTCGGATAAGAGAAGTAGAATCTTTCCCAGATTAAGCCCCGAAGTTTCGGGGTTTTTAATTCATTCAAATTATGCTATATTCAGCAACATGAAATACAAAAAAACAAAGTTGAAAAACGGTCTGACCATTATTACTGCGCCGATGAAAGACAATCCGTCGGTCACGGTTTTGGTTGTGGTCAAAGCCGGCTCGAAATACGAAAACAAAAAGATAAACGGCCTGTCGCATTTTTTGGAGCACATGTGTTTTAAAGGCACAACCAGACGGCCGAAAGCTATTGATATTTCCCGCGAGCTGGACAGTCTCGGCGCCCAGAACAACGCTTTTACCGGGCAGGAATACACTGGTTACTACGCCAAAGCTTACCCAAAACATTTCTCAAAAATTTTGGACGTTGTTTCGGACATATATCTTCACCCGGTTTTTGACGAGAAAGAAATTGAAAAAGAGAAAGGTGTGATTGTGGAAGAAATAAATATGTACGAGGATATGCCAAACCGCATTGTCCACGATGTTTTTATGGAAGCGATGTATGGCGACCAACCGGCCGGGTGGAACATTGCCGGCACAAAAGAAAATGTCAAAAAAATGTCGCGGGAGGATTTTCTGGAATACAGACGAAAGCATTATGTGGCCAAAGGCACGATTGTTGTTGTGACCGGCAATATAAATGAAAAAAAAGTCATTGAAAAAATTGGGAAAGTTTTTCAAGAAATTCCGACCAGTAAAAAAACTGACAAGATAAGTATTGTTGAAAAACAAACAAAACCAAATATCAAAATAAAACACAAAGAAACGGATCAGACCCATATTATTTTGGGTGTAAAAACTTACGGAGCCAAAGAAAAGAAAAATTATCCGCTCTATATTTTGAACACCGTTCTCGGTATGGGCATGAGCTCTCGTCTTTTTCAGAAGTTGCGTGACGAAATGGGCGTTGGTTATTATGTTCATTCCGGCGTCAATGAATTTACTGACCACGGATATCTGGCTGTTTCCACCGGTGTGGACACAAAAAGGATTTTGGAAGTGGTAAAAGCCGTGTTGGGAGAGATGAAAAAATTTACCAAAGAACTTGTTCCGGCTGAAGAAATAAAAAAAGCCAAAGATTTTCTTCTCGGTCATATGTATCTCGGACTGGAATCATCGGACTCTGTGGCCTGGGATTGTGCCAGTCAATTTATTTTGACTGAAAAAATGTTAACACCATTGGAATTTTCCGAAAAAATCCAAAAAGTCACTGCCACTGAAATCAAAAATGTGGCCAAAGAAGTTTTCAAAAATAATCATCTGAATATGGCTATTGTCGGCAATATCAAAAATCCGGGAAAACTTAAAAAAACATTTCGCTTCTGATTTTTTACAAAATCATCAATTAATGTTAGGATATGCCCATGGAACGTTTGGAAAGTGTCATTCATATAAGCGCCGGGACGATTATCAAAACCGTCCTAATTCTCCTTTTGTTTTGGACTTTATTTTTGCTGAAAAATCTTGTTTTGATAGTTCTCTTGTCTATCGTTATAGCTTCAGCCATTGAACCTGCGACCCAATGGTTAATCAGACGAAAAACACCAAGGCTTTTATCTGTTATTTTAGTTTACTTATCCCTAGCTGTCATTTTGGTCTGTGTTGTCTATTTTTTGATTCTGCCCCTTCTTTCCGAGTCCAGTCAGTTTTTGAAAGATCTGCCAACTTATTTTAATGTTGACACTGTTTCCAACACGATAGATCAAAGTAAATTTCTTTCCTCTCAATCAATCGTCAATAATTTGAAAAACAGCGCCAATCTGGAACAAATAATATCTCAAATCAACAACACTATCGCCAGTCTTAGCAACAACACATTCAACACCATTTCTTCAGTCTTCGGTGGCATTTTGAGTTTTTTTATGATGATTATTATGTCTTTTTATTTATCGGTTGAGAGAGATGGTATTGGTAAATTTTTGAAAATTGTCACTCCTCTCAAACACGAAGACTACATCATAGATCTTTGGAGAAGGTCCCAGAAAAAAATAGGTCTATGGATGCAAGGGCAAATAATTCTGGCTGTTATTATCGGGGTGTTGGTTTATTTAGGTCTTCTTCTCTTGAATGTGCCGAATGCTCTTCTTTTGGCCGTTTTGGCAGCCGCTTTTGAGATTATTCCTTTGTTCGGCCCCATCTTGGCTTCTGTGCCGGCCATCGCCATTTCTTTTGTCAACGGGGGTTTTGCTTCAGTGATATTGGTAGTCGGGCTTTATCTCATTGTTCACCAATTTGAAAATCAGTTAATCTATCCGCTTGTTGTCAAGAAAGTGGTCGGAGTTCCACCAATTGTTTCCATGGTAGCTTTAATAGCCGGTTTTGAGCTAGCCGGTTTTCTGGGCTCGTTTTGTCCGTGCCGATTGCCACTATTTTCATCGAATTTTTTGACGATTTGGAACGCAACAAAATAGAAAAAATTGAAAGAATGAAAGCCCGAAATTAGTATTCGGATAAAATTTATGGAAAAAACTTTTTACATCACCACGACTTTGCCGTATGTGAATTCTGATCCTCACATCGGTTTTGCCATGGAAATCATTCGGGCTGACATTATCGCCCGAAGCAAGCAACTTCAGGGTTTTGAGGTTTTTTTCAATACTGGTACGGATGAACACGGAGCCAAAATATATGAAAATGCCGTAAATGAAGACAAAACACCACAAGAATATGTTGATACTTCCGTTGAAAAATTCAAAGGCTTGGCTAAACTTTTAGATCTTGCTTCAAATGTTTCCGGTGTAGAATATAATTTTATTCGCACAACAGACGAGCATCATATTAAATCAGCTCAAGCCTTTTGGCAAAAATGTTTTGAAGCTGGAGACATTTACAAAAAAAATTACAAAATAAAATATTGCACTGGTTGTGAGTTGCCAAAAACCGAATCGGACTTGATGGATGGAAAATGCCCACTGCACCCAAATCGCCAAATCGAAATCCGCGAAGAAGAAAATTATTTTTTTAAATTTTCCAAATATCAAAAATATCTTTTGGATTTGTACAAAGAAAATCCAAAATTTGTTTTTCCAGCAATTTCGACAATATGAAATAGAAAAATTTGTGGAAAGGGGTTTGGAAGATTTCAGTATCTCTCGTTTGAAAGAAAAAATGCCGTGGGGTGTGCCCGTGCCAAACGATTCCAATCATGTCATGTATGTTTGGTTTGACGCTCTGGTCAATTACATTTCGGCTATCGGTTGGCCGAGTGATCCGGAAAAATTTGAAAAATGGTGGAAAAATTCCGGCGGGGTGGTTCAGTATGCAGGCAAGGACAATCTGCGCCAACAGTCGGCTATGTGGCAAGCCATGCTCAAGTCCGCGGGACTTACGCCGTCCAAACAAATTGTAATTGATGGTTTTATCACCGGCGAAGGTGGTGTCAAAATGAGCAAGAGTCTTGGCAATACCGTCGATCCTTATGAAGTGGTGGCCGAATATGGGGCTGATCCACTACGTTATTTCATGGTCAGAGAAATTCCTCCTTTTGAAGATGGCATTTTCACAATGGAAAAATTCAAAGAGGCCTACAATGCCAATCTAGCTAATGGTCTCGGCAACTTAGTTTCGCGGGTGATGAAAATGGCAGAAAATAATTTAGATAAACCAATAAAAATTCCAGAAGAATCAATCCCACAAAAATTTTTTGACTTGATCGATCAATTTGAAATTTCCAAAGCTTGCGATTTTATTTGGACTGAAATTACCGAGATGGATAAATTCATTCAGGAAAATCAACCGTTCAAAGTAGTGAAGACCAACAAAGAGTCCGGACAAAAAATGATAACGGAATTGATTGTCAGATTGTATTCTGTTGCCAAAATGCTAAATCCAATAATGCCAAAAACATCTGAAAAAATAAAAAAACTTGTTAAAGAAAACAAATCTCCAGAAAAACCGCTCTTTTTGCGAAAAGATTAAAATGTTTGAATATTTTGATATACACTCACACTTGTCATTTCCTGATTACAACGCGGACAGGGAAGAAATAATTTCAGGAATGAAGAAAAGTAAAATCGGCACCATTTCCGTCGGTGTTGATTTTGATACTTCAAAAAAAGAAATTGAGCTTGCTGAAAAGCACGAAAATATTTTTGCCTGTGTTGGCCAACACCCCGAAAATTTACCAGGTGGATTTGACGAGAGAATTTCCGAACTGGCCAAAAATCCAAAAGTCGTGGCTATCGGCGAGTGCGGACTGGATTATTTCCGTCTAACTGAAGACGCGGAGAAAATAAAAAAAGCCCAAAAAGAAATTTTTGAAAAACAAATTGAACTGTCACTTCTTGTCGGGAAGCCTTTGATGCTTCACATCCGTCCGTCAGATAAAATAAATTTTGATGCGTATTTCGACGCTCTGGAAATTCTAGAACATCATACTAAAACCGTCGGTGAAAAACTTCATGGCAACGCGCACTTTTTTGTCGGGGGTTTGGAAGTTTTGAAAAGATTTTTGAATATTGGCTTTACTGTTTCTTTCGCTGGCGTTGTCACTTTTACCAGCGAATATAATGAATATATTCGCTACGCGCCGATTGAAATGATAATGTCTGAAACAGATGCGCCGTTTGTCGCGCCGGCGCCATATCGTGGCAAACGCAACTCTCCACTCTACGTTCCAGAAGTCGTCTCAGCCATTGCCCGCATCCGCGGTGAGAATCTCGACTTGGTCAAAAAAACTTTGGTGAAAAATGCAGTGAGAAATTTCAAATTGACTAAATAAATCTAGTGAGGTAGGATTGCTTGCAGAGGGTCTATATGGAAAGACGAGTCAGGGTTTCAATAGATATGTCTCCGGAGGAATTTGACGATTTGAAAAGACTTAAGAAAATAAGTGATACGCTTTCTCATGCTGGGGCCATTAGAAAATCAATTAAGCTTAGTTTCAAAATCTACGCCATGTTGGAAGGAAAAGGTAAAATACAGCATGTTAACGAAAAGGGTGAAGTAGAAACATTAGTGTTTTTGTAAAGGTGTTCGGGCAACCGGCACTTTTTCTTTTACAAAAACAAAAACCACCTGTATTCTTACAGATGGCTTAACACAATTTATTTTACCTTGAGATCCATGGCGACTGGACTGCCACTATAGATCTCTACGGTTTTGCCAATCCCCATTAGAGATTCAATAATCCCGAAAAAAGCTACATGTTCAAATTTATCTTGAGACTTTATTTGTCGTTTATCAAATATCTCGTGAGCTCGCTGGATTTCTTCCTCGGTCCCTACTAAATAGATTTGGGGACCATTTTTTGTCGCATAAATATCTGGCCGGATTTCAATTACCATGAGTGACTCCGAAATTAATACTACACATCTTGCAGAATAATGCAAGTCTAGGTATTTGCCTGAAAATTATTTTTGTGTTAGTCTGTCCCTATGCAAAAAGACAACAAAGAAAAAGGGGATTTAGCAACCATTTACGAGGTTTCCTACCTTCTCCTTCCGTCCCTTGCCTTAGAGCAAGTTTCCCTCTCTACAATTGCCACAGAAAAGGCAATTGTGGAGAGGGACGGTGAGTTGATCTCTTCCGAGAATCCGATTCTCGTGGATCTGGCTTATCCGATGACAAAGGTCGTTTCTACCACTCGCCACAAATGTGACAGAGGCTATTTTGGCTGGGTGAAGTTTGAAATGGACAAGGAAGGAATAAAAGAGGTAAAGAAAAATCTTGATTTGGATGACAACATTCTCCGATATTTAATTATTAAAACAGTCAGAGAAAATACTCTTCTCCACGGCAAAATGCAGTTGCGTGGAGAGAAAGAAGAGAAAAAAGAATTTGTCGTCAAACAACCAGAACTCTCCGAACCGGAATCGACACCGGAAGAGATTGATAAAAGTATTGACGAACTTGTTATCGTTTAATATTTAATTTAAATATTATGTACTTAAACAAAGCAATGATCATAGGCAATCTGACTCGCGATCCGGAGCTTAAAAGTTTACCGTCCGGCGTTCGAGTGGCTAGTTTCTCGGTGGCCACCAATCGTGTTTGGAAAGACAAAAACGGCGTCAAACAAGAAAACACCGATTATCACAATGTCGTCGTTTTCGGTCGTCAAGCCGAAATTGTTGGGCAGTATATGAAGAAGGGCAGTTCCATTTTGGTAGAAGGCCGAATGCAGACTCGAAGTTGGGACGACGCGAGTGGAGTGAAAAAATATCGCACCGAAATCATCGCCGACCGCATTCAATTCGGTCCCAAACCTAGTGGAGCGCCATTTGTTCAGTCTGCTGGTACAGCAACGCCTCCGGTCCACGAAGACGACAAAAAGGCTTTGGATACCATTGAATATCCGGAAGAAGAGATAAACCCCGAGGACATTCCTTTCTAGTTTTTTCTGGTATTTTTGCCGAATTTCTGCGTTGGATTTCGGTAAAATAATTTTCACAATATTACTATATTGCTCAAATTATTTTTCTCATCCGCCTTGAAATTCAACAAAAATCCTCAGAAAAAACAGTTACAAAATAAACTTTAATCTTAAAAAAGACATGACAAACAAACAGTGTTACTTCACCCAAAACAACATAAAATACATCGACTACAAGGATGTGGAACTTTTGAAAAAGTTTCTTAACCCACATGCTCGCATCATCTCCCACAAGCGCACAGGTGTGACTTCAAAGTATCAGCGCTTGCTCGCAACAGCAGTCAAAAGAGCTCGCTTCATGGGATTACTTCCTTATGTTTCTAGATAGTCGTAAACTTGTTTTTTAATAAAAAACAAAACCCTTTTGGGGTTTTTAGTCGTTGTTCAAACTGTTGAATGAGATAGGAATTCCTATTTCTTTAATCATTGTGAGCAACTCGGAGTGCAATTTTTCAGGAGTGGTATTGACATCAACAAATGGTACTTTTGACGCCTTTAGTGCCAAAACCCTTTTAGGATTTCCTTTCCTGTCTACTTCATCCGATTCTATTAAATAAAGTACAACCTCTCCTTTTTTTAAAGGACACACTCTTCGCGACATTGTTCCAACCTGCCAATCTCCAAAATCTTCTAATAAAACAGCAACTCTACAAGCGTTGCTCATCAAATCATTTTGTAATGGCCCACATTGGGTTGACATTATTTCCTCTGCCATCAATTATGCATTTTTTTCGTACCCAGTCAATTTTTAGAAATTTGCTCCGCCGACACGTTCGGCGTAGTCGCCGGTTTCGGTGTTGATGCGGATTATCTCACCTTGTTTTATAAACATTGGGACGTTCACGATTGCTCCAGTTTCAACTACCACCTGTTTTGTCCCACCTTGGGCCGTGTTGCCTTTGACCGCGTCGTGGGCTTCGGTAACTTTGAGATCAACTTTTATAGGAAACTTCACGCCGATGATTTCATCGTCAAAGTAAAGTCCGGCCAAAATGGAATTTGTTTTGATGAATTTTATTTCCTGTCCGATAAGATCAGAATCAATTTCAAATCTTTTTGACGGATCATCTGGCTCACAGAACCAATACTCGCCACGGTTTTCATACAAATATTTCACATCGCGATTTTCAATCTCGGCTTCCTCAGCTTTTTCGGAGACATGAAAAGATCGCTCGGTCACTTTACCGCTTTTGAGGTTTTTCAATTTGACCGCGTTGACCGGCTTTCTTTGTTGCTTGCGAAAAACATGTGAAGTCAGCACCTCCCACGGCTCGCCATCTAAGACAACGTATTTTCTCTCCTTTATTTCATCGTATTCAAGTTGTGACATAATTGCCTAAAATATAGCCTATTTTGGCCTCAAAATCCACTTGACTTTAAATTTAAAAGGTGTATAATGACAAGTGGAGGTAGCACCTGCGAACCCCCCTCAAACCGAACACCCTGACTAATTGGAGTCAGAGGTGTTTTTTCTTTTTCTGTGCTTGTTCAAGACTTCAAAAGGGGTGTGGTAGTTCAAACATTTGTATATTTTGTTTTGAAGTTTCTCTTCAATCGAACAGATGAATTGCCTGGAATATTTGGAAATGTTGCTGCCTTTCGGAATGTCTTTTCGTATCTCTCGGTTCACTTTTTCAACAGTGCCTTTTTCCCAAGAGTGGTACGGGTTGCAAAAATATATTTTGATATTCAAAAGTTTTTCAAGTCTCACATGATGCCTGAAAAGAATGTCGTTGTCCAAAGTCAAAGTTTTCAGTTCAGGAAATCTCTCTTTGATTTTCAAAAACCCCTTTTCAACTTCAGTAATGGTGGTTGGAAGTATTTTCTCCAAAAATGGAGTCCTAGACTTTCGGTCTGCAACAACAAGCAATATTCCTTTGCCACTTTTGCCGGAAACAATGAAATCAGCTTCAGCATCACCAATTCTTTTTCTAGTGGCTATATATTTAGGTCTTTTGGCGATGAAAACTCTGTCTTTGAGCTTTTCCGACTTTGGTCTGCAATTTTTTCTCCTCTGTTTTCTTTTGTTCCTGTGATTTTCAATTCTTCTGCCATACAGGCTTTCGATGTATCTGTATATGCTGTTTTTGGAAATGTTTGTCAGATATTTTTCATGCTTCTTGATTCTGCCTGAAATATTGACCGGTGAATCGTCTTTCAAAAGTTTTTTCTCCACAAAATTTCTCAGTTCTGTATCTTCCACTATTTTCATCGCTTGGTATTTGGACTGCCACCGTCTGACATATGCTTTGTGGTGAGCTTTGAGCGGATCATATTTGCTTCTAACCGAGCCAAGCTTGATTTCTTCCGAAATGGTTGAGTTGCTTCTGCCTAAGGACAGAGCAATGTCTCTCTGTGAATATTTTTTGTCCAACAAAATCTTGATTTCATTCCTGTCGCTTTTGGAAAGATGCGAAAACTTTTGAGAATTTTTTTCATATACAAATCATACCAAGTGTTCGGATTCAAATGGGAATCTAGGGCCATGAACTTTTTGGCGCGTCTTTACAACAACAACAAGTTTTTCTTTGCGTTGTCTTTGTTGTTGATAGTTTATGCGGTCATTGACAAACTAATTGGCCACTGGACAGTGGGCAGTTGGGTTAAATTGATCATTGGACTAATTTGTGGCCTATATTTTGGCTTTCTAGTTTTGTGTCATCGGGTATTGCATTAATTAGATTGCGGTCTCGAAACATTCTTACCTCTCGTTTAGCTTCGGCTGAGCGAGAGATTTCTTTTTATAAAAAATTTGATTTTTATAGACGAAATGTGTTAAAAGTAAAGAGGAGCCAACAATGGATTTTATTTTATATGAGGCTATAAGAAAAGGTTTCCCGACAGTTATGTCATTACTTTTTTTGGTAGTGGTTGCTCTTTTAATTTATCTCTGGCCAAAAGTTAAAACACTGACCATAAAATTGGTTACAAAAATTAGGAGTTAAACAACGGGGGTTTTCGAACCTCTTTTTCTTTTCAAAAATCATTCTTCACTTCTGCTTTCTTCACCACCTTTTGACGCCACCACTGACCCGCCGTTGTCGTGGAGTTGTTTTTTGATCTTGCCGAGGATTTCATCAGTCAGTTTTTTATTGGCTTTGTCTTTCAAAAATTGTCGTGTGGCGTCGTAGCCACGGCCGAGTGCCGTCTCGCCGTATTTGTATGACGAGCCGGATTTGCCAATGATACCCATCTTCTCGCCAAGTGCAATGATTTCACCTTCGCGAGAAATACCCTCGTTATACATTAGATCAAACTCGGTTTGCTTGAATGGCGCAGCCACTTTATTTTTGACCACTTTAACACGCACGCGCCCACCCATAACCTCGTCGCCTTTTTTGATTTGAGCGATTCTGCGGATGTCTAATCTCACGCTAGTGTAAAATTTCAACGCTTTGCCACCCGGGGTGGTTTCTGGATTGCCGAACATCACACCGATTTGCATGCGAATCTGGTTTATGAAAATGACAACGGTTTTGGATTTGGCCACAATGGCGGTCAGTTTGCGCAGAGCTTGCGACATAAGGCGAGCTTGCTTGCCGACGTGGTAGGCGCCGACATCACCCTCGATTTCGTCTTTTGGTGTCAGTGCTGCCACGGAGTCAACAACGATGACGTCAATTTTGCCGGAACGCACCAAAGAGTCAACGATTTCCAGTGCTTGCTCGCCGTTGTCAGGTTGAGAAATCAAAAGCTGATCAATTTTAACTCCAAGTCTTTGCGAATATTCCGGGTCCATAGCGTGCTCGGCATCAATGAAAGCGCAAATGCCACCGAGTTTTTGAGCCTCGGCTACGATGTGAAGAGATAGGGTGGTCTTGCCGGAAGATTCCGGTCCGAAAATTTCAATAATGCGTCCGCGCGGGACACCACCGATACCGAGAGCGGCATCGAGGCCGATCGAGCCCGTTGGGATGGCGTTGACATCCACGTGAGGTTTTTCGCCGAGCATCATGATGGAATCGTCGCCGAATTTAGTTTTAATATCGCGCAAAGTGTCTTCTATGCCGGACTTGCCGACTGGCCCTTTATCCGGTTTTGGAGTTTTTCCTTTTTTCATTTTTATAAAAATAATCTAATAAAAGTTGTGGATATTATAACATACTGAATTTTAAAAATACCACTAGCAAACCTCACAAAAACTTTCCTTTTCGGAGACTCCGCAGGCGAGGAGCATGGTTTTGTCAACGACTGAGCGAAGCGAAGCTCATTGACAAATCCGAGCCGAGGACAGGAATGAGTTCCGCGCTGGCGGGACAAATGTATCCGAAAAGGAAAAGTTTTTGTGAGGTTTGCTTTACTAATATTCTTTCAACACCAACTGCAATTTTTTTTCAGTTTGCTTGCCGAATTTATCCCAAGCGTCGAGCTTGACTACATTATAGCCAGGTGAGAGCAAAAGTTTCTCGCTAAAGTTTCCGTTCTTATCGGTGAACATTTGTTTGTCATTCAAATTTATGTAAGCGATATTTTTGGCTTGGCCATCTATTTCGATTAGAGTTTGACTATATGTAGCTCCGTTTTGAGGAGTGAAAATTTGAATGACCGGTCCAGCTAAAAGTTTCTGGGCTTGAAAAAGGGAATAGCCGGCGATAACCACAACTAAAAGTGATAGGGCGCAGATTTTTAAGATTGATATAGCATTGCGGTTCATAACTATATTTGATTTTCAGCAGTATCGGTATTAGTATCCTCGGCTTTTCCCAACACTTCTCTTGGTTTGGCGCCACTGCCAGGACCGACAACACCGCGTTCTTCCAAAATATCAATCAAACGAGCGGCGCGAGCATAGCCGACACCGAGTTTTCGTTGCAGGTACGATGTAGAAGCCTTGCCAGCCGAAATAACTGTTTGCCTGGCTTCCTCATAAAGTTCATCATCTTCTTCCAGTTTTTCCTCATCCATATTTATGTTTGCGTCAAAAATCGGATTTTTCTCAACATTGCCAGTCAGGTTTATTTCGTTCGGCACCTCGTTTTCATAACTGTCCACTAAATATTTAACTACCGCTTTGACTTCAGATTCGGAAATGTAAGCTGACTGAATGCGTTGCGGTTGGGACATCTCGCCAGAAAGGTAAAGCATATCCCCTGCGCCCAAAAGTTTCTCGGCGCCAGACATATCCAAAATGGTTCGCGAGTCAATTTGCGAAGAAACTTGCAAAGCGATGCGCGAAGGAATGTTGGCTTTGATCAGGCCTGTGATGACATTAACCGAAGGGCGCTGGGTGGAAAGTATAAGATGAATGCCAACGGCGCGAGACATTTGGGCCAAGCGAACGATGGCCGCCTCAAGCTCGCGCGGATAAGCGGTCATAATATCAGCCAACTCATCAATGACAATAATAATGTACGGCATCGTCTCAATTTGTTTTTCCGGCTGCTCACCAGATTTTCTGTTTCTCATCTTTTTCATTTCCGGTTCAACCACATTTTTGTGGTATGACTCTACGTTCTGCAAGCTTTCCGCCTGTAGAATATCATAGCGTCGATCCATTTCTTTAGCTGCCCATTTCAAAGCCAAGATGGTTTTCTTGGCGTCAGTCACAACGGGTGTTAGTAAGTGAGGGATATTATTGTACATGGTCAATTCGACTCGTTTCGGGTCAACCATGATAAATTTCAAATTGGCCGGTGAATTGCGGTAAAGAAGAGAGGTGATGATGGTATGAATAGTCACAGATTTGCCCGAGCCGGTTGCTCCGGCGATGAGGAGGTGAGGGGATTTGGCTAGATTGGCAAAATAAGACACCCCGGAAATACCTTTACCCAAACAAATGAGAAGAGGTTTATCCGAATTTTGAAATTCGGTGGCGGACAAGAGAGACCCTAAACCGACAGTGGTTTTAATACTATTCGGGATTTCAATACCGACAAGCGATTTACCGGGGATCGGTGCCTCTATGCGGATAGGGTGGGCGGCCAAAGCCAATGACAGGTCATTTTGCAGACCAACAATGCGAGAGAGTTTAACTCCTTCAGCCGGTTTTAAAGCATAACGAGTGATGGATGGTCCAATAGAAATCTCATCCATTTCCACATTGATGCCGAAATTGGAAAGAGTGCGTTTGATGATGTTGGAATTGGCTTTAATGTCGCCAACTCCCGGTCTGCCCCGGTCTCTTTCAAGAAGTGATAGTGGTGGGGGAGTGAATTCTTTGCTACCCCAAGATATATTATTCATCACAAACTCCTCTTTTTTCTCTCCACCAAACATTTTTTTTGTTCCACCCTTTTCATCCTCGGTTTGATTTTTATCTTGGGAATTATCTTCTGCCGGAGTTTCCATTTGGCCTGTTTGAGCAATAATCAAATCACTGTCATCAAGCTCATCAGAGATTTTTTTCCTGAATAAGTTGGTAAGAAAAGAAAGTCGAAGCGGTGTGTCAAACATAATCAGAAAAGAAATAACAATGCAGGCCAACAAGATAATCAAACTAATATAGAGAGCAAAAAGAGATAAAAGCGGTTTGGAAACAAATCCTCCTATAAGCCCACCGGAACCGGGGAATAATATATCGACAATAGACAGGGAAGATAAAAAGAAAAGCAACCCGCCGACAGTGTGGGTCAGAGCCAATTTTTTCCGTAGTGTTCTGAAGAAAGAAATAGAAAGGATAAAAAAAAGAATAGGCAAGAGATAATAACCTTTGCCGAAAAGAAAAGAAAAGATCTTAAAAATTATTTCTCCGGCCGGTCCGGCCACACCAATTCCTCCAAAGATTTCCGGTGATGAGAGAATAAAAAAGATGGCCAAAACAAAAAATAGAATAGCTAAAATGGCTTGAGCCGTTTCTTTTTGAATATGGTTTGGAACAGTTGTTTCCCCATCATTATTTTTTTTCTCTTTCTTTTTCTTATCAGTTTTAGTCATATGCACATTTTAACAAAATTTTCTGAATTACGAAACCTCTTGCCCATCTGTCCTTAAGTAGTATAATGGACAGGCACTTGTAAATCAAAAAGACACATGATACAATAAAAGACAATTAAAGACAGAATCTACAAACTAAAAGTCATAATATAAGACATTATGGAACCACAAAAAGACAATAAAATAGAACCAACCCAAAACAATCTTTCTACCGGTTTCAATAAAAACATTGACCACATCTCATTTTTTGAGAAAGATGAATATTTTATCTTTGTCTACAAAAAGACAGAAAAATTGGCTACTGCGACATATATGGTGACCAATTTGTTTTCTGACAACGAGTCTTTAAAGTGGGTTCTTCGTAAAAAAGTCTCTGAATTACTGTCTTTTATTTTAGGATGTAAAAATTCAGTTCCCCAACAAACATTTGTTGACGATACCAAAAACCAAATTTTGAATATTATTTCTTTGTTTGAAGTGGCTTCTAAATCCAGTTTGGTATCTGTTATGAATTTTACTATTCTCCAAGAGGAATTTCTTAATTTAGCTAGGGTTTTGGACGAAGTTAAATCAACCAGCGAAAATTCTCCCAGTAAAATTTTTCCAAAATCTTTTTTCGAAATTTCGCGTGGCTCTTTCAATTTCGAGTACGGTAAAGAGAACATAAGAGTGGCGAATTCACCAACTCTCATAAAAGACAAAAAATTGGGAGAAAACAACCAATTTATGTTTAAAAAGACAAATAGGCAAAATATTATAATTGGTCTTCTGAAAAAAGGGAAAGAAATGAATATTAAGGACATAGCCCAAACCATAAGAGATTGCAGTGAAAAGACAATACAACGTGAGCTTATTTCCCTAATTGAAAGCGGGGTTATAACAAAAAAGGGGGAAAGGAGATGGAGCAGATATTCTTTGGCTGTTTGATTTGCCAACGAATTTCCATTGTAGAATTGACATCAATTTGGCCCCTTAATGTCAATAAATGTCAATATATTGACTTTTGAACCCATTTTTGCGATACTTCTCCTATGTGGATCAGGTTTAGTCTTGAGCCATTTATGCGACTTTTATCGTATATTATGGGCGTATATTCTAAGTTATCCACACGACCGCGTTTGTTAGTATCGCGGGAAGAATATATAATGTCTGGGAGCAGTACTTTGACAACTGCATAGAGTCTTTTGGTGTAAATTTGTTTGTTTTTCCGCGTGACTTTATCCAACCAAGATTTAAAGGTTGTTTTTCGGTCCAAACCTTTCCAACTATTTTTCCGTTTTGTGTCGATTTGTCCAGCCCCACTTTTGACGGAATGTCAAAGTGGTTTGTAAAACATTGTTTCAAAAGTGGAGCTGGATTAAATATAAAGCGAGAAAAATTAGTATGACGCGCGAGTTACACGTACAAAAATTTGTATGTGTATGAACCGCGATAAACATTAGCAGTTAATTGTTTTGCAAAAAGTAATTTTTTCGGCGCCATTAAAAAATTATTAGTAATTGCCGGAGGAATTATTTCATTATTAAAAACATATATATGAAGAATTTAACAAAATCAACAGCTGTAAAGTTGGTTACTGGTTTTGTAGGAGTTGCCATGATGGCAGTCGCTTTCGCACCTATGATTGCGGGCGCCGCTACAGCAGCTGACATACAAGCCCAGATCAACAGTTTGATGGCGACAATTCAGTCGCTTCAGGCTCAACTTTCAGCCGCAACTGGTAGCACAGCTACCACAGGCACATGCTACACATTCAACACAAACTTGACTGTCGGTAGCAAAGGCACTGATGTGATGAATTTGCAAAAAGTTCTGAACCAGAGTGCTGCCACACAAGTTGCCGCAACAGGCGCGGGATCACCGGGGATGGAAACATCAACCTTCGGTCCGATGACAAAAGCTGCGGTGATGAAATTCCAGACAGCCAATGGTATTTCACCGGTAGCAGGTTATGTCGGTGCTATCACACGAGCTAAGCTCAACGCGATGTGTGGCACAACAAACACAACTACAACTACAACCACAGACTACAGGTACGCTACCACCACAGCAAATATGCCAACAGGTGGCAATTTGACAGTTATGGCCGGTGTTCAACCAATGAATTCATTGGCCCCTCAAAGCGCTAATCGTGTTCCATTCACAACTGTCACTTTGACAGCTGGGGCATCTGATGTGACGGTTAACTCCATCACAGTTCAGAGAAGTGGTTTAGCACAGGACGCTGTCTTCGCTGGTATCGTCTTGGTTGACCCAACAGGAATGCAAGTTGGTATTGCCAAGACTTTGAACTCAAATCATCAAGCAGTTATTGGTAATCCATTTGTCATCAAAGCCGGCACATCTGAGACATTCACAGTGGCTGGCAACATGGCATCATCACTTACAAACTATGCCGGTCAGGTCGCCAGTCTAAATGTTGTGGCAGTCAACACTTCCGCAACAGTGGCTGGTTCTCTGCCTATCACCGGAGCACAGCAGACGATCAACGCTTCACTTACTCTCGGTTCAGCCACAATCAACACATCTTCTTTTGACCCTAACAACGGAGCCAGCGAGCCAATCGGCACAACAGGCTATCGTTTCAGCGGTTTCAAAGTGACCGCTGGTTCAGCCGAAGACTTGACACTCAAGTCAATCAGCTGGAATCAGACTGGTTCAGTCGGTTCAGGCGACTTGGCCAATGTTGTGACCGTGGTTAACGGCACATCATATCCGACAGTGGTTGACGCAACCGGAAAGTATTACTCAACAGTTTTCCCTGGCGGTATTGTTATCACCAAAGGAAATTCAGTTGATATGTACATCCAAGGCGACATTGTCGGCTCCAATTCATCTGGCCGCACAGCAGAATTCGATGTCTATAAAAACACAGACTTATACTTAGTCGGCAACACATACGGCTATGGCATTACAGCTCCAGTAGGAACTGGGGTTGTTCTGACACTAGCCAATCATGCCACTGTAATCAACACATCAAGCAATCCTTGGTTTGAAGGTTCACAGGCCAGCATTACTGCCGGTTCAGTTACTCTTATTGGTAAGGCCAATGAAGTGGCTTCACAAAACCTTGCTGTCAATGTACCTAATCAGGTACTCGGCGGTTTTGCTACAAACTTTGCTGGTGAACCAGTTTCCATTCAGAGCATGTACTTCGTTGTGGCAACTTCCTCGACAATTGGTAATGTCGCTAGTGCGTTATCCCCAGCTTCGCAAATCACAAGCGTTTCGCTTGTTGACCAAAACGGCGCAGTTGTGGCTGGCCCAGTTGATGTCGCTGTCGGCGATGGCAGTACTACGCACGCCGGTGTGGTACCATCAACGACAAGTTACGCTGTGATTCACTTCACAGACACAGTAACCTTCCCAGTAGGCCGATATGTCTACACTTTGAAAGGCAAACTCCCATCAGGTTGGGCTAATGGTACGACAGTCAATGTCTTTACCGAGCCTTACACAGATTGGACAAACGTTACCGGTCAAAGCACTGGCAACACTGTCAGTCTTTCAGGTCAAACAACAGTCATCTCTATGAATCAGATGACAGTCAGGGCCGCTACTCTCGCTGTTAATATTTCAGCTCAACCAGCAGCCCAAAGCGTTGTCGGTGGTGCCCAGAACTTCGTTTTGGCCAACTACCAACTCGACGCTTCACAGTCTGGCGAAGATCTTCGCTTGTCATCTTTCCCTGTAACAGTTACAGCGGGCAATAGTTCAATTGGCGACCTCACTGGTTGCACTTTGAACAATGGCCAAACGCAACTCAACACTGGTTCAAATGTTGTAAACTCGCTGACAAGCGGGACATACCATACATTCAGCTTTGACAATTCGTTGACAGTTCCAAAAGGAACGATCGTGACGTTGGCTCTTGAGTGCAATATCGCCAGCTCGCCGACAACAAACGCGACTTACTATGCTACCAACGACACCAACACCGCTCATTACACTGTGACAGGTATCACATCAGGAAATTCAGTTACACCTACGTTTGGCACAGCTAACGGAGGTCTGATGACTGCCAGCACTGGTTCTTTGTCGGCTTCAATCGACTCGTCATCCCCTGGCTATGCTCTGGCCGCTGGAGGCACGACTGGTCAGATAATGTCTGTTATCAAACTGCGAGCTACAAATGAAAGTGTCAATCTGAATAAAATCGGTTTGGTTCTGACAAGTACCGCCGCAGGAAACAGCTCAAACGTGGCCGGGGACTTGTCACAAGTCTACTTGTATCAAGGTTCCACTTTGCTCGGCACGGCTACCTTTGCCAGTGGCGGCACAATTGCTACCTCGACGCTTTCCAGCCCACTCGTTCTACAAAACAATATTGATACTCTCATCACCGTCAAGGCTGACTTGGCCGACATCGGCACAAACCAGTCTGGTACGGAAGGTGATTTGATCAAGATTGATCTCAGTAGCACCGAAGGTTCTGGCGCTTCATCTGGTTCAACAATCAGAACCGGCGCGGCCACAGGTTCGGCCGGTGTCAGAGTGTTCAACACGATTCCAACATTTACTCTCGGCACATTGTCCTCAACGGGTATTGCTGACGGTCACCTTATGAGATTTGCCATCACGGCAGACTCGCATGGTGATGCTGGTCTCTACAAGTTCACATTCACTCTGGCTACCACAACTATCACAGTCAGGGATGTCGGTTTGTTTGGCTACACTGATTCAGGTTATTCCACAGCTATGTCAGGAAACTTCGCTAAAGGTGGAACAAGCAACGGTGGCCAAATTGATGAAAACTTGGCAACAAGTTCAGCATCAAATATCTGTACGGGAAGTGGCTCCGACACTGTCAACACGACAAATGCCGGCAGCACATGTGCCTCGGACAGTTCAAAGACAACTTTGACATTTAGAACAGCTTCGAACCCGGTGGAAGTTCCAGCCGGCCAGACTCGATACTTTGAACTTCGCGGTTCAGTAACGGGTATCTCCGGCACTTACGGAGGTTCAGTTGTAACAAAGATGTTGGCAGATACCGCTGCTGCGACAAGCACGGCGACAGGAGTGGGTGCAGGCACGACATACAATTTTGTATGGTCACCAAATGCAACCTCTACATCCGTCTTTAGTTCAAACGATTGGACAACAGGATACGGTATTGTAGGACTCCCATCTTCAGGTCTGCTCTGGACTCGATCAAACTAATCTCTTGATTGGTTGAATTGATCAAACTTAGCTTAACGCTAAAACAAAAAGCGCTCTTTCGGGAGTGTTTTTTGTTTACCTAAAAAGTTATCCACAATTTTATATGTCAACACTTTACATATGTTATAATTTATACGCAGGAGTTTAATCTCCGTCTCTATTATTAGCTATTAAAATTATTATGGATTTAGAATCTATGTTTTTAAGAAAGGGATATCTTTTTTATGTTTTTGTTTTTTTGATTGGGATGTCGCTGACAGTAGCGGCAGCTTATGCCACAACCACCATAAGCACCGATGTTCTGACTGGTGGCAATATCTACGCCACTAGTTCATTGGCCGTCACCGGCGCAATTACTGGCTACAGCACTTTAACCATCGCTGGCGCAATTAACGCTTCAAGCACGCTGGCTACCAGCGGTAACATTACTGTGCCAGCCGGCTATGCTTTTGATACAGCTGCTGCAGGTGTCCTAAATATCGGCACAAGCACAGCTACCACCATCAACATTGGTCAGCCAAGTCAAGTAGTTGCCCTTCTCGGTAATGCTACAGTAGCCGGCACACTCGGAGTTACTGGGGCAACATCTCTTAGGACATTAACTGTTGCCAATCAGCTGTATGCTTCAAGCACTATCATGGAAAGCACTACAGCCACCAGTACAGCGGTCTTTACTTCATCCTCGGGCACGCAAGGTTTTTGCTTGCAATTCAACGCCACCAGCACAAATACATTGCTCAACATGACATTTGCGGCATCAACCACTGCGCAAACAACTGTCGGTGTTGCTCCGATTGTCAGATATGGAGCGTGCAACTAAATAACCTGAATTAACTCATTATCCAGCCTTGTTTCAGGTCGAAAGGATAATGAAGATTTAGTCTTTACCAGTTAATTTAGGTAAAATTATGAGTAAAAATAAATTTTTAATGACATCTCTGGCGGTCTGTATCGCAATGACGCCGTTCATTGTTTCGGCGGCATACAATGATGTGACGCTAACCACTGATGCTGTGATTTCGGTAGGTGGAGTTAGCCTGGATGTTTCCGGAAGCAGTGACGTTGTGCAGTCAATCAGTATTGGGCCGACCAGTTTTTCAGTTAGTTTACCGTCCGGTTCCACTTTGACAGTCGTGTCACCTGATAGAAAAGTTTTGGCCGCTGTTGGCGGGAATCTGATAGCTTATCAATGTTCGGCCACCCAATCACTCTTGACTGTTGGTTCAACGGCTGATGGTTCGGGCACCGAAACTGTTACTCCCGGATCCAGCACTTGCGACACCACAACAACTACCACCACCTCATCTGGCGGGGGCAACGGACCAGTCGCATCGGGCGGAGGAGGTGGAGGCGGACCTTCTTACATACCGGTTGTGACAACAAACACAAACACATCAACAACTAATCTGCAATCCCAAATTGCCTCGTTGCTTGCCACAGTCAACTCTTTGCGGGCGCAACTTGGCATGGCTAGTGTTGGGACGACGGGAGTAGTCGGTTCTGGAGTGTTTACTAAAAACCTTTATGTCGGTAACCGTAGCGCCGACGTTTTGCACTTGCAAAAAATTCTCAATTCGGATCCGGACACACAAATTGTCGCCACAGGCGCCGGCTCGCCGGGTCACGAAACCAATTATTTTGGCACGGCCACCAAAGTCGCTATCCAAAAATTCCAAGTCAAATATGGTTTAGCCGGGCCGGGAGTAGTTGGTTATGGCAATTTTGGCCCGAAAACCAGAGCCAAAGCCAATGAAATCGCCAGTCTAAAAGGACTTTAATTAAAAATTTGATAAAAACAAAAAACCAACCTTCAAAATCGGGTTGGTTTTTTGTTTTATAAAAATATGCTAGTATATCCGATATGAAATTAACAAAAACGCAAAAAATTATTATAAGCATTATTATCATTGGAATTTTATTAGTTTTATACATTGCTTTTGATAGAAGATCTAAAAATGTTCCAAACGAAAATACAAATTTTTCCTTATCAACCACTACCACGGGGAACACTACAACAAAAGAAATTGGCAACACCGGTGTGAACATTTCTAGTAACGGCGATTTTAAAGTTGAACAAGTTCCCAACAATGTTCCTTTGCCGATTCCGGATTTGACGGCCAAAGTTTCTTTCGGCCCGAACGTTTCTATGACGGATGAACAAAAGCAAATGGTGGAACAAAAGGTTTCTGTTTTGCAGACGGCGCTTTTGAAAAATCCGGCTGATTTTGACAGTTGGATAAATTTAGGTATCTACAGAAAAATGACGGGGGATTATCAAGCGACAATCGTCGCTTGGCAATACGCCGGAAAACTTTCACCGACCAACTACATTTCTTTTGGTGACTTGGGTGATTTGTATGCTTGGTTTTTGAAAGATACAACCACAGCCGAAAAATATTACAAGCAAGCTATTGCCAACGGTCCGACCCAGACCTACCTCTACATTCAATTGGCTCAAGTTTATCACAACATTGAATTGAACTCGGCTAAAGCTCTGGATATTATCAACCAAGGTCTTACCAAGATTCCAAACGACCCATCACTTCTCCAATACAAAGCCGGTTTGAGCCAATAGAATATCACTGAACAAAATCTCGCTTAGCTATTTCCTTTTTGGAGACTCCGCAGGACTTGAGCATGGTCTTGTCAAGACCCCGCCTTTTTGGACGGGGCTCTTGACAAGGCAAGGCCGAGGACAGGAGCGAGTTCGGCGCTGGCCGAACTAGCGTATCCAAAAAGGAAATAGCTAAGCGAGATTTTATAATTATCAACATTGCTTCAAAAAAATTTCTTTGTTAAAATATTTTTATGTTGCAATACTTTGACAAAGATTTTTTGAAATTTTTGCTTGGTTTTGCAGCCATCATTATTATTAGTTTAATTGTAGTGGCGGCTCTTCGGGCTTATCAGGATAAAAACAAACCTACTGCTCCAGCTATACAAACTGCCGCTACGAATGAACCATAAAAGACACCTGAGCTTTTATGGATTTTTTATTAACGACATATGGCCAGTGAAATAAAATTAGCAAATTTTATTTCCGAGCCGAGGAGCGTATATAATGTCTAACTTATATATGAGAAATTTTAAATATTTGTTCTTTGTTGTATCCATTTTTATATTTTTACCAATTTTGTCGGTGGTTTTTGCGGACAATTCATTTACTTTCAGCACTGATCCGCAAAGTGTGCCGGCGGGCCAAATGTCTGGCAAAATAAATGTGCAGTCCAGCAGTCCGGTGACCGAAACGACATATCTCGATTTCACTTCTTCCTCACCGACAGGACAATTTTTGACCAGCACTGGAGGTCTGCTGAAAAGCGCCTATATCTCTACCGGTGATTCCAATCGCGCTGTTTATTATGAAGATTCCACAGCTGGTGATTTTGTCATCACCGCAGTGGTTTTGAGCAAAGCTAAAGTGCAGATTACTACCATAAGTCAACATATTTACATAGGCCAACCTGTTCCCGGGGGAGATCAAACATCAACCACAACTACCGCTACCACAACAGATCAAAGTACCAGCACAGACAACCAGAATAATACTACTTCAAATTTGTCGGCCAACTCCTCTCCGGCTTCCTTACCGAGTGACGAGATAACAATTGATTTTGAAATATCGTGCGGGCGAGACCGTTTGACTTCTGTCGGCAATGATCTGACGTTCGTTGTTAAACCCGTTAAAACGCAAGGTATCATTTCAAACTCAATCAACTATGAATGGTCTTTTGGCGATGGATCAACCGATGCGGGCAGTCTTGTTCATCACGCCTACAAGTTTCCGGGGAAATATTCCGTGGTGGTTAACGCAAACGCTTCTGATCAGATGGCCGCGGATCGGCTGACAGTTTTGGTGGTTGACCCGAAAATCAGCATTCGAAAAGTTTCTGGCGGTTTGGAAGTGGCAAACAATTCTGGGGCAGAAATAAATCTAGAAGGATGGCTTCTCGGTTCGTCCAATAAGTCATTTATTTTCCCTAAAGACACCTTAATACTAGATGGCCAAAAAATTATTTTCGCCGATGATCTGACTGATCTGGGCTTCGGCTCCGGCGATTTGCAAATAAGAAACCAACTCGGCCAAACCTACGCCAGTCTGCCCGGTCAAAATATTGTCGCAACAAATAGTGTAATTTCCACCACTTCAATTGGGGATCTAAACGACATTTTGACCGGCATTTCAAGTGTTCGTCAGAAATTAGCCTCACTACAATCGGAAATAAATTCAACCACAACAATACCTACCCAGATGTTTTCATTAGCCTCGGCAGAAATACCAAAAAATTCAACATCAATTTCAGCGCCGGCTCTAGCAAAATCACAGACCAAAATTCCACCAGCAACAAATAATTCCAGTCAAACGGCCACTGTTTTTGTGGCCACATCTAGCCCGGGGTTTATCAGCAGGATTTTCGCTTGGCCGATTCGCGGTTTTAATTTCATTCGTGGACTTTTTGTTGAGAATTGACATTTTTTCATTTCCGAGTATCATACTGTTTATAAGGTCAAAGACAGTAGGCAATCATAAGCCCTACCGAGACTTAGACGACATAATGTCGCTTCTATTCTCCCGACCTTCAGGTCGATTTTTAATTTGTTAAAAACACAAAAAACAAATGGCAGTATCAAAACAAAAGAAATCAGAAATTTTCGATAAACTGAAAAAAGTCTTCAAAGACTCAATTTCAGTGGTTTTTGTCAATTTCCACGGTTTATCCGTTTCGGAAGCTTCGCAAATTAGAAAAAATCTGCGTGTCAAAGGTGTCAGTTATACCGTAGCCAAAAAAACTCTGGCCAAAAAAGCTTTGGAAGGTCAAAAAATTGAAGGTCTGGCCCCGGAAATGCTCGGCGAACTCGGCATTGTTTTCGGTTCGGATCTTTTGGATCCGGCTCGCGAGATTTATGAATTCCAGAAAAAGCTGGACAAAAAAATCCAGATTGTCGGTGGAATTTTCGAGGGGAGATTTATGGATAAAAACCAAATGGTCTCTGTTGCTCAGATCCCGGGCATGAAAACTTTGCAGGCCCAGTTTGTCAATTTGATAAACTCGCCGATACAGGGATTTGTGATGGCTCTCAGTGAAATTGCGAAAAGCAAAGAATAAAATTATTAAAATTAAAAATTATCATGGACGAAACAACAAACACAACAGCTCCGGCAAAAACCGAAGCAAAAGAAGAAAAAACAGCTCCGACGTTGAAGTCGGAGTCCCGACCTGAAGGCGTCGGGGTTTCAACCCCGACAAAATTCAAAACAATTGTCGAATCTATTGAAAAAATGTCAGTTTTGGATTTGCATGAACTGGTCAAGCACTTGGAAGAAAAATTCGGAGTCTCCGCGGCCACCGTGGCTGTGGCTACCCCAGTAGCTGGCCCAGGAGCCGGCGCTGGCGAGGAGAAAACAACATTCAATGTTGAACTGACAGACGGTGGGGCAACTAAAATTGCCGTAATCAAAGTGGTCAAAGAGGTTCTCGGGCTTGGTCTCAAAGAGGCCAAGGATCTGGTTGATGCCGCTCCTTCAATGCTCAAAGAGGGGATGAAGAAAGAAGATGCAGAAAAGGTCAAGAAAGATATTGAATCGGCGGGTGGCAAAGTGACACTAAAATAAGTAGAGAGTAAAAAGTAAGGTGTAATAAAAAAGAAAAGCTCGGGTGCGTGGCACTCGAGTTTTTAGTCAAAAATCCTTGATGTCTTCAAACTTAAAAATTGATGCTTGCATTTCTCGCCTAAACATTTCTCGCCCAAACAATATTACTCCCAGTCCCTTCTTTGAGTAATAACGTCCTAAACAATCTGATTGAATCCAGCCATTTTTTAACAAGTCCTCTATCGCTTCATTTACGTACGCTATTGTATGGGCCAAAATATTTATCTGGATTGAATAAATTGTGTCCGACGACAAACATTTTGATGTAAAACACACGAACCTCCTCCATCATCTAATCACCATATTGTTTTTTTGTCAACTGTCGCTTTTTTGGGTGGCTCGGGTGTATAATGGCGGGCATGGAAACTCTATCAAAACTTTTTGGCTCGGAGGCCAAGGTCAAGATGATGCGACTTTTTCTTTTCAATCCGGAAACGGTTTTCAACACTGCTGAAATCGCCAGAAGGACAAATGAGAATCTGGTCAATGTTCGCAGAGAACTAAAACTCTTGCAGAAAGCCTGTTTAGTCAAACATCATATGATGCGCAATTCCCACAAAACCGGTTTTGTTCTAAATAGTCAGTTCACTTATCTTTTGCCTTTGCAGAATTTTTTGATAAATATTGATCCGCTTCAGCCAAAGGAGATTATAAATAGAATCTCAAAGATAGGAGTGATCAAACTTCTTCTTGTGGCCGGTGTTTTTATCCAAAATCCAGAAAGTCGCGTGGATATTTTAATTGTCGGAGACCATGTCAAAAATTCGGCTCTGGGACATACCATTAAGACTCTGGAATCGCAAATGGGCAAGGAATTGCGCTATTCTTACTTCACAACCGAAGATTTCAACTACCGCAACGGCATGTATGACAAACTTATTCGCGACATTCTGGATTATCCTCACAAAAAACTGGTAAATAAGCTCGGGGTTCTGTAGCCAGTTAAAAACCAGCCTGTGCATATCCGGCCTAGGCTTTTTGGCCGTGGGTGT
Source organism: uncultured bacterium (assembly GCA_963727715.1). Lineage (GTDB taxonomy): Bacteria > Patescibacteriota > Minisyncoccia > Phycocordibacterales > DATDWN01 > CAIOTC01. The sequence goes on along the minus strand of CAVSGX010000004.1, from coordinate 86,594 downwards.
TATAATATTGTCATTAACAATTATTATCACCTAATTTTATCCGTACACTAACTTTGCCATTGTATTTTTTCAAAATACGGCGAAGCGATGGTAAAGTTAGTGTACGGATTAATCACTATGATATTAAACACATGGGGTTCAGTTTTAAGTAGCTCGTTCCAATCGCTTTGGCTTGGTGTGGTCACATTCATTCCAAGTTTGGTCGTAGCTCTAGTCATCCTTTGCATCGGCTGGGCTATCGGCGTTTTGCTTGAGCGAATCGTCGAGAAATTTATGAAGATGATCAAGTTTGACGAAGCTTTGAGGAAAGCCGGCTTTGAAGAGATAGTCAAACGAGCCGGACTCAATCTAAACTCCGGCAAATTTCTAGGCAAGCTTATTGAATATTTTGTCATCGTCGTCTTCTTGATTGCCAGCTTTGATGTGCTTGGTTTAAGTCAAGTGACTGTCTTTCTGCAACAGGTTGTCATCGGCTACTTGCCACAACTCATCGTCGCTGTGCTCATCCTTTTGGTTGGCGCGGTTGTCGGCGATGTGATGCATCGCATTGTCGTGGCTAGCTCGCGCACGGCGGGCCTTTCATCGGCTAATTTTCTTGGCACGGTGGCCAAATGGGCGATCTGGATCTTCGCTATTCTCATCGCTTTGTCGCAAATGGGCGTGGCCGGCGCTTTCATCCAAACTCTCTTTACCGGTTTTGTTGTAGCGGTTTCTCTGGCCCTCGGCCTTTCGTTCGGTTTGGGTGGTCAGGATGCGGCCAAGGATGTCATACACAGAGTAAAGGACAATATCACCAGACACTAAAAAACTTTTAAATTTGTCTTCAAAAAACTACCCAAGGGTAGTTTTTTGATTTTCCACTATCACTAAACAAACCCAGCTGAATAATATCTTTTTGGAGCATACGCAGGCGAGGAGCAGGTTCTGTCAACGACCCCGAGCAAAACGGGGGGCTCTTGACAGATCCGAGCCGAGGACCGAGCGAGTCCGGCGCCGGCCGGGTGAACGTCTCCAAAAAAATATTATTCAGCTGGGTTTGTGGCCCCTATTTATCCCCACTTTTTCCACAAGGGCTTTCATTTGACAAATATTTTGCTTCGTATATACTTTCTCTCATTACAGATATGTTTAATTCACTTCATTTTTTACAGCGGTATAGATGACCCTCTTTTGAGTGTTGTCCGAAAATCCCGCTTAAAAAGCGGTTTTTTTCATCCTAAGATGAAAAAAACAAATAAAACAGCTTTAATGAAAATCAGTGAAAATCAGGAAGCCTAGTTGCTTGAAAAACTGTTCGCGGAGAAACCGAGGTTTTGAATCGGGCACATTCCATCGTGTGGTTCTCAGATATCGCAAGATGTTTGGGGTCTTTCCATGCAGATGGGGTAAAAAGTAAAAGTAAAAACTGTTCTATGATTCATTTCATATAACAGGACGAAGTTAAAGTCCAAAACACTTTTGGTTACAAAATGTTTTGGCGAAGTGGTTTTTAAATTTCCTAATGGGAAATTTAAGAGCATATGGTGGATGCCTTGACTCCAAACAGCGATGAAAGACGCGGCATGGCGGCGATACGCTTCGGGGAGGTGCCTAGCAACCTTTGATCCGGAGATGTCTGAATAGGGAAACCTTCGGCTTCGAGCCAGAACCGTGCAAATTATGTACGGAGCTCACCCAGGGAAGTAAAACATTTCAGTACCTGGAGGAAAAGAAAACAACAAGTCATTGCGTTAGTAGCGGCGAGCGAAAACGCAGAAGCCCAAACCATGGATTGAATTAGGTGAGAGAAAACTCCTATTGAGGAAAGTAGCAGGAGCAGACCAAAGACGTCGGGTTTGCAACGGTGAAATTCAAGATATAGGATGACTCGGACCTAGTGCGCCTAACGCCTACACCAAACATTGAGCATTGTGTGTGACAAGCCGTCATCGAACGGGACTCATCACTCATGATACTTAGTGGGGTATTGGAATCCGCACAAACGCCCGAGCTGACTTCGGTCAGCTCGGGCACCTAATTCAGTCCGTGGGGTTGTAAGGCAGAAATGTCACAATTTATTGTGAGGAAAGTTACAAAATTATTTGTTAAAAGAAGTATCTGGAAAGATACACCCCAGAGGGTAATAGTCCCGTATTTGAAAATAAATAATCTTTCTTGTTTCTGTTCTTGAGTACCTCGAGACACGAATAGCTCGGGGGAATCTGCCGGTACTAACCGGTAAGGCTAAATATGTTTGGAGATCGATAGTGAACTAGTACCGTGAGGGAAAGGTGAAAAGCAGTCCGAAAGGACATTGAAATAAACCTGAAACCATATGCTTACAAGGAGTCGGAGCGGGTCGCACAGTGTGCGAAATATTTTTGTTTTGAATAATGGGATGGACAAGCGTTCATTTGGGTGGAGGTCTATAACTCAATCGCAGTGGAGCCGAGAGGCAATGCCTGATAGGCGTCGATGTTGCGAGCGAGATGGCCTTCATCACAGTGACTTTGTCAACTGACGGGTTGACGAGAGTTTGTCCCAGAGATGAGAGGAAGTTTCAGCGGAAGCTTCGGCTCGTCGCCATTATTCAGAACAAAAATATTTCAAAGTAATTTGTATTTTCTGTAGTAGAGAGAACTAGAAAACCAATAGGGCCACAAGGTCACAATGGTGTTCCGGATCAAGTTCAGTTTTGACCAAACTGGGATAGTTTGGCCAAAACGTAAAACTTGTATAAGAATATCTTTGGATGTTCTCTTTGTACTAGGTGGAGCTTCGGCTCCACCTTCACTACAGAGAATATAAATTGTGCACAATGTGCGGTCCGTCATGGCGTGCCTATTGAAGAATGAGCCAACGAGTTCATGTGCGCAGCTTGGCTAAGTCCTTGACCGGATGGAGCCATAGGGAAACCGAGTCTGAATAGGGCGTTGTTGTTTGCTATAGACCCGAAGCCAGATGAGCTTGCCATGCGCAGGGTGAAGCTCGGCGAAAGATCGAGGGGAGGCCCGAACCGGTTAGCCGTGCAAAACATTCGGATGACGTGTGGTAAGGAGTGAAAAGCTAATCGAATCTGGTAATAGCTGGTTCTCTCCGAAATAACTTTTGGGTTAGCGTCGCATGTCCCTTGCGGGGTAGAGCACTGGAAGGTCCGGACAGGGCGAAAGATCACGAGACCTATCAAACTCCGAATACGCAAAGATTATATCGCGGCAGTTAGTCTGTGGGGGCTAAGCTCCATTGGACAAAAGGGAAACAGCCTAGATCTCTATTTAAGGTCCCTAAATCGATATTAAGTGCGCTTAAGGTGGTGAAATTTCTCCGACAATGAGGATGTAGGCTTAGAAGCAGCCATCATTTAAAGATAGCGTAACAGCTCACTCAGATCGAGAAATTTCGCGCCGCAGATAATCGGGGCTAAATATGTACCGAAACTGAGGGCTTGCAGACTTCATCGAGGAAAAATTTTTGTTTGAGTCATGAGGAAAGTTGAACGAATCCAACTGGCCGAGTGAAGGTAGGGAGTCCACAGATATCCCTGCTGTCGCAAAAGTTGCAGTGTTGGTCCTTGCCTCGCCAGTTGGTGAGACCGTAGCTCAGCCGGGAGAGCGTCGCACTTGCATGGCGGAGGTCGCAGGTTCGTAAACCTGCCGGGTTCGCCACCCATTCACAGGGGTTATTGTTGAAAATGTCGGGGCGTGGCGCAATCGTGGCGCGCCTGCTTTGACGCAGAAGGTTGGAGGTTCGATATCCTTCCGGCCGCCGACCACTCCAAGTGGAGTGTTTGTTCTTTCGTTTCTGAGCCTGCGTGTTAGTAAAACTAAACCACGCACCATTTGACGTTAATAATTACCAAGGTGTGAAGGGTAAGAAGTTCAAGCATTCTCGCAGGATCGCGACAGACGTGGCAAAAAGTTGTTCGGTGGTTCTTCGCAAGATCACCAATCCGACTGAAGTCGGGCTCCTTGATGAAGTCTCACAAGCGGTAGGAGAGTATTCGCATCTGCCGTGAAGGTGAAGGGGTGACCCACAGTGGAGCGTTGCGAAGTAAGAATGTTGGCACAAGTAACCGCAATGCGGGTGAGAACCCCGCACGCCGAAAGACCAAGGTTTCCTTGGCAATGTATATCAGCCAAGGGTTAGTCGGTCCTAAGGGGATGGCGAAAGCCGCACCCGATGGACACACGGTTAATATTCCGTGACTTTCGCATTGATGCGATGGAGGGACGAAGCGCAGTATGCATTGCGCATTATTGGATTTGAGTCTGTGCCGTAAGGATGTGTATCCTGGTAAATCCGGATCGCCTTCAATGCGGAAATCCAAGCGGTAGCGAAACCCGGCGATTCGCCAAAGGGGATTTGCAAAGCGCGCTTTCAAGAAAATCTTCTAAGCATAATCGTATGAAAACCGTACCGCAAACCGACACAGGTGGTCAGGTCGAGTAGACCTAAGGCGAACGAGTGAGAGGTCTCCAAGGAACTCGGCAAAAAAGCAGCCGTAACTTCGGAATAAGGCTTGCCCGGAGTTCGGATATCGGACATCAGATACAGAAATCGAAATGCGATGTCTGACATCTGACTTCTGATTTCTGACTTCTGGGGCCGCAGCTAAAGTATCTCTGGCAACTGTTTATCAAAAACACAGCTCCCTGCGAACTCGCAAGAGGATGTATAGGGGGTGACACTTGACCAATGCCAGAAGGTCAAATACGGGAGGTGCTGGTCGCAAGATCAGTGCTGACTGTATAAGCCCTGGTGAATGTCGGCCGTAACTATAGACATGACCGTTGTAGTTACGCAAAAAAATCTTGCTATATGCTGGAAACTCCGGCGCAACATTTTTTGTTGCGAAAAAAGTAGTATGCATTACGAGCACATGTCGATGTGTCGTGACAATATGCATACGCGGACAATCAGCAGGAAAGTCTTCTGATCTAACAAAACAAATGAAAAATATTCCGAGCGATGTGGGCAACTACATTGCAGGATTTACAGACGGAGAAGGAAGCTTCAATGTCTCAATCAAAAAAAGGTTAGATTATAAAGAAAGTTGGAAATTAACCGCATCGTTTAATATATCTCAAAAAGACAGGGTTATCCTAGCTTGGATAAAGCATGTTTTGGGATGTGGAACTTTGCGGGAAAGAAAAGATGGTATCGTGTATTATGAAGTGACAAATGTTGCTTCATTGCACGATGTCATTATTCCATTCTTCAGACAATATGGTTTTCGTTCAGCATATAAAAAAAATAATTTCAGAATTTTTTCTGAAATTGTAAAAATAATGTATGCTGGCGGACACAATACTGACGAAGGATTTCGAAAAGTTCTGGAATTGAGAGAAAAAATTAATCCCGGAATTGGACGAAAACGAAAATATACATTACAAAATGTAATAACTTCAGAAGAATCCTCAGAGACTACACGCAAGACGGTTTCAAATCACACATTGGAGTCGACGATTTGAAAACGATGATATAGTCCGATCTCATTGGCGACAATGAGTTAACATGTGCGAAAAATTGATAAATAAGTTGAAGAAAAATCATTACACAAAAATAAGTAGCTATCTAGCAGAAATGAACGGTCCTAAGGTAGCGAAATTCCTTGTGTGGTAAGTTCACACGCGCACGAATGGTGTAATGACTGGAGAACTGTCTCGGGGACTCGCTCGGTGAAAATACAGTACCGGTGAAGATGCCGGTTACCTGCAGTTAGACGAAAAGACCCCAGGAGCTTTACTGCAACTTGATATTGAAAATGTGTTTGACATGCGTAGAATAGTGGTGAGGATTTGAAGCGTCGCTCTCGGGCGGTGTGGATCCGACAGTGAAATAGCCATCTTGTTTGATATATTTTCTAACCTCGGCGGAAAAAACGACGAGAGACAGTTTCTGGTGGGCAGTTTTAGTGGGGCGCTATCCTCCTAAAAAGTAACGGAGGAGTTTATTAAGGTCAGCTAGCCGTGAATGGAAACCATGGCGATAGTGTAATGGCACAAGCTGGCTTAACTGTGAGTCGTACATGACAAACAGACGCGAAAGCGGAACATAGTGAACCGACGGTCCGTGTTAGAGGCGGCCGGAGATTATCGGATAAAAGCTACCCTGGGGATAACAGGCTGGTTGCACCTAAGCGTCCATAGCGACGGTGCAGTTCGGCACCTCGATCAGTTAGCCGAAGTCGAGGAAATAAATCAGCTCATAACGAGGAAAGCCATATAATTAACCAATCGCGTGTGTTATAATTAACACAATTATATGGTCAACATCGTGGGAAGTTGTGAAAACAAATATTGGTATACGAAATGGAAAATCATTAAGCGTGATATTGAAATTTCTGACAAGCAAAAATCTTTTATAATAGGATCTTTGCTTGGTGATGGAACTATGCGACTTGGAAAAGGAGCAACTAACGCTAATTTTAAGGTTGAACAGGGTTTGGAACAAAAAGAATATGTATTTTGGAAATACGAAATTCTAAAAAATCTTGTTTTTACTGAACCGAAAATTAGTTACAGAGATGATTCCAATGGAAATAAATATCAAAAGTCTTGGTGGTTTAGAACAATCAGACATCCGTTGATAACAGAAATTTTTAACACATTTTATGTTAGAGATGGTTATAAAACCGGTAGAAAAATTGTTCCAAAATGTCTTATGGAAGATTTGGATGCTTTTGGACTTGCCGTTTGGATTATGGATGACGGCTCGTATTCAAAAGGAAAAATCGACATAAGTACATATTCATTTCAACTATCAGAAATTAAATTTTTGTGTAAAATTCTAAAAAATAAATTTGGTGTCTCTTTTGGTTTCTATAAAGATAGAGACAAAGGGTACAGAATGTATTGTAATATGAAAGAAACACAAAAGTTGATTCAAACTATTAAGCCATATATCATTCAAACAATGATGTATAAAATAGGTATTCATAACCCCGTAACGACTGGATCCGATTCTGTTAAGACAGAAAAGGTGAAGATGGCGCGTGCCGTAGCTTAAGCTACATCAGCACAACCATAAAACGCTGGTGTCTCGATGGCAATTGAGACAAAGGTATAGTCTGCCCCCATAGTAATATGGGAATGTGAAAGTGGTCGGCTCAAGATATCCTGGAGGTGAAGAAAACATAACTTCTTTCCTTGACGGAAACGTCAGGGTAAGTCGGGTTTTAAATTTTAAAATCCGACATACCATCACATTGTGATGGTAGAAACAAGCTCAAAACGGTAGAGGCTTATTCATACGACTTGCTGTTTCGCAGGTCCCAGGTGTAAAATATACACATATGAATGCTGGTGCCGTGGGAAAAAATTATTCTGAAGTCAAAAAATAATTTTGGCAGATACATTGTCTCGGTTTAACGCGCGGTCTAAAAATCGCCGTAAAAACTTTGCTTCAATGATCCAAAAATAATTTTCCCCTAACGACTGATTGCTTCGGTTTTAGCCGGAGCATGAGATATGCGCCGAAAATGGTGGTATCATACGGCTTGCACCTAATCTTTGCATGGTGACATGTAAAATACGGTGATGGAATAGTCTGATACTGGTGGAAACGCCAGAAAAACAAATAAGAGCTTCCAAGGGTTTGGCTGTTCGCCAATTAAAATCTTACGCGAGCTGGGTTCAGACCGTACTGAAATCAAAATTTTTTGATTGAAGTGCAATCTGAATCCTCAGAGGAATGAAAATTAAAAATTGAAAACTGTTAACAATATTTTTTGTCTTGTAAATGAAAGTAGATTAATCAAATCACGGCGGTCCCCCCCAGTTTTAGTAAAAACTGGGGGGTTAAAGTTGACTTATATCGGTGAAGCCCCTCCCCAGATTTGTTTTTTGCCAAGAATTTTTAAGCTGAAAAAATTCGAAGAAATTTTTTGAGCCAAAAAATTCAAAAGCAAAAAAAAGAAATCTGAGGAGGGGTGATACCGAGGGAACTCGCAAGAGGCCCGTAGAGACTGAACGTCAACAATTTGTTTTGTTCTGAAAGAGGAAAGGGAAAGAGTTACGGAGGCCTAGCGCAAGCGATAATGGCCGAGGTGCACCCCGGATGGTATTCCTTTCCTCATCCCCTTTCAGAACAAAACAGAAAAAGCTACAGTCCATTGCACTGGGTAACCAGTGGTAACAAGCGTGAGACAGGTTGGTCTCCTATCTACTGCAGGCGTTGATTCTTGAGAAGATTTGCCCCTAGTAAGCCCGCAAGGGCCTTGCTACTTCACAGAGTAATCTGTGACGACAATGTGGCTAATAACGGTGAAGTCTTAAATGTATTTTGGTCTGTTGATAACTATTCTTGTGACGGTCCGTCATGAGTAGTACAATTTGTCTATTAGACAAGCTTGAGGACCAGAAAATAAATAAGATAATACCGTGGGAAGTCGATCTATTATTGATCTATGCATATATTGCAGGATTTCTCGATGGCGATGGGAGCTTGATGCTCCAAATCAAGAAAAGAGCTGATGGTAAAAGTAAAATTCGATTTATGGCTACCGTTTGTTTCTATCAGGATACTCGGCACGAAAAAGACTTGTTGTGGATCAGGAAAATTTTAGGTAAAGGATATTTTTCCAGAAGAAATGATGGAATGTCCGAGCTTAGAATAAACGGATTTGCGACAGTTGGAGAAATTCTAAAGAAACTGATACCAAATATCAGGTTCAAAAAGATTCAGGCAAAAGCTTTGTTTGAGTCTTGCAGAATTTTGTCAAAAACAAAATTCAATATGCTTAGTCGTGAACAGCTAACTAAACTTGTTGATCTAGTTTTAGTGATTCAGAATGAAAATTATGTCACTAAGAAAAAGAAAACACAAAGTGAACTGTTACGGATTTTAGGTTTGACCCCGTAACGACTTATTCTGGATCTATGCCGAATAGACTTTATGTATGCTGGAAAGCCTGAGTGGACTGAACCACGAAGGCAGGGCTACATTTATAATATGCCAACACCCGAACCAGAGTATTTGGAGGATGAAGATATAGTCTGCGCTCCTGGCGACAGGGGAAACGATTTAATTTTTAATTAAATTACGCACGAGAGGACCGAGGTGAACTGACCTCTGGTGTGTCTGCTGTCCTGCCAAGGGCACCGCAGAGTAGCTAAGTCGGGAATGGATAAACGCTGAAAGCATCTAAGCGTGAAGCCACCTTCAAGATTAGGAATCGTTTGAGGCCCGTGAGAGATGATCACGTGATAGGCATTAGGTGTAAGCACAGTAATGTGTTGAGCCGAGATGTACTAATTAGCCGATTTCTATTAGGAAATTTGAGAGCCACAACCTTAAAGCACCTGTAAAGATGTTCGGGTAAACTTTGTCCTGTTATATGGAATGAATAATTCCACTTTTACTTTTACAAATCGAGTGTTGTGTGTTGGTGATTTAACGCTAGGGGTCCGCCTTACAGGCGCTGTACACCTTTCGCATCGGAGTACCGACACTCAAGGTCTTGCGAAGTGATAACATCACTTCTCACCCGTTCTCATTCCGAACACGGAAGTTGAGAAATCTTGAATCAATTTTGAAAAGTAAAAGTTTGAAAATTTAGTTTTGGTGCTTTATCGCTGGGGTCACACCCGTTCTCATTCCGAACACGGAAGTTAAGCCCAGTTGAGGCGATGGTACTTGAAAAGGGAGAGTAGCTAGGCGCCAGAACTAAGTTTTTAAACTTTTCAAAATTAATTCAAGATTTTTTTGTACCTGAATTCGGCGATGGCACTCGTAAGGGGTGAGGAGTCGTGTTACGACTCCGCAAGACCTTGCCAGATTTTTTCAGAGCGAAGCGAATGAAAAAATCGACAAGGTGTACAGCCTCTGTAAGAGGAGTAGCTAGGCGCCAGAACAAAGTGTTGGATTTTTTGTTTTATGCTATAATACTTTCATTATAAATAATGTATACCTGCGATTAATTAGCAGGGAATAAATATTATGGAAGGAGCGCCACAACTATTAGATGAAGAAACATTAAGAAAAGTGGTTACAAAGGAACTTAGTAAACTACATGCTGAATTAGATGCTAAAGAACTGGCGATGCATCAGGAAATGGCAAGACCAACTGGTGTTGATACAGTCCCAATGCAACTTGAAGTAGATCGTTTGAGACATCAAGTAGAAGCTAAAGAACTCGAATTAGCTCGATTTGATGGTAGAGAACCAGCAGTGCCGAAACCTATAGAAGAATAATTTCCCCAAAGACTATAAATCAATAAAAACATTCGCTTTACGTGAGTGTTTTTTGTATAATTAGATCATGATCTCAGCATGGTCGGCAAAAAGAAAAATGCTTTATGGTGGTGGCTTTGTGCTTGTGCTGGCCCTGATTTTTTCGTTGCTTTTTTTTAATCTTTTTTACAAAGCGCCAAGCTGTTCGGATGGTGTGCAAAACGGCGACGAGACAGGCGTGGATTGTGGCGGGTCTTGCACGACGCTTTGCAGTAACCAAACACTTTTGCCGATTGTTCACTGGACTAAAGCTTTCAATGTTTTGAACAGTGTTTACGATTTGGCTGCTTATGTTGAAAATCCGAACATCAATTCCAAAAATTCAGAGGCCAAGTATGATTTCAAAGTTTACGACGCGAACAATATTTTGATAACTGAAATAATCGGGAAAACTTTCATTCCAAAAAATAAAAAATTTATCGTTTTCGAACCGGATATCACCATTCAAAATAAAATTCCGAAAAGAGTTGAGTTTGAATTCACCGGTTTTGCCTATTGGCAAAAGGACGACACAGCCGAGCCGGCGATTTCCGTGACATATTCGCCACTTATGTCCACCTCCACCTCTCCACGTGTTACCGGCACAGTGACCAACAATTCGTCGCAAGATCTTCAGAACGGTTTGGAGCTTTCCGTTATGGTTTTGGACAACAACGGCAACACCATTGCTGTCTCTCGGACATTTACCGATCCACTGCCGGAAAAAACTTCTCAAAATTTTGTTTTCACATGGCCAAAACCTTTTAGTTTGGGAGTGGAAGCTTGTCAAAACCCGGTTGATGTCGCTTTAGCCCTGGACCGCTCCGGCAGTATGCAAAGTGAATCAGTTAATCCACCGGAACCTTTCAGCACGGTCAAACAGACGGCCGAGGACTTTGTGAACACTCTTCAAACAGGGGACAATGTAGCCGTGATTTCTTTTGGCTCGATGGCCACACTTGAAAGCGGACTTTCTGACGATTTGAACAAAGCCGTGTCTGCCATTGACGCTTTGTCACTGGGGACAACATCGGAGCAGACCAATATCGGGGACGGTATTTGGGCCACGCAATCTCAACTTACTTCCGCTACGGAAAATAAAAACAAGATCATAATTCTTCTAACTGACGGAGTGGCTACGGCGCCGACTGAACCGAAAAATCCAACTTACCCGACTGTTTATGCGCAGGGCATAGCTGACAATTTGGCTTCGAGCGGTATTTCAATGTATATTATCGGTCTTGGCAAAAATGTCGACGAAGGTTTCTTAAAATCGCTTGTTTCGGATGATTCGCATTATTTTTTCGCTCCGACTAAAACCGATTTGTCTGGTATTTACAACAAAATCAGCTCGGCTTTGTGCGTCAAAAAGCCGAGCGTAGTTATTGTGCTGTATAGGATTTTGTAATTTCTTCAACAGGGAATACTTCACTATGTTTTTGGAACATCGCGCAGATAATTAGAAAACAACAACGAAGACGAAGTAAGCCCGAAGCAGCGACCCCTGCGTAGCAAGGGGCGGCCGAAGCCGAGGCCGTTTGCGAAAGGGCTACGAGTCTGAGTTGATTGTTTTCTTGATTGGCGAGCGGGAAGAAAATTATTCAGCAGAAAATTATTCTGTTTTCCAAAAACATAGTGAAGTATGAACATATACCTAAAAAACATATTCAAAAATATAGATTGGGTTTTGCTCGGCTCGGCTCTTCTTATAGCCACGGCCGGTCTTTTGACTATGAATTCTTTTGTCGGCCAGAGCAAATTTTTCGAACACCAGCTTGTTTGGCTTTTCATATCTCTCGTTGTTTTTTTTGTGGCCAGCGGAGTTGACTGGCGTTTTTTGAAAAACACCAAAATAATCGTTTGGCTATTCGTCTTGGCTGTGGCTCTTCTCTCCGGCCTTTTTGTTTTGGGCAGTGTTTTTAAAGGAGCGCAAAGCTGGTTTGATTTCGGAGCTTTTTCTTTTCAGCCAGTTGATCTTGTTCAACTCGTTGTCATTTTGATTTTGGCAAAATATTTTTCGCGCCGGCATATTGAAATCGCCAACATTCGCCACATCATTGTTTCCGGCCTGTATGTTTTCATAATTTTCGTTTTGGTTTTACTCCAGCCGGATTTCGGTTCGGCCATCATCATTTTTCTTTTGTGGCTGGGTATGGTTTTGGTTTCCGGCATTTCCAAAAAACACATGCTTTTGGTTTTCGTTGTCGGTCTTTTGGTTTTCGGAGGACTTTGGGGGTTGGTCTTCAAACCTTATCAAAAAGCCCGTATTGAAACTTTTGTTCATCCGCTGACAGATGTTCGCGGAGCCGGCTACAATTCATATCAGGCCACTATTGCTATCGGTTCCGGAGAGGTTTTGGGCAAGGGCATTGGCTATGGTACTCAATCACGGTTGAAATTTTTGCCGGAATATCAAACCGATTTTGTTTTTGCCGCTTTTGCCGAGGAGTGGGGATTCATTGGCATTGTACTTTTGTTTATTTTATACCTAGTTATTTTTTGGAGGATGCTCAATATTTCCTCGCGGGGAGAGAGCAATTTTGAAGTGCTTTTTGGTTTGGGTTTGACCATTTTATTTTTCATTCATTTTGCCGTGCATGTCGGAATGAATATGGGTCTTCTGCCGATAACCGGCAAAACTTTGCCGTTTATGAGTTACGGCGGTTCGCATCTCCTGACGGAATTTCTCGGCCTTGGTATTTTGATGGGCATGAAGCGTCACGGACGAGTGGCGCACAAAGAAATATCCACCCACGAAATTGTCGGAGTGATAGGTTGACAGATTTTGGCCAATGTGTACAATTAGTTGCAGGAGATTGTTGTGGAACAAACGCAAGTGAGAACCTTTGTCATCAAACCGGACCCCGATCTTTGTGGTAGAAGAGTAACTTTTAATCTCGATTCAGTTTGGTTTCGGAAAAAGCTAACTGATGGTATAAATGAATTCGAGAAAGAATTAGGGTTGACCCACATAACTTGTCAGTGCGTTCCCGTTTTTTATGTTCAATCGGGCGGTATATTTCCCGAAACCGGGGCATCAGGTGATTTGAGTTATTGCAAAGAAGTTCTGGTGATTCTCACTTTTTAGTTTTTAGGACCGAAGACGGTCCTTTGTCTTTATCTGAAATTACAAATTAGAAATATAAAATTTTTCTGTTTCAAAAATCATTTTCCCCAGAGAAAATTCTTTCTCAACTTTTTTGTGCAAAGCCGAGCCGAGCTGGTCGCGTTTTTGTGGCTCTAATGCTAGGTTTTTTAGCAATTTGAAAATTTCGGAAACATTTCCGACTTCTACCAAAATTCCATTTTCCCCATCATCAATTATTTCCGGGGTGCCACCAACTCGCGAAGCGACAACAGGCAGTCCGGCCAATCCGGCTTCAAGCAAAACATAAGGCAAACCCTCTTTGACTGAAGGCAGAATAAAAATATCAAAAGCTTTCAAATATTGCGAAGCGTTTTGCACAAAACCTGTCAGAAATATTTTTTCCTGCAATTTGTTCCGAACAATAATTTTCTGAAAATTTTCTTTTTCCTCGCCGTCGCCGATGATGATATAAAAACAATCCGGAATATTTTTTACTGCTTCTATTGCGTATTTCAAACCTTTGTTTTTGGTCAGTTCACCGACAGTTCCGATAATAATTTTGTTTTCAAAAAAACTTTCTGTTTGTCCGATAATGCCGGCAAGAATTTTTCTGGATTCGTTTTTTGATAAAAATTCTGCAGTCTCAATGCCATTGTAAATAAGATGTCCTTTATTTTTTATCAAAGGCCATTTTGAAACTCTGTCCATTTCTATTTTTGAAATAAAAATAATATTCGTGCAAAAAACAATACTAAGCCAGCTCAAAAAGGCGATTATTTTTTTCTGAATCCACGGGCGGTCTTCGTTGAAGGCGAAGCCGTGAATCGTGAAAAATATTTTTTTGACCCCGGCAAATCTGGCGGCCAAAGCTCCGATGCCACCGATTTTTGAACTGTTCAGATGAACGATATCCGGTTTATTTTTTCTGAAAATCAAAAGTAGATCAAAAAAAGATTTTATATCTTTCAAAAAATTTATGTCCCGGCCCATATCTTTGATATAAAAAGTCGGCACGGAATATTCCGAAAGTTTTGTAGCCAAAATATCGCCAAAACCGTGAACGACCGAAACATCAAAATTATTTTTCGGCAGATTCACCGCCAAATCGAATACATATTTTTGAGCGCCGCCAAACGGTTTGCCTTTTGTGATACAGAACATCACTTTTATTCTTGGCTTGATTTTTTGTTCGTTCCCTTGCATATTTCAGGATTTTAGCATAAAATACGTCAATAATCTATGAAAAGCCTCGGTAAAAAAGAAGCCATAATTCTATTTTTAGGCGACATCTTTTTCTTTGCCTTTTCTCTTTGGCTTTCCCTTTATATTCGTTTTGGCGAAGTGCCGTCTTGGCAAAGGTTTCAAACGCACCTCGTGCCTTTCTCTTTTCTTTTTGTCATCTGGTTTTTGATTTATTTTATCGCCGGTCTTTATGAAAAACACACTTTAATTCTGAAAGGCAAGTTGCCGAGTATCATTTGGAGTGCTCAAGTGGTCAACAGTATTTTTGCCATTGTCTTTTTCTACATCATTCCGTTTTTCGGCATCACCCCGAAGACAATTCTTTTCATCTACCTCATTATTTCTTTTGTTTTGAGCGTCTTGTGGAGGACGTACGGCGTCGGACTTCTGGGCGTCAGAACACGCGAGCCGGCTCTTCTCATCGGTTCTGGCGAGGAAATGAAAGAACTTCTGGAAGAAGTTAACGGCAACAGTCGCTATGGCATAAATTTTATTTCTTCTTTGGATGTTTCGGATATTTCCGGCATTGATATCCAAAACGAAGTCATCACTCCGATTTACGAGAACAACATAAAAATAGTGGCGGTGGATTTTTCTCACCGCGGGGTCGGTCCGCTTTTGCCCCATCTTTATAATCTGATTTTTTCTAAAGTGAGCTTTATTGATTCGCATCGCATCTACGAAGATATTTTTGACCGCATCCCACTTTCACTCGTCACATACAGTTGGTTTCTGGAAAATATTTCCGTCTCGCCGAAGTTTACTTACGATTTTTTGAAAAGAATTATGGATGTTGTTATTTCTTTTTTCCTTGGCGTCATCTCTCTTGTTTTGTATCTGTTTGTTTGGTTCCTCATAAAACTTGATGATGGTGGGAAAATTTTCATTCGCCAAGAGCGAGTCGGCCAGAACAACCACACCGTGAGCATTTTAAAATTTCGCACAATGTCCGTGGATGACTCCGGAGACGGACGCGTCGGCAGGGAGCAAAAAATCACTCATGTTGGGAAATTTCTGCGCGCCTCGCGTATTGATGAACTGCCCCAACTCTGGAACGTTTTGCGCGGGGACATTTCACTTATCGGCCCGCGTCCGGAATTGCCGAAGCTAGTGGAACTCTACGAAAAAGAAATCAGTTTCTACAATGTTCGTCATTTGATCAAGCCGGGGCTTTCCGGTTGGGCTCAACTCTATCAAAAAACTCCGCCGAAATTTGCCACCGATTATATTCAAACCAAAACCAAACTTTCCTACGATCTTTTCTACATCAAAAATCGCTCATTCTGGTTGGATATCAAAATCGCTTTGAAAACCATTCGTGAACTTGTTTCAAGAAGGGGAGTTTGACAAAATTTTGTTTTAATGATAACCTATAAAACGGAGACTCTATGCTCACAAAGGCAATCCTTTGGTTCTATTTAGGGTTTTTGAATTACATGTTTGTGTTTGGTATTAATCATAAGTATGTTTTTACAAAGCTCTCTGTTTTGTTTTCTTTGGCTCTGTTGAGTTGGGGTATTATGTTTTTTGCTGACAGGAAAGCGGGAAACTACCCAACAGGTAGAGAGTATTGGATGATGGATTATAAAATAACATCACTCCTGCTCTCATTTCTTTTGGGTCCACTCTCTGTCTTGCCCGCCACCATGGCGGTTTGGGAATGGTCTCACAATAGGCATCATCAACAGTAAATAAAGTGTCCGGGCAACCGGCGCTTTTCTTTTTTCCATTCCCACTAGATTTTGGAAGAAAAGCAAAGTGGGAAATCATCACTGAACAAATCCGACTGGCATAATAAATTTTTGGAGCATACGCAGGCGAGGAGCTGGTTTTGTCAATGACCTGAGCAAAGCGAAGGCTCTTGACAAATCCGAGCCGAGGACCGAGTAAACTTTTCGCTGGAAAAGTTTACATCTCCAAAAATTTATTATGCCAGTCGGATTTGTGCCCTCGAAATCTTCACTTGTCTTTTCTTCCGAAATCGCTATACTATACGCCATATGACCAAACATAGATTTCTGTCACTGCTTTTACTAGTTGTCCTTGTCTTTCTCGGCTACTTTGTTTACCAATCGCAAAAAGTCGGCGGACATTTTCAGCAATATGCATTCAAGCTTGGTCTGGACCTAAACGGTGGAACCGAGCTGACATACCGTGCCGATGTTTCCAAAGTTATTGGCGGAGATATTTCGGCAGCTATGGATTCTCTACGCTCTGTCATTGAAAGACGAGTAAACATTTTTGGCGTCTCGGAGCCGGTGGTGCAAACAGAAGAAGCTGGATTGGTTTCCGGACAAAAAGATTATCGTTTGATCGTGGACTTGCCGGGCGTGACAAGAATCGATCAGGCCATCGCCATGATCGGCCAAACTCCGCAACTTGAATTTATGTTACAACGGCCAGAGGCCAAAAACTTTACAGCCGATCAACTCAAGACAGCGACACTTGATCAAGTCTATGAATCAACCGGGTTGACTGGGCAATATTTGAGCAACGCTTCTTTGCAGTTTACCACTACCGGTAGTGGGCAGATTGCCGGCCAACCGCTTGTCGCTCTAAATTTCAATGATCAAGGCACCACTCTATTTTCTAAAATCACCACGCAGCACAAAGGTGAAATTTTAGCCATTGTACTGGATGGTCAAATTATTTCCGCCCCGGTCATTCAAGATGCCATTACAAATGGACAGGCGGTCATTTCCGGTAAATTTACTGCCGCAGATGCCAAATCGCTGGTGCAAAATCTAAATTACGGCGCTCTGCCTGTACCGATCACTCTGGTTTCAAACCAAACCATCGGCGCGTCGCTCGGCCAGGATGCCAAGACGCAAGGTGTTAAAGCCGGGGCTATCGGCTTTCTGCTCATCGTTATTTTCCTAATCCTTTGGTATCGCTTGCCGGGACTTTTGGCTTCCATTTCACTTTCAATGTACATTGTTTTGTCTCTCTCTGTTTTCAAATTGATTCCGGTGACGCTTTCCGCGGCCGGCATCGCCGGGTTTATTCTGTCCATCGGTATGGCTGTGGACGCCAACATTTTGATTTTTGAAAGAATGAAAGAAGAATTGAAAAGAGGTAAAACCATTTACGAAGCTTTGCACGAAGGATTCACTCGAGCCTGGCTTTCCATCCGCGACTCGAACATTTCCTCAATCATCACGGCTGTCGTTCTTTTCTGGCTCGGCACAAGCGCCATCAAAGGTTTCGCTCTGACACTCGGTCTTGGTGTGCTCGTCTCAATGTTCACCGCTATTTCTGTTTCGCGCACATTCCTTTTCGCCATCGCGCCGAAAACCCAAAGTCGATTTAAGAAATTTCTTTTTAGCAACGGTCTTCATTTTTAAAAACCTTTATGTTTATCGTAAACCACAGAAAAATATTTTTCACTTTGTCAGCTATTCTGGTTCTGGCCGCGATTTGTTCTTTTTTCGCTTTCGGTTTTAATCTTGGCATTGATTTCAAAGGAGGATCAATCACTGAAGTTAACTATCAGTCGGCACGACCAGAACTGGCTCCCGTCAAAGCTAATTTGGATAAATTAAATCTCGGTGAATATGTTTTAACACCATCCGGCGCGGATAGTTTTATTTTAAAATCGCGCGAGCTGTCGCAACCTGAAAACACCGCGGTTCTTTCGGCTTTCACTGTTGATCAAAACAATCCTGCTGTAGAACAACTCTCCAACACAATAGGCCCGTCTGTCGGCAATGAAATGAAAAGCAAAGCCATGTACGCCATTTTGATGGTCATCATCTGTATCGTTCTGTTCATCACTTTTGCTTTCCGCAAGGTTTCCTACCCGGTCTCATCGTGGAAATACGGTTTTGCCACTATCGTCGCCTTGGCTCACGACGTGCTCTTGCCGGCTGGATTTTATGTGGCTTACACCCATTTTCACGGTGGAGAAATTGACTTGCTTTTTGTCACGGCACTTCTGGCCATTCTCGGTTATTCGGTTCACGACACCATCGTCGTTTTTGATCGTGTCCGCGAACATCTGCGCGTCAATCAAACAACAAAAACCAAAGAGACATTCACCGAAACTGTCGGCAAATCCGTTTCCGAAACATTTGGTCGTTCCATCAACACATCTCTGACAATTTTTCTGGCTCTTCTGGCGTTGTACCTCATCGGCGGACAAACCACTCGCGATTTCGCTCTGACCCTCATCATCGGCATCATCGCCGGCACATACTCGTCAATTTTCATTGCCTCGCCACTTCTAGTGACATTGGAAAAATTGCAAAAGAAGTAATTTTCTCAACTTTACAAAAATCTGTTTTGGTGTAATATTATTGGTGGAGATCGAACGATGAAGCTAACAAAACTCATTGTTCTGTTTTTTGCCTTTTCTATTTTTTGTTTTTGTCAAAGCAATCACAATTTGAAACAGTCGATCGCTGATCTTGAAAAGGCCATGGCCAAAGGAAATTTTGATGGAATAATTTCTCAGACGTTGCTCATTGAAGACAATCTCTTTTATTTTTATTCTGGTTGTTTGCAGAATAAAGGAGATATAAAAGATGTAAGAAAAGCAAAAAATAAAATAAAAGAAGTTCCTAAAAAGATTAAGCCTTTGCTGAAAGAACAAGGGAAAAGGCAAACAAAACCTGGGTCATCCTCCCAGGTTTCTTTTTTGCAAAATTGACCGCTGATTGACTTGACTTTTTCTTTGGCGTGGCTATACTATCTAGGTGCCTCAAAAGGCATTTTCTTTACTGGATAGTTCGTTGACAATCAAAATGAACCCCGACGCATTAGGTCGGGGAGCCGACTGAAAACGTCGGCTTTATTTAGAGAATGTAAAACGTGCAAGTTTTACAGTTCGGCTGTTTTGTCAAAAACAGTCGGATGCAAAATATTCTTTTAAAATAATTCCGGAAAGTGAATTCAGCAAAATTCACAACATCAATAACAATCAACCAAAAACACAATCAGTGTTCATCAAAGAAAAATAAAATAATCGCGATACCAAAAGTATTTTCCTTTATTTTGTTCCGTTCTTAAAAGATAGATCTTAATAAATCTTTATTAAGAGTTTGATCCTAGCTCAGGATGAACGCTGGCGGCGTGGATAAGGCATGCAAGTCAAACGGTCCGCAAGGACAGTGGCGAACGAGGTAATAATGCGCAGAGATTTACCCTTTAGTCAGGAATAGCTAGTCGAAAGATTAGGTAATACTTGATATTCTCTTCGGAGGAAAGATTTATCGCTAAAGGAAAAGTCTGCGTCGTATCAGCTAGTTGGTAGGGTAACGGCCTACCAAGGCTATGACGCGTAGGGGGAGTGAGAGCTTGGCCCCCACCGATGGAACTGAGAGACGGTCCATACACCTACGGGTGGCAGCAGCCGAGAATATTCGACAATGGGCGAAAGCCTGATCGAGCGACGCCGCGTGATGGATGAAGACCCTCTGGGTCGTAAACATCTTTTGTGAGGGAGAAAGTTTATTGATAGTACCTCAAGAATAAGGGGTTGCTAAACTCGTGCCAGCAGCAGCGGTAATACGAGTGCCCCGAGCGTTATCCGGAATTATTGGGCGTAAAGGGTGTGTAGGTGGTTGTGTTAGTCGCTTGTTAAAACCCGGGGCTTAACCCCGGAAGTGCGAGCGAAACGGCACGACTAGAGGATGGCAGGGATGTGTGGAACTCATGGAGTAGGGGTGAAATCCGTTGATATCATGGGGAACACCGAAAGCGAAGGCAGCACATTGGGCCACTCCTGACACTGAAACACGAAAGCGTGGGTAGCGAATGGGATTAGATAATCCAGTCCCGCTAATAAAATATAGGACGAAGGTGTCTCTTTTCTATGGTGACATAGAATTGTAATCTAGCTATATCGGGGAAACTCCATACAATATGAAATTTACTGATTTCGTATGGACAACCCCGAGGGAAGTTTCTAGCACTAATTTTTGGAAAAAGAAAACTGCACCGCTATAAAAGCCGGTGCAGGTAATGATCGATCCATTCACAGATATCAATAGCAACAGTTATCATCATATCTGTGATCAAACAAAAAACTCCTAAACAGATCAATATCATAATAAATTCCATCGAGTTAATCTCCTGGAATTGATGTTAAATCATAAAATGAATCTTGTCAAGTCAAAGCTTGACTCCAAAAATTAGTGCTAGAAACCCCGTAGAGACTATGAAATTGAGTAAGATAGTTGGTGCTATTCTGTCGTCGTGCAATTAACTTAAAATTATATGCATGATACGAAATATGTGCCTTTGTCGGATGAAGCGAAAGCTATTATCTTCGGTTCAATCCTTGGAGACGGCTCGCTAAAAATCCAAAAAAATTATTTCAATGCGAATTTACAAATTCGTCATTCGGAAATGCAGAAAGATTATCTCTTATGGAAAGCGCAAGCTCTCAAAGAGATAGCAGGAGATAGCAGTGTGTTTGTGCAGGAACCTGATGGATACAGTAAGAACAAAAAATGGAGATTTGCCAGTAGGCGAACTTCATCTCTTACAGAACTTCATCATTTAACTCACAAACAAAATAAATTGCTTATAGAGCGTAGGTGGCTTAATCAAATGACAGCGTTATCACTCGCCGTTTGGTGGTGTGATGACGGTTCGCTTATTGGTTACGGCGCCAGAAAAGGTGTGTTTTGTACTGATGGTTTTTCAAAACAATCAGTCGAAATGCTAGCTCGCTATCTTAAAGTTGTTTGGGATGTTCGTGCCATTGTTGCCCCCGTCGGGCGTAAGCAAGATGGGAAGCAAGAACAATACTGGCGGTTATGGATTAGGTCACAAGAAGAATTAAAAAAATTCTTGCGTATCATACTGCCATACATACCAGTATCGAGCATGTTATCCAAAGCAATTCTTCTATATAAAAACTCTCAATTTCAAGAACGCTGGATATCTGAAATGGTTTCTCTTAGTAATTTTTCAGAATCTGTCATAATAGCAGAATATGAAAAGAAAAAAGCTAAGTGGAATACATACAGATAAAGATATAGTCCGAACTGCATGGCAACATGCAGAGTACAACAGAAATGTTGTGCCTCAAAATTTCCCAAAATTTTGAAGTAACATTAAGACCCCAGTAGTCCACGCCCTAAACGATCTTGACTAGCTATGCGGAGTATCGACCCTCTGCGTGGCGTAGCTAACGCGTTAAGTCAAGCGCCTGGGTAGTACGGCCGCAAGGCTAAAACTCAAAGGAATAGACGGGGACTTGCACAAGCAGTGGATTATGTGGTTTAATTCGATGATAAACGAAGAATCTTACCAAGGTTTGAAACCTAACTGAATGCAAGCAGAAACGTTTGCGGTCCCACAAGGACAGTTAGGCAGGTGATGCATGGTCGTCGTCAGTTCGTGATTTGAATTGTTCCCTTAAGTGGGGTAACGAACGCAACCCTCGTTGTCTGTTATAAGTATCAGGCGAGACTGCCCAGCTCCAGTTGCACAAGAACATCATAAGTAGATGTCTCTCTGTGCAAACATCGATGTCCGTATTCGGTCTTAACCGAGTTCGTTCATCTTGCGCAACTGGAGCTGGGAGGAAGGCGAGGATGACGCCAGATCAGCATGTCCCTTTGATACCTTGGGCTACACACATAATACAATGGCGACTACAACAGGTTGCGACGGGGTAACCCTGAGCCAATCCTTAGAAAAGTCGCCCCAGTTCAGATTGGGGGCTGAAACTCGACCCCATGAAGTTGGAATTGCTAGTAATCGCGGGTCAGACATACCGCGGTGAATACGTTCTCAAGTCTTGTACTCAGAATAAAATGCGCCAGGCAGTTTATATATCTAGTTGGTTCAAATCCAACTTTTCACAGGAGTGTGAAAATAGCGAACGGGTAGGTCCACAATCAGCAATGACTGGACTGAAGGATCCTAGTAGCAAAGAGCAGCCGAATCAAAAAAAAGAGATGTGCGACTTCTGCGGTGAGTCAGAAGGAAGCACACGATAAATCTTATCGAAAATCTCGATTCGGATGTTTGGAACAGAAATATAAATGACCCTGGGAGATCCAGCACTAATTTTTGGAAAAAGAAAAGAGTGATTTGACAAAATCACTCAAGTCGACTAATAACTGATTAGATTTAATCAGCATCAGTTATTATACAAGCAATAAAACGCAAAAAGAAAATTGGCAAAGGAAGAAACATGATTGCCAAAACAACACATACAAAAACCTCAAATATGTGCATACGAAGTACCTCCTATGAAATAATAAGAAAAAAATGTGTTTGTCAAGTGAAAATCTTGACTCCAAAAATTAGTGCTGGAAGTCAGCTGCGTCGTAGTAGTTTTGTTGAAAAACAAAATGAAGGACAAAATCGTTAGTTCTAGAAACTATCGAACTCGCGTAGTGCGGGAAATCCGCTCGCTACGTCCAAAGTCGTGAATAACGGGAAGCGATATGGTGAAGTTAAAAACTTCAGGGAACCTGAAACGAAAGTTATCGAAATCCGCCCGTCAAGTCAGGGGAGTTGGGAATACCCGAAGCGTCGTTTTTGCGGCACCAAGGTAAGCTCAATGACAAAGACTAAGTCGTAACAAGGCACGGCTAGCGGAAGCTGGTCGTGGAATAATTCAATTTGAAAAACTCTCGGTCTCTGATCGAGAAGTCCGGCGCGTTCCTAGAATGTGTCGAACGATTGAGTCGATATTGCCTGCCTCAATTGAGCAGACAATGGACGATGACTGTGCGTCCTAAAACAGTTTGACACCGAGGAAAGACTCGGGTGAACGGAACAAAATAAAGGACAACCCCGACGTTGCGGTCGGGGAGCCGACCGAAGCGTCGGCTTATAGCTCGAAAAAACCGCTAAACAAAGTGGTTTTTTCGTATAAAAATTTATACTTGACTTTTGTGGACAAAGTATGATATAGTTCTATGTGGAGGTTCACCTATGAGTCTTAGTACACTAAAAAAAATCAGAATACCGATTTTACTAGCGGTGGCGATTTGTGTTGTGGTTTGTATAGGATTCCCAAACAAATTGGAACCCATCGATCCCAAGGAGCCACTTCGGTCGCTTATCTTTTTCATTGTTTGTCTCATTTTGCTTTTTGGTTATGGTTTTTTAGAATACAAGATTTTGAAAAAGGAAAATCATCCTTATTCTCGGGGTTAGAGGGCTTGTCCCCTCTGACCTTTTTTGTTTGCTTAAAAACGTTTTTTTTGTTATATTTTTCTGAAATACGCGCGTGTAGCTCAGGTGGCTAGAGCACGTCACTGATAATGACGAGGTCCCAGGTTCGAGTCCTGGCACGCGCACAATTTGACTTTATTATTTTATTGTGATATTTTATTTAATGGAGGTGTGTCCTCCAATTACCCCTCAAGTAGGACAGAACTAATGTTTGAATAATAACTCATTGGCGCGCGGAAGCCAATCACTTCTCTCGGTCGGTTGTTTAGGAAGGAATGTATTTCTTGCAATTCTTCCTCAGTGACTGACTCAATATCTCTTCGTTTAGGCACAAAACATCTGATCCATCTGTTGGTGTTTTCCACCAGACCTTTTTCCCAAGAATGGTATGGATGTGTAAAATAGATTGGCACTTGCAGGAGAGTTTCCAACTCTTTCCAACAGGTGAATGCAATATCGTTGTCTGTGGTGATGCTCTTCAATTCAACACCATGGAACAGACGGGAAAGCGCGGCACGAATAGTGTCGCGTTTTCTGTTGGGCAGTTTCCTGACCCATGTTCTTTTGGCTTGCCAATCCACAGCAACCAAAAGTACCCACGAACTGTCTTTGGAAACGATGAAATCGAGCTCAATGTGTCCTAGACCTTTTCTCTCCGGTCTGACATCAATATACTTCCTGCCATCCTGAATGTGCTTCCAATGATTTCGTTTTCTCCCACCCTTGTGATTGTTCCAACCCCAAAAAAGCAGGTGGTTTAGACCTCTCGACTCGGCAAATTTGTATATGGCTTTGGCCGAGCAGATGATACCCATTTCACATTCAAGATACCCGCTAATCTGCTTCGGCGACCAATGATACGGCTTGGTTAATCGTTCCACCACGAATCGACAGAGAAACGGGTCAAGCGCCACTTTCAGACACTGCTGTTTGGCTCGCCATCTTTTCATTGAAACTTTCTGCTTGGCTTTTTCCGCTTCATACACCCCATTAACACTGTGTTTTTGTATTTCTCTGCTCACAGTGTTGACACTCCGACCGAGAAATTCGGCAATTTTGCGAATGGCCGAACCGGCGCAATACATCTTTTCAATACAAAACCTCTCTTCAAAAGACAAATGATGATATTTGTTTTTCATATGACAATTAAAATTAATTTTCGACTAATGCATTAATTCTAACTGTCCTACTTCAAAGGTGGCTAGGGGTGTTTTGCTGTTACAGTACCTTGGGGGGATATTTTATCTTCTCAATAAGATTTTTTTCTCATTTTCGGAACATGCCCACAATCGGGGTGATATAGGGAAAAAGCGGAATTGGAAAATCGCCTCATGGGCAGTGTATCTTATTGGTTTACCTCCATGGGTGATTATTTTTGTGAAGGAGCGAAACTGGATCGCCGCTTCAGTAGAAACAAGTGGAGCTCCAGCAATGGTGCTGGGTTTAGTGATTGCTATTCGTGGCATAACTAAAAAACCACCACGTTGGCTTGATCACCTTGCTGTCATTTGCATTGCACTTGGGTTCACTTACAGTCTATATGATTTCGGTGGGCTCAAAACTGTTAATCAATGGCTGGAGGTTGGGCTTGTGTCAGGTTTTCTTATAGGCACATACATGCTTGCCAAAGAGCGGTCTGGCGGATATCTCTGGTATGTTCTTATGCACGTTGCTTGTGGGTGGCTGATGTATATAGAAAACTACCCATGGCTTTTCGTTCAACAAATAATTTCTTTGGGTTTTATTGTCGATGCGTACCGAATGACGCAAAAACAAAGAACCCCAAAAATTTGCCAGTTGCTCTAAACAACTGGCTTTTGTTTTGTGTAAAACAGATTATTTCCATTTCTCTTTCTTCCCGTTTTCCTGTATTATATTTGTAATGAGAAAAACTAAAATTATTGTCACCATTGGTCCATCAACCAGAGATGTGGAGATGCTTGAAGAATTGCTCAAAGCTGGAGCTAATATTTTTCGTCTCAACTTTTCTCAAGCCGATATAGATGAGCAACAAAAACGCTTTGACAATATTCAAACAGCTGTAAAAAACACCGGCATTGTCGCCGGGGTCATTCAGGATTTGCCCGGGCCAAAAATCCGCATCGGCAATTTCGGATCCGACACTGTTTGTTTGAAAGAAGGAAAAATGTTTACTCTGACCACGGACCAGTGCCAAGGCGACCAAAACCGTGTTTCGGTCAATTACCCATTCTTGCCGAAAGAAGTTTCTCCGGGCGATTTTATTTATATTGACGATGGCAGAATAAAATTGGAAGTCTCGGGAATCAAAGACAATGATGTCGTCTGCAAAGTTTTAATCGGCGGGGAAGTCAAAAGCAGAAAGGGGCTCAACCTGCCTGGCTCGGAACTTTCGGTTAATGCTCTGACCGAAAAAGATTTGGCCAGTTTGGAGTTCGGTATAAAAAACAAAGTTGATTTTGTGGCCGTATCTTTTGTTCGCAGAGCTTCGGATATTTTAGGATTACGGAAAATTCTAGAAGAGCGCGGGTGCCAAGCTAAAATCATCGCCAAAATAGAAACACCACAAGCTGTGGAGAACATAGACGAAATTATTTCCGCTTCGGACTCCATAATGGTGGCTCGCGGAGACTTGGCCGTGGAGATTCCTTTTGAAAAAGTGCCGTTCGTTCAAAAAATGATCACCGGAAAATGCAACGAGGTCAGTAAACCGACAATCATCGCCACTCAAATGATGGAATCAATGGTGGAAAACGAAAGACCGACTCGGGCCGAAGTTTCTGATGTGGCCAATGCCGTTTTGGATGGCGCTGAAGCAGTCATGCTCTCCGAAGAAACGGCCGTTGGCAAGTACCCCTTGGAAGTAGTGGCAGATATGGCAAAAATTATTGAAGAAACGGAGCGAGACAGGGAACTTTTGCCAAACTTGCAAATCAGTTGACTTTATTTTTGCTTTATGCTTATATAGTAGCAGAGGAGTCCAAATGTGCAAACGAGACAGTCATTTCGAACCGGATATGATTTTGAAAGGTTTTGTGGGGGTTTTTCTTCCGTAGATACCGGCTGGGTGGCATATGGGCCAGACAGCCAACGTTTTGATTTCCCCACCGCTATGGTGGAGACAATTAATTTAGTCCTAGCTCGCAATGCCGATCAGAATGCTTTGAAAGAAAACAACGCTTTCTTCTGGCAAGTGTTTGTCGAAGTCAAACAGCATTTGCCAAAAAGACTGCGTCGTCATCTCAGGCTTTTGACTGCCTTCGGTACGCCGATGGATTATTTCTACGGCACCGATTTCATTTTTTCTCTCTGTAGAAATGTAGCATTCGTTGATGTTACTCTTGACGCTGACGGTAAGAGAAATCCAAATTGTCACACCTTCACAGATTGGGATCTCGAGCGGCCGGCCATGGTCAGATTCGCCAAGGAAATCGCCTCGTATCTTATGGGAGAGTTTCGATTGAGCGATGAAGTCTACAGTCATGTGAAGGAAAAGTTGTATAAAAAGCAATAGTTCTTGATAATCCTGCTGGCCACACGCCACAGGATTTTTTTTGGAAAAATAAATAGGTAATTTTTTATGCTTAAAAAAGTGGCTTAAAATATGGCCAAAAATGTGCTTGACAAAATTATTAAAAGGTGTATACTTATCTGCGGAATGCTGGAGGTTTAAACCAAAGGCACGATCCTCGAAAAATGCCGACCTCCTAGGCTAAATGGAGGAGAAGAGGTTTTTATGGGATTGAATTTGCTCCGCAGGATTAAGGCGGCTGCCACTGTCATGCCGCCTCCAAATGAAGCTGTCAAGGAGACCTTGGAGGCTACTAGCCTCCGACATCGGGAGAGGCGCTCGGTCGAGGCTGTTTCTATCCTTGACCGGCTCGTCGCCGGCACAGTCAGGTTGGCCGATGTGATGACGAGCACTGAGACGATCTTCGCGGCCATCGAGTGCCCGGCGGGCGTCGATGCTGCCGTGAGATTCGTCACGAAGTTCCCGAACCGTTTGTGGGTCGGGGCGATTCCGGAGTTCATCAGGCTGACCGACCGCCAGGAAATCGGAGATATCTATCTCCATCGACTACTCTCGGACGACTTCGCGAAACCGACCTGGCAGGCGCCGGAATGGACCAAGGCGCACGGCGACACGGAAGACTTCTTCTACGCCGTTCAGGGACTTCTGGCCGCTCTTCTCGGTCTCGGCGCCGGCGAAGATGAATTCAAGAACATCGCCGGTTTCCTCAAGTTGGCTTACGCCGACCGGATGGAATCGGACGACAGTCTGTGGGGCCTGGTGGACAGCGTTCACAACAAGGGCAAATACCACCTGCCGAATTCGTCCAGCAACCAACGTGGCGGCGGTCACAAGAAGCCATTCCCGGACAGCAAATTCACTTCGCCGGGGGCGGTCGCCCAGGAAGACGCGAGTTACCCAGCGGGTCCCAATGGCACTGCCATCATGGCAACGGCCCTGGAGAGAGCCGGCTGGACGGGCGACGACGCCGAAGTTGAGGAGCCGGCCGCGGTCTAGTTCGTTCTTTCCTCTCTCACGAGAGGCGGTTGGGACCCGAAGAATCCTGGCCTGGTGCGCAAGCGCCGGGCCTTTCTTTTTATATCTATCAGCTTTTCATTTTCACATTTTTATATTAAGATTTGTATATGATAAAAAACAACAAAACATTTTTTCTGGGGATATTTATTTTTCTCATTCCTTTTTTCGGTTTGCCGTCATCCGGCCGAACTTTTTTGGCTGTTATCTCCGGCCTCTGTTTGATTTTACTCTCGGTTAAATTTTCTCTGCCCCGTCACAATATTCCTCGCCGTCGCCGAGAAAAAATCACTCCAATTTGGAGCGAAAGCGCACCGGAGATGAGAGAGGAGATTTTACCTAAACCCGAACCGAAACCTGATACAGTTGAAACGATCACTGAAATTTCTAACCAGGACAAACAACTCTAAAATTTTTTGAAAATAATATGAACTTTTTATCGCGACACAGGCAGGTAATCATATTTTGTGTCGTCCTTTTTTTGGTTGTTTTTTGTTTTTATCTTCCGCAGATTTTTAGCCGACATTTTGTTTTTAATTCTATTGGCGTCACCACTTCCTCCACTTCAGTTGTCCAAGCGCCAGCTAAAATTTTTCTGCCGTCATATGTGCCGACACCGGATCCGGTCAAGGGAATTTATATGACTAGCTGGACAGCTTCGGACAAAAGTTTGCGAGAGCCGTTGGTTAAGTTGATTGACGATACTGAACTCAATACTTTGGTTATTGATATCAAGGATTATTCCGGCAAAATATTTTTTCCGATCAGCGATCCAAAATTGAAAGCTTACGGTTCCGAGGATGATCGCGTGCCGGATATGCAAAATTTTGTGGCGGAGCTCCACCAAAACGGCATCTACGCCATTGCCCGCATTGCTGTTTTTCAAGACGCTTACTTCGTTAAAGTTCGTCCTGACCTAGCTGTCAAAAATTTAGCTGGTACGGCTGTTTGGAAAGATAACAAAGGTATTTCTTGGATTGATCCGGGCGCGCCAGAGTATTGGGATTACATTGTTTCGCTGGCCAGACAAGCGCGAGCCATTGGTTTTGATGAGGTTAATTTTGATTATATTCGTTTTCCATCCGATGGAAATATGCAAGACATTTCCTATCCGTTCAGCACGAGCACCCCGAAAACTGAAATTTTGAAAAATTTTTTCAGCTATTTGCGCGACCGTCTGGCCGAAAATGACGGCACGCCACAAAAAGATGGCGTCCCCGACGCTTTGATTGCAAAATCGAAGGTCGGGGAGCCGACCAAAGCGTCGGCTCTGAAAATTTCAGCCGATCTTTTCGGGGAAACCACGACAGCCAATGACGATATGGGTATCGGGCAGGTTTTAATCAATGCCTTGCCGTATTTTGATTATGTCTCGCCTATGGTTTATCCATCCCATTACTCTAAAAACTTTGACGGTTTCAAAAATCCGGAACAGTATCCGTATCAAATCGTTTCTTACGCTATGCAATCAGCCGTTGCTCGTGAAAAAAATCTAGCCAGTTCCACCAGTGATTTTGCCAGCACAGCCGAGAAGTTGCGCCCTTGGTTACAAGATTTCGGTTTAACTATGGATTACGGTCCGACCGAAGTTTCGGCTGAGATCAAAGCAGTGAACGACTCGGGCCTTTCCTCGTGGCTTCTTTGGTCAGCGTCCAATAAATACACCGCCGGGGCCCTTGAAGCGAAATAATTCCAAAAATTTGCTATAATCTTGCAAATTATGGAAGGACCAAAATTCAATCAAAACGAACAAACCTACGATTCTCTCCGGCAAAATCCAGAAGAGGAAATCTTGAAGCGATTTAACGAAGAAGAACAAAAAGAAATTCTGCGCAAGAAAAATATTTTGTCATCTCTGGCTTATTTTATTGGCAAAGATTTTGAGATGCCGATAGAACTAAACCAACCAGGCGCTGGCTGGCATTGGGATTTTCAAAAAAATGTCATCAGAGTTGACCCGAAAACTCTGCTGACGGAGCCAATTGAATTATTGAGATATTTAATTTGTCACGAAGGAGGACATAGACGAGTTTCCAGAACAGATTTTATTCCGATTGAAACATGGCGACAACCGGGCTTTTCAGCTATGATGAATTTCATTGAAGATCCCAGAAACGACAACTTTGTTTCCGAGAGTTATCCGAAATACGATGAAAATATAAAATTTGCTTGGGATGATTTTTTTGCCAAAAGAGAAAAAGAAAAGAAAGAAGCTACCGAAAAACTGGGTTTCCAACCGCGTTTTGTGCAAGCGGGGTATGAATATATTAGACAATGGTTTCGTGAAAAACAGGGACAGAATTTTGAAATTTCGGAAGATTTGCCCGAAGAAGTCAAAGCTGTTGTTTTAGCCACACTGAAATCAGCTCAGGATTCTTGGTGGCGATATCCGTCGCGAGAGGAAGCGGATGAAAGTGAAGAAAAAATAAAAGAATACGCCAAAGTGTCGTATGAAATAAATCTGGAAGAAATTTGGCCAGAATTTAAAAAACTGGTTGAAGCAGATAAAGAGGATGAGAAAATGGAAGAAGTGTTGAAAGATGTGATGAAAAAGATGATGGAAGAAATGAAAAAAGAGCAAGAAAGAGAAAATGGGAAGGAAGGTGGTGATGGACAAAAAGATAACGGAAATCAGGAAGGAGAAAGTGAAGATAAAAAAAATGAAAAAAAATCAAAACTGCCAAAAGATTTGGAAGACAAATTAACCGAAGAAGAAAAGAAAACGTTGGAAAATGCTATTGACAAAGCTATTGATGAAGCAAAAAAAGAGAAAGAAAAAATCAAACCAATGTCAACAGGTGGGCAGGGAGAAGATAAAATCACAAACAAGCCGACTCCACACGAAGACAACACCGGCAATGAACAACCACAGACGCTAGACGATATCGGTGCGAGGACAATAAACCTGAACGACCTTTCCGACGAAATAAAACAAAAAATAAGGGATTATGTCGACTCGCTTCCGGAAGATGTGAAAAAAGAGCTGGCCGACAGAGCCGAAAAAGCGCTGAAGGAATTTGAAGACAAACTAAACGAAGAAATGGAAGGCAAATTGACTGAAAATCCGGAGGAAAAAGCAGAAAGAAAAAATCCAGAACCGCCGGAAAATTTGCCAGGGGTTGAAATAAACAATCAAAATCAAGGCGGCGCTCCGGTCAGAACCGGAACTTTAAGAAAAGAACCTCTTGATTTGGAAGGATTGAGAATATACAAAGAAAGATTAAAAAGAGAAGTCAATAAAGACGAAAATATTTATGAAAAGCACCGACGAGAAGTTTCGTCGCTGATTGATGAATTGGAAAATAAACTAAGACAGATATTTGTTGACACCCAAACCACAAGATGGAAAAAGGGCTTTAGAATAGGCAAAAGAATTGATATAAAAACAAGGATTCAGGAAAAAGCCAGACGCATTTCGCCAATAGAAAGCAACGCTTGGCAAAAAAGAGAAAAACCAGATGAAAAAGAATATTCAATTTCCATTCTAAACGATTTATCTGGTTCTATGCGTAAAAAAATTGAAGAAGATTTCAAAGCAAAAGTTGTGCTGGCTGAAGCATTAAACAAACTAGGATTGAACGTTGAAATTAACGGTTTTAATGATGATATATACGAGTATCAAAAATTTGGAGAGCCAATGTCAAAAAAAATCAGGGAACACATGGGAGGAATGTTTAAAGAGGTTGAAGATAGTTGTTGCAAAAATTGCGGAAATGAGCATAATGAAACCGACATTGGTTGGGCTATGGAAACCGCTTCGGCAAGACTTGCAAAACAAAAAACAGACAACAAAATAATGATTGTTTTTTCGGATGACAGACCAGCTGAATCCACTAAACATCCCGGCTCAAAATATGATTTTCAAAAAATTAAAGGCAAAATCGAAAAAGCCGGCGGTGTAAAGCTTATTTATTACCCGCTAAAATCCGATAATATAAAAGTGGACAAAATAATAAAAGATATATCAGAAATACTTGAGAAAGAAGTTGTTGGTTGAAAAATTTGATAATTTTCCGGTTAGTGTTAGAATACAACTATGAACAAAAACGAAGGTCTGCATGAGTTTCTGGATATCTTGAAAGGACAAAAAGATGTCGGACTTGTTTTGGCGCGGGATGAAAGCGAGATGGGTGGTTTTATCAAGTTTTTTGAAGATAGTGGATTTCAAACATCAAAAAATGTTTTTGATTTTTTTGGTTTTCAAAAAATGTATCTGGTTTTGGACGAAAATCTACCGAAGGACTTATATGATTTTGTCGCGCAGTATCCGACAGGTCAAGTTGAGATTTTTGATAAAGAAAAAAATGAATCAAAAGTTTTTTCACCTGATTATCAAAGTCAGGTTTTGGTTTTGGTCGCTACGGAAAGCGTTTTGGCGAAATTGAAAGAAAGAAGTTTTGAAATTATAGACAAAGTTGGGCCGGTTTATCGTTCATAAAATATGAAAACACCAGAAGGACAATTTAACAATCCGGAAGCAAAACTGGAGCCGATAATGGAAACTGACGGGAGTGTTTCTTATATGGGTGTTACTCTGGAAAAAGCTAAAAACAGAAATGGCCAATTTGTGCCAAGAAGAGAAAATTACAAGGACTACACCAATGATACCGAAGTGGCTCTGCCACTGCAACGTGACATCGCCGTGTCGTTTTCCATGGGCGACCCTATTGCCGTGGAAAGCGGAACATCTTTTGGTAAGACCACCACGGTGCGAAAAATGGCCAGTGAGCTCGGCTACGAAGTTCATTACATAAACTTAAACGGTGCCACGGATGTGGAGGATTTGATGGGCCGATATATACCAAATCCTCGTAAAAATAATGCGGAAGACCCGGAATACATTTTCGCCGACGGAAAAGTAACTAGCGGTTTACGACAGGAAGACGGTAAAGTCAAAATTATTGTTTTGGACGAATTCAACTCATCGGCGCCGAACATTTTGATTCGTTTGCATGAAGTTTTGGATTCTCTGGAGCGTGATAGCGATGTCATTTTGTCAGAAGACGCTTCGGAAACAGTTAAAGTTTCTAAACAAAAAACCAAAATCATCGCTTTTATGAATCCTCCGGGAGCCGGTTATTTGGATAGAAAGCCACTTGATCCAGCTCAGCTTCGCAGATGGGTTTATAAAAAAATGCCAAATGAATTACCGGAAGAGACCTTTAAGCAAGCGACTGGTGCATTGTTTGGTTTAGAGAACGGTTTGGAAAAGAAAACCGCCGAATTGCCTGATGATATGTTTTTATCCGGCGCCGGTGGTTTGACGCAGGAACAACTTTCGGAAATTCCAGGCATTGCCGAAATTTTGGAAAAATACAAGGAATTTCACAAAACCGCCAAAGAACTTTTGAAAAACAGGCAAATCGCCGAAGATCAACCACAAGTTTTCACCTATGACGACCGCGAAGAGCCGAGGCGGGTCAGAAATTTTGTTTTGCGTTTTTACAATGGCGACATCAGCGAAACTTTTCAAAAAGCCCTGAAATATTATTATGTCAACAGACTGGAAAGCGCCGAAGACAGAACAAAATTGGAAGAAATCATCCGATTGGTTGAAGTCAAAATAGAAACCAAAGATTCCAAACGCAAAGGAACGAAAAGAAAAAAGAAAAATAACGAAGAAGAAAAAGAAGCGTCTGCTGAGGCAATTCCTGAAGGTGGTAAAACCGAAAGTCCGGCGGACGGGATAGAGAAGATTGAAAATGAAATAGCCGATTTGGAGAAATTTTTCAGAAGTAAAAGAAGAGAATTGACCGGCAGTTCGTTTGAACCGGTGGTTTCTGCCGAACACAAAATCGTGGACGAGAAAGGCAAAGAAAAGAAAGAGAAAATAGAAATAAATTTTGACAAAAAACTTGAGGATTCTCTTCTTTTTTATAAAGCTCACGAAATTGAATTGACGGAATCATTTGCGGAAGAAATGGCGGATATATGGGTGAACAATTATGACGAGATAAAACAAGAAGTAGAAAAATATGGTTTTGATGAGATTTTGCTTGTGCCCGGAGGATTGACCATAACCGATATACATAAAAAAATGTCAGAAGGATACAACGAAACATACACCGGAAGCAATTTCGACTCGGGTGGCGGGTTTGAAGGAGTAATAGAAGACAAAAAAAGAAGAATCGTTTTGATTCATAAAAACAGCGCTCAAAATCTGAAAGACCATTCGGAACTGAAGAAAACTCTGAATAAAAAAGCCGAGGAGTTTATATCGCAAGGTGAAAAAATGTCTCTGACAGATTATTTGTTGTATCAAAAGCAATATTTTGAACAAACAGGCAAACATTTGGATGAAGACGGTTGGACATGGCTACCCGGCTCAACAGTCAAAAATCCATCCGGCGGTTTCCGCGTCGTCTGCGCCCATTGGGACCCCGGCTATTCCCAGCTCGTTGTCGGTGCCGATGATCCGTCCTATTCCTATCCGAATCTGGGTTGTCGCCTCTCCCGCTCGTTCTTGTGATTTCCAAAAAGGTAGCTTGTCTCTTGTCGATTTGTTTTTTCTTTTGTTTTTGAATTTTGAATTTTTTATTTTTGCGAAGCAAAAATCGCCCGCTTCGGCTCGTAAGCCATCAGTGATGAGTTGGTTTGCCGAAGCGCTAATTGACGGCGAAAGATGGTTTCTGAATTTTAGAAACCAAATAGTCGTTGATTTGTGGAAATAAAACACAAGAACAGCAGTTTTGCGTCAGGGGGAAGTAGCCCCTAATAAATAGAGTCTTGTTTCCAAACGGAAATGACGACGCAAAGCTAATCGAGGGGCGACCGCAGTCGTCTGCGCCAATTGGAACCCCGACAATTCCCAGCTCAATGTCAATGCCAATGATCCGTCCAATTCCAATCCGAATCTGGGTTGTCGCCTCTCCCGCCGTTCTTGCTTTATACAAAAGCTATTTTGCGTTTCTGGTGTATTTTATCCAACCTTGCGCCATTTTGCCGATTTCTTGAAGCAACCCTTCCGCCTCCAAATATTTTTTGAAATCAATGATTTGGCAGTTCAAAACGATGCGAAAAAGCAACTTAAGCATTTCCACTTTGGCATTGGCTTTGAGCAAATATTTTTCTTTTTCGTATTTGTTCGTCCCATTGGCGATGACAATTATTTCAATCGTTTCCAAGATGATATTTTCAATTTTTTCACCCAAAGTGTATCTTTCAAATTTCGGCAATTTGAAAATAAGCTTGTGCGTCAGTTCGTAAATGATAAAGAGTTTGGCCATAATAGGCATTTCCAATTTTTCAATTTTATGAGCGTCTTGTTCCATAAAAATTATAACGAATTATTCAGTCTTGATAATATATTTTCAGCTTGGCGGAAATTTCGGCGGGGAAAGTCCTCCAAGATGGATGTAATGATTTTTGAAAGACATTTGGAAGACAATATTTTTGATTTGCACAGAGATCTGAAAAACAAAACTTACCGCCATGGCGGGTATTCGCATTTTATTGTTACTGACAACAAGAAAAGAAATATTCACAAAGCTGAAGTTAAAGATAGAATTATTCATCAAATAATATCCGATTATTTGAAAAATCTATTTGAGCCGGCATTTATTGCCGACTCATATTCATCCAGAGACGGAAAAGGAACGCATAAAGCCGTTATTCATCCAGAGACGGAAAAGGAACGCATAAAGCCGTCAAAACTCTCCAATATTTCAATGGATTGGCGAAAAGAAAAAATGGGGATGTTTTTATTTTAAAATGCGATGTCAAAAAATACTTTGAAAGTGTCAACCACCGCCTACTGCTGAAATTTATCAAAAGAAAAGTGAAAAATGAAAATATTTTTTTGGAAGTGGGGAAAATAGTAGAAAGTTTTTGCTCGCTTCATGGCTCTGACAAAAGCATCCCGCTCGGCAACATCACCAGCCAGATTTTCGCCAACATTTATTTGAACGATTTTGACCATTTTGTGAAGAAAAAATTAAACGCCAGATTTTATATAAGATACAACGACGATTTTATTTTGGTAAATAAAAATAAAAAAAGATTGGGGTTTTGTTTGGTTGAAATTAAAAAATTTATGGCAAAACTGTTTCTGCAAATCCCGGATGATAAAATCTCAATCAGAAAATTAAAATGGGGAGTAGATTTTCTAGGATCTCTGACTTTGCCAGATTGTCTTTTATTGAGAGATAAAACCAAGCAAAAAATTTTTGAAAGAATGAACAAGAATAATTTTCAGTCTTATTTTGCTTTACTGAAACACTGCGATTCATTTGGATTAAAAAACAAACTGACTTCAATATTGAATGATATTGTTATAACATGATAGAATACTTCCATGTCCCACGAATCTCCCAAAATCCCAAACTCTCCACCAACCAAAGAACAAGCTCTGGCCGACTTGACCGTAATGGAAGGCCTGCTCTCTCAGGCCGAAGAAATGAAAGATAAACTCCTAAAAGCCATTGAGAGCGGAGATACAGAGAAACAGAAAGAACTAAGCCTGAAAATCAAAGAAACACTCTCCCAATGCCGTTCTCTCAAAAGAAAGATAGAAGGCAAATCCTCAACAACTCTAGAAGTGGAATACAAACATATCGAAGAGACAAAAGACGAAAAAACCGGCAAAACAACCACTGAAGAAAAGAAAGAAACCATAACCATAGATATTGAAAAAGAAATAGAATACTTTACTTCCTTTTACACAACCCACTCCATAGACAGACCGAAAGACTTCTCCGAGACGATGAAAAACATCTGGGAAAGAAACATTGACCAAATCAGAGAAGAAATAGAAAAACACGGTTTTGACACAATCCTGCTCATTCCGGAAACTCTGCCAAACCTGACAGACCTAAACGCTAAAATGTCGGAAGGATACAACGAAACATACACCGGAAGCAATTTCAACTCGGGTGGCGGGTTTGAAGGAGTAATAGAAGACAAAAAAAGAAGAATCGTTCTAGTCCACAGTCAAGAACTCTGGCAACAATCAGAGCTTAAACAAACTCTGAACAAAAAGATTGAAACCTTTCTCTCCTTGCCTCCGAACCAATCTCTAACTCTGTCCGATTATCTCATCCTGCAAAGAAAAATCTTTGAACAAACAGGCAAGCACATAGACACCAAAAACGAGAAAGATGGTCTATACTACTGGACCGCTTTGCCCGGGTCTAAAGTGCCAAACCCTGACAAAACCGCCCCATCTTCCTTTCGTGTCGTCTGCGCCCATTGGTACCCCGACGGTTCCCAGCTCAATGTCGTTGCCAATGATCCGTCCATTTCCAATCCGCCTCTGGGTGGTCGCCTCTCCCGCTCGTTCTTGTGATTTCCAAAAAGGTAGCTTGTCTCTTGTCGATTTGTTTTTTCTTTTGTTTTTGAATTTTGAATTTTTTATTTTTGCATTTTGATTTTTGTTGAATATTGTCTCAAAATTTGATATAATGAAGGTATGCCATTTAGACAATCTTTGTTTTGGGACACCGATGTCAGCAGAATTGACACTGAAAAAAACGCTCAATATATAATTGAGAGAATTTTAGATTTTGGCAGGGATAATGAGGTTCGCTGGCTTTGGAATTTTTATGACAAGGCATTGTTGAGAAAAGTTGTTTCTGCATCACGGTCTTTGAGACCAAGAACAAAAGCATTATGGACACTGACACTTCAAAATTAAATATCATCAACTTTTCATGTTTACCCAAATCAACCAAAACAGCTCTGGATTTTTTATCAACCCAAGAATGGCTGAGTGAATCAGGCTGGTATCTGGCCGGTGGCACCGCCTTAGCTTTGCAGGCCGGCAATCGCAAATCTGTTGATTTGGATTTTTTTACCACAGAAAAAAGTTTTATAACAAAGAAACTGTTATCTCGTTTTGCAAGCAATGAAAATTGGAGCACGGATATTGATGAACCAAACACTTTATATGGCGTATTGTATGACACCAAAATCAGTTTTATCGCTTATCCGTTTTTTATTCCAAAACAAAAATTTTTGGAATACGGTTTTGTCAAAATTTTGAATAAAACGGATGTGGCCGTGATGAAAATAATCGCCAGCTCGCAAAGAGGCAGAAAAAGAGATTTCTTTGATTTGTACTGGTGCGCCAAAAATGTGGAACCGCTGGAAAATATTATCAGACGATTGCCGGGACAGTATCCGTCTGTGGCTCACGACTATCACCATATCTTGAAAAGTATGGTTTATTTTGACGATGCCGAAAGCGATCCAGAGCCGGTCATCTTTTTTGACGCTGATTGGAATTCGGTCAAAACTTTTTTTCAAAAAGAAATTCCTGTTCTGACAAAGAAATTAATAAAATTAGACTGATTATCATCCATCCATTATGTCCCACGAATCTCCCAAAATCCCAAACTCTCCACCAACCAAAGAACAAGCTCTGGCCGACTTGACCGTAATGGAAGGCCTGCTCTCTCAGGCCGAAGAAATGAAAGATAAACTCCTAAAAGCCATTGAGAGCGGAGATACAGAGAAACAGAAAGAACTAAGCCTGAAAATCAAAGAAACACTCTCCCAATGCCGTTCTCTCAAAAGAAAGATAGAAGGCAAATCCTCAACAACTCTAGAAGTGGAATACAAACATATCGAAGAGACAAAAGACGAAAAAACCGGCAAAACAACCACTGAAGAAAAGAAAGAAACCATAACCATAGATATTGAAAAAGAAATAGAATACTTTACTTCCTTTTACACAACCCACTCCATAGACAGACCGAAAGACTTCTCCGAGACGATGAAAAACATCTGGGAAAGAAACATTGACCAAATCAGAGAAGAAATAGAAAAACACGGTTTTGACACAATCCTGCTCATTCCGGAAACTCTGCCAAACCTGACAGACCTAAACGCTAAAATGTCGGAAGGATACAACGAAACATACACCGGAAGCAATTTCAACTCGGGTGGCGGGTTTGAAGGAGTAATAGAAGACAAAAAAAGAAGAATCGTTCTAGTCCACAGTCAAGAACTCTGGCAACAATCAGAGCTTAAACAAACTCTGAACAAAAAGATTGAAACCTTTCTCTCCTTGCCTCCGAACCAATCTCTAACTCTGTCCGATTATCTCATCCTGCAAAGAAAAATCTTTGAACAAACAGGCAAGCACATAGACACCAAAAACGAGAAAGATGGTCTATACTACTGGACCGCTTTGCCCGGGTCTAAAGTGCCAAACCCTGACAAAACCGCCCCATCTTCCTTTCGTGTCGTCTGCGCCTATTGGAACCCCGCCGGTTCCCGGCTCGGTGTCCGTGCCGATGCTCCGTCCAGTTCCCATCCGCCTCTGGGTGGTCGCCTCTCCCGCTCGTTCTTGTGATTTCCAAAAAGGTAGCTTGTCTCTTGTCGATTTGTTTTTTCTTTTGTTTTTGAATTTTGAATTTTTCTTTACTTTCTGATTTTGCGGAGCAAAATCAGGCGAGCTTTTAGTGGTTTGGATTTTAATCATCTGTGATATAATAATAAACGATTATGGACCCAAACCCCATCACATATTTTGCCGAAACGGACGCTCGCAACAAAAAAATCCGTTTTGGTATCAAAGAAAGCGATCGCTTGCGTCATGTTTATGTTATCGGCAAAACCGGCGTTGGCAAGTCCAATCTTTTGGAAAATATGGCCATCCAGGATATTCAAAATGGCAACGGTATCGCCGTCATAGATCCGCACGGTTCAATGGCCGAAAAACTGCTGGATTACATCCCGGAAAATCGCATCAAAGATGTGCTTTATTTCGCGCCATTTGATTTGGAACATCCAGTTTCTTTCAATGTCTTGGAAGATATTGGTGTGGACAAAAGACATCTGGTGGTCAACGGCCTCATGTCCACGTTTGAGAAAATCTGGGTGGATGCTTGGTCAGCTCGCATGGCTTACATTTTAAACAACACTCTTTTGGCGCTCTTGGAATATCCGGGTGCCACACTTCTTGGTGTTAATCGAATGTTAGCTGACAAAGAGTATCGCAAAAAAGTGGTGGAGAACATCAAAGATCCATCGGTCAAAACTTTTTGGACGGAGGAATTTGCCAAATACACCGACAAATACGCAGCCGAAGCCACACCGGCTATTCAAAACAAAGTCGGACAATTCACATCAAACCCGCTTGTCCGAAATTTAATCGGCCAGCCGAAATCATCTTTTGACATTCGCGATTTTATGGATGAGAAAAAGATATTGCTCATCAACTTGTCCAAAGGGCTTGTTGGTGAGGGCAATGCCAACCTCATTGGTTCAATGCTTATCACAAAAATATACTTGGCGGCCATGTCTCGAGCGGACAAAAACAAAGAGCAATTAGCCAAACTGCCGAATTTTTATTTGTATGTGGACGAGTTTCAATCTTTCGCCAACAAATCTTTTGCCGACATTTTGTCCGAAGCCCGCAAGTACAAATTAGGTTTAAACATCACACATCAGTACATTGAGCAAATGGAAGAGGAAGTGCGCGACGCCGTTTTCGGCAACGTTGGCACCATGGTCACATTTCGAGTCGGCGCTTTTGATGCTGAAGTTTTGGAAAAAGAATTCGCTCCAACTTTCACCGCCGAAGATTTGGTCAATCTTGGCAAATACCAAATTTATTTGAAATTGATGATCGATGAAGTTTCTTCAGCGCCGTTTTCAGCTGTCACTATGCCACCGATTACTAGGCCGGATGTCTCATTCAAAAAAGAAGTTATGGAAAGCTCGTGGAAACAGTTTACCCGACCACGGGGCGAAGTCGAGGCAGAAATAAAAAAATGGCATGAAGAGGGGACATCGGCCCAAAGAGACAAAATGGCTGGTGGTGGGCAAGGCGACGGAAATATAGGAACAGGACGTTCCAGCTTTTCGCCTATGCCCTTATCTGCGCCGGCATCTCCTCAGCGAAGCGTCGACAATCGTCCGATTTTTAACAAGCCTTTCAGTGAGAAAGAGAAATATAACAACCAGAACAATACTCCAACAATTGCAACCCCTGATCCTAATAAGTTGGCTTTTATAAAAGCCACCGAAGATTTGCGCAACAAATCTTTTTCGCAGAGAAAACCAGTAGATTCAAATAAGAATCCTCCAACTGCGCAAACAGCTTCATTATCTACTCTGAATTCAAGTGAAAATAAAAAAAATCCGACAGTGGAAAATATTTCCAGTTTGAAAAATGCTCTGTCTCAAGTTATGAATAAACCGGAAATAAAAACGGAAATAAAACCCGGAATTAAAAAAGAAATCGTCCAAACCCCAGCCGCGCCAGCGTCGGGGAAAGAAGTGCCGGAAGAGGTTTTGCGTAAAGTGCTTAATGTGGACGACACAATTGATAAAAATAAACCTGAACAGCATTGATTATGGGATATGAACAAAATACCGGAAAATATTGTCATAGCAACAGGTATTTACCCTCCGGAAATAGGCGGTCCGGCGGGATATGCCAAGGAGCTTTTTAATTCATTTTTAATCCAAAAATATAATGTCTCGGTTGTCACTTATGGTGAATTGAAAAAATTTCCCACAGGAGTTCGCCATTTTTTTTATTTTGTCAAACTATTTTTTGATGCTCTTTTTGCCGACTATATCATTGCTCTGGACTCTTTTAGTGTTGGTTTACCGACACTCATTTTTAGCAAATTGCTTGGCAAAAAAATGGTTTTAAGAGTGGGTGGAGATTTTTTATGGGAATCTTTTGTTGAGAGAACCAAAAAAGAAATTTTACTTTCACATTTCTATCAAACTCCTCGCGAGTTTTCTTTGAAAGAGAAGATTATTTTCAATACCACCAAGTTTGTTTTACACTCGGCTGACATGGTTATTTTCAGTACCGAATGGCAAAGAAATATTATGAAAGAGTCGTACAACTTGAATTTAAACAAAACAAAAATTATAGAGAATTTTTTTCCTATGCCGGAAATGCCCGTCGCCCAGAATATCGAGCAGAAAATATTTCTATCTCCGTCTCGCGACATTGTTATAAAAAATAAAAAAAGATTGGCGGAAGCTTTCCGCAGAATCAAACAGAAACATCCAGATCTGATCTTGGACACAAATCAAGTTTCCCACGAAGTTCTTTTGGAAAAAATTTCCAAATCTTACGCCATTATTATCAATTCTTTTTCGGAAGTTAGCCCGAATTTGGTTTGTGATGCCATTCGTTTTGATTTGCCAGTCATTTTGACTTCCGATAATGGTATGTTTGAAAAACTGAAAGGTATGGTAGTATTTACCAATCCTTTTTCGGTTGATGATTTGGTCCGTAATGTGGAGATTTTACTTGAGCCGGAAATATATCAAAATTATAAAAGAAATATTCTCTTGAGTTCCCACGGTCATTCTTGGGATGAAATCGCCCAACAATTCGTAGATATTTACTCGCAAATATGAAAGTTTTATCCATAGGCACAGACAGAAAATTATTTGAAAAAAATAGCGCCGTGGCTATGCGTACTTTGGATTATGGAAAATTGATGGACTCTCTCCATATCA
Organism: uncultured bacterium; assembly: GCA_963727715.1. Classification (GTDB taxonomy): domain Bacteria; phylum Patescibacteriota; class Minisyncoccia; order Phycocordibacterales; family DATDWN01; genus CAIOTC01. The sequence goes on along the minus strand of CAVSGX010000004.1, from coordinate 43,974 downwards.
TAGTTTTTTCCACAAAAAAACAGAATCTGATGAAAACCGCAATAAGTGAAAATGTAATTGTTTATTCCACCAACTCTTCTTCGCGCTGGTTTTTTATTTTTGATGCCATTTCACTTGGCAAAAAAATAATAAAAGAAAACAAATTTGTCCGCGGGGATTCCGTCATCACCTGCCAAGATCCTTTTGAGTGCGGGTTTGTCGGTTGGCGTCTGGCCAGATATTTCCGCCTATCGCTCCATTTGCAAATACATACTGATTTTCTAAGCCCATATTTTAAAAATTCTTTTCTTCAAAGTCTCAGGGTTTTTACAGCGAGATTTTTAATTCCTCGAGCTGATTTTGTCAGGGTTGTTTCCTTGCGCATTGCCGAATCTTTAAAAGAAGCTGGGATAAAATTAAAACATCCGGCCCGCATATTGCCCATACGCATTGATGTTGAATCTATCATTTCACAAAATCCTAAAAACGAAAATTCTGATCTGAAAAAAATGTTTCCGCAATTCAAGTTTATAATCCTCTCGGCCGGTCGTTTGACCGAAGAAAAATGTTTTAGTGACGCGCTCTCGGCTTTTTTTGATGTGGTCAAAAGTTATCCTCACGCCGGACTTGTTATCGCCGGCGACGGTCCTTTTCGCCAAAAACTTTTGAAAAAAATTGAAAAACTCGGACTCTCTGACAAAGTCGTTCTTCTGGGTTTCCGGGAAGATATTTTTTCTCTAATGAAATCAGCCAATATGTTCTTGTCCGTTTCCGAATACGAAGGATACGGAATGTCGTTGATTGAAGCCGGCTTGGCTCACTTGCCGGTTTTGTCTACCGATGTTGGTGTTTCCGGCGAGATTTTAGTTCATCTCAAAAATTCCTACATCTGTCCGGTTGGCGACATAGCTTGCATATCCGAAGGTATAAAAACATTGATTGGTAACAACTCCTTGCGTTATATGATGGCCCAGGTCCTTTTGGAAGATATTGAATCCAGAATCGGCACAAGAGAGGAATATGTCGAATCGTACACAGCTCTCTTGAAAGAAGCGACTCACGACAACCCGGGAATTAATTCAAAATGATTAAATATTTAACTAAACATTTGTTGATCAGATATATTATCTCCGGTGGCACCAGCGCGGCGGTCAACCTGTCTTTATTTTTTTTGTTGCATCATATCTACCACGTTTACTATATTACCTCCTCGGTTGTAGCTTTCACAGTAGCTTTTTTGATCAGTCTGATTTTGCAAAAATTCTGGACATTTCGTGATCATTCGATGGACAGATTTCATCATCAGATCGGAAAATATTTACTAACCTCTTTATTAGGTCTTTTGATCAATACTTTTGTTTTGTATGTCTCCGTTGAATATTTCAAATTCTACGCTCTGGCCGGCCAAATAACCGCCGGTATAGTCACGGCTTGTTGCACTTTTTTCTTATCAAAACATTTTGTCTTCAAAATACGCGAAGAAGACAATAACATTAAAATTGAAACAGAATTCAAATTATGAAATTGCTTGTCATCACACAGACGGTTGATAAAAAAGACAAAACTCTTGGTTTTTTTCACGGTTGGCTTTTGGAGATGGCCAAAAGATGCGACAAGATTGTTGTTATTTGTTTGTCCAAAGGAGAATATGATTTGCCGAAAAATATTTCCGTTTATTCTCTGGGCAAAGAAGATGGCGTTTCCAAAATGAAATATTTGGCCAGATTTTTTTCATATATTTGGAAATACCACAAGGAATATGACTTGGTCTTTGTCCATATGAATCAGGAGTACATTCTTTTAGGCGGATTGATTTGGAAATCGCTCGGCAAGAAAATTTTCTTCTGGCGCAATCACCGCTACGGCAATTTTCTGACTGGCCTCGCCGTCTGGTTTTCAGACACCGTCTTTGCCACATCCGAGAGTTCTTACACCGCTCGTTTTAAGAAGACTAAAATAATGCCAGCCGGTATTGATACCGATATGTTCAAGAAAACTGGTGTCACAACCAAACCATGTTCTTTTTTGATGCTTGGTCGCATAGCCAAAATAAAAAACATTGAAACCGGCATAAATCTCATTTCCAACTTGGTTGATAAAGGTCTTCAACCAAGACTTTCCATAGTTGGTGATGTCCTTCCAAAAGATAAGAGATATTTTGAGAATTTGAAAAGTCTTGTCTCGGAGAAAAAACTTCGGTCACAAGTATTTCTCTCCCCAGGAGTTTCTTTTGAAAATACTCCGCGAGTTTATCAAGGATATCAAATTTTTTTAAATTTCACTGACACCGGCAGTTTTGACAAGACCGTCATTGAAGCTTTGGCTTGTGGCCTTTTGGTTTTAATTACTAATCAATCATTCAAAAAAATATTGCCACCGTCGTCATGTGTTTCAAACAACAAGGAAGATATTTTGAAAGGAGCTCTAAATTTGCTCTCCTTTGACCAAGATCAATATTTGGAGTATGGTAATCTGGCTGAGAAAGCAGTCTTGTCCCAAAGTCTAAAGACTTTAATGGACAATTTGTTTTTATGTATAAATCAAAAAAAGTAACGGTTATCATACCAACGTACAACGAGGACAAAACAATCAAATTTGTTATAAACGGTTTTTTTGCCACTGGTTTTGTTGATGAAATTATCGTGGTGGATAATAATGCTTTGGGTAAAACTAAAGAAGAAGTGGCCAAAACAAAGGCTAGATTGGTGGTAGAAAAAAAGCAGGGCTATGGTTATGCCTTGATGCGCGGGCTTATGGAATCGACAGGGGATTTGACTGTTATGGTTGAGGCGGATGGGACATTTGAGCCGGCTGATATTGCCAAGTTTCTTTTGTACAGCGATAATTTCCCGGTGGTTTTCGGCACACGCACTTCTCGGGCAGCTATTTGGTCCGGCGCTTTTATGCCTTTTCCGGTGCGTCTGGGCAACTGGGCTGTGGCAAAAGTTTTGGAAGTTTTGCACAACGGTCCGACTCTGACCGATGTCGGTTGCACATACAAACTTCTAAACCGCGCTTCACTGGAAGACATAAAAAAATATTTCAAATATTCCGACGGCGACGGGAAATTTTCTCCGGAACTTATGATCTGGCTCGTCAGGAAAGAAAAAATGGTTATTGAAATTCCGATAATGTACAAACCGCGTGTCGGTCTCTCCGGCTACACCGGCAGTATTTGGCGCGCCACAAAACTTGGTTTTAAAATGTTACCGATGATTGTTAAATATCGATTCAAAACGCTATGACAGACCCATATTACACATCGCGATATACTTTTGACAAAAGACGGACGATCGTCTGGAAAGAAATTGTCCGATTTTTGCGACCTTTTCTGTGTGACAAAAAAGTGGTCGTTGACTTAGGCGCCGGCTACTGCGATTTTATAAACAATACTTCGGCCGAAGAAAAATATGCGGTTGATATTTCTACGGAGATCGACAAATTTGCCGGAGAAGATGTCAAAAAAATAAAATTTCCAGCTTGGAATCTATCTCTAATCAAAAGCCGGTCGACCGATGTTGTTTTTGCCAGCAATCTTTTGGAACATTTCACTGACGAAGAGATCCAGAAGACGACCACCGAGATAATGCGTGTACTGAAACCCAGAGGAATTCTTATTTTGATGCAACCGAATTACCGCCTGTCGGCCAAAAAATATTTTGACGATCCAACTCACAAGAAAATCTGGAGCGATGCTTCGCTTAAAAGTTTTTTGATTTCAAACAGTTTCGATATCTTACTCGCCATGCCACGCTTTCTACCTTTTTCTATGCGATCCAATTCTCCACTCATCCCGGATTTTCTTCTGCCCTTCATTGTCCGCGCTTACATCCACTCTCCACTAAAACCTTTCGCCGGCCAAATGCTTTTCGTAGCACAAAAATAGAAATATGGGAAAAATAGAACAATTTTTTAGAAAAAACGAGTGGGTTGTTGTCGGGATTTTGGTTTTGGCTTTCTTGGCCCTGCGTCTGCCTGGGGTTTCTTCACCTCTCCATCAGGATGAGTACAAGTGGCCACAAATAGCCAACCCGGCCACTGCTCTCGGGACAGATATTCCTCACCCGCCACTTTCGGAGTTTATATATCGCGTGGCCGGCGAGATTGTCGGCTTCGATGTTCATTTTCGTTTCGTGCCGTTATTTTTCGGTGTGATGAATTTGCTCCTCCTGTATTATTTTTTGAGGCAAAGGTTTGATAAAAAAACAGCGACTGTCGGCTCGGTCATTTTTGTTCTGTCTTATTTTTCCATTCTGGCTTCTCTTATGGTGGACACCGACGGGGCAATAATGCCGTTCTTTTTTCTGATTGCTCTCATTTCATACGACAAAATCTGGCAAAGTTTTGGCAAAAGAAAAATGGTTTGGGTCGCCGTGCTCGCTCTCTCGTGCATTATGGGTTTTTTCGTCAAAGTCAGTTTTGCTCTGGCTATCTGCGCGCTTCTGGCCGATTTCCTCTGGCAGAAGAAAAATTTTCTGACTAAAAAAGATATGGCTCGATACGCTGGTTTTATTTTCGGCGGTGTTGTTTTGCTCTGGCTACTTTTATTTGTTTCTCAATATTTCTTTTCTTTTTTCAATCTGAAAACATCCTTTGAATACTGGATGCATTTTGCCAACATTCACAGAAATTGGTTGCAGACAGGCATCCAAGTTTTCAAAGCCCTCCTGTATTCTTCTCCGTTTTTGGTTTTGGTTCCTTTTCTTCTCGACAAACATCTTGTCAAAAAAGTCAGACCGTTTCTGTTTTACATTTTGTTCGGTATAATTTTTTACACGATTCTTTTTGATTTTTCTCTCGGCGCTTTGGACAGATATATGCAGTTTATAATAATTCCGCTATGTGTCTTATCAGCTGTTGTTTTGGTTTCTTGTTTTAGATCAAGAGAAAAAAGAGACACGGAATATCTTCTTCTTGGAACTTTTGTTGCTTTGGTGTTTTTGTTCTTGGCAACATTGCCTCACAGTGTGCCGTCGCTTTATCCGAAGACGGCCTGGATTGGTCGCATTCTAAGTTTCAAATGGAATTTTCTTTACCCGTTCTCCGGTGGTTCCGGACCTCTTGGATTTTATATTTCTTTTTTGTTTATGGGTTTGTCTTGGATTTTTTCTCTGGTCTTGGTTGTCGTGGCTATTTGGAAACCACATCTGCGTCGCATGGCTTTGCTTTTACTCATTCCTCTTGGGCTTGTCTACAACGGACTTTTCGCCGAGGAATATTTGTTCGGTGGTCTTTACGGCTCGGCGCCGAAACTTCTTTCTGGTGCCGTGGGATTCATTAAAAACGACCCGGACATAAAATACGTAACGGTTTACAATGACAATGGCGGATATGAAATACAACAGATAGGCAAATACAGAAAAAGACTTTACACCGATCCGGCTTTTGACATAAACGAAAAAATCGCTACCCTTAATCAGTACAAAGAGATTTATTTGGAAATAAATATTCCGCGCATTGATCCAAACAGCGTCTACCGCAAATATCTGGACTCCTGCAAAATAATCTACAACCAAACCGACCATTACATCTCGGCCAAGGTGTATGACTGCAGTCACGCTCCGGATGTGCACAAATAGATGTTTAATGTAGAATTATCCATATGAATAAATTAAGAATTATAATTACCGGTGACAATGGCGAATGTATTCCTCCACCGTACGGAGGAATTATGAAGAGGTGTTTATTACATGCACGAGAATGGAAAAAAGCTGATGCTGAAGTATATTTGCATGCCCACCATTATCATGGTGGTGAAAATGATTTGGATTCTGGTGTTGGTCGTATATATGATTTCAAGAAAAAGCCGGATGGAATGGATAAAATACTATTTATTCTGAGCAATTTTTTAAACAGTCCCGTTTTATATGCAAGGCTATTTTCTAAACAAGTAAAATTATTTCCGAATTTTGATCTAACATATTTTTTGTATTGTGCCGGAAGGGGGGTTGTTATTGATAATGCTATTAAAAAAATTAAACCAAATATTATTGTAAGTGAAACGGGTAGTTTGCAGACTCTTGTTGCGGTCATGGTAGCAAAAAATAACAAATTACCGATTGTTTTTGAAAATTATGCAGAGATTCAATTTAAAGCAAAAGCCGATGGAATAAATATTGCGCCAAGATATGAAAAGCTATGGAAATACATTTTAGACCAAGTTGACATGGTTGTTCCGGCAAGCGAACACTGTGCGATTGGTCCTAAAAAATATTTAGACGATCATTCAAAAATTCATGTCGTATATAGTGGAATAAGTTTTGATGTTTTTTATGGCAGGATGCTTTCAAATCAGAAAGAGGCAAGAATAAAATTTAATCTTCCGATAGATAAATATTTAATTATGGCTGTGGGAGCACTTAAGATGAGAAAAGGTCACGACCAGTTATTTGAATCTTTACTTAAACTTGATGTGAATGTACGAAACTCTATGGCTGTTGTATTGTGTGGGATGGGGGATATTTTGGAACTTAAAGCTAGGGCAGAAGAAATAGGTTTTCCGGATGAAAACCTAAAAATTTTTCAAGCTCTTTCAGAACAAGATTTGGCTGAATTATATTCTGCTGTCGACTGTTTTTGTTTTCCATCGATAACTCCACGTGAATGTATGGGTATGGCGATGAAAGAGGCTATGGCTGTAGGCCTTCCGGTGGTTGCTTATGATACCGGTGGTATAAAGGAGGCAGTCGAAAATAATGTCAATGGTATTTTGGTCAAGACCGGAGACAAACAAGCGCTTGCCGATGTTATATACAAGATGAGTTTAATTTCAGAAGACCAAAAGAAACACTACAGAGAACTTAACTCGAAAAAAGCAAAAGATTTGTTTGATATAAAAAAAACATCTGTCGAGTTGTTTTCTTTATTACTAAGTGTCACAAAATAAAAATGAGCTACTTTTCAGATAAAGAATACAGACCTAAGTATTCACAAGAAGAATTATGGTTTGATCGTCTATATTTTAATCGCTGGTTTAAAGACACAAAAGGTCAAATTCTAGATATTGGTTGTGCGACCGGTAATTTTATAGCTCTGGCCCCAAATCAAATATCTGGAGTCGATATTGATGATGATAGTATTGCTATTGCCAGGAGCAGGGGATTTAATGTTGATAAAATTGAACCGGGGAAGCCAATGTCTATCCTCAAAGATGAAGCATATGAAGGAATATATATTAAACATGTGGTGGAACATCTTTCCGATCCATTACTTTTTTTTAAAGAGGTTAATAGGATTTTGAAGTTTGAAGGCAAAGCAATAATTTTGACACCAAACTGTCCTTATATGTTAAATCGTGCATTTTGGGATGATTATACACACAAACACCCGTTTACAAAAAAGAGTCTGAGTATGGTTGCCTACGATGCTGGGTTTAAAAATATTCTAGTCTGTGAAGATTTTAGATGTTTTCCTGGTCTGGGGAAAATAATGAGGGTTATGGACATTACTCCGAGCACTGTGTCAAAGATTCAGAGATTTTTTGGAATTCGTGGGCTTTCTCTCGTACTTGAAATTAAAAAATAATAATTTTTTGTGTAAAATGTCAAGGGTATATTTTAAACCCTTTTGGGTCTATACTATTCTAATCACATGAGCTTAAAAATAAAAAAAATACCAGTTGCAGAGCCAGATTTGAGTGGTAATGAAATGAAATATCTTAGAGATGCAGTTTTGGTCGAGGGGAGGGTTTCTTCAAGCGGAAAGTATTTAGATAAGTTCAAAAAAGATTTTGCGTCTTTTTGTAATAGAAAATATGCTCTGGCGACCAGTAATGGGACTACAGCCCTTCATCTGGCCCTCTTGGGTTTAGGAGTAGGTAAAGGCGATGAAGTGATAGTTCCGACTTTTACTTTTGTTTCCACTGCAGCGGTTGTTAGGCATGTTGGCGCCACCCCTGTTTTTATCGACTCAAAAATAGATGACTGGACTCTTGATGAAAATCAGCTTGATAAGTTAAAAACTTCAAAAACCAAAGCCGTTATATCTGTCGACATATATGGTGTGCCTTGCAATTACGACTACATAGAAAAATGGTGTAAAAAAAACAAAATATTTCTTATTGAGGATGCCGCAGAAGCTCATGGTGCTAAATACAAAAACAAAATGGTCGGAAGTTTTGGTGATGTTAGTTGTTTTTCTTTTTTTGGAAATAAAATTATTACGACTGGAGAGGGTGGTATGTGTCTCATGAATGACGAAAAATTGTATGAAAAAATGAGGGTGTTAAAACATCATGGTATGAATCAACCAGGAGTCTATTTGAATGAAGTTGTAGGTTATAATTATCGACTGACAAATATCCAGGCTGCAGTAGGGCTTGCTCAGCTGGAAAGGATTGGTGCTTTTATAAAAAAAAGAAAAGAGCACGATCATTTGTATAAAAGTTTGTTAAAAGGTATTCCAGAGATTTCTTTTCAACCTATTCCTTCTGGTACCGTACCATCTTTCTGGTTTTTCAATATATTAATTGATGGTAGTGTAGATGAGATCAGAAAATTGTTATCTGATAAAGGAATTGATACAAGACCTCTCTTTCCTACCATCAGTAGTCAAAAGGCTTATCCTGAATTTGCCAGAGGTAAAAAATTTCCGGTAGCCGAAATGTTGCATAAAAAAGGTTTGACCTTACCGAGTAGTTCAAAACTTTTGGACAAAGATATTAAATATATAGCGGAAAATTTAAAGAATATTTTTAAAAGGAAATAATCATTTATTTTTTATGAAAAGAGCACTTATCACAGGCATCACAGGTCAAGATGGCCCGTATTTGGCCAAGTTTTTAGTCAGCAAAGGGTATGAAGTCTTTGGTGGGTATAAAAGATCAAGCACTAGGAATTTTTGGCGCTTGCATTATTTGGATGTAAAAAAGGATATAAAACTGTTGCCGTTCGATCTTCTGGATCAAACATCCATTATAAATGCCATCAAAGAATCTGAACCAGATGAAATATACAATCTGGCCTCCCAAAGTTTTGTTGGGGTCTCTTTTGAACAAGCCATTACAACCGGTGAAATATCCGGGCTCGGTGTTACCAGAATTTTGGATTCAATACGCATAGTGAATCCAAAAATAAAATTCTATCAGGCATCAACCTCGGAAATGTTTGGCAATGCTCCGCATCCGCAAAGTGAAAAAACACCTTTTGAGCCAGCTAGTCCATATGCTGTCGCCAAACTTTATGGGCATTGGGTCAACAAAAATTACAGGGATGGGTACAACATGTTCACCTGCTCGGGTATACTTTTCAATCACGAATCGCCAATACGCGGGATAGAATTTGTGACCAAAAAAATTACCGATGGTGTGGCCAGAATAAAAATGGGTTATAACAAAGAAATTTTCCTGGGCAACTTGGATGCCAAAAGAGACTGGGGTTTTGCCGGGGATTATGTCGAGGCCATGTGGATGATGCTTCAACACAACAAACCGGATGATTATGTGGTAGCAACTGGAGAGAGTCATTCCGTCAGGGAATTTTGCCAAGAAGCGTTTTCTACCGTCGGTCTTGATTACAAAAATTATGTCAAAGTTGATAAACAATTTTACAGACCTGTTGATGTCAACTATCTTCTCGGTGATCCGACAAAAATAAAAACAATACTTGGCTGGAAACCAAAAGTATCTTTCAAGGAACTGGTTAAGATGATGGTTGAGGCGGACTTGGAAAAATACAAAAATCCGATGGCCCATACCCAGCAATTTCTAAAACACATATAAATGAAATTGGCTTATGTAGTCAACGCTAATATTCCGGACGATTGGGCGCATTCTATCCAGATTATGAGTATGTGCAAAGCCTTTGCTCAAAAAGGGGAAGAGGTGATTTTGGTTGTGCCGAAAAGGAAAATTTTGCAGGGAGTGGATCCTTTTGATCACTACGGCATGGCTAAAACTTTTGTTGTCAAAAAAGTTTGGTGTCTGGATATTATACCGGGAAATCAAAGCATAGTTTTATATTGGCTTAGGTTCATCTCATTTTATCTGTCGGCCAGAGTTTTTGTCTGGATGAATCATTTTGATATTTTGTATTCTCGCGACACTTACTCGGCAATTTTTTTCCCAAATGTGGTTTTGGAAAGACACTCTTTTCCGAAAAAAATGTCATTCTCCCAGAAAATATTTTTCAATCTTTCTTCAAAAATTATAGTTTTGACTTCTTTTATAAAAGACAGATTGGTAAAGTTTGGAATTGAAAAAGAGAAAATACTTATCGCTCCGGATGGAGTTGATATGGAAAATTTTAGAAAAAATGTTACCGCTAAAAAAATTGAAAATATTGAACAAAGTGATTTTATTTTCGGGTATATTGGCACTCTGAAAACAATGGGCAAAGAGAAAGGTTTATCTGATTGCTTACTGGCTTTGAAATACTTGAATAATAATTTTAAACTATTGATTGTTGGTGGGGAGAAGGACGATATAGAATATTATACCAATATGACTAAACATTTGGGTTTGTCTGGCAGAGCTATTTTTGTCGGTAAAGTTTCTCACACTGAAATCCCGAGCTATATGTCGCTCTGTGATGTTTTGGTCGCTCCGTTTCCAAATATTGAACATTATGCTTATTTTATGTCACCACTGAAGATTTTTGAGTATATGGCCAGTGGCAAACCGATTGTAACGACAAATTTGCCTTCAATACGAGAGGTGCTTACAGATGGAGTAAATGCCATCCTTATTCCGCCGAACGATCCGAAAGCTCTTGCCGAAAAGATTGTTTTTTTGAAAGAAAATCCTGATGTTGCAAAAAAAATAAGCCAGAAAGCTTACGAGGATGTGATATCAAAATATACATGGGGGAAACGTGCAGAAAATATTATTTCATTCATAACAAAATGAAGCTTCTTATCATCATTCCAACTTATAACGAAAAAGACACTATCGTCAAAATCATTGATGAAATAAATTTGCGTATCCCTCACTCTCATATTCTGGTAGTTGATGATAATTCACCTGACGGCACAGCTGATATTGTCAAACATCTAAAACTGACAAACAACAAAGTGCACCTCTTGGTTAGAAAAAGCAAAGAGGGTCTTGGTAAAGCTTACATTGGCGCGTTCAATCATATTTTTGAAAAATATGATCCGGAGATTGTGGCCATGATGGATGCTGATATGTCGCATCATCCGAAATATTTGAAAGAAATGGAAAAATTGATTGACAAAGGTTTTTCGGTTGTCATCGGTTCGCGCTATGTCCCTGGCGGTGATACCATTGGCTGGGAAACTTGGCGCAAAGCCCTGTCGTATTTTGGCAATCTTTACGCCAGGATTATTACCGGCATACCAGTCAGAGATTTAACCGCCGGTTTCTATATGATTGATATGTCTGTGCTGAAAAAGGTTGACTTGCAAGATATTGATTCTTCAGGATACGCTTTTCAAATGGAATTTAAAAATCTGCTTCGGAAAAATGGAGCCAAATTCAAAGAATTACCAATCATCTTCGGCAGTCGAATCGGGGGCGAATCAAAAATATCAAATCATATTATTGGCGAAGGTATAATAGCTCCATGGAAAATAAGATTCAAAAAATAAAATGTCCTCTCTGTGGGAGTGTTGTTTCTTCAAAATGGGGGAGGAAGAATAATTTTGATTTATACAGATGCGATCATTGCAAGTTGATTTTTGTCTATCCGATTCCAAATTCATTTTCCCTTTACAATGAGGATTATTTTTCCGGGGCCGAAGATGGTTTCGGCTACGTTAATTATGACTCGGACAAAGAACCGATGATTCCTACATTTGAGAAATATCTTGGTTTATGCGAAAAATTTGGCAAAAAAAATGGTAATCTTTTGGATATCGGCGCTGCCACCGGTTTTTTTATGTCCATTGCCAAATCGCGCGGTTTTGCTGTTTCTGGTGTGGAAATATCGGCTTTTGCCGCTAATATAGGCAGAAAAAAGGGTTTGAATATTTCCGTCGGTGATATTTTGTCAAACCAAAAACCGGAGAATTTTTTTGACGTTGTCACTATGTTTGATGTTTTGGAACATATGACTAATCCATTTAGGGAAATGCTTGAGGCTCGTCTCACTCTTAAATCCGGTGGCCTGCTAGTCATCAATACGCCAAATGGCCAAAGTTTGCTTTCAAAGATAATGAAAACTCGGTGGCACCTAGTCGTCCCGCCGGAGCACTTGTTTTATTTCAGTCCGCAAAATTTGTCGGAGTACCTCGGCAAAAACGGTTTTGAAATTTTATACACCGGTTCGGTTTCCAAAAAATTCACATTCTCTTACATTTTCAAAACATTGCATAAATGGCAAAAAATTTCACTGTGGAATTATCTGGCCAATTTTTTTGCAAAAAAATATCCGAAGTTGTCCATTCCCATTAATCTAAAAGATAATTTTTTGTTAATTGCCAAAAAACAAGATGAAAAAAATATTTAAATTTTTGTTGAATAATTGGGTTATTCTTTTGTTAGCCGTTTTGATAGGCGTTGCTTCTTCCGTTCCGCAATATATGGGCGCTAAAAATTCTCCGAATTTTCAGGGAATATATCACGGTGTGACTGACGACGAAATATATTATGAAGCTCGGGCCCGTGATGTTTTGGACGGTCACCCAAACTTAGCCAATCCGTATATCTACGAACATAAAGACGGTTCCCCCATGCAATTTTGGTTGCCTGATTACATTTTGGCTAAACCAATCGGCTGGCTCGGTCTTTCCGTGCCGGTCGGGTTTATTATTTGGACGGGGATTTTGACGGCTCTGCTTGCAGTTCTATCGTATGTCATTTTATATGTTTTAACCGGTTCAAAAAGCTGGTCTATTTTGGGTATGTTTTTTGCCAATGTTATTCTTTCAGCCAATACTTTTTTGCGCCTGCCGTCGCCGGCTTTCAATTTTGTTTTCTGGCTCTTAACTTTTCTATTTCTTCTGCTTTATATAAAAAAGAAAGAAAAAATGTATGCTGTTCTGTCAGCTCTTTCGTTTGGTCTTTTATTTCATCTCTATCCGTATTTCTGGACATTTTTTGTGGTTTTGTTTGCTGTCTTTTTAGTTCTGGTTTTTGTTCTGAAAGTAAAAGATATGTCATATAAAACATATCTTGTCGTATGTTTGGGGGCTTTTGTCATAGGCATACCGTATTTTGTTTCTGTCTGGCAAAGCAGTAATCTTTCCGTTTACAATGAATCTCTCCGCCGTCTTGGGATGATCGCCACCCACTTTCCGTCCGGTTTTTTGAGCGTTGGTTTGGCTGTCATTATCATTTGTCTGTTTTTATATTCTTACAAAAAGGAAAAAATTGTTGTCAGTGAATTATCCATTTTTCTTTTCTCGGCTGTTTTGTCTGCGGTCATAGTTATCAATCAACATTTATTGACAGGGAAGAATCTTGAATTTTCCAGCCATTATCTCTTGGGCAATTTGTATACCTTTGTTTTTGTCGGTGCGTACGTAATCTATTCATGGCAAAATATATTGTCGTCGAAATTCAAGAAAATATTTTTTTACATCATGATGTTTTTGATTTGTGTTATGTCTGTATACAGTGTGGCAAATATGATAAAAGTTGAAATGACATATTCTTCTTACGATATTTACACTCAAAATTATGCCGGGGTATTTGATTGGCTATCTAAAAATGCCAAACCGGACGAGGTGGTTTACACCAACGATGATATCGGATTCTTTTTGCCCATCTACACTTCGCAAAATGTTTATTATTCTGGTTATGGAATATTGTTTTTTATGTCTGGCAGGGAAGTAGAAGAGAGATTTATTATCAACCATTATTTTGACAATTTTACACCGGCCCATATTGTCCAAAATCAGAGAATGATTTTTGGCGGTTACTACACGGACGAATACGGTCACAACCAAAGCAAAAACAAGATTCGCAGAATTCTCGGATTGCCACAGGATAATAGTCCTTTGGTTCCTCAAGAACAAGTCATCAAAGTTTTGGCGGACGCTGTCCAAATGCAAAAAATTGATTTTGCCAAAATCATCAAAACTTATAGAGTGGATTATTTGGTTTGGGACAGTAACAAAAATCCAAACTGGGTCATACCAAAAACATATAAAATCCTGTATTTTTCAAAAGGAATCTATATTTATAAAATCATCTAATCTTTAACAAGCATTTAATAAAAAATTTTATCACTTGTTTTGGTTGAGCAAATAAAGCCCTGTTGCTCAAACTAGATTTCCAAAAAGTTTTCCAGACCCAAAATCCAACTTGCGCGTTGGCGCTACAACTAATGAGCCACCTTTCCTTCAAAACTTCCTCAAATGTTTTTTGCTGAAAGTAATGGGTTTGAGTATTTTTTTCCAACAGTTTTAAAAGCCAGTCTTGGCGCTTTTTTATAAATTCTTTTATATTGGCATTATTGTATGCGTAGCTTATTTTGTGTATCACCAGTTCCTCGTCGGTTGGATCTATATTCAAATAATTCAATTCTCTTCTGATAATTTTATCGGTTGTGAAGGACACTTTTCCCATAACACCAACCGTTCTGTTTGTTTGGTGAACCCGATATTGTGTCAGTATCTTTGGAATATTCCAGATTTTTGATTTTTTGGACAGTCGAATCCACAAATCACGGTCTTCTACCACATCGGTCTGGTATCTTTCTCCTTGAAGCGCGTTCATTCTTATCATAACAGACGAATGAGCGAAACAATTATGAAATAATAGAACCATGGGAATTTTTTCCGGCGGGATCGGGTCTTTCCACTCCACACCGGTTTTTTTGCCATTGGAATCAATTATTTCTGTCCACGTCCCGACCATGGAGAAATCTTGGTGTGAATCCAGAAAAGAAACTTGTTTTTCCAGACGCGTCGGGTACATAATGTCGTCCGAGTCAATAATAGCTACGTATTCAGTTTTTGCTTCTTCCAGCCCCATGTTTCGGCTTTTCAATAACCCGATGTTTTTATCGTTGACGATTAGACGGATTCTTGGGTCTTTATACGACCTGACCACTTCCACACTTTTATCTTTTGAACAGTCATCCACAATCAAAATCTGAAAATCAGAAAAAGTTTGAACCAAAACACTGTCAATGGTCATACCGATATATTTCTCGGCGTTAAAGAGGGAAATGAAAACTGTAACTTTCGGCTGTGATTTCATGATTTATATTTTAATCCACGAGCTCGGTACAATATCCATAGTGTCTTTGATATGGCCACCAAACCACATCTTAGGTGCGATTACCAGTTTATCCCGGTTTTTGCCGAGTTTAGCCGCCCACCAGGAAAATGATGAGTTGGCAATAATATTGTGTTTGCAAAGGCTCATTAGAAAAAATTCATCGCAATCCCTGTATGTTTTATCAGATATGAAAATAGCATTTTTTATAAAACCCATATTTCCTTTAAACCATTTTGTGTCATCGGAGAAAATAAAATACACCGGCTCAGATATTTTTTGCTCTAGAATTTTTACTGCTTCTTTGTAATATTCAATTGAGCAAACAGGATATTTCTCGGGCTTGTCCAAATAGTCTTCTCGCCTTACATGGATTGATACGGAATTTATAGAAGATATTTGGGATAACATTTCTAAACATTTTTCTTTTATATCGGAACGAAAGACAAGCTCATTACGTAAATCATCGATAATGTTTTCAAAATATTTTTGACTTTGCCAGTTACCGCGCAGTAAAGAATTTTTCGGCAATCTGAAAAAATCTGGATAAAAATGGGAATATGGCTCTTTAAAAACATAAAAACCGGTTATCAATAAGAGTATATAAGAAACTGGATTTTCCAATCTCGCTGAAATTTTATGAGCTATTTTTCTGAAAATTTCTCCCCTTTTGGCTTGTTCTATTTCTTCTATTGTGGCGATTCTTGGATTGATATCAAATATATCTAGAGCATAAGGCCTTTTACTGTCTTTGTAATTTCCCAGATCTAAAATCAGAGGAACGCCAAGTTTTTTAGCCAAAGATTTTCCGGCAGAGTATTGAAAGAGCTGGTTACCTAAACCACCGGATAGTTCAGTGATTATTACATTTTTTAGAGACATAGATTATTTTATTTTTTCAGCTAAATAATTTGTCGTAACGAAAATCTCCAAAGTTTCGTCGTATCTAGGTATTTCAAAGAGGCCATCTTTTAGTATCCTGTATATGCGGAAATTATCTTTTAATTTGTAGAAAAAATCCTGAAAATAAGTTCTGGAGTCTATATTACAACCCCCAAATTCAAACTGTATGAAATCTATTTTTCCGCCAGCTATCATTTTTTCTGCACCCTTAAGAACACTTAATTCATGCCTTTCCACATCTATTTTAAGAAAGTTTATTTTTTTGATTTTGTTTTCTTCGCAATAATCATCCACAGTGGATAGTTTTATTTTCTCATTTTTATCCAAGACTATTCCGAAGTGAACCAAGTTTCTCTTGTACATGGAAGCTATTCCAGAGCCTTCAGCGTTTGTATAAAGTAACTCTTCTTTTTTTGAGTCACTCATGCCAAAGTTGTTTGGTAAAATATTCGCCTTCTTTTTTGTATTTTCTTTGAACACCCCAAATGTCTTTATTGATGGTTCAAATGAATGGACTATTGATTCTGGGCCAAACATTTCCGATAGGAGATATGAATAATTTCCTATATTTGCGCCCACATCAAAAATTACCGCCCTTTCTCCATTTTTGATTTTATTTTTTATGTAATTGAGTGTATTTATTTCTCCGCTTTCTGTAAAGTTATCGCCGTTGCCATAATTCATCCCGGCCAAAGAAAATCTGAAAAGTCTTCCAAAAATTTTTTGAGTTCTCTTGATACCTTTAATTCTTTTTAATAATTTATGAATCATTTGAATATTTTTATCAATTATTTCTCCAATTCCAATTTTAATTTTTCTGAATTTCTTTGCCAACGTTCAGAAGGGTTTGGTTTCAGTTTTGAATATATCACGGAACTAAGTGTATTCATTGAAAAATTTGTCTTCTCTCTGATTTTCATTGACCACCAGACATCTTCTCCTTCACCCCATCTATGTTTTTCATCAATCGGATTTTCCAGAAAAAAATTTCTTTTGACCACAAAATATGTTCCGTTGAGATATTGATATTTGTTGCAGGATTTATCATATGGTATCATCGCTTGTCCGATACCGGGGTAGTCAAATGTTATCCAATCTCTATGCCTTTTTCCATTTTGATTCAAAACAATATTTGTGCCGACTGTAAAATCTCCAAACTGATCAAATCCTTTTTTCCAACCCGGCAAAAAAGATACATAATCATGACTTACCGCCAATTTGTCATATTTGGCCAATTTTGCCCCGGCATTCTTTTTTCTGCTTATAAAACCGGGCACTCCCCACAGCAACAATTCTCTGTAAGGGAAATGTATAACATTATAATTTTTGTATGAATTTATATCTAAATTCGGCGGGCCAACTATTATTATCTCATAAGGAGAATCCTTCAATTCTAAACCGGCCGTCTGTATTAATTTATCAAGACAATCTTTATTGTGTCCATCGGTTATGACTATTATTGACCACCCTTTCTTTAGTTCATCAAAGTTTGCTTTGGGGGCGTTGCATTTCACCTCATAAACATCGGAAATATAGCGGAGCAATACACTCAAACCTGTCCATTTAAATACCAAAATGCACATTTTTTTGAAATTGTAATATAGTTTGGTCATGTTTAGGATTAATGGTTAAATTTTAACTTTTCCCTCGTCCAGTTTTTTCATAAAAAGGTTAAGATCTTCCGGTGTGCCAAGCCCATGCATATCTTCCGGTTCTATTTTATAAACATAAGAATTTTTCCCCATTAAAATCATCTCGTTATATACCGGACAAACATAGAATTCATTGTTGTGACGTATATTTTTTTGGATCATGGACTATGCCGCTTTTACGAAATTGGAACCTTTTGAAAAATAATATATGCCCACGGTGGCATTGGGCGAAATGACTTTTTTTTCGGCTACCTCGATTATTCTACCAAGATTATCCGTTCTGGCGTAACTCCACTTCGGATGGCTGGCTTCGAAGGTCATAATCGTTCCATCCATTTTCAGATTTCTGGATTTTTTTATAAAATCGTTTATGTCTGTGTCTATATATTGATCTGAGTTAGCGATAAGCAAATCGTCGTCGTTGTTTATGTATTGTGATGACAATAAAACTGTGCATGCCGCGCCCTCGGTCACCCCATTTATTTGAATCAATTCAAAATTGTTGTCCGTTGTTTTTTTCAAGACATTGTATATATCGTATTTTTCGCAGTGTTCTTTTTGGGCTATGAAAATGAAACGGTGTTTGATTTTTGGTTTGAGGTTTTTTATAACCACCTCAATCATAGTTTTATTTTTTATGGATATAAGCGGTTTAGGAAAAGTATACCCGGCCTCTATAAAGCGCGAGCCCTTACCGGCCATGGGGATGACGATATTGAGTGTTTTTTCCTTTTCTTTAACACTTTTTGTCATTTTTTTGGCTGACAAATTTCCTTGTTTTTTGCCTTTATTTTTCATAGATTTTTATTAGTTTGTTATATGCAATCCTAGCATTTTTAAAGTGATTTTTAAAGTGATATTATTTGCATATGCAAATAATCACCCATCGTGGGATAGACTGCGGTCGCGACCATTATTTCGCGGAAAGTTCAAGAGAGGCCTTTACCGATCAGCTTAGTAGGGGATTTGGCTTGGAATTTGATCTGCAATTTACAAAAGACCGTCAAATGGTTGTTATTCACGATTCAAATCTTAAACGCATAACTCAAGGTAGAGATGAAAGATTGATTAGTGAAGTAACAGCCGAAGAAATTCTCAATATGGATTTTTCCGGTTGTCACTTGATGACAATACCAAAAATTTTTAATTTATTAATGTCTTTTGAGTCGCGAATTTCCGCTCTTCATTTGAAATATCTTTGGCAAAACCCGGAATATTTGGATCTTCTTTCCCACGAACTTCAAAAAATTGATTTAGACTGTTTAATTATTTTTGATGCTACAGTCAAAACAGCCTCTTACATGAAAAGAAAAAATCCAAAAACTCATCTTGCTCCGTCGGTATCGCATGTTTACGATATTGAGCGTTATTCTCAAGTGGTGGGCAAAACACTCATAACCTTGGACGAAGCCATAAAAAATAAAAATTTGTTCGACTGGGTTTGGTTGGATGAATGGGATAAATCTCTGCTTGGTGGAGGAGAAAAAACTTTTTATGAAAAGCAGACATTTGATTTGTTAAGAAAAAATAACATAAAAATCGCCCTGGTTACTCCAGAACTTCATGCCACATCCCCTGGACTTTTAGGGGGGGAAGCTCATCAAGACGCCAGCAGTAAGGAAATTTTAATCAAACGATTAAAAGAAATAATCAATCTGAAACCAGATGCTGTGTGCACAGATTGGCCCGATTTGGTTAAAGATTTAAACAATATATTTATCTCCTAGAACCGAGGGGATTTTTACAACCGCGTTTGAGCCGTCTTCTATGCATTCAAAATCAGTGGCTTCGCCAGGCATCAAATGAACAGCATCTCCAGCCGTGACAATTTTATCATTCATTCTGAATTTTCCGGAAACGATGACAGTAATTTCCTCAGCTATTTTATGGACATGTTTTGCCTCGGTATCTCCAGTTTTGTAATAACGAACCATGAACTCAAAATCTTTGGTTTTGATGATTGACGGGTCAAAGTCTCCGACAACCCATCCTTTAGTGAAATTTTCCAAACGTTGTATTTTCATTTAATCAAAAATTATACCCTCAAATAAAGAGAAGTTCACATCTTCAACTCCGCGGACTTCTATGACCCGGGCTCCGGAGGCCTTTGCCGCGGCGATGCCATGAGGAGCGTCTTCCACAATTATGCATTCGAGCGGTTTAACTCTCAATTCTTCAAAGGCTCTCAAATATATTTCCGGATGGGGTTTTGGATTTACAACCTCATCGTTGCCCATAATCAAATCGAAGAAGTCAAAAATATTGGCGGACTGGAGCATTAAATTTAGTGTTTCTTTTATTGAATTTGAACAACAAGCAAGTTTCAAATCTCTGCTTTTCAAATGTTCAAGCATGATGATTTTTGAATAATCAGGAGTGCAATATTTCGGTATAATTTCTTTGGTATATTTTTGTTTGATTGAATTTATAAATTCAGACAATCCTGGTGGTAATCTTTTTTCCCTTTCCAACAACTCCAACTTTTTTCTTGTCGGCAATCCGTTGAAATGATTGTCATGTTCCTCCCTTTCTATGCGTGCGCCAAAAAGAGACAGGGCTTTATTAAGAGCTTCATAGTGCCCATCTGGCATATTAACCAATACTCCGTCAAGATCGAATAAAACAGCTTTAATCATAATGTTTTATGTCCCAACCCTTTTTATGGAAACATTATAAAATACAATGCTGATAACGGCCGAAAGGGTGCGGACCAACACTCTGGCCACTACAAGACCAATAAGCCCCCAAACCACCACTGACACAAAAAGAATAATTATCTGAAAAATGGACATTGTGACATTTGTGATATATTGCTCTCGAATCTTTTTTTTGGCAACTAGATATGTGTTCGCCGGTATGGCTATGTAAGAAATCAAGGAAAGACTGAAAATCTGCGAATAAAAAACCGAATCAAGATATTTTGGGAAAAATATTTTGAATATATACGGAGCCAACGCAATATACCCGACAGTCATAATGAGGCAAACGGCCAGCAATATCAACATTTTTAATCCCATCCCAGATTTTATCTCTTTGTCTTCACGCTCGGCGAATTTTGGGAAAATCATATTACCCAAATTTTTTACCGGGCCTTTAATCTGGTCCGGAATGGCCGTGGCGAAATTGTAGACGGCCAGCTCGGCTGCGCCGACATAATGGAAAACCAGTATCTGATCCAAATTATCGGAAAGACCTGACAATATTCCAATCAAACTCAAATGTTTGCTGTAAGTAAGCATCTCAGGGTCAACTTTGTTGTTCGGTTTGTAGATTGAAATGATACGTCTATATAATATGATACCAATAAGTGTATTTGAGATAATATAAACCGCCACAAAGAAAACAGGATTTTTGGTCAAAAACATTGTGACGAATAAACAAATATATGGAACAAAGTTGCCGATGATATCAAAATAAATAGTTATCCGACGAAAATCTTTTTTAGCTATCAGGAGGGAAGAATAAAAATTAGTGCTGTTAAAAAATGGCCAGAGACATCCGGCAATGAGCATAGAGACGGCCAAAGTGAAATTGCCGTGGATAAAATAGTAAACCGATATCAATCCGGCGCCGAGAAAAAATAATACGCTCCATTTTATATTTTTCCAAAAAGCGTAGGAAAGAGCCCCTTCATAGCCACGGCTGATTGATTGCAATGTGGCTGTGCCAAGTCCGGTCAAAGTCAATGTGCCAAGTAAGCTGATGATGGAAAGAATGTATTTATATTGACCATAGACCTCTTTTGGCACTAGATGGGCAAAGGCTATAGCTAGGCCAAAAGTCATAATTACGAGGCTTATTTGGCTTATTAGACCCCAAAAACCGCCTCTGGCCAGGTAAAGCATATCGGTTTTGGTGTATTTCTCCAACCACTTTAGCCAACTGATTCCTTTCTCTTTCAATTTATTCATAGGTTCCATATTACTTTATTATAAGCCTTATTGCTAGCGCTTAGAAAATCTATTTGCTATACTCTTTCCATATGAAAACCAAAAACGCACTTTTGTGGGCCACAACAATCGGCCTGTTTCTTGTTCCGTTCATCGCTTTTTTTGTTCCAGTCAATATGTTTTTCCCATTTATTTCCGGCAAAGGTTTTGTTTTTCGCATCTTAGTTGAAATTTTGTTCGGGCTTTATGCCATGTTGTGCGTCATATCGCCCGAATATCGACCGAAAATGTCCTGGATCACCAAATCAATCCTTATTTTTGCCGGAGCAATGCTTGTGGCCGATCTGCTTTCCGCCAATGTTTACAAAAGTTTGTGGAGCAACTACGAAAGAATGGAAGGTTTTGTTTTGATTTTTCATCTTGTTCTTTATTACATTGTGGCTACCGGAGTTTTTCAAAGCGCCAAAAGGTGGTATCAATTTTTCAACATCTCTATCGGGGCCAGTGTCCTGATGTCTATTTACGGGACTTTGCAACTTCTGGGTTTGCTGACAATCAACCAAGGCGGTGTCAGACTTGATGCCACACTTGGCAATGCTTCCTATCTGGCCATTTATCTGGTTTTCAATATTTTCCTGTCACTTTATTTTTTCTTCCGAGAAGATACCAAAAAATGGCAAAAATGGATTTATGGTTTGGTGGTTTTGTTTGAAGCGTGGATTCTGTATTTCACAGCCACCAGGGGAGCGATTCTTGGCCTTATCGGCGGTCTCGTTTTGGCTTCCATCATTGTTGCTTGGAAAGAAAAAGAAAATAAAACTTTGCGCAAAACCGCTTACGGCGTGCTTATCGGCATTGTCATTTTGATTGTCAGTTTTATCAGTCTTCGCAATGTTTCTTTCGTCCAGAAAAGTCCGGTTCTGTCGCGTTTTGCCTCAATGGGTCTGGGGGAACTTCAAAGTCAGGGCCGTTATTATGTTTGGCCTATGGCCGTCAAAGGCGTCATTGAACGACCGATTTTCGGCTGGGGGCAGGAAAGTTTCAATTTTGTCTTTAACAAATATTACGATACGCGGATGTGGAATCAGGAGCAGTGGTTTGACCGCACTCACGACATAGTTTTGGATTGGCTCATAGCCGGAGGCATTGTCGGTTTTCTGGCTTATGCCTCAATGTATGTCGCTCTACTCTATTATATATGGAGAAGGGGGAGCAAGATGTCTGTGACGGAAAAAAGTCTTCTGACCGGGATGATTGCCGCTTATGTATTTCATAATCTCTTCGTCTTTGACAACCTCATAAGTTACATTTTGTTCTTTTCTATTTTGGGTTATGTCCATACCAGAAGCACAGCCGATGAAAAACCATCCGGCCAGTTTTACAGCAAAACTTTTTCCAAAGACAGTGAAAACTATATTTTTGCTCCGCTTATCACCATTTTGGTCGTGGCTGGAATCTATTTTATAAATGTTCCAGCTATTTTGGCTAATGTCACTCTTATCTCGGCTATCACTCCGCCAAAATCTCTTACTGATCTCTCAAACAATTTGCAGAATTTTAAAAAAGTTTTCAGTTACAATTCTTTTGGCACAAGCGAAGCTCTGGAACAGATGGTCTCTTTTTCTGCTCAAGTTGAATCTTCCCAGCAAGTGCCGAGCGATTTGAAACAGCAATTCTACAATCTTGGGGCGGAGCAGATTAAAATTAAAATTGCCAACACTCCGCATGATGCTCGTTATTTGCTTTTTGCCGGCGAGTTTTACGGAAATTTCGGACAATATAGTACAGCCCTGATTTATCTGAAACGAGCTGCTGCTGAATCACCAAACAAACCTTCCATATACTTTGCTCTTGGTCAGGCTTATATCGGGGCCGGGGATTATGATTCTGGTTTTCAAGCTTTCCAGACTGGTTACGATTTGGCCCCCGATTCTCCCGATGGAAAGATAATTTATGCTGTTGGCGCGATTTATGATAAAAAGCCGGATGTTTTGAAAGAAATGGAATCAAAAATTGATCCGAAAGTCATTATTTCCGACAACAGATTTTTGGAAACTTATGCCGCAGTCCATGATTATCAAGATGTCATTTCCATTTTGTCCACTCGTTTGCAAAGTGATCCAACCAACTTGCAATACAAATTGTCTTTGGCCTCAGCTTATTTGCAGATAGGACAGAAACAGAAGGCTATTGACCTCATAAACCAAATAATAACTCAACAACCTGATTTCAAAACACAAGGGGAACAATACATTCAGCAGATAGAGAATCAATAATCTGTGGATATCCTATGCTGAAAAACGGCTAAAACAAACAACTTTTTCTGATTTGCTTTATTTGTCGAATTGTAGTATACTGTGGGGGTGAGTGGAATGCAGGATTGCTTCGGCAATAAGGCACAACCTCTCAACGAATGTCACACAAAGCCCGCCTCACGGCGGGCTTTGTGGTTTATGTAAATTGGTGGGTTGCCTGATTTTGGCCAATTTGCTATGCTTTATTTGTCTTACTGATGAGTGGCAGGCGGATAACACTCACAAAATGACATTTGTTGGAGGTTCGTCTCCGCCCGCCGCTCATCGGCGGGACAAAAAACACCACGCGGTGTTTTTTTGTTTTTCCAATCCCGCTGAGACAAGAATATGTCACAAAAAAAATTTTCAAAAAGTGTTTTTTGGAGACTGCGGAGCCACTTAGAAAACAACGACGAGATGGGAGAGGGTGAAGGCGGTGTTTGACGAGCGAAGCGAGGAGTTCGCCGGAAGTCCCGTCATCGAGGACGATTGTTTTCTTGAGTGGCGAGCGAGAGAAATTTTTCAGCAGAAAAATATTCGTGCTCTAGAAAATACTTTTTGAAAATTTGTTTTGCAAATATTTTTTCGAAAAATAGTTATCCACACTTTTGTCTGAAAAAAATATTTTTTTATTTTTTTCTGTACTATAATTATGACAGGTCGGAACAACGAAAAAATATTTTCGTTGCGAACTTTAAAAAAATTAATTTTTTTCTGGAATCAATTGGCTAGCCGGTTGGTTTCAAATACACTTTTATGGCAAAGAAGAAAAAAGCTGCAAAGAAGAAACGAGCATAATCGCTCTTTTCTTTCCTACTTACAAGAACCCGCTCCGATAATCCGGTGCGGATTTTTGTTAGTGATTTAAAAATTTGAGAAAGTATCAATTTTGTGTTACCATTAACCGGTTGTGTTGTCATTTTTGAATAAATTAGGGGGTGACAGATCGGGCAAAATGCTGAAAGATTTGAAGCCTGTCGTGGAGAAAATCAACCAGCTTGAGCCGGGGATTAAATCGCTACCCGACGAGGCTCTTCGGGCCAAAACCCTAGAATTTAAGGCTAAAATTAAGGATGGCCAATCTCTTGATGATATTTTGCCGGAAGCTTTTTCTGTTGTCCGTGAGGCCTCTGTGCGCACTTTGGGACAGAGACATTTCGATGTCCAGCTTTTGGGAGGCATAGTTTTGCATCAGGGTAACATAGCCGAGATGCGCACTGGTGAAGGAAAAACGCTGGTGGCCACGTTGCCGGCCTATCTTAATTCTTTATCCGGCGCCGGCGTGCACATTGTCACGGTCAATGATTATTTGTCTAAAAGAGATGCCACGTGGATGGGGCAAATTTATGATTTTCTTGGTGTTTCTGTTGGTGTCATCAACCATGAGGAATCATTTTTATACGATCCGACTCACAGAGAGCTTGATAAAGAACGCGATGAACTTGGTTCTTTCAAAGTGGTGAACGAATTCTTGCGGCCAGCTACTAGGCGCGAGGCCTATGAAGCCGATATCACTTACGGCACCAATAATGAATTCGGTTTTGATTATTTGCGAGACAATATTGAACAAGATGTCGCTCGTTTGCGCCAAAGAGAGTTTAATTATGCCATTGTTGATGAAATTGATTCCATTTTGATTGATGAAGCCCGCACTCCGCTTATTATTTCCGCGCCGGCTGGAGATTCCGACGAGCTTTATATTCGTTTTGCCCAAATCGCCAGCAAGCTCCAAAAAGACGAGCATTACACAGTGGACGAGAAGTTTAAAGCAATTTCTCTAACCGACAGTGGTATCAGCCGATCCGAGGAACTTCTGGGGATAGAAAATATTTACACCGAAAAAGGAGTCAAATTTGTTCATCATTTGGAGACGGCGGTCCGGGCAGAAGCCCTTTTTCACAAAGACAAGGAATACGTGGTCAAGGATAATGAAGTGATTATCGTGGATGAATTCACCGGGCGTCTTCAGCCCGGCCGAAGGTGGTCGGAAGGTCTGCATCAGGCCATTGAAGCCAAAGAAGGGGTCAAAATCCAAAAGGAATCTCGAACTTTCGCTTCAATAACGTTCCAAAATTATTTCAGACTTTACAAAAAACTGTCGGGTATGACCGGCACAGCGGTCACATCCAGCGAGGAGTTTTACAAAGTTTACGGTTTGGAAGTGGTAGTTATTCCAACAAATCAAAAATCAATTCGATTAGACAAAAATGATCTGATTTTTCAGACAGAGGCTGGTAAATTCAAGGCTATCGCCAAAGAAGTCAAAGAAAGACACAAACTCGGCCAGCCTGTTCTGATCGGCACGGTTTCCATTGAAAAAAACGAAACACTTTCCGAATATCTTAAGACCGAAGGAGTGCCCCATGAGATTTTGAACGCCAAAAATCACACTCGAGAAGGAGAAATTATCGCTCAAGCTGGCAGACCAAGTGCAGTAACCATTGCCACTAACATGGCTGGTCGAGGCGTGGATGTTAAACTCGGTGGCAACCCGGGCAACCAACAGGATTATCAAAAGGTCAAATCTCTTGGCGGGCTTTTTGTGCTCGGCACGGAACGACACGATGCTCGTCGCATAGACAACCAACTGCGAGGCCGTAGCGGTCGCCAAGGCGATCCGGGCGAGACGCAATTTTTCGTTTCGCTAGAAGACAATCTGATGCGAATTTTCGGCGGGGAAAACTTTAAAGGTCTTTTGAGCAAACTGGGGCTTCGTGATGATCAGCCAGTTGAAAATAAAATGATTACCCGCTCTTTGGAAAATGCCCAGGAACGCATTGAAGGTTTCAACTTTGATGCCCGCAAACACATTTTGGAATTTGATGATGTTTTGAATTTCCAGCGCAAAATAATGTATGCTCGGCGCAACGCCATTCTGCGCGGGGGAGATGAAGAAGTCAAAAATTATCTGGCCGAAATTTTGCTGACAGTCAGCGATGAAGAAAGAGCGCCGGTTGAAAAACTTTTGGAAAGCGCATCATCGGAATACTTGCAAAATATCCGCCGACTGATTCTCTCGACCATTGATATGTTCTGGATTGATCACTTGGAGATGATGGACTATATGCGCTCCTCGGTTAATCTGCGAGCTTACGGCCAGCGTGATCCGTTGGTGGAATACAAACGCGAAGGATTAAAACTTTTCAAAGATATGGAGTTTTCGATTGGGCTGGAAATTATCAAACTCATTCCACAAATCGGGCAACAGCAGATTAGATTGGAGGAGCCAATCAAGCTTTCCGAAGCGCGAGACGCCGGCGGTCCGGTCGGCACTCTAGCGGGGCAGGGCGAGGTCAAAGTTGTTGATACTCGTCGCAACACGCCGGATGGTAAAAAAATTGGCAGGAATGACAAGTGTTGGTGCGGAAGCGGTAAAAAGTTCAAACATTGCCATGGGGAATAATATGGAAAAAGAACCACAATTTATTCAAGGAAATGAGGAGAGAATTGTTGATGGTGTAAAGTACCGCAAAGTTTTTAGTGGCTATACTTTACGGCAGTTTTTTTCGCACCACACGCCGGAAAAAGGCCCTGGCCCGGGGTGGGATTCCAGATGGAAAATTCTTGAAAAGTATAATGTTAACGAGCCTTCCCAACTGCCCGATGAGCCATATTATTTTTGGGAAGAAGTTGAAGAAGGAAATAAATTTGAAGCAGTAAATTTTTTGGAAGAATCGGAATTGTTGTCAATGGTTGAAGTTTTTAAAAGTGATTTACAGCGTATTGAGGATAAATTCAGTGGAACTGCCAAGATGTTTGAAGATGCTCATAAGTTATACGAAAAATTCATTGAAAAGCTGATAGGTGTTAAGGACAGATTTTTGTACGTCTTCAGAACAGAGAACGGATCAATTTATTTTGTGATTCATAACGGAAAGACATTAAGAATTAAAAAAACAAGATATGACTACAAATTATATCCATTGTCTGACGAAATTTTATTTCACGACGACGATAAAAATAAAAAAGAAGAACCGTCTGTTGGTTTGACTCCGTTTGAAATTTTCAACACACTGGATGGTGACAAAAATGGTGGTTATCATAAAGGTCATAAAATTATAGAAATCATAAAATGATTCAAAATGAAAAATGAAATAGACCCGAATTACAAATGGCTTGGCGTGTCGGCTGTGATTAAAGAAAATTCAGCTTTGTTTTTTGATTTGAAGAAAATAAACAACTATCTAGTTCGTGAACTGTCGGCCGGCATGGCTTACTCCGACCATCTGAAACCCCATCTTAATTTCTATGATCTTTCGGTGCCGACCGGCAATGTGGAGAAAATCAAAATCGCTCTAGACGAAATTTTAGTTAGCCAGCCAAAAATTGAATGTCAGATTTCCGAAATGAAATCTTTCTCTTTTGGGCTTTTATATGTGGAAATAAAAAACAATCCTGATTTGGACAGGTTGCAGAAGAAAATTTTGGCTGCCGTAGAGCCTTTTAAAGGGGATCGTCTTGATCCAGATTATGAAAAAAGAATTTCTCAGCTTAATCAAAAGCAGGTGGAAAGTTTGAAAAAATACGGCAATCCGTATGTAACCGATTTCAAACCCCACATCACTCTGGGTTTTCTGCCGGACAAGAAAAACTCTATGGGCCAAATAATAGATAAAATATCTTTTATGCTTAGTGTGGAGAAGTTCACCGTAGATTCAATAGACTTGGTAGCCGAGTCCAGCAGAAAAACCAGTCTAATTTTAGAATGGAATCTCATTTAAATAATGGAAATAATTTTTAGGTGTGCTACTATAAATGGCACGTTATTATAATATATTTATATGAAAAAAATTCTTTATATTTTAATTGGTTTGGTTGTTTTGGTTGGTGTTGTCTATATTATTGTTGCTCCGCCGAGGGTGACGGTTGGGAAATATGACAGCTTTGCCACTTGTATTAAAAACAGTGGGGCGGTTTTTTACGGTGCTTTCTGGTGTCCACACTGTCAGGAACAGAAAGCTATGTTTGGTTCATCTGTACACCTGCTTCCTTACGTAGAATGTTCTACTCCAGATGGTCAGAGTCAGACCCAAGCTTGCAAGGACAAAGGAATTGTTGAATACCCAACTTGGCAATTTCCAAACTCAACCAGCACAACACCAGGTGTAGAACAACTTTCCGATCTTACTCAAAAAACAGGGTGTCCATTGCCACAATAAAAATATGATTACATTTATCCAAACAAACGCCACGCCGATTATCGGATTTTTAACTTTACTTTCAAACATTATTTTTGTCGGAGTTTTGATCGCTATGCTTGTTCACGCCGGCACACGAGTGCGTCTTTCGGCTTTCGTTCACAAATATATTTTGGAACTTCTTTTTTGGGCTGTGTTATCTGCTGTTGTCGGCTCTTTAGTTTATTCAAATATTATCGGCTTCCCGCCATGTGATCTTTGCTGGTGGCAACGCATTTTTATGTATCCTCAAGCCATCATACTTTTTGTGGCAATGCGTCGTAAAGATAAAGGGATAATTGACTATCTTGTACCACTCTCCATTCTCGGAGCGATTATTTCTCTCTACCAATCAATTGTCCAGTGGGGTTTTGGCGGTTCGCTTTTCGCTTGCACCGCGGTAGGTAGCGCCTGTGCCAAGGTATTTGTTTTGGAATATTCATACATTACCATACCGTTTATGTCGTTTACTGTTTTCGCTTATATAATTGCACTGAAATTTATTTATTACAAACACGATAAAAAAACCAGTCACTAATTCTATTTCGTTTTTAAAATCCATGAACTCTTAAAAAGAGTTTTCTTTTTGTCTGTTTTTCTGTTAGAGTGTTTCCATGGCTTTTATTGATGAGATAACTCTTAATATATCTGCCGGTCGCGGTGGCGACGGCGTAGTGTCTTGGATGCACACCAAAGGTATTGATCACGCCGGGCCGGGTGGAGGTGATGGTGGTCGTGGCGGTGATGTTTATTTGAAGGGCGTTCAAGATATTGCTCGTCTCTCAGCCTATCGCTTCATAAAGGATTTTAAGGCCGAAAATGGTGAAAACGGCAAAAGTGATTGTATGCATGGAGCGGCAGGGAATGATTTAATACTGGAATTACCGCTTGGTAGTGTTTTAAAGAATACCGAAATGGGTGACGAGATTGAGGTGTTGACAGAAAAACCAATATTCTTTTTGAAAGGTGGCAATGGTGGTTACGGTAATGCTCATTTCAAGGGCTCAAAAAATATCAATCCTAAAGAAAGAACCCTTGGTAAAGATGGTCAAAGTGGTCAATTCTTTATTGAGTTAAAAATGATTGTTGATATAGGTTTAGTAGGGTTTCCAAATGCTGGTAAGTCCAGTTTACTCAATTCAATTACAAATGCCAATGCCAAAGTTGGCAGTTATCAATTTACCACACTCACACCAAACCTCGGTAATCTTTATGGGTATATTATTGCTGATATCCCGGGTCTAATTGAAGGTGCTGGGGAAGGAAAGGGGCTTGGCCACAAGTTTTTAAGACATATTTCGCGCACTAAGATGCTCCTACACTGCATTTCATGCGGATTTGACGACTCCTTAACGGCTTATAAAACGATAAAGGATGAATTAAACGCTTATGATAAAGAGCTTTTGAACAAACCAGAGGTCATTTTATTGACCAAAACAGATCTGATAGACGAAAAGACTCTTAAAGCTAGACAGAAACTTTTTGAAAAACAAAAAAAGACGGTTCTTGGTGTCTCTATTTTGGACGATAAATCAGTCAAAGAACTTTCTGAAAACCTGGTAAAAATTTTGAAAAAAATGTAATATAACTCCATATGGAGGATTACAAAATAACTATTGGGCTGGAAATTCACGCCGAACTGAAGACAAAAACCAAGATGTTTTGTGGTTGTCTGAATGTGCCGGACGAGAAAGAACCTAATATAAATATTTGTCCGATATGTATGGGTTATCCCGGCACCTTGCCGGTTATAAATAAATCGGCGGTCAAAAAAGTTTTGCTTGTTGGCGTAGCTCTCGGCAGCGACTTGGCTGATTTTACCGAGTTTGATCGCAAGAATTATTTTTATCCGGATATACCGAAAGGCTATCAAATCAGCCAGTATAAATATCCTTTGGTTTCCGGTGGGGGACTATGCGGGGTGAAGTTGACTCGCGTCCACCTTGAAGAAGATACAGCCAGGTCCAGTCACGATACAAAGGATATCAGTTTGGTAGACTACAACAGAGCCGGCGTGCCACTCCTAGAACTGGTAACTGAACCGGTTATTCATTCAGCCGAAGAGGTGATGAAGTTTGCTCAAGAATTACAATTGCTTCTACAGTACCTACAAGTTTCCGACGCCAATATGGAAAAAGGTGAAATGCGAGTGGAAGTAAATATTTCCATTTCAAACTCTGATATTTTCGGCACAAAAGTAGAGGTTAAAAATATAAACTCTTTTAGGTCTGCAGGCCGGGCTGTGGAATATGAATTTGAAAGACAGAAATCTCTTCTTCAGAGGGGAGAAAAAGTCGTTCAAGAAACTCGCGGTTTTGATGAAAATAAAGGCATTACTTTTTCCCAACGATCAAAAGAATCTGCTCATGATTACAGATATTTTCCGGAACCGGATCTGCCAAAATTAATCATTTCAGAAATACCGGAATTTTCTATTGCAAAATTAAAAGCTGAATTGCCGGAACTGCCATGGCAAAAAAGAAAAAGATTTGAGACTGATTTAGGGTTGAAAAAAGAAGATGTGGAAGTCTACATCAACAACCCGAAAGTAGCGACGTTTTTTGAAGAGGCAACCACAGGAATATCCGATAAAAATATTTTACAAACTTTTTCAAACTACATTACATCCGACTTATTGGGTCTTTCAAAATCTTTTGGAGAAAGTAATTTTGATTTCGGTAAAGTGACTCCGACTACTTTTAAACAACTTATTTTAATGCAAAAGAAAGGAAATATTTCTTCTCGCGGGGTCAAAGATATTTTGAAAATGATGTTTGAATCTGGTGGGAAGCCAGAACAAATTGTCAAAGAGAAAAATTTAATTCAGAAAAATGATTCAGAAGAATTAAATAAAATAATAAAAGAAATAATTTTAGAAAACCCAAAAGTGGTTGCCGATTATAAATCCGGTAAAGAATCGGTTCTGCAGTTTTTTGTGGGGCAGGGGATGAAAGCAAGCAAAGGTAGCGCTAACCCGGAGATTTTGAAAAAGATCATCTTGGAAATATTGAATAAGTAAGACAAATGACAAAACAAAAAATACCGCCTAGGCGGTATTTTTTGTATGTGTTGGCTCAGTTATTCATCATTCTTCTTCCAGGTGTTTGACAATAAGTTTATGGATTTGTTGTTTAGTGCTTTTACGCAAACCGGCATTAGTCTCAATTTCCTGTATAACCTTCTCTAGATCCTCAATCTTATAGACCCTATAGTTGTTCATTGGGTGGCGGTGGGCCTTGAGTTTACCGTTTTTATCCCAATTGCGAAGAGTAATAGCTGACACACCTAAAATTTTTGAAGCTTGTTTAATTGTAATATATAAATTAGCCATATTCTATTTGTTAACATTTATAAACCTTACTAAACTATATTATACATGATATTAAATAATAAGAAAGAATACAAATGTTCTTATCTAACAACTCTGTAAAAATTAGATTAAAAACATTTTTAAAGTTTTTTATTTGTTAATTGAAAAATAATTCAGACATTTTTCATCTCAAAATAACCTTTACATATTAATTATATATCAATTGGCAAATATCAACAAGTGTTTATAGGGTTTTTGACCACAAAAATGTCTTTATTTGATAAATCTATTAGAATTTTGACTAAAACTTGACAAGGTTTGGGTCATTTAGAATGCCGAGAAGATCCGAGAATATCATTTTAGGTTGATCCAAAGGGCTCTTTTTGTCGGTTCGTAAAATAGGTTAAAATTTGGAAAAATTTTAGATAAAATTTGATAAAAAAATTGATAAACTCGTTTTGCCGAGATTATCCGATATATCTTTATTTATCCACAGTTTTTTGTATTCTCGGATGATAAAAAATTGTATAATTTAGTGGATGAGTTCTGAATTATTTTTTGAAAATAAAAAATACATTTCTGCAAAAGATGCAGCCCTAATCACTTCGTACACAAGTGACTACATTGGGCAACTTTGCAGGTCAGATAAAATTGATGCTAAGAAGATTGGTCACACATGGTATGTGAACAAGGAATCTATCATCAATTATAAAAATTTTGGCGCAGAATCCTTGTCCGAATTGCAAATTCTTCCCAAAAAACCCAGGAAAGCGGTATCTTACCAAAAGAAAATAATTGAGAAATTACCCAGCATACCCGTTTTACCTTCATTCGGGAAATCTGGATTACCAAAATATGTCAAGAGATCTCACAATAGAATATTCTCCTACAATCTAAATCTTTCAAACAAAATCATCACCGCTTTTTTGTTTTTGGTTTTGATAATTGGGGCTTTTTCCACAAAAAATCAAATTGCAAATCTTGCTTCCGATGCATCCAAGATATCTAACTCTGTAGCCAGAGTTGTTTCAAAAGCATCAAGTAATCTATTGGCAAATTATCCGGAAATTTCAAAGGATATTTCAGATTCGCCTTTTATTTTGTACAGAAGTCTAAATGGTCTGACAAATTTTTACTCTGACAAATTATCAAAAAATCTTATTTTTGCCGGAGATTTTATTATAAACTCTAGCTCAGCGTTAACCGATGGGGCTAAAATTTTTGTTAAAAATCCTCCTCTCTATGTTGTCAATAACATAATCGGTTTTTCTAAAACTGAAAGAAGTTTAGTTGACAACAGCTTATCTTTTTCCGGCAGTCAGTTGAGTCTAGCCTATTTTAAAACTTTTTCTTTTGTTTCCAATTCTGTCGGCACATTGTCATTTGTCAATACAGAAACAAAAAATGTGGTTAATGGCACCGAGGAATTGACCGCCAATGTATTTTCTCCAACCACACAACACAAAGCTCTTACCTCGGTAGATCGGACCGGAGTGTATGTTTATGATTATTTTAATAATCTTTTCTATTCTGGCATATATAATCCACTGGCCGAATTATTTAATTCAAAGATTACAACCATTGTCATACCAAACAAATCTCCGTTTATTGCTCAAATATCTCAAACACCAATTGTTTTGAAAAATAATTTTGCCAAATCAACGAATCAATCAAAGCAAGTAGTCACAACCATTATTGAAAAAATTTCACAGCCAACAGTGGTTGGCATATCAAGTGATGAATTAAATTTACGCCTGCAAGAACTAGAAAACAAAATCACATCTCAGTTCGCCCAATTATCCACTGGCAGTGGTGGCAGTGTAAACAATATCTACAATGAAATTGCTGGCACCCAACGGATTGATCAGCTGACTGGTACACAAATCAATACGCCGACGATAAACGGGGGTTCGATAAAGGACATGATAAGCATTGACACGAATTCCTTGTCGGTCGTAACCCTTTCCGCCAGTTCTGGAACATTTAGTGGTGGAGCAACATTTGGTGGCAATGTCGGTATTGGCACAACCACACCGCAAGACGCGCTTGATGTTGTTGGCAATGCAAATGTTAGTGGATCTTTAACTGTTGGTTCTCTTGTTACCAGCGGTCAGACAATCGGCGGTAATTTTGCTGTGACTGGGTCAACTACACTGGCTGATCTTTTGGTGACAGGTTCCACAACTGTGCAAAATCTTAATTTTCAAACCGCTTCCGGCACAACCGCGACCACAACAAATTTGTTTAGCGTGAATTTGTCGGTCAACAATTCCACAACAACAAATGCTTTCATCACAAATTTGTCAGCGAATAATTCCACCACCACAAACCTAGCCATCACCAACATCACTTCTTCTCTGCTCAAAACAAATGCCAACGGTTCAGTTATTCCGGCCATACTTGGCACGGACTATCAAAATTTTTCATTCCCATTCACCGTCAACACCGGTTACAACTCAACCTCAACCGTCATCGGATTCAACGGTCTCTTCTCCACAGCATCATCAACATTCTCCAACAATCTCTACCTCTCCAATCTTACCCAAGGCTTTAGCTACCTCGGTTCAAATGGTTTAGTTCAGACTATTGCCACTTCATCTTTGAATCTACCTAACTCCGCTCTAGCCAACTCCACCATCTCTGGTGTCTCACTTGGTGGAAGTCTCTACTCTCTCTCGCACGACACTTCTTTGACAGGAACATCATACAACGGTTCAGCTTCAGTTTCGGATTTGGGACTTGCTCTAAATCACACCAACACCTGGACAGTCTTGCAGAACTTTAACTACTCATCATCCACTGTTTACTCTTCTTTCCTGACAGCAAGCACAACTAACCTCCTAGCCGGAACAATCTCACTGAACGGAAATGATTTGCAAACCATACTCAACTCCAAATCATCTTTCGCTTTCCCATTCACCGTCAACACCGGTTACAACTCCACATCAACAGTCATCGGATTCAACGGTCTCTTCTCCACAGCATCATCAACATTCTCCAACAATCTCTACCTTTCCAATCTCTCACAAGGATTTAACTACCTCGGATCAAACGGACTGGTGCAAACCATTTCCACTTCAACACTGTCAGGTCAAGTCTTTCCATTCACTTCTAATTCAGGTTACAACTCCACATCTACAGTCATCGGATTCAACGGTCTCTTCTCCACAGCATCATCAACATTCTCCAACAATCTCTACCTTTCCAATCTCTCACAAGGATTTAACTACCTCGGATCAAATGGTTTGGTTCAGACTATTGCCACTTCATCTTTGAATCTACCTAACTCCGCTCTAGCCAACTCCACCATCTCTGGTGTCTCACTTGGTGGAAGTCTCTACTCTCTCTCGCACGACACTTCTTTGACAGGAACATCATACAACGGTTCAGCTTCAGTTTCGGATTTGGGACTTGCTCTAAATCACACCAACACCTGGACAGTCTTGCAGAACTTTAACTACTCATCATCCACTGTTTACTCTTCTTTCCTGACAGCAAGCACAACTAACCTCCTAGCCGGAACAATCTCACTGAACGGAAATGATTTGCAAACCATACTCAACTCCAAATCATCTTTCGCTTTCCCATTCACCGTCAACACCGGTTACAACTCCACATCAACAGTCATCGGATTCAACGGTCTCTTCTCCACAGCATCATCAACATTCTCCAACAATCTCTACCTTTCCAATCTCTCACAAGGATTTAACTACCTCGGATCAAACGGACTGGTGCAAACCATTTCCACTTCAACACTGTCAGGTCAAGTCTTTCCATTCACTTCTAATTCAGGTTACAACTCCACATCTACAGTCATCGGATTCAACGGTCTCTTCTCCACAGCATCATCAACATTCTCCAACAATCTCTACCTTTCCAATCTCTCACAAGGATTTAACTACCTCGGATCAAACGGACTGGTGCAAACCATTTCCACTTCAACACTGTCAGGTCAAGTCTTTCCATTCACTTCTAATTCAGGTTACAACTCCACATCTACAGTCATCGGATTCAACGGTCTCTTCTCCACAGCATCATCAACATTCTCCAACAATCTCTACCTTTCCAATCTCTCACAAGGATTTAACTACCTCGGATCAAATGGTTTGGTTCAGACTATTGCCACTTCATCTTTGAATCTACCTAACTCCGCTCTAGCCAACTCCACCATCTCTGGTGTCTCACTTGGTGG
Organism: uncultured bacterium; assembly: GCA_963727715.1. Taxonomy (GTDB): domain Bacteria; phylum Patescibacteriota; class Minisyncoccia; order Phycocordibacterales; family DATDWN01; genus CAIOTC01. Next base: position 7,456 of record CAVSGX010000004.1, on the reverse strand, counting down.
AAGTCTCTACTCTCTCTCGCACGACACTTCTTTGACAGGAACATCATACAACGGTTCAGCTTCAGTTTCGGATTTGGGACTTGCTCTAAATCACACCAACACCTGGACAGTCTTGCAGAACTTTAACTACTCATCATCAACTGTTTACTCTTCTTTCCTGACAGCAAGCACAACTAACCTCATCCTAAACGGTCAATCATTCAACAACCTTCTCGGTGCAGGACTAACCAACTCAAGCGGAGCGCTCTCTGTCTCCACTTCACAGAACATTTCCACTCTGTCCAACCTAACCTCTAACGGTATTGTCTACACAGCCGGAGGTAATGGAACACTAAACGTTGCCGCTTCATCTTCCATCTTCGGATTTATTCCTCTCTCATCATATGACGCATGGACACATCCTTTACTCAGTTTGTCCGCCACAACTTCACAGATGTTGATTGGAACTTCCACTGCAAACAATTTTGAGCTAACCATTGCGTCATCCACCGCTCCACAACTCTCTCTTTCAGCAGGAGCAGGTCTGTCACAATGGACATTCGCTAACGAAGGAGGCAACCTTTACTTCTCCACAACAACTACTGCGGGTACAGCCACGACATCAACGGCAGCACTGTCCATTCTCAACAATGGAAATGTGGCCATCGGTTCGACAACTTCTTCATATCCGTTGTATGTGAACGAAAATGTGGCGTCTGGGGGTACTTCACCAACAGATGTCTTGGCTTTGGAGATTGGACAGACAGGTAGTCTTCCTAGTATTGGCTCCGGCCCATCTATTGTGTTTAGAGATTATGGAGTAAGTGGTAAAACACTTTACATGTCCCGAATATCTTCTGTTTATGAATATGCTACTGGTGCTTATAACTATACTGGAGCTCTATCCTTCTACACAAACCCTCTTGGTGCTGGAACCACAGACACCACAGTTGAACGCATGAGAGTCTCTGCCAAAGGCCAAGTTGAAATCGGCACAACCACACCATTTGCCCAACTGGAAATTAGCACCACCACTGCCTCTGCAACATTCAAACCACAATTGGCACTTTCTGACTTCTCTGCCGGATCAAATCTCAAACATTGGACACTTGCTAGCGAAGGTGGAAACTTCTACATTTCCACATCAAGCGATTTGTATTCCACATCATCTATCCCTGCTCTAACTGTCAACTCAAACAGTTATATTGGCATCGGCACAACCACCCCCGGCACACTGCTCTCACTGGGCACAACAGGAGGAATCAACTTCACACTGGCCACATCAACATTTGGTTCATCAGCTAACGGTATCAACCTCTCAAATGGTTGCTTTGCCATTAACGGAACATGCCTTGGTTCAGGATCACTGACATCACTCGGAACAGGTTACGCCACAACAACACAAGCCAGCATCGCTTTCTCCACCACCACTCTATCCTGGAACGGTCTGACACTCGGTCAGAACATCACAGCTTCTGCTGGAGCACTGACACTAACCCCGACAGTTTCTGGCACGATTAACAATTCAGGTCTAGCCAACTCCACCATCTCAGGTGTCTCACTCGGTGGAAGTCTATACAACCTCTCATCCACAGATTCCACTTTAACCTTTAGCGGTTCATACAACGGAAGCTCAGCTCAAACCATCGGACTAAATCTTTCAAATCCAAACACCTGGACATCACTCCAAACATTCAACTACTCCACTACCACATATGCTTCCTTCACTACAGCAAGTACAACTAACCTCCTAGCCGGAACAATCTCACTGAACGGAAATGATTTGCAAACCATACTCAACTCCAAATCATCTTTCGCTTTCCCATTCACCGTCAACACCGGTTACAACTCCACATCAACAGTCATCGGATTCAACGGTCTCTTCTCCACAGCATCATCAACATTCTCCAACAATCTCTACCTTTCCAATCTCTCACAAGGATTTAACTACCTCGGATCAAACGGACTGGTGCAAACCATTTCCACTTCAACACTGTCAGGTCAAGTCTTTCCATTCACTTCTAATTCAGGTTACAACTCCACATCAACAGTCATCGGATTCAACGGTCTCTTCTCCACAGCATCATCAACATTCTCCAACAATCTCTACCTTTCCAATCTCTCACAAGGATTTAACTACCTCGGATCAAACGGACTGGTGCAAACCATTTCCACTTCAACACTGTCAGGTCAAGTCTTTCCATTCACTTCTAATTCAGGTTACAACTCCACATCTACAGTCATCGGATTCAACGGTCTCTTCTCCACAGCATCATCAACATTCTCCAACAATCTCTACCTTTCCAATCTCTCACAAGGATTTAACTACCTCGGATCAAATGGTTTGGTTCAGACTATTGCCACTTCATCTTTGAATCTACCTAACTCCGCTCTAGCCAACTCCACCATCTCTGGTGTCTCACTTGGTGGAAGTCTCTACTCTCTCTCCACGACACTTCTTTGACGGATCATACAACGGTTAGCTCAGTTTCGGATTTGGGACTTGCTCTAAATCACACAACACCTGGACATCTTCCAAACTTTAACTACTCACTCATCCACTTTTACTGCTTCCTTCACTACAGCAAGTACTACTAACCTCCTAGCCGGAACAATCTCACTGAACGGAAATGATTTGCAAACCATACTCAACTCCAAATCATCTTTCGCTTTCCCATTCACCGTCAACACCGGTTACAACTCCACATCAACAGTCATCGGATTCAACGGTCTCTTCTCCACAGCATCATCAACATTCTCCAACAATCTCTACCTTTCCAATCTCTCACAAGGATTTAACTACCTCGGATCAAACGGACTGGTGCAAACCATTTCCACTTCAACACTGTCAGGTCAAGTCTTTCCATTCACTTCTAATTCAGGTTACAACTCCACATCTACAGTCATCGGATTCAACGGTCTCTTCTCCACAGCATCATCAACATTCTCCAACAATCTCTACCTCTCCAATCTCTCACAAGGATTTAACTACCTCGGATCAAACGGACTGGTGCAAACCATTTCCACTTCAACACTGTCAGGTCAAGTCTTTCCATTCACTTCTAATTCAGGTTACAACTCCACATCTACAGTCATCGGATTCAACGGTCTCTTCTCCACAGCATCATCAACATTCTCCAACAATCTCTACCTTTCCAATCTCTCACAAGGATTTAACTACCTCGGTTCAAATGGTTTGGTTCAGACTATTGCCACTTCATCTTTGAATCTACCTAACTCCGCTCTAGCCAACTCCACCATCTCTGGTGTCTCACTTGGTGGAAGTCTCTACTCTCTCTCGCACGACACTTCTTTAACAGGAACATCATACAACGGTTCAGCTTCAGTTTCGGATTTCGGACTTGCTCTAAATCACACCAACACCTGGACAGTCTTCCAGAACATTCAACTACTCCTCTACCACAGTTTATTCTTCCTTCCTGACAGCAAGCACAACTAACCTCCTAGCCGGAACAATCTCACTGAACGGAAATGATTTGCAAACCATACTCAACTCCAAATCATCTTTCGCTTTCCCATTCACCGTCAACACCGGTTACAACTCCACATCAACAGTCATCGGATTCAACGGTCTCTTCTCCACAGCATCATCAACATTCTCCAACAATCTCTACCTTTCCAATCTCTCACAAGGATTTAACTACCTCGGATCAAACGGACTGGTGCAAACCATTTCCACTTCAACACTGTCAGGTCAAGTCTTTCCATTCACTTCTAATTCAGGTTACAACTCCACATCTACAGTCATCGGATTCAACGGTCTCTTCTCCACAGCATCATCAACATTCTCCAACAATCTCTACCTTTCCAATCTCTCACAAGGATTTAACTACCTCGGATCAAATGGTTTGGTTCAGACTATTGCCACTTCATCTTTGAATCTACCTAACTCCGCTCTAGCCAACTCCACCATCTCTGGTGTCTCACTTGGTGGAAGTCTCTACTCTCTCTCGCACGACACTTCTTTGACAGGAACATCATACAACGGTTCAGCTTCAGTTTCGGATTTGGGACTTGCTCTAAATCACACCAACACCTGGACAGTCTTGCAGAACTTTAACTACTCATCATCAACTGTTTACTCTTCTTTCCTGACAGCAAGCACAACAAATCTCATTCTAAATGGTCAATCTTTCAACAACCTTCTCGGTGCAGGGCTGACTAACTCAAGCGGTGCGCTCTCTGTCTCCACTTCACAGAACATTTCTACTCTGTCCAACCTGACATCAAATGGTTTGATCTACACAGCCGGAGGAACAGGGGCGCTGAACATTATTGCCACAACATCAGTCTCTTGCAGTGGCACAGTTTCTTGCGCTGGGTTTAACATTCTCGGTTCATCACCGATAACAATCACGGGAAGTGGAGGAGGCTCAGGCAATTAGCCACTTCAAGGTACAGCAGAGACACCGGTTAATGTCTCATTCTGGACAGCCTGTCCTATATCTACATTCTGGACTTAAGCACTTCCGCATCACCGGCAACACTTGGAGCAGATTCAAACTTTTTCTGGGATAACACAAACAAGAGACTTGGGTTAGGAAGACGACTACACCAAATTGGCCGTTGCAAGTCACTCACAGTATGGGATCGCAAATTGACATTCAAGATACATCCGCGCCATTGGATAGTCAGCATTGGTTGTTATCCAATGATCACGGAACATTTGATATCGGAACATCCACAGACGCGCTTTCCGCCACCTCTTCTGCTTTCTCAATGTCATCTGGAACAGTAGGTCTCGGTGTTGGCACCACTTCGCCGTGGGGCGAACTTTCAGTTGACACATCATCAATGGATTCAAACGCGCCGGAGTTTATTCTCGGTTCATCAAGCGCCACTTCATTCGTCGTCAATCAAAGTGGATATGTCGGCATTGGCACAACATCACCGGGTTCGCTTCTTTCCATCGGCAACACCGGCACAGGTACGATAAATATTTCACCGACGGCCACTTCCACCTATGGCTACGGTATAAATATTTTAAACGGTTGCTTCTCAATCAACGGAACATGCCTTGGTTCAGGATCACTGACATCACTCGGAACAGGTTACGCCACAACAACACAAGCCAGCATCGCTTTCTCCACCACCACTCTATCCTGGAACGGTCTGACACTCGGTCAAACCATCACAGCTTCTGCTGGAGCACTGACACTCTCGCCGACTGTCTCCGGAACAATCAACAACTCAGGTCTAGCCAACTCCACCATATCCGGTGTCTCACTCGGTGGAAGTCTCTACTCTCTCTCGCACGACACTTCTTTGACAGGAACATCATACAACGGTTCAGCTTCAGTTTCGGATTTGGGACTTGCTCTAAATCACACCAACACCTGGACAGTCTTGCAGAACTTTAACTACTCATCATCCACTGTTTACTCTTCTTTCCTGACAGCAAGCACAACAAATCTCATCCTCAACGGTCAATCTTTCAACAACCTTCTCGGTGCAGGGCTGACTAACTCAAGCGGTGCGCTCTCTGTCTCCACTTCACAGAACATTTCTACTCTGTCCAACCTAACCTCTAACGGTTTGATCTACACAGCCGGAGGTAATGGCACACTAAACGTTGCCGCTTCATCTTCCATCTTCGGATTTATTCCTCTCTCATCATATGACGCATGGACACATCCTTTACTCAGTTTGTCCGCCACAACCTCACAAATGTTAATCGGGACTTCCACTGCAAACAATTTTGAGCTAACCATCGCTTCCTCCACCGCTCCACAACTCTCTCTTTCCGCAGGAGCAGGTCTGTCACAATGGACATTCGCTAACGAAGGTGGCAACCTTGTACTTCTCAACAACCACTACTGCGGGTACAGCCACGACATCAACGGCAGCACTGTCCATTCTCAACAATGGAAATGTGGCCATCGGTTCGACAACTTCTTCATATCCGTTGTATGTGAACGAAAATGTGGCGTCTGGGGGTACTTCACCAACAGATGTCTTGGCTTTGGAGATTGGACAGACAGGTAGTCTTCCTAGTATTGGCTCCGGCCCATCTATTGTGTTTAGAGATGGTGGAGTAAGTAGTAAAACACTTTACATGTCCCGAATATCTTCTGTTTATGAATATATATATGCTACTGGTGCTTATAACTATACTGGAGCTCTATCCTTCTACACAAACCCTCTTGGTGCTGGAACCACAGACACCACAGTTGAACGCATGAGAGTCTCTGCCAAAGGCCAAGTTGAAATCGGCACAACCACACCATTTGCCCAACTGGAAATTAGCACCACCACTGCCTCTGCAACATTCAAACCACAATTGGCACTTTCTGACTTCTCTGCCGGATCAAATCTCAAACATTGGACACTTGCTAGCGAAGGTGGAAACTTCTACATTTCCACATCAAGCGATTTGTATTCCACATCATCTATCCCTGCTCTAACTGTCAACTCAAACAGTTATATTGGCATCGGCACAACCACCCCCGGCACACTGCTCTCACTGGGCACAACAGGAGGAATCAACTTCACACTGGCCACATCAACATTTGGTTCATCAGCTAACGGTATCAACCTCTCAAATGGTTGCTTTGCCATTAACGGAACATGCCTTGGTTCAGGATCACTGACATCACTCGGAACAGGTTACGCCACAACAACACAAGCCAGCATCGCTTTCTCCACCACCACTCTATCCTGGAACGGTCTGACACTCGGTCAGAACATCACAGCTTCTGCTGGAGCACTGACACTAACCCCGACAGTTTCTGGCACGATTAACAATTCAGGTCTAGCCAACTCCACCATCTCAGGTGTCTCACTCGGTGGAAGTCTATACAACCTCTCATCCACAGATTCCACTTTAACCTTTAGCGGTTCATACAACGGAAGCTCAGCTCAAACCATCGGACTAAATCTTTCAAATCCAAACACCTGGACATCACTCCAAACATTCAACTACTCCACTACCACATATGCTTCCTTCACTACAGCAAGCACAACTAACCTCCTAGCCGGAACAATCTCACTGAACGGAAATGATTTGCAAACCATACTCAACTCCAAATCATCTTTCGCTTTCCCATTCACCGTCAACACCGGTTACAACTCCACATCAACAGTCATCGGATTCAACGGTCTCTTCTCCACAGCATCATCAACATTCTCCAACAATCTCTACCTTTCCAATCTCTCACAAGGATTTAACTACCTCGGATCAAACGGACTGGTGCAAACCATTTCCACTTCAACACTGTCAGGTCAAGTCTTTCCATTCACTTCTAATTCAGGTTACAACTCCACATCTACAGTCATCGGATTCAACGGTCTCTTCTCCACAGCATCATCAACATTCTCCAACAATCTCTACCTTTCCAATCTCTCACAAGGATTTAACTACCTCGGATCAAATGGTTTGGTTCAGACTATTGCCACTTCATCTTTGAATCTACCTAACTCCGCTCTAGCCAACTCCACCATCTCTGGTGTCTCACTT
>CAVSGX010000003.1:0-64378 GCA_963727715.1 uncultured bacterium | reverse complement strand
CAACTATAGCTGGGCAACTTTTGCAAACGGAATTTTTCTGCTATACTATTTTCATTATGATCATCACATATCACGGCGTGGATTTTTTCAAAGTGCAGTTTGGCGACACTATTTTGGCTATCAATCCGATTTCCAAGGGCTCGTCTTTCAAGGCGCACGGTTTGGTAGTGACATCGCGCTCATTTCGCTTTTGAAATCGCCGGAGCACAACGGTAGCGACGCCGTTTCTCGCGCCGAAAAAGAGCCGTTCATTGTCAATGGTCCGGGTGAATATGAAATCGGCGGGGTTTTCATCAAAGGTTTTTTGAGCAAGTCGAATTATGGTGCTGAAAAAAATGGTGGCGAAAGTTTGAATACCATTTACACAATAAACTTGGAAGGCATCACACTTTGTTTTCTCGGCGCTCTGTCAGACGAGAAACTGCCGGCAAAAACTGTCGAGGCGATAGACGGTGTGGATATTTTGGTTGTGCCGATAGGTGGCGACGGTGTTTTGCCACCAGACAAAGCGCACAAGCTGGCAGTGCAATTTGAATCCAAACTCATTATTCCTAGCCACTTTGGCGATGTTGGCACAGCCGGTGCGCTCAAAACATTTTTGAAAGAAGCTGGCGAGGAAGGCGCGACAGCGGTGGACAAACTGACCATCAAGAAAAAAGATTTGGAGGGCAAGGAGGGGGATGTGGTGGTCATTTCTTCCAGTGTTTAATTTAATGATTCATTTTTCAACTAAAATGAAAACATATTTTTTCGAGCATTCGCTCAGGATTTTGTGGCTGAAATCGTTGATAATTTTTTCTACGAAGGAGCGTTTAGTGTCCCTCGGGTCATTGACAAAACCGACCTCAGTAGAGGTCGTCCGGTAGTTCCGTAGAAAAAATTATTCTACATTTCACATAAATCCGAGAATCGCTTAGAAAAAATATGTTTGAATGAATTATGTTCGACTACATAGAAAAATTGAGGGGAAAACCGGAGAGGACAAAAAATTGATTGCTTCTGGCGTGGCGACTTTGTGCGCCGGAATTATTTTTGTTTTCTGGATTTTTTCCGTGTTTCCAAATTGACTCAGGAAAAAGATATCACTGACCGTGTGCAAAGTGTTCGCCGAGTCCGTTTAGTAACTTTGGGTCAAATTTTGTCGCAAGGCACAAATGGCATCAGTGGCGAGTTGTCCAAATTGAAATCGGTCGGCTTCACTTTTTTTGAATTCAAATAAAACTCCAGATATTTCCACTACAACTACAACCGTTTCAATCCTGTTTTAAATATTGCGAGCAGTAGTCAAGCTACCACAACCGCTCAGTCTCTTTCCACGACGACCAAAATAACAAATAGTGTAAAAAAATAAAATGGCATTCGACAAAAATCACAAGGAAAATTCGACGAACGCACCAAAACTGAACGCCGAGCAAAAAAGCGCGGTGGATGAAATTGAAGGTCCGGTAATGGTGGTGGCTGGGCCGGGGACGGGCAAACGACGATTTTGACCTTGCGCATAGCCAACATTTTGCTCAAAACCGACACACCGCCATCGGAATTTTGGCGTTGACTTTTACCGATGCCGGCGTCAGGGCCATGAGGGAAAAATTGAGAGAAATAATCGGCAACCGCGCCCATGAAATTTACATTCACACTTTTCATTCTTTTGCTTCGGCCATGATTTCCGAATATCCAGATCATTTTGTCGGAGTCAGTGATTTGAAACAAATGACCGAGGTGGATCGGGATCCATGATTCGCTCCATTCTTACCGCCCTGTCATTTGTCTCTCTTCATCCGCTTGGTCGGCCGGACGCCTATCTATCGTCCATAATCAGAGCTATCTCGGAAGCCAAAAGAGACGCCATGACGCCAAAAGAGCTCGGCCAATACGCTTTGTCGCAGAAAAAAAATATTGAAAACGACGAATCAAATATTTCCACACGGGGCGCGAGCAAGGGCAATCTCAAGGCCGAAGTGCTTGAAAAACTGGAGAAAGTTAAAAGAACTCTCCTTTTGGCTGATATTTATAAAAAGTATGAAGAAAAAAAGAAGGAAGAAAAATTACGTGACTATGATGACCTTATTATAGAACTTCTGGTGGCGCTCAAAAATGATGAGATTTTTTTGCGTCTGGTGCAAGAACGATTTCTTTACATATTGGTTGATGAACATCAAGATACCAACGACGCCCAAAACTTTATCGTGGGGCTTCTGGCCGAATTTTTTGAAACACCGAATATTTTTGTTGTCGGTGATGAAAAGCAGGCCATCTATCGTTTCCAGGGCGCTTCGGTGGAAAATTTTCTGCGTCTGCAAAAACGCTGGCCAAAAATGAAAGTTATTTCTCTTGATACAAACTATCGTTCCCACCAGTCAATTCTGGATGCCACTTTCAGTATGATTGAAAATAATTATGGTGATGGCGAATATGAAAATTTAAGAATCAAACTCAAATCTGCCGGTGGCGCGGAAAAAAGACCGATTGATATAGTGGCTAGCGACAATTCTCCGGCTATGGACGAATACCTTGTAGAGCAACTCAAAGAAATTTCCAAAACGGAACCGGAGGCGAGCGTGGCCGTCGTCACAAGACGCAATCGTGAACTCAAAGAGTTCTGCGTCTTTTGGAATCAAACGAAATTGAAGTCTCATCCGAACGAAGCATTGATATATTTCACCATCCTGTCGGCGTGGCTTTTTTCGATCTCATACAATACCTCGTCGATCACTCAAGACTAGACTCTCTGGCCGGAACTCTGGCTGCCGGAATATGGGGACTTCCTTTCAACAAATCTTTGGAGGTTATTCGTCTGCTTAAAAAAAATGATGTCAGTGAATTGGGGAAGCATCTGCCAGCACTGATCGTCATCAGAAAACAAATGCAAAATGACGGAGCTTTGCCTGGCCTTATTCACGTAGCCGAAGAGTCTGGCTTTACAGCTTTGGTTTCCAGCGATCCTTCCTACGTTCATGTTTGGAGAGGAATCGTCACTTTAGCTCAGTCGCTTGCCCGCGAAGGCGATATTCAAAATCTGATGGAACTGATGAAGCTTATGCTTGACTACAGGCAATCAGCCGAGCTCAAGCCGGTCAAAGTCTCCGTCGGCGCTCCGGATTTTAAAATAAAAGCTATGACCGCTCACGGTTCGAAAGGTTTGGAGTTTGATTATGTTTTTATTCCATACGCTAACGAAGAATTTTGGATAAATCGATCGCGCGGGTCATCTTTTATCCTGCCGGAGAAAAATTACAGTGACTACAATGTCAAAGATATGCGTCGACTTTTCTATGTCGCTGTCACCAGGGCAAAAAAACACGCCGTTATTCTTTACGCTTTGGAAGAACCAGATGGCAAAGTAATGACACCTTTGCGTTTTATAGACGAGCTCAAGGAAAAGGAGACAAACAAAAAAGTTTTGCCAAGAACCAATATTTCTTTCAAATCTGTCAGTGGTGGTGACAAAAAAGACCACCAGATTTTGCTCGTAAACGAAGCCAAAAAAATTTTGACCGAAACCGGTCTGTCCGTGACAGCTCTCAACCACTATTTAGAATGCCCAAGCAAGTTTCTCTACGAAAGCATTCTCAAACTGCCACAGGCTCCGTCGGTTATGGCCGAGAAGGGAAGCGCGATGCACTATGCTATTTCAAAAATTTGGCAATTGAACAAGAAAACTTTGGGCGCAGAAAAAATTGAAAAGTGCATTGCCGAATCCGCGACAGAATACGTCAACAAATCATTTTTGTCACTCTCCGACAGAGAAGCGCTTGAGAATGAACTCTCCAAAAACGCGCCGGCGGTGGCCACTTCGCTTTTACCGCATTGGAAAAGTAAAGGAAACATTTCGTCGGAGAGGTGGGTTGAAGTCCCTTTTGATAGCGAGTTTGAAAAGGAAAGGATAAGTATAAATCTTCACGGCAAACTGGACACTATTATTGATACCGGTCCGCAAGTTTCGGTTTTTGATTACAAAACAAAACAAGCTATGTCAGAAGCTGCCATTAAAGGCGAGACCCGGAACGATGACGGAAATTATTTCAGACAGTTGGTTTTTTACAATATTCTACTTGAAACTTCGCATTGGCGCGGAAAGAAAATACAAACTTCGCTGGTTTTTGTTTCTCCGGACAACAAAGGCAGATGTCCGATTGTCAGCCTGCCTGTCGGCGCAGAAGATGTGAAGAGAGTCAAAGATGAGATTGGCGCGCTGGTCAAAGCCATCTGGAGTGGGGAAATCACTGAGCAATATTGTGACGATCCGGCTTGCAGATATTGTGGATATCGCAGACTTTTGAAATAAAATTTGATTTTTTCGGTGAAGTCTGATACCATTCCCGAATATGACAACATTGGAAATAAAAAACCGAGACAAATCCGTGGAGAACTCCGCGCTTCGCTAAAGAGTGGTTTTTTGCCGGCGGTGGTTTATGGCAAGAAAACTCCTTCAACGTCCAATCACCATTTCAGAAAAAGAATTTTTGAAAGTTTGGAAGGAAGCGGGCGAGTCCGGTGTGGTTAACTTGAAAGGCATAGTCGGAAGTTTTGATGTCCTCATTCACGATATTTCTTGGAACCCCGCCACGGACAAACCGGAACATGTTGATTTCTACGCTTTTGAAAAGGGCAAGAAAATAGAGGTGGATGTCCCGCTTGAGTTCGTCGGTGTTTCGCCAGCAGTCAAAGATTTAGGAGGCAACCTTCTGAAAGTCTTGCGCGAATTGAAAATTTCGGCCGACCCGCAACATATTCCACATTCTATTTCCGTGGACATCTCCACATTGGCGACTTTTGAAGACCAAATTGTGGCTTCTGACATATTTTTGCCGGACGGAGTAATTCTTATTGAAAAACCGGAAGAAGTTGTGGTCGCCGTGGAAGAACCGAAAGCCGAAGAGGTTCCAACACCAGCTGAACCTGTCGATTTGTCAACTATTGAAGTTGAAAAGAAGGGCAAGAAAGAGGAAGAAACAGCAGAAAAAAATTAACCTAATTTCTAATTATTCTAATTTTTAAATAATACTCAATGTCCAATTGGGTATTTTTTGTTTATTTTTTAGTTATTAGGATTTATTTAGTTTAATTAGTATAATTAGGTTAATTAAAAATTTGTCCGTTTTGTATGACCAATATTTATTTTTTTAAGAAAAAATCCATTTCAATTTTTCTTTTTTTGATTATTTCATTTGTTTTTTCTTTACCTGGGCATATTTCGCGCTCCAAACAGATATAGCCACAACTACGCCCAAATTGACTCCGGCCGAGCAGGAAGCCGAGTGGCAGGCCGAGCTAGTTCAAACAGAAGCCGACATAGCCAAGTGGCAGAGCATTTTGGACACAACCAAAGCCGGCACAGCTTCTCTCCAGCGCGACGCCTCCATTTTGAATGCCAAAATAAAACAAGCTCAAGATTTTATCAAACAAAAAAACATCGCTATCCAGCAACTGCAGTCCAGCATTGACCAAAAAAACCAGGTTATTGGTGACCTGGAAAACCAAATAGAAAGCGGGCACGAATCGCTGGCCCAGATTTTGCGCCAGGAACAGCAGTTGGACGATACCTCTTTGCCGGAAGTTTTTTTAAGTGGTCAAAACTTATCTGACTTTTTTTCCGATATTGATTATTTTTATATGATTAAAAAATCTCTGGCCGATTTGTTCGCTAAAATTTTGGCTAACGAAACATTGGTTGAACAAGCCAAAGCTGATTTAAGCACGCAGAAAGATAAGGAAACGGACACTAAAATGGCCATGCAACTTCAACAACAGCAGGTTCAAAGCGAAGAAAAACAAAAGGAGTATCTGATAACTATAAACAAAAAACAGGAAAAAACTTACCAGCAAGTTTTGAATGAAAGAGAAGCGGCGGCGGCCAAGATTCGTGCGGCTCTTTTCTCTTTGCGCGACACGGCAGCCATTCCTTTCGGCGACGCTTTGAAATTTGCGCAGGAAGCTCAAACCAAAACAGGTGTTGACCCCGCTTTTCTTTTGGCCATCTTGACCCAGGAGAGCAATCTCGGCAAAAATGTCGGCACTTGCAACCGGTCGGGTGATCCGCCGAGCAAAAGTTGGAAAAATATTATGCCCGGTCCGAACAGTGGCTCCAGTCGCGACGACCAGAGCGCTTACCTGCGTATCACTTCGGCTTTGGGACTAAACCCTGACACAATGCCATTGTCTTGCCCGATTGGCGGTACCGGTTGGGGCGGAGCGATGGGACCTGCCCAGTTTATTCCGACTACATGGGAACTTTACGAACCAAAAATCGAAGCGGCGGTCGGTCGCAGTACAGTCAGCCCGTGGAATCCGGAAGACGCGTTTATGGCCTCGGCCATCTACCTTTCCGAGCTCGGTGCTTCCGGCGGAGGATATACAGCCGAAAGAAACGCCGCTTTGAAATATTACGCCGGCGCCAATTGGAGACGCGCGGCCAATGCTTTTTACGGCAACCAAGTCATGGCTCGCGCCTCCTCAATCCAGACAACAATGATCGACCCATTGGCGAATTTATAATTATGAAATTTGCCAAAATCAAGACAATTTGATAGGATAACCGGACAATGAAAAAAGATATACACCCGAAAGATTACAGAAAAGTTTTATTTATCGACAACTCCAATGGCGCGCAATTTTTAATTTCTTCAACTGTGGCAACCAAAGAAACGGCTAAAGCCAAAGCCGATGGCAAAGAATACCCGGTTTTTCACATTGAAACTTCCAGCGCTTCGCATCCTTTTTACACCGGCAACGATAAAATTCTTGACGCCACCGGGCGAGTTGAGAGGTTCAAAGCCAAACAAGCTAAAGCTACAAAGAAAGTGGTGAAAAAATAATCCTATTGACTTTTCAAAAAATGGCGCTAGTCTAATGTTAGAGGCACAAATATGTCCATCACAAAACATGGTCCGGCTTGTCATTGTTCCGAATGTCATAGATTCAACACTATGCACGGAGAGTCTTTCAAACTCTCTAGACAATTATTGGAAGCGCAAAAAGCCGGTAGATTGGAAGAAGTAGAAAAATTGACTACTGAACTTGAACAATTGCATTCTAGAATCACCGCTCTTGGTGACAAGTTGGGTCGTCAATTAATATGCAAGTAAAGCGACCCCGCAAGGGTTGCTATTTTTTATTCTCAAAAGCGATTTTTTCTGCTATTATCTGATTATGGATTTAGAAAAATTCTTACAAAACCCGAAGACGGCCTATCTGGCCGGCGAATATAAAAAAATGGAAATTCAGCAATCTGAAACGCAAAAAATGCTGGACGGCGATCCTGCTATGGCCGAGCTGGCCAAGGGCGAATTGGAAGATTTGAAATTGCAAAAAGACGCCCTGTGGTCACAGATGGAAAATATCACTCGCGAAGAAGAAAAAGAGGAAGAGTTTCCGAACGAAATTATTTTGGAAGTGCGTGCCGGCGCCGGTGGTGAGGAGGCTTCGCTTTTTGCCCACGAGCTTGCTGAAATGTACACAAACTACGCCACAAATCGCGGTTGGTCTGTCAGCAAAATAGACGAGTCGCTCTCTTCTGTGGGCGGGTATAAAGAGGCCTCGTTTGAAATTCGTGGCAAAGATGTTTACAAAGAATTGCGATTTGAAACGGGCGTGCATCGCGTCCAGCGCGTGCCGGCCACTGAGAAAATCGGCAGGGTGCACACTTCCACCGCCACGGTGGCCGTCCTTCCGGTGCGTAAAAAAACTTCCATTGTCATTTCTCCAAACGATTTGGAAATAGAAACTTCTCGTTCCGGCGGGGCAGGCGGGCAGAATGTCAACAAAGTGGAAACGGCTGTGCGCATTATTCACAAACCGACCGGCATTGATGTTCGTTCCACAGCCCAGCGAAGCCAGCTGAAAAACCGAGAAGCGGCTATGAGCATTTTGATTGCCAAGCTTGAAGAAAAAAAAGAAGCCGAGGAATCAGCCAAATACTCAGCCGACAGAAAACAGCAAGTCGGCACGGCTGACCGCTCGGAGAAAATCCGCACATACAACATTTTACAAGACCGCATCACCGACCACCGCTTGAAACAATCTTGGCACAATATTGAGAAAATTCTAGCCGGCAACATTGAGCCGATTATTGAGGCAATGCAAAACTGGAATGGCAAATTGACGGAAGGGGAAGAAGAGTGGATAATGGCATCAAGTTTTGAGCCGGTTGATGGTACTGTGTCATTATATGTGGCGCAGGCGCATCGGCCAGGTGAATTCCATTCTCTCAACCACCTGGTCTACTTAGACGTCAGTGGTTGCCCCGGCGCGACTCTCAAGATGCCGGTGATTGGTGATAAGGTTAAAATCATCATTCTCGAAACTAGAACCAACGCTTTTAATGTTGTGACAGAAGGGTTATCGTCAACTACAATATTTGTCAAACCCGACTGCCATTAACCGCCACTACGGCGGGCAGGAAACTGTCCGGCCATGGTCGGCGGTTTTTCTGTTGCATTTTATTTCTATTTTTGCTAAACTTCCGAGATATGACTACAAATGATTCCGTCCAAAATAATGTGACAGATGCCCAAATTGAAGAGATGGCCTCGGTCGGAGCCCAGTTCGGTTTCGTCAAAAGTCGTCGCCATCCTTCGGCCGAGTCGTTTATTTTTGGCATCAAAAACAAAATTGAGATTTTTGATTTGGAAAAAACAGGCGAACAACTGGCCAAAGCTGTGGATTTCGTTAAGACTTTGGCAAGCAAGAATGGTACAATTCTTTTTGTCGGTGGCAAAAACGAAGCCGCACCGGTAGTGACAAAAGTGGCCGAAAGCATCGGTCAGCCGTTTGTGTCAGGCCGTTTTATCGGTGGGACCTTGACCAATTTTCCGGAAATTCGCAAACGAGTGGAGAAATTTGAAGACCTGCAAAACCAAAAGGAAAAGGGTGAGTTGGCAAAATACACTAAAAAAGAAAGACTTTTGATTGATCGGGAGATTGAGAAGCTCAAAAAATTCTTTTCCGGCATCACTTCAATGAAGCGTCCTCCCCAAGTTGTTTTTATCGTAGATGCCAAAAGGGAAATAACGGCCGCTCGCGAAGCCAGACGCTTGAAAATTCCGATTATCGCCATCTGTGGCACAGACAACAATTTTGACGAAGTGGATTACCCGATCCCAGCCAACGACTCGTCCAAAGCCAGCATTGAATTCTTTTTGAAAAAAATTGCTGAGGCTTACGAAGCTGGAAAGAAAGAGGCTATAAAATAAAAATTCAAAAAAATGGAGATAACTACTGACACAATCAAACAATTGCGCGATAAAACAGGCGTCTCGGTCATGCAATGCAAAAAGGCATTGGAGGAAACCGGTGGTGATGTGGAAAAGGCTGTTTTGGTTTTGCTCAAGAAAAGCGCCGGTTTTGCTGAAAAGAAACAAGGACGAACTCTGGGGGCTGGCGTGGTGGAAGCTTACATTCACAATACCCATAAAGTCGGAACTATGGTAGAATTGTTGTGTGAGACGGACTTCGTGGCTGGCAACGAGGAGTTCAAAAAGCTGGCCTACGATATCGCCATGCACATTTCGGCCACTAATCCTCAATTTTTGAAGAGAGAGGATATTGATAAAAAGTCAGCCGAAATGGCCGAGGAAATGTTCGCCAAAGAAGTGGGAGGCCCCGACGGCAAAGGGGCAAGCAAGCCGGAAGAGATCAAAACCAAGATTTTGGCCGGCAAGCTAGACGCTTACTGGAGCGAACGAGTATTATTGGAACAAGCATTTATTAAAAACCCAGAATTAACTATTCGCCAGCTGATCGAGTCTGCCATCCAGAAATTCGGTGAGAAAATAGAGTTGTCGCGTTTTGTGCGGTATTCACTCTAAATTCTCTTAACTCAAATTTTATGATATTTATACTATTTGTCGTATCTTTGATTGTTTTGTTTGTTATGCTGGCCTCAAAGGTTTGGGAAATCAAAGTTCGCAGGATAAACATTTTGGCTGAAGTCTATACAAAAGCCGACAAACAGATTCATATCTGGATCGGTCGGATGATCTACAATTATCATCGCCAACGTAAAATCGTCCATATATTTTTCTTTGATTTTTTGCCATCCTATATTTACAAACTTTTAGTCAAGCTGAAAGATTATTTGGCCAAGTATTATTACAGCACCAATAATCAATTTCGCGGTAAAAGGATGCTTCGCGAGGGCGGTTCCGTCTCGGCTTTTCTGCAAAACATCAGCGACAAGCCGGATACTTCGCATAACAAAATTTAAATCGCCCCCTTAGCCACGCGCCATCTTAGCTCAGCTCCGACGATCCGACATGAAGTCGGATGTCGGAGAGCCGACCGAAGCGTCGGCTTTGGTAGAAAAAAATGAAAGGATATGTTTATATATTGGAGAATTCCAATCATAGATTTTATATAGGAAGCACTAATGATGTAAAGAGGAGATTTAGTCAACATAATTCTGGACATACACAAACTACAAAAAGAATGGGAAAATTGAATTTAGTTTTTTCACAGATGTTTGATACTTTAGAAGAAGCGAGAAGGATAGAAATTAAACTCAAACATTTAAAAAGGAAAGATTATATTGAAAAAATTATAAAAGAAGGATATATTAAAATTAGTTAAATAATTGCCGGCATAGCTCAGTTGGCAGAGCATTCGCTTTGTAAGCGAAATGTCCGGGGTTCGATCCCTCGTGCCGGCTCCCCAAAACATTTGCTTTGCAAAATCACCCTTGCGGGTGACTTTTGTTTTTTTATTTTATCTTGCTTCTTCGAAGAAATGCCGGCACGGCGCCCCACTCCTCATCATTGTCCAGTTTATCATCGGTTGTCGGGATTGAATTAAAAATTTTGCCTTTTTCTTCCGTTTCTTTATCCTTGCGTTCATTCATTTGACCCCCGGGCTGGATTTGTTCGGCTTGAAAAAGCGTTTTCTTGGTGAAATTTTCCGGAAAGTTTGAAGCTATAACGGTAATTTTGACCTCGCCCTTTTTCAGCTTATCATCGCGTACTGCTCCAAAAATGATTTTGGCGTTCTGATCAACCGACTCGGTGATAATCTTGGCCGCGTCTTGAATTTCAAACATACCC
This sequence comes from uncultured bacterium, assembly GCA_963727715.1. Classification (GTDB taxonomy): domain Bacteria; phylum Patescibacteriota; class Minisyncoccia; order Phycocordibacterales; family DATDWN01; genus CAIOTC01. Next base: position 53,345 of record CAVSGX010000003.1, on the reverse strand, counting down.
AAATCGTCTCCACCGGCGATGGAAAACAGCACACCCTTGGCTCCGTTTATGGAAACTTCCAAAAGAGGCGAGCTGATGGCCATTCTGGCCGCTTCCTCGGCTCTTTTTTCGCCCGTGGCCACGCCAATACCCATCAAAGCCGCACCGGCGTTAGCCATGACCGCTTTGATGTCGGCAAAATCAATGTTAATGATACCCGGTGTAGTGATGAGATCGGAAATACCTTCAACGGCCGATTTCAGAACATCATCACAAATGGCAAAAGCGCTTTTGGCCGTCGTCTCTTTGGTGATAGTTGAAAGCAGGCGATCGTTTGGAATAACAATAATGGCGTCCACAGCCTGACGCAATTCTTCCAGCCCGACTTCGGCTATTTTCATTCGCTGTGATCCTTCAAAGAAAAATGGCTTGGTCACTACGGCCACAGTTAGCGCGCCCATCTCTTTTGAAATGCGAGCAATGATCGGCGCGGCGCCGGTGCAAGTGCCACCTCCCAAACCGCCGGCAATGAAAATCATATCGGCTCCTTTGACCGCTTCCTGTATTTCTTCCTTAGTCTCTTCAATAGCTCTTTTACCAAGTTCCGGATTCATACCGGCGCCAAGTCCGTGAGTCAGGTTTTTGCCGATGTGGATTTTCTTTTTGGACAGTGAGTTGTGCAGATCCTGTGAGTCGGTATTGATGGCAATAAAATCAACTCCTTTGATTTTGGAATTTATCATGTGATTCAGCGCATTCTTGCCAGAGCCGCCGACGCCAAGAACCTTGATGCGAGCGAAAGCTTCTACTTCCGGTTTGATTTGTGGCATGTTTGTAAATTTATTAGTTGATTAATTTGACTTCTTTTTGTCGCCCTATCATATCAGAAAGCTGTGGATAAGAAAACAATTGACAAAGACTTGCCAATTTGCTTTAATAAACGTTAGAAAAGTTACTTCTTTCGGAAGAAAGGGACTGGCTAATGCTAGCAACAAGGCAGTTCTTTGATGATAACCGGAGCGACGAAATCCGAGCTGAGGATTCCTCGTTCCAAACCAAACATCTGTTAAACCCGTGGCGATTTGTGGCCATGGAAGATCGGCCATCATGGTGCCCAGGGTCTTGTTTCGCCACAGGAACTGGAGACCATGGCTGTCGGTGAAGACGGTACAGAGCAGAGAGTCTGCTCGCAAGAAATGTGCCAGCGTTTACTGGCTACTCTGTCTCCAGAAGAGAAGATGGTTGTCGAGATGCACTTCTTTGGGGGTTTCTCTTGGCAGGAAGTTGCCGAAGAGAAGAAAATTGATATTGTGACAGTTCGGCGCACGGCCATATCGGCCTTCATTAAGATGCGCACGGGCGAAAACAATTTTGCAGGTCTAAAGCCCAGCCGGCCCTATGTATATGGGTCGGCTTTTTAAATTTCAAAATATAAAAAAGTTTTTTAACCTAGGGCAAAAATTGCTTGACCCAGCCGAAAATTTTTTCTTTTGTTTGACTTAAAGAAACTTTGACGCCGAGTTCTTTTTTTTCTTCGTTCGAAAAACCAAGAACACACAAACCGTAGGCCACGGCCCAAGTTGAATCTTTTACTCTGCTTTTAGAATCCCCGAGATTGATGGAAGCAATGCGGGAGGGCAGGCGCAGAGCCACTTTGGCAAAGTCCTCAATGGTGCCGATGTTGGCCCCGCCACCTGTAATAAAAATGCCGGCCGGCAAAAGACCGCTTCGGCTGATTTTTTTCAAATGGTTTTCAATGAGTTCAAACATATCGGACAGGCGAGCTTCAATAATTTCTTCCAATTTTTTCTTGGAATAGGAATTCCCGCCGAGAGAGCCGATTTTAATATTTTCCGCCTCTTCCAGAGGAATTCTCAAACCCAAAGCGATGTCGTTAGTTATGTCAGTAGAACCGATTTGGAAAATTTCCAATGAGATAGGAATGTTGTTCTCAAAAACAATAATGGAAATTGTCTCCGCTCCAATGTTGGCCAAAACACAGCCGGCCATTTTTTGCGATTTGGTTAGGGTGACAAAACTGGCGGCAATAGGCGAAGCCATAACATCTATCACTTCCACACCGGCATCTTCCACGGCTTGCAAGAGGTCGGCCAGATGTGACTCAAAGCAGGTGATGAAAAGCATTTTGATTTCCAATTTTGCGCCTTTCATGCCGATTGGGGTTCTTGACATGATTGGTTTGCCGTCAACTCTGTAAGAAAGGGGGATACTGTGCAAAACTCGACGGTTTTGAATGAGCGGAGCCGGAATGCTTTCTTCGCAAAGCTCGGAGGCTTTGATCATATCGAGCTCGGTCACTTCAAGATCGGCTCGGCTGACCATAACGCTGGCTGTGTTTGTTATGGCCGAAAGTCCGATACCGCCGATGGCCAAAAAAGCTTTGTGGATTTTGACACCGGAAGATTTTTCAGCCAAAGAAATAGCCGTACGAACACCCTCAGTGACATCGCCCCCGTTTATAATGTAGCCGTGGCGCAGACCTTTGGACTCGGAAAAACCTGTTCCGATGATGCGCGGAATTTTTTTCTCACCCTCTTGGATGAGTTCGGCCACTACCACTTTGACTTGGTATGTGCCGATGTCTATGCCGACTGCAATGTTACGCATAAAAAAAGCTTATTGAAATTTTTTGAAAAATTTCATTTCTGCTTTCTCCATTCTACTACTATGTTCCATTCCTTTCAAATGCAAGCAACTGTGAATAAATAGAAAAGTGGTAAAGTCGTCAAATTTTTGTCCGAATGATGACGCCTCCTTTTTAGCTCTCCCCAGATTTAAGAAAATCTCGCCTGAATTTTTGTCGAGGGGAAAAGACAGACAGTTGGTTGGCTTGTTTTTACCACGATATGATTTGTTCAACGACTGTGATTTTTTGTCTCCCACGAAAACCAGAGACAACTCATATTTTTTGCCAAGCACTGTCTCTTTTATTTTTGCAAAAGGCACGCTCGGTAGCGTGCTTTTTGTTGTGTTTGTTATTGTAAAACTTTCTTTCATTTTATTTCTTGCCACCACGCGTAAACTCCACCATTTTGCCCATTTTGATAAGTTCATCAACTTCGGCTCGGCGTTTCAGCACCTTCAGAGTTTTTTTCTTTTTGACATACTCGGACTGTTTGCGCGAAGCATAGCGGATACTTCTCACGCGCGGTAAAACGCCAGAGCCCTGCACCTTTTTGGTAAACCGGCGGATTAAGTTCAAATTGTTTTCGTTGTTATTTTTGACAACTTCGGCATTTATCATAGTTTCGCCATTCTAACACAGCCAGATTTTTATTTCAACTGCTAAATCGGCACTTCTTGACAAACCTAGAAATATAACTAACAAAAAACCAATCATATTTTTCCGAGACTGCGGAGGTAATTAGAAAACAACGACAAAATGAAAGAGGGTGAAGGCAGTGTTTGAGCGAAGTGAGTTTGCCGAGAGCCCCGTCATTGAGGAGATTGTTTTCTTGATTGCCGAACGAGAGCAAAAGTCCAGCAGGACTTTATGCGTGCTCGGAAAAATATGATTGGTTTTTGTTTTACTCCATCATCCTGACCTTTTCCATCAACACGCTTTTTTCGCCGTTGCGCAGAGAGAGTGTTCCTTTGATGACCACGCAGGATTCGGGGGCGAGGATGTCGACAAATTCAGCCAAAACTTTCGGAAAAGCCACTGTTTCAATTGAACCGGAGAGGTCAGCCACCCTGATGAAAGCCATTTTGTCTCCGGATTTGGTCATAATCGGTTTTATCTCTTCAATCATCCCGCCAAAAACTACTTCTTGCTTATCTTTGACTGTTTCTTTAATTTTTTTAATTGTCATTTCGCGACCATCAAGTTTGTGGCGAAAATTATCTAGCGGGTGTCCCGAAATGTAGAGGCCGAGAAGTTCTTTCTCCCATTGCAATTTGTTTGTCTGATTTGTGATCGGCGCTTTTTCCAACTCAACTTCATTGTGCGACGCGCTGGCAAAAAGTCCGAAAAGCGAGTCTTGGTTTGTTTCTGATTTTGTTTCTTCTTTATGAAAAGTCAGTAGCCGGTCAAGATTGTGGAGGAGTGTGAAGCGATCGCCGAGGGAGTCTAGGGCGCCGGTTTTGATAAGCGACTCCAGAGATTTTTTATTGAGGTTTTTATCTTTGACTCGGCGCAAAAAATCCGACAGAGATTTGTACGGCCCATTTTTCTTGCGCTCGGAAATTATTGATTCGGAAATTCCTTCGCCGAAATTTTTAATGGTGTTAAGTCCAAAACGAATGTTATCTGGCTGGTCAGCTGTTTTTGATTTTATGACAGTGAAAACTTTGAACGATTCGTTGATGTCCGGTGGTAAAATGGAAATACCGAGGCGTTTGCATTCTTGCACCGACTCGGACACTTTTTCCACATCGCCGTCGTGGTGAGTCAAAACGCTGGCCATATATTCGGCTGGAAAGTTGGCTTTGAGGTAAGCCGTCTGGTAGGCCACGAGACCGTAGGAAACAGAGTGGGCTTTGTTGAAACCGTAAGCGGCGAAAGGTTCGATCCATGTCCAAAGCTCCTGCGCTTTTTTTAGCGGCCACTTGGAATGTTCCACGCATCCGTTTATAAATTTCTCTTTTTGTTCCTGCATCTCCTTCGGAATTTTTTTGCCGACAGCTTTGCGGAATTTGTCCACTTCAATCCAAGAATAGCCGGCAATATTTCTGGCCATCATTAAAAGATCGTCTTGATAAACCAGCACGCCGTAAGTCTTTTGTAAGATTGGTTTGAGCATCGGGTCTAGATATTTCACTTTAGCTGGATTGTGTTTGCCCTGAATGTAAAGCGGAATAAATTGCAAAGGTCCGGGACGATACAAAGCGACCATGGCGTTGATGTCGTGAATGGCGGTCGGCTTAAGATCAATCAAAAATTTAGTCATTCCGTCGCCGTTGAGTTGGAAAAGGTCGGCTGTTTCGCCTCGCGCCAACATTTCAAAAGTTTTCTTGTCATTGATTGGAATTTCTTCCGGCGTCAAAATCCACATTGTCCAATTTTTTTATCAAAGCCAAAGTGTCGGCGATAATGGAAAGATTTCGCAATCCCAGAAAATCAAACTTCAAAAGTCCGGCCTCTTCAATGGAATACATATCATACTGGGTGATGATTTTACCTTCACCTTTTGGATCGTATTGAAGCGGAGTGTAATCGGTAATCGGCGTCGGCGCCATAACCACGCCGGCGGCGTGAATGCCCATGTGCCGAGCGCAACCTTCAATTTTTTTGGCCATGTCAATTATTGTTTTGACATCTACTTCGCTGTCGTAAACGTTCTTTCAACTCCGGCACTTCGGCGAGCGCGCGGTCAATGGTCATTGGGAAACCTTGCGCGCCGAACGGAATCATTTTGGCGATGCTGTCACCGAAGTGCGTAAGGAAAACCCATAGCGCGTGTCACATCACGCACCGAGCCGCGAGCGGCCATTGTGCCGAAAGTGCCGATCTGGGCCACTTTGTCCGCGCCATATTTTCGTTTGGCGTATTCCACCATTTCATCTCGACGGTTGTCGGCAAAGTCCATATCAATATCCGGCGGTGATGGGCGATCAGGGTTCAAGAAATCGTTCAAAAGGAATGTCGTATTCCAGCGGGTTGATGTTGGTGATACCGGCGAGGTAAGTGACCAGCGAGCCGGAAACCGAACCGCGAATGTTTGAGAGAATACCGTTCTCGCTAGCGTAGCGCATCAGATCGCCGACAACCAGAAAGTACGGCGAATAACCTTTATTGAAAATAATTCTCAACTCATATTCTATTCTCTCCGTCACTTCTTTCGTTTGTTCAACATTTCTCTTGACCAATCCTTCGTATGTCAGTTTTTTTAATTCTTCATCGTGCGAGAGCCCGCTTTCCACGACGAAATTCGGGAAGACCCATTTGCCAAGTTCCAATTTCAAATTGCATCTCTCGGCAATTTTCTCAGTGTTCTCTAAAGCGTCCGGTAAATCGGCAAAATATTTTTCAGCTGTCTCCTGTGAAATGAAAGAGAAGTCATCTGTTTTTTCATCTTGCCTGTCGGAAAAGTCGCCGTTGTTCATAACAGACATCAAAGTCTCGCGAGCCGGTCTGTCCTCTGGCGACATATAATAGACATCGTGGCAGGCGACGAGGGGAGTGTTTGTTCTTTCGGGCAAAGCTCACAAGTTTTTTCATTTTTTCCTGATGACCTTTTATTTCCGGATGATGAGTGATTTCCAGAAAAAAATTATCTGGTCCGAAAATTTCTCTGTACCAATCAAGTCGAGATAGAGCTTCATCATCACGCGACATTCCAAGAGATTTGACTATGTCGCCGGAGAAAGACGGCGAGATGACAATAAGTCCTTCGTGATATTTTTCCAAAACTTCCTTGTCCACTCGCGGTTTGTAATAAAAACCTTCAAGGTGGGAGACGGTCACAAGCTGAATCAAATTTTTATAGCCGATTTCATTTTCGGCCAGAAGCACCAGCCGATATCGCTCCTTGTCCACGCCAGCGCGTTTTTCTAGCCTAGATCCAAACGCCACATAAAAATCCACACCGATAATCGGTTTGACACCGTGCTTGTCGCATTCCTTGTAAAATTCAATGGCCCCGTAAAGATTGCCGTTGTCAGTCAAAGCCAGTGACTCCATGCCCATCTTCTTGGCCGTCTTAACCAGCTCGTCAATTTTCGGCAAAGCTTGAAGTAAAGAGTAGTGGCTATGTGTATGTAAGTGTGTAAATTTTTGCATGGTGTGAAGACTTGCTCCGTAGCGAGCTATGCTCTGCTACTGGGGTGGGTAAATTTAGAAGTCATTGTGAACCCATTGTACCAAATTTCTCATTCCCCGCCCGCTTGACAAAATTTGAAAAATGTTTAGACTCTAAAATTAGGGGTAGCAATGAATACAAAAACTTTTGTTGTTCGTCCTGGAGTATATACTCTTGAAGAAATCCACGCGGAACTTGATAGAATGTTTAATCAGTTTTTTAGTAATAAAACACACCATGTGGAGATTCTGTCTGTGAAAGACACTGTCTTTCACGATGGTGTTCCAACCCATTTTACCCGTTGTGTTGTTTATAAAATCAAATAACAGTGTGGGATCGAACCCCGCACTAAACTTGTATCCAGTCCTGCGCGAAAATGCTCGGGGCTTTTGTTTTGTTTAGATGTTAAAATGTTTGCATGAATTATATAGTTGGTATTGACGAAGTCGGGAGAGGACCTTTGGCTGGGCCTGTGACTGTTTGTGTGGTTGTTTGCGAGGAAAATTTTTATAAAAAACTGAAAAGAAACAAAAATCTGCCACCGCGAGGCCTCGACAGCAAAAAACTTTCTCCAATCTCTCGTCAAAAATATGCCGAATTTTTGAGTAATTTGAAAATTTTGTTGACCCAAGTTTCGAGCGGAAACCTCTCGGAGCCGGGCAGGCAAGAAAGAGCGAAAATTTCAGCAGAAATTTTACGCGTTTTTCGCGAGAGACTTGGGGAGAAAGAAATTTTCAACTACTCAATTATCCACATCTCCAACAAAACCATCGACAAAAAAGGACTTTCTTTTTGCATCAAAACAGCGGTTGGAAAGGGGATTGAGAAATTGAAACTGAACCCAAAAAATTGCCAAGTGCTTTTGGACGGTTCACTCAAAGCGCCAGCAGAGTTCAAAAATCAAAAAACGATAATAAAAGGCGATGAGAAAGAAAAAATTATCGCTTGGGCCAGCATTCTGGCCAAAGTCTCGCGCGACGCACTAATGACACGCGCCGGCAAAAAATTCCCACGGTATGGCTTTGAAATTCACAAAGGTTATGGCACGACTAGACACCGCTTAGCCATTTCCGCTCACGGTCTTTCGCCCCTGCACCGCAAAACTTTCTGCACACATTTTTGATTGTTTTGTTTTTTAATGAAGGATATTATTAGCAAGGGGTTCTTTGATGTCACATTCAACGGTACAAAGTCATCCCACGATGTCTTTCGAGCGCAACTCCGAATATATAAGAAGGATGATGCAGTGGTACAATGACTTGTCTAGTGGAAGAAACTCGTCTGGTCTTGTTGAGGTTAGAAATAAAATGTGTCCGCGGGGAAAAGAATTTTTCAAAAAATTTTGTGGAAATCCCACTAGGTATCTGGATTTTCTCGTCCACATCGAGAAAGAAAACGAGGAGTGTAAGCAATGTAAAACGGCGTTTCTTGAACATTTATGGTCTGTGACAAGAGTTGACGGTGGCGCCCATGTCTAAAAACATCGGGCGTTATTTTTTGTTGCGTTTTTTCAACAGTTATGCTAATCTTTTTCATTATGGTAGTACGAATGCGACATACACGAGCCCAGCGCGGAAACACACGGTCTCATCACAGGCTGTCTTCGCCGGCGCTAACTTTGGATAAAAACACAAATGTCCCGCACCTGCGCCACAGAGCTTCTTTGGTTACCGGAAAATACAAAGACAGACAGGTCATCGACGTCCAAGCCAAGCTTGATAAGCAAGCTAAGAGAGCTAAGGCAAAAGAGAATGAGGGAAGATAATTTGATTATCTCTTTTGCCCCAAATTTTTTCAGAGACTGCGGAGGCAATTAGAAAACAACGACGAAGACGGAGTAAGCCCGAAGCAGTGTTTGAGCGAAGCGAGTTTGCGATAGGGCTACGAGTCGAGGACGATTGTTTTCTTGATTGCCGAGCGAGAGGAATTTTTCAGTAGAAAAATATCCGTGCTCTGAAAAATTTTGGGGCAAAAGAAATTTTCTATCGGATTGACTTGCATCTTTTTCTTGACCTTTATATAATTGTACAAATGGCTAATCGGCACCTTTCCAGAAGCATAGTCTTGCAATCCCTGTTCGAATGGGATTTCAACAGCAAAAACCGCGCGGAAGCAATGGAAATATTTAAGCGTGATGCAGAAGAGTTCGCTCCTGGTATGGGCGATTTTTCGTTTATGGAAGATCTCCTCAAAGGTGTTTTGGACAAGAAAAAAGATTTGGATTTGGTTATTGAAAAAGCCGCGCCGGACTGGCCGATAGACAAAATCAACGTAATGGACAGAAATATTCTGCGCATCGGGCTTTACGAGCTTCTTTTTGCCGATCACTCGCAGGTTCCGCCAAAAGTGGCTATCAACGAAGCCATTGAGTTATCTAAAAGTTTCGGCGGAGAAACTTCCAGCAAATTCATCAACGGTGTTTTGGGCGCGGTTTACAAAGAGCTCGGCGAACCGGGCAAAGACGAAACAACCAAAGACAAGAAAAAAGGTGTTATTCCGGCAAACGTGCCGACAGAATATCTGGCCGGCGCGGTGGTTTTCGCTCACTCCGGCGACGACATCTACCTGGCGCTGGTGCACGATGTTTTCGGTCGTTGGACTCTTTCCAAAGGTCACATTGAGGGCAGCGATCCGGAAGCTGAGGTGGCCAAAGTTATCAAAGACGAAATTGGCGTGGATGTGAAAATCAAAGAAAAGCTCGGCGAGAACGAATACATAAGCTACCACCCAGAAAAAGGCAAAATCAAAAAACACGTGGCTTACTTTTTGGTGGAGTCGCCGTTTGTGGACCTCAAACTTTCTAACACCGGCGGTCTTGATGACGCCCGCTGGTTTAAAATGGGCGATATTTTGGAACTCAACTTCTACAACGACATTTTGCCTCTGGTAACAAAAGCCATTAATATTTTACTGAAAAAGTAGTAAGATGATGGAGAATATGAAGAAAGTCTAAAAGAGGCAAATAAATTTAATAGGAGAGATTTTTTGTTAGGTGCACTTGGGGCGGTTGGAGCTACAGCTGCTATGATCAAAATTAGTGAAAAAGAAAAACAAACAGAAAAAGAAAATACTCGCAAAGGTGAAGGTGTTGTAACTGGAAAAGAGATTGTTAATACACTAGGCAACTATGCATTACAAATGAGATTTGGGCTTGGTGGTTCAAAAACATTTTACCTAGTCCATTTGAAGATGGGAGATATAGAGGGTGAGTTTTCTGTGACAGAAGAAGAATACAACTCTATTCAAAATGGAGACCATTTTTTGTGTGAATATGAAAGAATCCCGAAAGGAAAATCTCTTGGTTTTGGTGATTATACTAAAGAAGATAGAATACAAATTAAATCTGCAAAAAAATTGGTTAAATAAAATTTTTGCAAAAATTGATTTCTGTGTTATATTGTTCCTATGCAAGACTATACCGAATTTCAAAAGCGGGCGGGGGTCAGTTTCAAAGACCAAAATCTTTTGACGCAGGCTTTTGTCCACCGCTCATATATAAATGAAAATAAAAACTCCGGGCTGTCCCACAATGAGCGTCTGGAATTTTTGGGCGATGCCGTTTTGGAGCTTGTCATCACTGATTTTTTGTATCAAAAGTATCCGACAAAAACCGAAGGCGATTTGACTTCTTACCGTTCCGCTTTGGTCAACGCCACGACATGCTCGGACATCGCCACGAATCTCAGCATGAACGAATATCTTTTGCTTTCCAAAGGCGAGAGCAAGGACACCGGTCGCGCGCGTCAGTACATTTTGGCCAACACTTTGGAAGCTTTCATCGGCGCGATTTATCTGGACCTCGGCTACGACAGCGCCAAATCTTTTATTGAACGAGAGTTCACTCCACTCATTGATGGCATTATTTCCGCCGGCAGTTGGATTGACGCCAAAAGTTTGTTTCAAGAAAAAGCTCAAGAGTTTGACGGCGTTACTCCATCATACAAAACTCTGCGCGAATCCGGCCCGGACCACGAAAAGAAATTCACAGTCGGTATTTTTGTCGGCAAAGAAAAAGTGGCCGAAGGTGAAGGCGACAGCAAACAAGACGCCGAACAATCCGCCGCTAGGGAAGCTTTGAAAGCTCGCGGTTGGAATTAAATCTGTTTGCATATTTTGAATCATTTTTTAAAACATCGCGCAGTCAATTAGAAAACAAAGACGAAAATGAAGTAAACCCGAAGCAGCGACCCTCCTGAAAGAGAGGACGGCCTCAACAGAGGTCGTTTGCGTAGGGCTACGAATTAAGGATATTGTTTTCTTGATTGACGAGCGTAGCAATTCGCCAGCAGGCGAATATGCGTGTTTTAAGAAATGATTCAAAGTGTGCTTTTTTGCTCAAAAAACTTTTTTGATATAGAATGAAGTTATGAGACAATCACAACTTTTTACAAAAACGCGTCGGGAGGCGCCGGCGGATGAGGTGTCAAAAAATGCGGAGCTTTTGATCCGCGCCGGATATATTCACAAAGAAATGGCCGGGGTTTATTCATATTTGCCACTCGGTCTGCGGGTTATAAAAAAAATTGAAAACATCATCAGAGAAGAAATAGACGCTATCGGCGGTGTAGAGATGAAAACATCCGTTTTGCAAAACAAAGAAGTCTGGGAGAAATCAAACAGATGGGACGACGAAGTTGTGGACAGTTGGTTTAAAACGAAACTGAAAAATGGCGGGGAAGTCGGCCTGTCGTTCACCAACGAGGAAGCCTATTCAAACATTTTGAAACAATATGTCAGCTCATACAAAGACTTGCCGGTTTACCCTTACGACTTCAAAGAAATTTTCAGAAACGAAGCCAGAAGTAAATCAGGAATTATGAGAGTCCGAGAATTTTATTGGAAGGCTTTGTATTCATTTTCCAAAGACGAATCCGAGCACAATGTTTTTTACGAGAAAGCCAAAACGGCCTACCAAAATATTTTCAATCGCACCGGCATAGGAGACAAAACTTATCTGACTTTTGCCTCCGGTGGTACTTTTTCTAAATTTTCGCACGAATTTCAAACAGTTTGTGAAGCTGGAGAGGACACCATTTTTGTGAACGAAGATAAAAAAATCGCGGTCAACAAAGAAGTTTGGAATGATGAAGTTTTAAAAGAAATCGGCACGAACAAAAAAGATTTTGTGGAAAAGAAAGCTATTGAGGTGGGCAACATATTCACGCTCGGCACAAGATTTTCAGAACCGTTTGATTTGAAATACAAAAATGAAAATGGGGAAGACAAGCTGGTTTTCATGGGCTCATACGGCATTGGCCTGGAAAGACTTATGGGCACAATCGTTGAACTTTTGGCCGATGAGAAAGGAATCATTTGGCCGAAGTCCGTCGCCCCTTTTGTCATGCATCTTCTACAAATTGGCGATTCAACTGAAGTCAAAAAAGCGACCGGTGATTTGTACCAAAAACTCGACAAAGCCGGAGTGGAAGTTCTCTACGACGACCGCGATTTGCGTCCGGGAGAAAAATTCGCCGATTCCGATCTTTTGGGCATACCCGTGCGACTGGTCGTCAGCGAAAAAACAGTGGCCGAAGGAAAAATAGAAATGAAATTTCGCACATCCGACAAATCAGAGATGATAACTGCTGAGAAAATTTTGAAAACTATACCTGATTGGGAACTGCCATTGAGGGGAAATCCCAAATAACCCGTTGATGTGGCAGAAAGTGTCTTTGGTTGAGGGAGTACGATACTTGCCGTTTTAGCGGTCCCCACGACAGTATTGTGCGCATGGTGCTGTCGTGGGGATATCAAAAGTCTCGGACTTGTTCCGAGCTTTTTTGTTTTCAAAAAATTGACATAATTTCAAAAAGAATTTTTATTTTTTATTTATCTTGACTTTAATTTACGAGTTTTGTAGCATTTACGGCAGTGGGTCCTGGGACTCACTGAACGGCACGTGGCGCGGGTGATGGCACCCGCATTCTAACGCAAGGGGACCGGGGGGTCGATCCTTGGTGGTGTGGCCAAAAGCCAAACTGCCTTGGACCCCCGGTCCCGTAAAACCACCCAAACCATTGGGTGGTTAATTTTTGTCTTGATTTTATTTTGTGGATTTGGTAGCATCTTTCCGTGGGCGTAACGTCGTCCATATCTGCATGGGAGAGAGGAACCGGGGTGGTGGTTGAGCGAAAGCAAAACCCTGTCAACCATCCCGGTTCCATAAGCCGTCTGACTTCTTGTCAGACGGTGATTTTTTTATTTGAAAATAAATATCCGGTGACAAAACAATAAAGTTTTTTCAGAGCCTTTCGCAGGAGCTTAGAAAATTAGTGAGGTACTCCGAACATAATTTTCTTGAGCGACGAGAAGTTCGCTGGCTCAGTAGAGCCAGACAGATTGCTCTGAGAAAACCTTATTGTTTTGTCTTTTTGCGCCAAATCATTTTTTGAGATAGTATGTCAGTGTGATTAAAAACTTCGAACAATTGAAAAGGTTGCTTTCAAACGACATCGGCATTGACCTTGGCACGGCCAACACTTTGGTTTATGTTCGTGGAAAGGGTATCGTCATCAACGAGCCGTCAGTTGTGGCCGTCAACAGCAAAACCGGTCAAGTGGTGGCCATCGGCAAAGACGCAAAAAATATGCTCGGTCGCACGCCGGGACACATTATGGCGGTCAAACCTTTGGTGGATGGTGTTATTTCCGATTTTGAAGTGACGGAAGAAATGATTACCTATCTTTTGAATCGAGCGCAGGAAAACAACAAAAAATTTCTAGGCCCGCGAGTGGTGGTCGGAGTACCGTCAGGCATTACCAATGTGGAGATCAGAGCGGTGCGCGACGCCACCAGAAATGCCGGGGCAAGCGAGGTTCACATTGTGGAAGAGCCAATGGCTGCGGCTATCGGCCTGAGACTGCCTGTGCTTGAGCCGGTCGGCACGATGATTATTGATATCGGTGGCGGGACATCCGACATCGCTGTTATTTCCCTCGGCGGGGTGGTTCGTTCCAAAAATCTGCGCATTGCCGGAGACAAGCTCAACAACGATATTATTTCTTACATTCGCTCGGAATTCAAAATTTTAATCGGCGAAAAAACAGCCGAAGATATTAAAGTCTCCATCGGGGCCATTTTATCCGACAAAATACCTTCAGAAGCGCCGATCAAAGGACGTGATCTTATTTCGGGGCTTCCGCGCGAAGTTATCGTCACCGACTCGGACATTCGCGAAGCCATTTCACAGTCAATAGACACTTTGATTGAATCAACCAAGGAAGTTTTGGAAACCACACCGCCGGAAATCGTCTCGGACATAATGCAACGAGGCATTTATCTTTGCGGAGGTGGAGCGCTGATCAAAGGTTTAGCCGAAATTATTGAAGAGTACACAAAAATATCTGTGCATATTGCTCAAGATCCTTTGACCGCTGTTTGTCGTGGTACTGGAATTATTTTGGAAAAGATGAACACTTACAAAGATATTTTAATCATCAGCGAAAATGAACTACCTCCGAAAAAATGAATCCGGTCTGAAAACAACAAACAGCAAACCAAATATTTTTCACAGGACTTTTGACAGACCGAGACATCCAACTTTTTTAAAAATAATTTTTGTTATTTTATTTTTTCTTCTGCTTTTGATTTTGAATTTTCTTTTTCCTAAAACTTTAAGAAATATTTTCAGCGCCACCGCCAGACCCGTTTGGACAGTCGGCAGAACCATCGGAAGCGGGGCCGGTAGTTTGGGTCAGTTTTTTTCTTCAAAGTCGTCACTTACCGCCGAAGTCAACAGTCTGCAAAACCAAATCGTTTCGCTAGAGCTAAAACAGGTTGACTACGACACCATCAGCCAAGAAAATCAGGATTTGAAAAATTCGTTTGGTCGAAATGTTGGCAATATCGCAAGCAATCGTCTTTTGGCAAACGTTTTATCAAAACCGCCACAATCGCCTTACGACACTTTTGTTTTGGATGTGGGTTCGGAAAATGGCGTGGCTGTCGGCGATAAAGTCTACATTTCGGACACCATTTTGGTAGGCGAGGTGAGTGATGTGACCGGCAAAACATCAGTGGTCAGTTTGTTTTCCAAGGGCGGAATGCAAAATTTTTTGACTGACGAGCGCACCGGCACGACATATGAGATCGTCGGTCAAGGTGGAGCCGATATGTTGGTTGAGGTGCCGAAAGACGCGGACATTATGTGGGGCGATGTTTTTAGTTATCCGAATATCAAGACTTCCGTTATCGGCAGTGTTTTTTACATTGACCAGTCAGCCCAATCATCCTTCAAAACAATTTTCATCCGCATCCCCGGAAATGTTTTCCAAACCAAATGGGTTTTTGTCCAGAAATAATTTTGTAAAAATTTATAAAACGAAATCCCCAACGGCCACTAGGGCAGATGGGGATGAAAAAATCGAATGTACAAAACGAACACAATGATCGCTGTGGTGAATACGGCACTAATCACCATGCCCCACAGAAGGGCCAGCGATTTGGTCTTGTAGCCGACCTGAGCGTAAGTGATCTGGACGTACAAAAAAATTGCCATCATCACGAGTGACGTGCCGGAGACATTCCGGCTCGTCCACAGTGTCCAGAACCCGTTAGCCATGGCAGCAGCATTCAGAAAGCTGGCTGACCATGCCCGACTGTCTAACGAGAGAATCTTTTTCATAGCCCTCCCCTAGCCACCTTTGAAGTAGGACAGTTAGAATTAATGCATTAGTCGAAAATTAATTTTAATTGTCATATGAAAAACAAATATCATCATTTGTCTTTTGAAGAGAGGTTTTGTATTGAAAAGATGTATTGCGCCGGTTCGGCCATTCGCAAAATTGCCGAATTTCTCGGTCGGAGTGTCAACACTGTGAGCAGAGAAATACAAAAACACAGTGTTAATGGGGTGTATGAAGCGGAAAAAGCCAAGCAGAAAGTTTCAATGAAAAGATGGCGAGCCAAACAGCAGTGTCTGAAAGTGGCGCTTGACCCGTTTCTCTGTCGATTCGTGGTGGAACGATTAACCAAGCCGTATCATTGGTCGCCGAAGCAGATTAGCGGGTATCTTGAATGTGAAATGGGTATCATCTGCTCGGCCAAAGCCATATACAAATTTGCCGAGTCGAGAGATCTAAACCACCTGCTTTTTTGGGGTTGGAACAATCACAAGGGTGGGAGAAAACGAAATCATTGGAAGCACATTCAGGATGGCAGGAAGTATATTGATGTCAGACCGGAGAGAAAAGGTCTAGGACACATTGAGCTGGATTTCATCGTTTCCAAAGACAGTTCGTGGGTACTTTTGGTTGCTGTGGATTGGCAAGCCAAAAGAACATGGGTCAGGAAACTGCCCAACAGAAAACGCGACACTATTCGTGCCGCGCTTTCCCGTCTGTTCCATGGTGTTGAATTGAAGAGCATCACCACAGACAACGATATTGCATTCACCTGTTGGAAAGAGTTGGAAACTCTCCTGCAAGTGCCAATCTATTTTACACATCCATACCATTCTTGGGAAAAAGGTCTGGTGGAAAACACCAACAGATGGATCAGATGTTTTGTGCCTAAACGAAGAGATATTGAGTCAGTCACTGAGGAAGAATTGCAAGAAATACATTCCTTCCTAAACAACCGACCGAGAGAAGTGATTGGCTTCCGCGCGCCAATGAGTTATTATTCAAACATTAGTTCTGTCCTACTTGAGGGGGTAATTGGGAGGCCTCACCTCCTACCTATATTATACACCTAATTAAATATAAAGTCAAGTGTTGAAAATTGGCCGAAAATAAAGCTATTCGTGCTAAAATACTTTCATGAAAACTTGGCAGAGAGTTGTATTGTTTGTGGTGGTTTATATTTGTGCGCTGACTTTGCCGTGGTGGATTACGGCTGTGATTGTTGTGGCACTGACCGTTTATTTGCCAACATACGCCGAAGCGGTTTTTTTCGGTTTTCTCTTGGATACACTTTACTCCAACCAGCACATCGGCCTCATTTCCGCGACAATTTTTTTGATTTTGGTTATGATGATAAAAACCAGAATCAGGACTTGAAACTTCTGGTAGAATTATTTTCTTGATTGTCGAGAAAGGAATTTTGACAGACAAACCCTGTCGCTAGTATTTCGAGAAAGGCCTTTCGCAGGAGCTTAGAAAACTAGTGAGGTATTCCGAACATAATTTTCTTGAGCGACGAGAAGTTCGCTGACAAAGCTTTGCCAGACAGATTGCCTTTCGAGGAATACAAGCGACAGGGTTTACACTACACACAATGCTCCACAAACTGAAAAATTACATCAAAAGCAAAACCTCGCGATATTACGCCCCGATTGATCCGGACGAGATTTTTTTGGACTCGCAAAACTTGCCGGAGTTCAACAAAGATCAGTTTGAGGGACGGATCGAGCGGCCAATCGGCAGAAAAGTTTTCACTTTTTTCTTTTTGATTATTATTTGCGTCATTTTGATTTTTGTTGGCAAAACATGGAATTTGCAAATTATAAATGGCAACAATCTTCTTTCTAAAAGCCAAAACAACAGTTTGCGAGTCACTCCGGTTTTGGCCGACAGAGGACTCATAACCGACAGAAACGCTAATCCTTTGGTTTGGAACGACATCAATCCAAACTCCACCGATTTTTCTTTGCGTGTTTATGCCACTTCCACCGGACTGTCGACGCTTTTGGGTTATATTAAATATCCATCCAAGGATTCTTCCGGAATTTATTATCAAAGTAAAATCGTACCGATTGCCGGTTTGGAAAAAATTTATGACGCCAGCCTTTCCGGATCCGACGGCAGCAAAATCGTGGAGACTGATGTTAAAGGTAATGTCATATCGGAGAGCGTGGTGCACCCACCACAAAGCGGACAAAATTTAGTCTTATCAATTGATAAGACGGTTCAAGAAAAATTGTATCAGGCTATGCTTTCGGTCGCCGAACAAGCCGGTTTCAAGGGCGGAGGCGGAGTGATAATGGATATCAACACTGGTGAAATAATAGCCAGCGCCACCTTTCCGGAATTTTCCTCACAAGTTTTGACCGACGGAAGCGATAGTACAAAAATAAACGCTTGGCTAAGTGACAACAACAAACCTTTTCTCAATCGCGTGGTGGATGGTCTTTACACACCCGGTTCTATCGTCAAGCCATTCATAGCTATGGGTGTTTTGGACCAAAAAATAATCAGCCCGACCAAACAGATTCTTTCCACTGGTTCCATTTCTGTGCCAAATCCTTATGACAAAAATAAACCATCCATTTTTATGGACTGGCGTGTGAACGGTTTGGTGGATTTGCGTCACGCTTTGGCTGTTTCTTCTGATGTTTATTTTTACGAAGTCGGCGGGGGATTTGGGACACAGAAAGGTTTAGGTATAGATAATATAGAAAAATATATGAGGATGTTTGGTTTCGGCACCACAACTGATATTAATTTCCCAGGTGAACAAACCGGCATCATCCCCGATCCGGCTTGGAAAGCGGTTAATTTCAAGGGTGAAGTCTGGCGCATCGGCGATACTTACAATACCACCATCGGCCAGTACGGTTTTCAAGTCACGCCAATACAAGCTGTGCGAGCGGTGGCAGCTATCGCAAACAATGGTGTGCTTCAGGTGCCAACATTTTTGAAAAATTATTTTACTCGACCAATTGTAAAAATTCAGCTTGATCCGACATATTTTCAAATCGTTCGCGAAGGAATGAGATTGTGCGTGACGGAAGGAACTTGCACCGCGCTTAATGTGCCATACCTCGATATCGCAGCCAAAACAGGCACAGCTCAACTCGGCGTTTCAAAAGATTTGGTCAACTCGTGGACAATCGGTTTTTGGCCGGCTGATAACCCGAAGTATGCCTTCGCAGTAGTCATGGAACGCGCCAGCAAAACCAATCAGTTCGGCGCGGTTGGAGTCATCCGCCAACTTTTGGACTCGTTACCGAAAACGAATATTTTGTTGCAATAAAAATTTGAAAAAACAAAAACACCCCTGTGACACATATTTGTAAAAAATAGTATCAACCAGAGGTGTTAGGGCTTACAGTCGGAGGGGCCTATTCTCCCGCAGTGGTCTTTTGTGGACAATAACCACTTCTCGTGTCGCCATTCCTGACGATGTCCCTTACCTGTTTTCACAAGCCATGAGGCTTTGACAGCTTATCATATCAAAAATATTCTGTCAAGGATTTCTTAGATTGATAAAAAAGTGTAAAATAAACTCATGACCATAAAAATAATTTTGCTACGACATGGTATAACGCAATACAATATTGAAAAAAAATTTACGGGTTGGACAAATGTCCCACTGGCGCCGGCCGGCGAGGAGGAAGCTAGGCGGGCCGGCGAACTTATTAAAAAATCCGGCATAGAAATTGACGAGGCGTATTCGTCTGTATTGGAAAGATCTGAAGAAACAATGAAAATTGTTTTGAAAGTTTTGGGCAAAGAAAATATTCCGCAATTTTTTTCTTGGCGACTGAACGAAAGACATTACGGCGCTTTGCAGGGTCACAACCATCAGGAAATAATCGAAAAATTTGGAAAGGAAAAGTTTGATTTATGGCACCGGTCATTTCGCGAAAGACCGCCCCTTCTCTCGCCAAACGATCCGACCGCTCCGAAAAATCAAGAGAAATACAAAGATATCCCGGAAAATGAATTGCCTTTGAGTGAATCACTGGAAGATACTGAAAAAAGAACGATGCCTTTGTGGAATTCGGAAATCATGCCAAAAATAAAGCAAGGTAAAAATATTTTAATCGTTTTGAGTGGGAACTCTTGCCGAGCCGTTGTTAAAAATCTGAATAATATTTCTGATGAGCAGATCCCAGAATTGAACATTCCGACAGGCGAGCCGTTGATTTATGAATTTGATGAGAATGGAAATGAAATCAAACATTATTATCTTTCTAGCGACGAGGAAATTCAAGCTAAAATAGAATCTTTGAAGTAAAGGTGGGGATAAGCAGTTTGCCTTATTGAAATAATAATAGGATAATTGTGACGAGAGCAGTCGCTCTAAAAGGTCGATTCTTTTTATATCATTAAAAATATGAAATTACATAAATTAGCTTATATTTTGGTCATTATCGGCGGTTTGAATTGGCTTTTGGTTGGTATCTTTTCTTGGGATATTGGAATGCTGTTCGGGAGCCAAGCGGCCGTTGTTTCGCGCATTATTTACATTTTGGTCGGTTTGTCGGCTTTGTATGAAATTTTCACTCACAAGAAAAACTGCAAAGCTTGCGAGTCTGCACCAGTTCAGCCAAAAATGTAATTTGTTTGAGAAAATTTTTGAGAATTCTCGGCAAAAAACTCTTCGGAGTTTTTTGTTTTGGCAACTTTTTACGCTCGGCTTTCGTAAACTTATTACAGACACAAAATTTTTTGTTATTAAACATTATACTAATCAATATGGATTACTTTAAAAAATCGTTAGAACTTCACAAAAAGAAAAAAGGCAAGCTCGGAGTTTATTCAAAAGTCAAACTGAAAAACAAAAATGATTTATCGCTGGCTTACACGCCAGGTGTGGCCGAGGTCAGTCGGGCAATCAATAAAAACAAATCGGCTATTTGGGACTACACGCTGAAATCAAACGCTGTGGCTGTTGTCTCCGACGGTTCAGCTGTGCTGGGACTTGGCAATGTCGGACCGGAAGCGGCTATGCCGGTGATGGAAGGCAAAGCTGTGCTCTTCAAAGAGTTCGGTGGAGTTGACGCTTATCCGATTTGCCTCAACACACAGGATACTGAAGAAATTATAAAAACCGTCAAAAATATTTCCGTCGGCTTTGGTGGAATAAATCTGGAAGACATTTCCGCGCCAAGATGTTTTGAAATTGAGGAAAGATTGAAAAAAGAACTGGATATTCCGGTGATGCATGACGATCAGCATGGCACAGCTATTGTTGTTTTGGCCGCTCTCATAAACGCTCTGAAAGTCGTCAAAAAAAATCAGACAAAAGTGAAGCTTGTTATAAACGGAGCCGGTTCGGCGGCAATGGCCATATTTAACTTACTCGTCATCTACGGAATCCCTGCCAAAAATATAATAATGCTCGACAGCGTCGGAATAATAAACACAAAAAGAAAGGGTCTGAATCCGTACAAGAAAAAAGTGGCCGAAAAAAGCAATGGCAAAAAAGTCGTGGGCGGGCTTAGGGAAGCGCTAGCTGGAGCGGATGTTTTTATTGGCGTATCAGTGGCTTCGGCCTTAAAGCCCGAGTGGATAAGTAAGATGACAAATGATCCAATCGTTTTCGCCATGGCCAATCCGAATCCGGAAATTTCATTCTCCGACGCCAAGAAAACAAAAATAAAAATCTTTGGTACCGGCCGAAGCGATTACCCAAATCAAATAAACAATGTTCTGGCTTTTCCGGGAATATTTCGCGGGGCTCTTGACGCGCAAGCCAAACAAATCACCGACACAATGAAAATGTCGGCGGCCGAAAGCTATCGCCGGATTGATTTCCAAGAAAGATTTATCAACTCAATATATTATTCCAAGCCCATTCGACAGACGAGTGGCTCGCGTCGTGGCAAACGCTGTTAAAGATGCTTCCAAACATAAATAACCATCAGTAGTACTTGGCGATGTTGTTTAACTGACCTTGATAAGTGACCGAACAATGAATATTGCCAGCTTTGTCGTGTAGATAGAAAAGACAGGAGGTGGTTTGCGGGTTGTAAGCGGCGGTTAAAGCGTCCAAACCAGGGCTGTTAATGGGAGACGGTGGCAAGGATGGATAAAGATAAGTGTTGTAAGGCGAGTCAATGTTTTTATCCGCAGGAGTAATAGCTGGCCACCAATTATTTGAATTTCCTTTAACATACTGCAAAGTGTCATCCATTTGCAATTTCATTCCGGCAAACAATCTGTTCCAAATAATGCCGGAGATCAGTCTCATATCGCTCTTGCCACCGGATTCCCGTTGGATGATGGAAGCGATTTTGACAGCGGTGTCTTGGTTTACCACGCGAGTGGTTTTCGATTTGGGAATTTTTTGCACTTGTTTGTTAAATTCCGAAAACATCATTTGCCCGACAGCTTGAGGCAAGTCGCTCTTCAAAAGCAGATAACTTTTCGGGAAAAAGTGGCCCTCATTATTTGTTCCAGCCACAGCCAGAGGAGAATTGATAAACTGACTTTTTTGACTATCATTCCAACCAAGTTCATCGCCGACAATATCAGCTATTTCTTCCTTGCGCAAACCGGGATCCATTTTGATAATGCGCGCCGAAGGATTGGCCAGAGTTTCGTAGAAAGACAGGGAAGCCAGATCGTCCCAAGTGAACCCGTAATAAAAAACAAAGACCAAAAAACCAAACACAGCCAAACCAGCTAGAGAGATGATGTGTTTCCATTTCATATTTTTATCCGGACACCAATTTTGGCATTATTTTTTGTTGCAATGTTATTCTTATTTCAAATATTATTTCTGTGATATAATTTAAACCGCTTTCATAATTTTCCAAAAAATAATTGCAACGATGCCAAATTTGGTGTACGGATTTATGATATCATGATTTTATGTCTATTCAAAATTTTTTAATGAAAAAAATGCTAGCCAGGCAAATGGCCGGTGTGCCAGTCGCCGAACAGGAAAAAATTTTTGCCATGCTTGAAAAAGATCCGGCTTTATTTCAAAAAATCGCCGAGGAAACACAAGCTGAAATGAAAAAGGGTAAAAGCCAAACCGATGCCGCTCTATTTGTGACTAAAAAATACGAAGCTGATTTGAAAAGGTTGATGTGATTCAGAATTTGACTGGACTCCAAATTATTATCCACAAAAACCGGAGGCGATAAAGGTTTGGTGTTGTATAATGTTATGGCAAATAAGTTGAATAATAAATATTAAATATGAACATAAAAAAATTAGAGTGGGATGATAAATATAGCGTCGGGGTTGCTCAGATAGACGATCAACATAAATTGATATTCTCCGCTATAAATGAACTATTCGACGTTATAAATACAAACGATCCGGAAAAATATTTGAAAGGAGTGGTTGATGAACTGCTAAAATACAAAAATATTCATTTTGCGACCGAAGAAAAATATTTTGAAATGTTTAACTATGAGGGAACAAAAAAGCATGAGGAAAGACATAAACAATTCAGTGAGGAACTGGAAGCATTGATAGAAAAATATCCGAAATACACTATGGAGTTTGCTTTTGAGCTTGTGGATTTTGTTGAAAACTGGCTGATTGACCACATTATGAATACAGATCAAAAATACAAGGAATGTTTTAAATCTCATGGTTTGAAATAAAAAGGCATTTATTTCATATTGGACATTCAAACAGTGTGAGTTTTTTAAAATTTTGTAAAACTGATGTCTAGAAAAAATATCACATTCTGGCTGGTTGTCATTCTTATCTGCACCGGCGCTTACGGATATTTTTATTTCTCGCACAAAAAACCTTGCGACTCTCCGATTAAATACAAGCTCGGTTCTTTTGACGCGCATTTTGGCATAACCCAAAAAACTTTTTTGGACGACATAAGTCAGGCGACAACAATATGGCAAAAATCGGCTGGTAAAAAATTATTTGAATATAATCCGAATGGCAGTTTGGTTATAAACTTGGTTTATGATGAGAGACAACAAACCACACAGCAAAATGCGGTTCTGCAAGCCGATGTCAACAAAATTGCCGGTTCGGCTGACGCGGTAAAACAGCAATATCTTTCTCTGGAGCAACAATATAAGGCGCTTCAAACGGAGTATGCCAGCCAATTGAATACTTTCAATCAAGATCAGAGTTCTTACAACTCCGAAGTGCAATATTGGAACAATAAAGGGGGTGCTCCAAAAAGTGAATATGATAAATTGAATGTTGAAAGAAACAACCTTTTGACCGAACAGAATACTTTGAACGATAAAGTGGTTCAAATAAATAGCCTGGCTGATCAAATCAATTCTTTTATTCAGAAATATAATTTGCTGGTCAACGACGCCAATTCAAACGTCAATAAAATAAATCAAACTGCGGGCAAGGAATTTCAGGAGGGGGAATACGACCCAAACACAGACCAAATAAACGTTTACGAATTCAGCGATAATCAAAAACTGGTCCGCGTCCTGGCTCACGAACTTGGTCACGCTTTAGGTCTGGCACACAACAACAACCCAGCTTCAATAATGTACGCTCTGAATATCGGTCCGAACGAATACTTGAGCAAGGACGACATAGCCGAGCTGAAAGCGCGGTGTCAATTGCAATAGCGTTTGTTTTTTATCCATTTAAGAAAAAGTGTGGATTATGGATCTAGAAAAGGGAAAGTTGGATATCTAGTAAGATTTATTGAATAATAATAAAAATTTGTATGAAAAAACCCGGACGATGGTATCGTCCGGGCTGCGAATAAAATTCGCATTTTGAAAGAACTTCTTGTCGCTGTTAGTGGCGGCTACTGGAGAGGTTGTTCAGCACGTCTGCCAAGGGCGTACCCTTGAGCAATCCGGTGAATGACCCTGAACGCTGGCAGGAAATCGTTCCCGTAGAGTGTTCAATGATGGCCGTGCGATGTCCCATGATGGTCGTGTCGCCAACATAGATCCATCCGGCATTGGCCTGCTTTGCTCGCGCGCCCGGATTCCAAAATCACTTCCCATCCGGTATCGACGCGAGTACACGGCTGCGATGTGGTGTGAGCGAGCCATTGTTCTTGTTAGATAAAGCGCAGTGGCCCCAGAACGACCAATCCGGATACGCATAGATCGTGTCGAGCTTGCAGAAACACGTCTGCCAAATCTGACATGTCGTCCCGATTGGGTCGGCGGCGCAGTTGTCGTTGTCAACGCTACACAGCTTCCCCTGGTTCGGGCAAGAGCATTGTCCGCCGAACGAGTCCGCCGTCTTGAGCAGCGGGTCATCGCCGAGCAACTTGCTCGCCATGCAGTGCTCCCGAGCCGCCGTAGCGTAGTCAGCTTTCTCGGCTTGGGACAGAGTGTCCCAATACGAACGTGTTCCACCGAGTGCGCTCACCGCGAAGGCGAACGCGAAAACGATAGCGAGAAGTTTGAACTTCATGTGGTCCTTCACGTTTCGAAGCGCCACGTTCCCGCCGCGCCTCTTTCCTGGTTGACGGTTTGGGAGGGCTTTTGTGTTCGCTTGATACCCCCCTTTTTGACAAAGATCTAAAAATGATCTCTGTCAGATATGCTACATAAATTCAAAATCTTGTCAACATCCTTTTCAAAAATATTTGTACATGTTATTTTAAAGTTATGAAATCTCTTTCAATCGGAATAGTTGGCTTACCGAATGTCGGAAAGTCCACGCTCTTTAACGCGCTGACCAAAAAGTCTGTGCCGGCCGAGAATTATCCTTTTTGCACCATTGATCCATCGGTTGGCATCGTGCCTGTGCCGGACGAGCGGTTGTGGAAATTGTCAGAGTTTAGCAAGTCGGCTAAAACCATTCCGGCTGTGGTGGAATTCGTGGACATCGCCGGTTTGGTCAAAGGTGCGAGCGTTGGCGAGGGACTCGGCAACAAATTTCTGTCAAATATCCGCGAAGTGGACGCTATCGCCGAAGTTGTCAGAATTTTTGAGGATGACGATATTATTCATGTCAGTGGCAAAGTTGATCCACTGTCGGATATTGAAGTTATAAATCTGGAATTGATTCTGGCCGACTTGCAGACCGTGACCAAAAGACGCGAAAATCTTTCCAAAGAAATCAAAGCACACAAAAAAGAGGCGATTGAAGAAGACGGGGTTTTAGCCAAAATTCAAAAAATACTTGAGGACAGCAAAATGGCCAACACCACCGCCCTTGATGAAAAAGAAATCGTTTTCGTCAAATCGATGCATCTCTTGAGTATGAAGCTGATTTTGTATGTTTTGAACACATCCGAAGCGTCGTCTAAAAATTTGACCGAAGTTGCCAACAAAATCCCCGGGCCGTATGTTGAGATTGATCCGATTTTTGAAAAAGGTTTGGATTCTCTGATTCAAAAAGCCTACGAGACACTCAAACTCATTACATATTTTACTACCGGCAAAGATGAATCGCGAGCTTGGACGGTTGTCCGCGGTAGCACTGCACCTGTGGCCGGACAAGCTATTCACACCGACTTCCGCGACAAATTCATCCGCGCCGAAATTGTTTTCTGGTCCGATCTTCTCGCTTCCGGCTCGTACGCGAAGGCTCGCGAGAAAGGTTTGGTCAAAACCGAGGGTAAAGAATATGTGGTAAAGGATGGCGATGTGATTGAATTTAGGATTTGACTTTTTTCTATATTGAGTTAATATGGCATCGGAGGACAATGCGATGAAAATATTTTTGAGAATAATTTTTTATCTTGCTCTTTTTATGCTTGCTTTCTGTTTAGTGGCTACGATCGGCTCTGTATATTATAACAAACAGTCGATTGGAACAATTATCTATGGAATTGGTTTTATATCCTGGACAACTGTGGCTATTCTTTCAGGAAAAACCATAAAACTGTTAAAAGAAAATTAGAAGGAGAAAAATTGTCCCTAATGTACAGGGACTTT
The DNA here is from genome assembly GCA_963727715.1 of uncultured bacterium. GTDB lineage: Bacteria > Patescibacteriota > Minisyncoccia > Phycocordibacterales > DATDWN01 > CAIOTC01. The sequence continues at coordinate 27,140 of CAVSGX010000003.1, read as the reverse complement.
TATTTTGGTATAATACGCTTATATCAACTAACTAATTTTTATGGACCCACAAAAACCAAAAACGAGTGCCAAGGATTTTTTTCTAAACCTCGGCGCCATTGTCGCACTTTACACGACGGTTGTCTCTTTGCTCAATTTACTTTTCACCGTAATTAACCAAGCTTACCCAAAAATCACAGACTATTATTATGTAGGCAGTAGTTCCATCAGCTTTCCGGTAGCTACATTGATAATTTTCTTTCCGATTTTCATTTTGCTCTCATGGTTTTTGGAAAAAAGTTATCTCATGGAACCAGAGAAAAAAAATCTTGGCGTGCGCAAGTGGCTGACATACATCACCCTTTTCATCGCCGGACTGACGCTGGCCGGAGATTTGGTGACCGTGCTTTATTATTTTCTTGACGGACAGGAAATGACCACCGGGTTTCTTCTAAAAGTTTTATCCGTGCTTGTCGTGACCGGGTTGGTTTTTCTTTACTACATTTCCGATATTCGCAAAACACTAACTTCACACGAAAAAAAATCGTGGGTTGTTTTGGCTTTGCTTATTATCGTCGCTTCAATCGTCTGGGGATTTGCCGTACTCGGCTCGCCGTGGACACAACAACTTTACAAATATGATCAGCAAAGAGTCAGTGACTTGCAAAGCATCAGCGGACAGGTTCAAAATTATTTCTATTCAAAAAATGTTTTACCGGAGTCGCTTGTTGATTTGGCCACATTAAATAATTATTACGTCATTCCAACAGATCCGCAGACTCATAATCAATATGAGTACATAAAAACCAGCGATACGACGTTTGAAGTTTGCGCCGTGTTTAACAAAGCCAATCCTCAAAGTGCTTATCCGGGTGAAAATATTGGTTATACTTATCTACGTCATTCGGCCGGCAGATATTGTCTTAGTCAGACAATCACAAAACAACCGGTTGCTTATCCGCAAGTTTTTCCAGTGCCAGTCGCAAAATGATATTAAACAAATTACCAGCAAAAACCGCTTTGCCAAGAAGCGGTTTTTTATGTATTATTTAAAAATCATGAAAGTGTACAATCACTCAACGATAGAAAAAAAATGGCAGAAAGAATGGGAGAAAAAGAAAATTTTTCAGGCTGAAGATTTTTCAAAGAAACCCAAATATTACGCGCTGGTGGAGTTTCCATACCCGTCAGGCGATGGCTTGCATGTCGGACATCCACGACCATACATCGGATTGATATCGTCGCGCGCAAACGCAGGATGGAAGGCTACGATGTGCTGTATCCGATGGGTTGGGACGCTTTTGGTTTGCCGACAGAAAATTACGCCATCAAAACCGGCGTGCAACCAGCCGAAGTAACCAAAAAAAATATCGGAAAATTTTCGCCGGCAAATAAAACTATCTTGGAATTTCTTTTGATTGGTCGCGCGAAATCAACACGACTGACCCGAAATATTATAAATGGACGCAGTGGCTTTTTCTGCAATTTTTTAAACACGATTTAGCTTACAAAAGCAAAATCGCCATCAACTGGTGTCCGAAAGACAAAATCGGCCTGGCCAACGAGGAAGTGGTGAACGGCAAATGTGAACGCTGCGGCACACCGGTGGAGAAACGCGAAAAGGAACAGTGGATGCTGCGCATTACCAAATACGCCGACCGTCTGGACAAAGATTTGGATACGGTGGATTATTTGGAGAAAATAAAAATTACAGCAGAGAAACTGGATTGGGCGTTCGGAAGGGGCGGAAATAAATTTCAAAATCCAAATTTCAAATGACAAATAAATCCAAAATCCAAATTTCAAAATGTAAGTAAAAGTTTTCACCACACGAGCCGGATACCTTGTTTGGTGTGACATATTTGGTTGTTGCACCAGAAAATCACTTGGTACAGAAGTTGGAAAGAGGAAATCAAAAATTAGCCGGAAGTCGAAAAATACTTGAACAGACAAAAAAGACGGCGCAGATTGAACGGACAAACGACGAAAGGAAAAAACCGGGTGTGAGATTGAATGGAGTTTTGGTGGTTAATCCCGCAAACAACGAAGAAATGCCGGTTTGGATTGCCGATTATGTTTTGGCCGACTATGGCACGGGCGCGGTTATGGCTGTGCCGGCCCATGATGAGCGTGATTTTTTGTTTGCAAAAAAATATGGTTTGCCTATAAAAGAAGTGGTGTCATCTGAAAATAATGTGGAAGAAATGAAAGAAGCTTATGTTGGAGAAGGAAAAATGATCAACTCCGGCAAATTTGACGGAATGAAAAGTGAAGAAGCCAAGAAAAAAATCACCGAGTTTGCAGGTGGTAAAATGACAGAAACATTTAAACTGCGCGATTGGGTTTTTTCACGACAACGCTACTGGGGCGAGCCGATTCCGGTTGTGGATTGCGAAAATTGTGGATTGGTTGCTATGCCGGAAAAAGATTTGCCACTGAAATTGCCGAAAGTGGAGAAATATCAGCCGACAGAAACCGGCGAGTCGCCACTGGCCAACATTTCAAAATGGGTCAACACCAAATGCCCAAAGTGTGGAGGCAAGGCCAAGCGCGAAACGGATACGATGCCAAACTGGGCCGGATCCAGTTGGTATTTTCTGCGCTACTGCTGATCCAAAAAATTTCAAAAAATTCGCCGACATGAAAAAACTGAAATACTGGATGCCTGTGGATTGGTACAACGGCGGAATGGAACACACTACGCTGCATCTTTTGTACTCGCGATTTTGGAACAAATTTTTGTTTGATATCGGACTGGTGCCGACAAGCGAGCCGTACAAAAAACGCACATCGCACGGATTCATTTTGGCCGAGAACGGCGAGAAGATGTCCAAATCGCGTGGCAATGTTATCAACCCGGACGACATTGTTAAAACTTATGGCGCCGACACTTTGCGTGTTTATGAAATGTTTATGGGCCCATTTGATCAGGCCATCAACTGGGACACAAATAGCATTTCCGGTTCGCGAAGATTTTTGGAACGAGTTTGGAAATTGCAAGAGAAAATATCCGAAAAAGCCGGTCAAAATAAAAATCTTGAAATACTTTTAAACCAAACTGTCAAAAAAGTTTCGGGTGATATTGAGATTATGCATTTCAATACAGCTATTTCGGCTATGATGATTTTAATCGGCCAATTTGAAAAAGCGTCGGCTGTGCCACAAAAATATTTTGAAATTTTTCTGAAAATTTTGTCGCCGTTCGCTCCGCACATAAGCGATGAGCTTTGGCACAATCTCGGTCATAAAACATTTTTGGTTTCCGAGAAATGGCCGGAGGCTGACAAAGCCAAAATGCAAAGCGGGGAAGTCAGTGTGGTCATTCAGGTCAACGGCAAAGTCCGAGCAGAGATCACGGTGGCGCGCGATATGTCCAAAGACGAGCTTGTGACCATGGCTCGGAAAGTACCCGGTGTGGATAAGTGGCTTGCCGACAAAAATGTTCTAAAAATAATTCATATTCCAAACCGTCTCCTGAATTTTGTCATCTCTTGACAAGATTTCGGGGCGACTTGACTTAAATTGGCGATAATGATAGAAATAAGTGGACATTTGTTGAACTATTAAAGGTTCTAAAAAAATATTAAAAATATGAACGAAAAATCAATGGTCAGTTTCAAACCAAAACAAGTGACAAAAAGACTGCTGTCTGTTTTGTCTGCTCGAGCTCAAGATGTTTTATCCGGTCGTTTCGGTCTCGGCAAAGAGACCAAGCGAATGACTCTGGAAGCCATTGGTAAAAAATATAAGATTACCCGTGAAAGAGTCCGCCAAATTGAAAATTATTCTCTGACTAATATCCGTAAATCCAAAGAATATACCAAAGAAAAACCAGCCTTTGACGAACTAAAAAATATTTTGGTTGAACTTGGCTCAGTAGTCTCCGAGGAGGGTTTTTTGAAGCATATCTCCAAGGATAAATCCACCCAAAACCATATTCATTTTATGCTGGTCATTGGCGAAGAGTTTGTCAAAGAAAAAGAAGATGATGAGTTCAAACACCGCTGGCATGTCGACAAAGAGCTGTCCCAGAAAATCCACGAAGCTCTGCGCAAACTTTACAGTTCACTTTCCAATGATGAGATTTTGGTTGAAGCCGATATGGTGGAAAAGTTTCTGGAAAATCTCAAAGATGTTTCCGATAAATACAAGACCGAAGAAATTGCCAAACGATACTTGGCGTTGTCCAAACTGATAGATAAAAATCCTCTCGGCGAGTGGGGCAAGAAGAGTTCTCCGAACATCAACGCCAAAGGTATGCGCGATTACGCTTTTCTGGTTATTCGAAGGCACGGTAGCCCAATTCACTTCCGCGAAGTGGCCAAACTGATTACCGAACTTTTCAAAAAGAAAGCTCATGTAGCTACGACTCACAATGAGCTCATCAAAGACCCACGCTTTGTGCTGGTTGGTCGCGGACTTTACGCTCTGACCGAGTGGGGTTATATGGCCGGCGTGGTCAAGGATGTCATCCGCAATGTCCTGCAAAAGAACGGCCCGATGACCAAAGAAGAAATCATCAAGAAAGTTTTGAAGGAACGCTATGTCAAGGAAAACACCATTATGGTCAACTTGCAAAATCCAAAACTTTTCAAGAAGCTGAAAGATGGCAAATATGATGTGGTAGGGAAGTAATAAATCTAGATAAATTTTAAAAAACAGACCGTCTTGAATGCTCAAGACGGTTTTGTTTCTGTCAAAATTGGTTTGACAGAGATGACTTTTTTAAGAACAAAGGAAACTTCACGAAGAAAAATTTTATTATTTTTGAAAACTACTCTTCCTTCGGAAATCTGAATCTCAAAATGGATTTCGTGCTCATCGACATCTCCACGCGATCTGGAATCTACTTTGATCAATTCCCTAAGCAGATCCATCAAAGACTGCCCAGCGTCTTTAACAAATGTTTTCCCCTCCCACTGAAAACTTACTAGCGTTTCTATTTCAAGAATAACATCGGGATGAGCATAATGACCATCAATATGCACGACAATTTCATTTCTGCGGTCTTCTTCTTTGTGAATGTTCACTTCAAAAGTCGCTTCCGAATTTTCAATTAGCATGTTTGACCCCTCGAAAATACTATGCCCACCCGTAAGGTTTGTCAATTTAATCAAGTGGATTTTCTTTTTTGGGACTTTTTTGTTAAAATCAAACCATGATCTACAACTTCACACCATTCAAACAAAAGAGCACCGAAATCCATGAATGGTTATTACGCGAGTTTGCCGGCATCCGCACTGGGCGGGCCAGTCCGGCCATTTTGGACGGCGTTTTGGTGGAAGCCTACGGTTCGCAAATGCCGGTGAGTCAGCTGGCTACCATTGCCACCGAAGAGGCCAGAATGATCCGCATTTCGCCTTGGGACACCACCCAGACAAAGCCGATCGAAAAAGCCATTATCGCCTCCGGTTTGGGACTTTCAGTTACAGTGGATGGTGTCAGCCTGCGAGTAATTTTCCCAGAACTGACCGCGGACAGGCGCGTGGCCCTTCTCAAAATCGCCAAGCAAAAATTGGAAGATGCCAAGACGACATTGCGTGGAGAACGAGAGCGAGTGATAAAAGATATTGACGCGCAAGAAAAATCCGGAACAATTTCCGAAGATGAAAAATTTCGTTTCAAAACCGAGTTGCAAAAAATGGTGGACGAAGCCGGCCGAAAATTGGAAGAAATTTTTGGGAAGAAAGAGAAGGAGATAGGAGAGTAAACTGGCTTCTGTATAATTTTTTTGAAACACGTATATTCGCCTGCTGGCGAATTACTACGCTCGGAAATCAAGAAAACAATCTTCCTCGACTTGTAGCTCTCCGCAAACGACCTCTGCTGAGGTCGCCCTCTCTTTCAGGAGGGTCACTGCTCCGAGCTTACTCCATCTTCGTCGTTGTTTTCTAATTTCCTGCGCGATGTTTCAAAAAAATTATAAGAAGCCGAGAATTTGAATAAACTATGGTTGTAATAATTTTCATAATAATCATCGCCGTTTTGGTTCTCGTCCACGAAGTTGGGCATTTTTTGGTCGCCAAAAAATTCGACGTTTTGGTGGAAGAGTTTGGCATCGGATTGCCACCGCGAGCTTGGGGCAAAAAGATCGGCGAAACTTTGTACTCGATAAATTGGATTCCGCTTGGCGGTTTCGTCAAAATGCTCGGTGAAGAATCGGCCGACGACGTAAAATTGAGCGAGCCGGAAAAAGCGCGCAGTTTTTCCAGTAAGCCGAAATGGATTCAGGCTCTCGTTCTTGTTGCCGGCATTTTTTTCAATCTGATTTTCGCTTGGCTTTTGATTTCGGTCTGCTTTTCTATCGGCATGCAATCTCCAGTTGGACAGAGTGTTTTCGGCCAGACTCAAAATGTGCAAACGGTCATCACTGATGTTCTGCCGAAATCGCCGGCCGATTTGGCGGGCTTAAAAGCGGGAGATGTGATTGTTTCCGCGGAGATTGGCAATGAGCAAATCATCAACCCGACGGCTGAAAATATTTCTTCGACTATTTCCAAAAATCACGGTGATGTGATAATTTCCTACACAGAAAAAAACAGTCCGCCGAAAAAAGTGACAATCACACCGAGTCCAAATCTGGTCCAAGGGAAGCGTCTGATCGGTGTGGCAATGGACGATATGGGAACTTTGAAACTGCCGTTTTATTTTGCGGTTCTGGAAGGAGCGCGCACCACATATCTCCTAACAATTTCCACAGCTCAAGGTCTGATCGATTTTCTTTGGCAGACAATCAATCTCAAATCCAACTGGTCGGAAGTTTCCGGCCCGATCGGCATAGCCGGCGTGGTCGGGCAAGCTTCGCGTCTCGGTTTTATTTATTTACTCTCGCTTGTCGCTATCATTTCCATCAATCTTGCTCTAATTAATTTAGTGCCGTTTCCAGCTTTGGACGGTGGTCGTCTGCTTTTTGTAGCCATTGAAGCTGTCACTCGTCGCCAAATCCCACCTAAAGTAGCAAGCTGGCTCAACACCATCGGCTTTTTTCTCCTCCTCGCCCTGATGCTCTTCATCTCCGCGCATGATGTTTTCAATTTGATGAAATAGCAATTTTTAATTTTTAGCTTTATTTCTAGCCACTTTTTCGTGCTTGACAAATAATATAAAAGGTCTATAATTCCCAGTGGAAGGAGAGCCATGAAGATATACTTACAGGGTTACAGCTTCTCACAATGGAAGTTGGCTCAAGAGAAAGGCAAGCTGGGAGTTCAATGCGACCAGCAGAAAAGAGGCTGAGGAACAGATTCTCTCTACGGAGAAAAATGATTGGCCTCCGGGAACGATTTGGAAGATCAGGAGAAAGAGATAACACCCGCCAACCGGCGCCAATGGGAAACCGTTTGGCCACGGTCGGCGGTTTTTCTGTATCCAACTTTCACCACTAAACAAATTTCTTTTGCAAAATCTTTTCCGGCACATCGCGCAGGAGGTTAGAAAACAAAGACATAGATGCGAGCATACGCATCGAGGATATTGTTTTCTTGACCGACGAGCGAGAAGAAAATTTTCACCAGAAAATTATTCTGGTGGCGGAAAAGATTTTGGCAGAAAGAAATTTGTGTTATCATATTCTCATGTATCTGAAAAGCATCGAACTCTCCGGTTTTAAAAGTTTCGCCAAGAAAAGCGAGCTTTTGTTTTCTTCGCCGATTTCGGCTATCGTCGGGCCAAATGGTTCCGGCAAATCAAATATTGCCGAGGCATTTCGTTTTGTCCTCGGCGAGCAGTCCATCAAATCTTTGCGTGGCAAACGCGGTGAGGATTTGATTTGGAACGGAGTGGGAGATTTGCCCAGAGCCGGTCGGGCTTCAGTCAAAGTTGTTTTTGATAACAGCAAAAAATTTCTGCCTATTGATTTTGAAGATGTTTTAGTGGAACGGGTAGTTCACCGCGATGGAGTGAATGAATATTTGATTAATGGCTCGCAGGTGCGTCTGCGCGATGTGGTTGAACTTTTGGCTTCGGCTCACATCGGCGCCTCCGGTCATCACATTATCTCGCAAGGCGAGGCTGACAGAATCTTGGGAGCAAGTCCGAAAGAGCGTCGGGAAATGATTGAGGACGCTTTGGGTTTGAAGATGTACCAATACAAAAAACAGGAAAGCCAGAAAAAATTGGAAAAGACGCGTGAAAATATTCGGCAAGTGGAATCTTTGCGTCGGGAAATTTTGCCCCACATTAAATTTTTGAAAAAGCAGGTGGAGAAAAACCAGAAAACTTTACGGATGAAAGAAGAATTGCACGAGCAGGCCATGGAATATTTGCGACGAGAGGATGAATACATCAAACGCAAAACAACTGAAATTGAAGAAAAAAAGAGACCATTAAAAAAAGAGGAAGATCGTTTGAAAAAAGAACTTGAAACCGCCAAAAATATTTTGGAAAATGCCGAGCACCGCGATTTGACCAGCAACAAACTAATTTCTTTGGGGAATGAACTCTCGGCTGTTCGCCAGAAAAAAGACGAGCTTTTGCGCGAGTCGGGACGGCTGGATGGAGAAATTATTTCTCTGTCGCGAATGATAAAAAAACAGGAGGAAATCGCCAATTCATATCTTCACAAAACCGTCACACTGGTTTCGGTGGAAGCCCTTTACCAAAATGTCAATCAAAAAATATCCGGCGCAAAAAATTTGCAAAACATGGAGATGATTTTAAAGGCGCTGGATGAAATAAGTTCCGCCATTTCCGAATTCATTGACAACAACAAAGACAAGGTGGACACCACTCTTCTCGGCGAAGCTCAAAAAGATTTAGATGTTTTGGCTGATGACAAAAAGATGGTGGCCGAGCAAATGCAAAAAATTGTCGACGAAGAACAAAAACTTTCAGCCGAGTATTCGGCTTTGCAGGAAAAAATAAATAAGGAGAAAGATTCCGGCCGTGACGCCGAGAAAGCGGTTTTTCGGATTATGGCCGAAGAACAGGAAGTGCACTCCGATTTGCGCGCCCTAGCCAGTGAGGAAGAAACTTTGCGCATTGTTCGAGATGATTTCAAAAGAGAAATAACCGAACTTTCTATGATGCTCGGACCAGCTGTTTTGCAATTTCAGTTGCTTGTTTTTGATTTTTCCGAACCGCGCGAAAAACAGGAGGAGCGAAGGCGAACAATTGAGAAGATAAAAATCCGTTTGGAAGACAGCGACAACGTCGGTGGAGCCGATGTTTTGAAAGAGTACAACGAAATTTCCGAGCGAGATGCTTTTCTTTCCAGGGAGTTGACCGATCTGGAAAAATCAGCTGATTCTTTGACCGAACTCATCGCTGACTTGGACGGTCGTTTGAATAGCGAGTTTAAAATCGGCGTAGAAAAAATAAACGCCCAATTCCAAGATTATTTTGTTTTGATGTTTGGCGGAGGAAAGGCGGAACTGACAATTATTAAAATAGTAAAAAAGAAAAGTAGAGATGACACCCTTTTGTTTGGCGATGAAAACTTAGATATGGAACAAACACAAACAAATGAAGAGGAAGAATTTGCTGAGGATGATAAAGAAGAAGAGGGAATTGAAATAGAAGTTGTTCTGCCGAAAAAGAAAGTCAAAGGTTTGATGATGCTTTCCGGAGGCGAGAGAGCTTTGACATCCATCGCTTTGCTTTTTGCCATCTCTCAAGTCAATCCTCCACCATTTATTATTTTGGACGAAACCGACGCGGCCCTCGACGAAGCCAACTCAAAAAAATACGCCGATATGCTGGAGAACCTTTCCAAATTTTCCCAACTCATCGTCATCACTCACAATCGCGAAACAATGTCCCGTGCCGGCATTCTTTACGGCGTGACAATGAACCAAAACGGCGGTTCCAAACTGCTCTCGGTGGCTTTTGACGAAGCTGTGGCAGTGGCAAAGTGAGTGACCAGAAATTTAAAGTGTTCGTGGTAAAAAGTTGGAAAAGAACAAAAAACAAAAATTACTCAATATTTTTTGACCTCTCAAAAATGGCTTAAAATAAGGTTATTTTTGAATTCAGAAAAAGAATTTTGCTTTTTTTTCCAAAATCACTTGACAGATTTTTTATTCTGTGATAGGCTTATTGCGGAATATGATGCCTCCAATTACCCCTCAAGTAGGACAGAACTAATGTTTGAATAATAACTCATTGGCGCGCGGAAGCCAATCACTTCTCTCGGTCGGTTGTTTAGGAAGGAATGTATTTCTTGCAATTCTTCCTCAGTGACTGACTCAATATCTCTTCGTTTAGGCACAAAACATCTGATCCATCTGTTGGTGTTTTCCACCAGACCTTTTTCCCAAGAATGGTATGGATGTGTAAAATAGATTGGCACTTGCAGGAGAGTTTCCAACTCTTTCCAACAGGTGAATGCAATATCGTTGTCTGTGGTGATGCTCTTCAATTCAACACCATGGAACAGACGGGAAAGCGCGGCACGAATAGTGTCGCGTTTTCTGTTGGGCAGTTTCCTGACCCATGTTCTTTTGGCTTGCCAATCCACAGCAACCAAAAGTACCCACGAACTGTCTTTGGAAACGATGAAATCGAGCTCAATGTGTCCTAGACCTTTTCTCTCCGGTCTGACATCAATATACTTCCTGCCATCCTGAATGTGCTTCCAATGATTTCGTTTTCTCCCACCCTTGTGATTGTTCCAACCCCAAAAAAGCAGGTGGTTTAGACCTCTCGACTCGGCAAATTTGTATATGGCTTTGGCCGAGCAGATGATACCCATTTCACATTCAAGATACCCGCTAATCTGCTTCGGCGACCAATGATACGGCTTGGTTAATCGTTCCACCACGAATCGACAGAGAAACGGGTCAAGCGCCACTTTCAGACACTGCTGTTTGGCTCGCCATCTTTTCATTGAAACTTTCTGCTTGGCTTTTTCCGCTTCATACACCCCATTAACACTGTGTTTTTGTATTTCTCTGCTCACAGTGTTGACACTCCGACCGAGAAATTCGGCAATTTTGCGAATGGCCGAACCGGCGCAATACATCTTTTCAATACAAAACCTCTCTTCAAAAGACAAATGATGATATTTGTTTTTCATATGACAATTAAAATTAATTTTCGACTAATGCATTAATTCTAACTGTCCTACTTCAAAGGTGGCTAGGGGATGCCTTTGACTCGTCTGAAATCGGGCCGGGCCTAGGAAACTAGGACCCAATCCTGACCGAAGACATGGAAAAATCTTCGGCGGTTCCGATCACGATGATCGGGATGAGGGCTGCTACACCTAAAAATTAGCGCCCAAAGGAGGGTATCTAGCCCCCGCACCCGAAAAGAGGCCGGTAAAGGTACGGCAAAACCTACCAAACTTGCGTGATGAACGCAGACGGATATCTCCTCGGGCAGGAATACAAGAAATGACACTGGGCCCCGCCCCTTAATTTGTTCGAGTTAGGATCCCGGGCGGGTGACCCTCTTCCCGGGGCGTTACTCGGGAATTTAGATGCGTCGGTAACTTAAAAGTTACCAATCCGGACCGGGTCACCGATTGACCCAAAATCTCGATACGGGTGACATTTGGCCACCCAGAAGGGCACTAGTAGATTCCTGATATCTGGCCGAACTAACGTAGGCCTGCTGAAGGGAATTAAAAATGTCTTTCAAAACCAAGGGAGAGTGGGGTGATGAACGTTACAAAGCTTCAAGCTCGCAGACACTGCGAACTTAGCAATGAATAAGTAGTCGCCCCCCTCCACACACAACTCTCGTCTGCAATTACGCAGATGGGAGTTTTTTCGTACTCGAATCTGGCACTAACAAAACCACACACAATTATTCTTCAGAGACTGCAGAAGCAATTAGAAAACAACAGTGAGGATGAAGTAAGCTCGTAGCAGCGACCCCTCTGAAAGAAGGGGCGGCCGAGGCTGTTTGCGGAGAGCTACGAATCAGAGTTGATTGTTTTCTTGATCGCTGAGCGAAAGGAAAATTTCAGCAGAAATTTATCCGTGCTCTGAAAAATAATTGTGTGTGGTTTTGTGTCCCGAATTCACAAAATTCGCTTTGAATTTTAAACGACAATATGCTATAATACCTTTATAATTTATGGCTAAAAACGACACAAAAATTGCTGAGGGTGGTGAATTACCACAGAGAGTAAGTGTGATCCAGCGTGAAATCACGACCGAAATGAAAGAGTCTTTCATAGACTACGCTATGTCGGTCATCACCGACCGCGCCTTGCCGAATGTACGAGATGGCCTCAAGCCGGTGCATCGTCGCATCCTTTTTGCAATGAACGAGGCAAACCTGACCGCTGGTGGCAAAACACGCAAGTCGGCTGTGCCTGTCTCCGACACCATGGGCAACTACCACCCGCATGGCGATGTGGCCATTTACGATTCTCTGGTCAAAATGGCTCAACCTTTCACCATGCGCTATCCACTGGTTATCGGCCAAGGTAACTTCGGGAACATTGATGGCGACCCACCGGCAGCCATGCGTTACACCGAGGCCAAGATGTCAAAAATCTGCGCCGAAATTTTACGCGACATAGAAAAAGAAACAGTTAATTTTGTGCCGAATTATGACGGTACCAAAAAAGAGCCGACTGTTCTGCCATCCGCCGTGCCAAACCTTCTTTTAAACGGCACACTCGGTATCGCCGTCGGCATGGCTACGAACATCCCCCCGCACAATCTAAACGAAGTGATGGACGCCACGATACATTTGGCGGACAATCCTGACGCCACCACAGAGGATCTTCTGCAGTTCGTCAAAGGTCCGGATTTCCCGCTCGGTTGTGGTCCGGTTATCGCTTTCGGACAAAAAGACATCGCTCACGCTTACGCCACAGGCAAAGGCGGGGTGGTGATTAGAGGAGCGGCCGAAATTGTGGAGAACAAAGCTGGTAATTTTCAAATCGTCATCACCTCCATTCCTTTCCGCGTCAACAAATCAGAGTTGATAGTAAAAATCGTTGATTTAATCCGTAACAAAAAACTGGAGGGTGTTAAAGATATCCGAGACGAATCAACCAACGACATCCGCATTGTTATTGATCTCAAAGGCACGGCTCACCCACAGACAGTTCTGAACTTTTTATACAAACACACTCAACTGGAAGATCCTTTCCACTACAATATGGTCGCACTGGTTGACGGCGTGCCACAGACGCTGTCGCTCAAGGACATCCTGGAGGAATTTATAAAACACCGCAAAGAAATCATCCGTCGTCGGACAGAATTTGATTTGAAAAAAGCTTTGGAGCGCGAGCATATTTTGCTCGGCCTGAAAAAAGCTCTGGACCACATTGACGCTATCGTCAAACTTATTCGCGCTTCAAAAGATACAATGGAGGCTCATCGAAACTTGATGAAAGAATTCAAATTTTCGACTATTCAAGCCACGGCTATTTTGGAAATGAAATTGCAACGTTTGGCCGGACTGGAACGCAAAAAAGTGGAAGATGAACTCAAAGCGGTGGAACTTTTGATTGAGGAGTTGAAAACCATTTTGGCCAGCGCTAAAAAGATTTTGTCAATCATCAAAGATGAGTCCAAGGCCATCAAAGAAAAATACGGCGACGACAGATGCACCCGCATCATAAAAGGTGGCGCGCAGGTTTTGTCTGTCGAGGATTTAGTGCCAGACGAGGAAAACGCGCTGGTACTGACAGCCGGCGGTTATATCAAACGCACCAACCCAGATGAATTCCGCAAACAAAAACGCGGGGGAGTCGGCGTAGTAGATCTGGACACCAAAGAGGAAGACTTCGTGACGACTCTTTTACTCGCTTCCACACACAGCGACCTTTTGTTCTTCACCGATCGTGGCAAAGCTTACCAAACCAAAATGTACGACATTCCGGAGGGTCGCAGGGCCACGCGTGGCAAGTCTGTTCAAAACTTTTTGCCACTTTCCGAAGGTGAGAAAATCACTTCCATTTTGCCGATGCCGAAAGAAGTTAAAAAATCCGACGCCTCACTTCTTATGGTCACCAAACAGGGTGTAATCAAAAAATGCAAAGCGGCCAGCTTCAGCGATGTGCGCATCTCCGGCATTATCGCCATCACACTGGATCCGGGCGACGAACTCATTTCAGCTTCCTTCGTTCACAAAGGCGATACCAATATGATCGTCACGGCCAAAGGTCAGGCCATTCATTTCCGCGAGTCGGATATCCGCGAGACAGGCCGAACTTCAATGGGTGTGCGTGGGATGCGTTTGAAAAAAGGCGATTATGTTATTTCTTCCGATGTTATTCACAAGGAATCGGACACGCCGACGCTGATGGTCATCTCTCAAAACGGCTACGGCAAGCGCACAGATGTTGACGAGTACAAAATCCAGAAACGTGGCGGATCAGGTATCAAAACAGCCAAAGTGACGTCCAAAACAGGCATTCTTATTTCAGCCAAAGTTTTTGAAGGCGGCGACGCCGAAGTCGTCTCCATTTCCAAAAAATCGCAAGTCATTCGTGTTGACGTCAAAGAAATTCCAACCCTCGGCCGTCAGACTCAAGGCGTTCGGATAATGAAATTACGAGAAGGGGATTCGATTGCATCTCTAATTTGTTTGTAGTATATTTCTTATCGGAGGCAATATGTCCTATTCGTGCGATCATTCAGATGATGATCCTTTGATGAAAGAATTGAGAGAATTGAGATTGGCCGATGAGGCGAGGGTTCTCGGATCTAAGGTAGATGAAAATATTCATTTGGCAAATGCTCAGTTCATAAGTGATTGCGAAAGAAATCGATTACAAGGATTGACCCCCAGACAAAATCCTGAAAAGAAAAAACTGTCCCGAAAAACTTAAGTGTTGATTGGAATTTATTTTTTATATTGAAATCACAACTTAACAAATCTCACATCATTTTTATTTTTTGGAGCATCCGCAGGCGAGGAGCTGGTTTTGTCAATGACCCGAGCTTTGCGAGGGCTCTTGACAAATCCGAGGCGAGGACCGAGAAAGCTCGGCGCTGGCCGAGCTTTCGTCTCCAAAAAATAAAAATGATGTGAGATTTGTCCACTTTTTTCTTTTCATTTATAAATTTTCATACTATAATATAGATATGTTCTCTGACCCTCAAAAAATTATGGAAAGTTGCGGTATACAGGCTGGAATGGAAATCGCCGATTTCGGCGCCGGTTCCGGTTTTTACACTATCGCCGCGGCCAGAGCTTTGATCGCCACCGGCCGAGTTTATGCTATTGATGTTCAAAAAGACCTGTTGGTTAAAATAAGAAACCAAGCCATTTCGCAGGGTTTGTACAATGTCGAAATTATTTGGGGGGACGTTGAAAAACCGTCTGGCACACATTTGGCAGACGCTTCTATTGATTTGGTGTTTTTGACTAACATTCTTTTTCAGTTGGAACAAAAGCAGGCTGTTTTGGATGAAATCAAACGGATTCTTAGACCGAATGGACGAGTTTTGGTTGTGGATTGGAACGATTCTTTCGGCGGTATCGGCCCAGCGCCGGAAAAAGTTTTTCTAAAAAAAGACGCTCAAGAAATGTTTGAAAAAAACGGTTTTCATTTGGATAGAGAAATTGTTGCTGGTCCTCATCATTACGGTTTAATTTTCAAGAAATTATGAGTAATTTTAAAATCGTCGTCATTGCCATTTTCTCGGTCAGCATCGTCGTTGGAGTGATACTTTTTGCTATGTACAAAGCCGGCGCCGGACAAACAACGTACAATCTGAAAGTTTGGGGGGTTATGTCTCAAGACGAATGGACTACTTTATACAAAGCATCTTCTGTCAGTAAAAATAAATACATCAATGTAAATTATATCCAAAAAAATCAGAGCAGTTTTGATACCGATTTTATAGAAGCTTTGGCAGACGGCACCGGGCCGGATGTGGTGGTCATGCGCGAAGATTCTCTCTACAAAAACCGAAACAGACTTTTAGTTATACCTTACACGAGTTATTCCGAAAGAACATTCAAAGATACTTTCACCCAAGAAGCTGAAATGTTTTTGACGCCAGATGGTGTTACCGCTTTGCCTCTTTATGTTGATCCGTTGGTTTTGTACTGGAATCGCGATCTTTTTGGGAACTCTCTGGTCGCCACCCCGCCGAAATATTGGGACGAGCTTTACAACTTGACCGGGAAAATCACAATCAAAGACAGCTCGGCCGATATCTCCCAAAGCGCTATCTCTTTTGGTGAATGGGATAATGTGACAAACGCCAAAGAAATTTTGTCTTTACTTTTTCTGCAAGCCGGCACGCCGATTGTAAGCTACGACTCCACTCAAAAAAAATACTCTTCGTTTTTGGACGAAAATTCCGGCCAAGCGATTTCTCCGGCAGAGTCGGCTTTGAATTTTTACACCCAATTTTCCAACCCAACTTCAGCTTATTACAGTTGGAACAGAGCTTTACCTTCTTCTTTAAACTTTTTCCTTTCCGGCAATCTGGCTATGTATGTCGGAGAAGCCAGCGAACTTTTTCCCGTCCAACAGAAAAATCCGAATTTAAACTTTGATGTCACGGATATTCCGCAGATTCGCGGTGGGACAAATAAGATAGATTTCGCTCATATTTATGCCACAGCCATTGTCAAACAATCCAAATCTGTGGCAGGAGCTTTTACTTTGGTCACTTCACTGACCGAGCCGGCCGCCCTGACAGCTCTGGAAGCTCAAACGAATCTGCCGTCAGCCCGTCGAGATCTTTTGTCCAATCTGCCGACAGATCCATATCGCGTGGTTTTCTACAATTCGGCCTTGATCGCAAGATCGTTTGTTGATCCGGATCCTTCGCAAACGTCCAGTATCTTCGGCAGTATGATAAATTCCATAACCAGTGGCCAGTCCCAAATCAGCGACTCTGTAAACTCAGCTAGTCAAAATTTAAATGATGCGTTAAAATAAAAGCATGAAATTTCTAAAAGGAACAAGGAAGAATATTGGTGAAAAAATTTTGGTAGTTATTTTTGTTCTTTTTGTTTTGATACCTACGACTTCGATCACAGCTCAAGACCAGCAGGGTCTAGGAAAACCAAGTGGAATATCTTATGTTTGTCCAGGCGGTGGTCCTTGTAGCACTTTTGCCCAATTGATTGATGCAGTTAAACAAGTCACAAACTTTGCCGTGGTTAGTGTTGCTCTACCTTTTTCTGTGATCGTTATTGTCTATGCCGGTTATATTTACCTGACATCTGGAGGTAAACCGGACAAACGAAAAGAGGCTAACGATATGTTTGTCAAAGTTCTTTGGGGTATTTTCTGGGTTTTGGGAGCTTGGTTGGTAATAAATCTGATTATGACCACTTTAACAGCCGGTACTGGTGTCCCACAACTTTTGAAGTAATTTAAACAATTTTAAAAATATGAAAAGAAAAAAATACGCAAGATATTTGTTCGGGGTTGTGGTTTTGTTCCTTATCATTTTACCGTTTGCAACGCACGCCCAAGATTTTAATCAATCCGTCAGCATCCCGAATCCTTTCAATTGTGGTGGGGCTGGCGGTGACTGCACTCTTTTGACTTTGTTGACAGCCATCTTAACTAACATCATTATGCCCATTGCCGGAGTGGCTTGCGTTGTCTGGGTCATCTGGGCCGGTTTTAAGTTTGTCCAGGCCAAAGGCAATCCTCAAGAAATAAAAGATGCTAAACAGAATCTTCTTTGGTCACTTATCGGAGTCGGTGTTATTTTGGCCGCTACGGGCATATCGGAAGTTCTGCAAGCCACTATCAAAACCCTTTTAACCAAATGAAAAAATATTTTATTTTGCCAATTTTATATTTCTCTCCTTTGCTTGTTTCGGCTCAAGGTTTCAGTTTGGAAAACAGCTCATTTAGCGACATCGTCTCTTATGTTATTAGTTTGATTAATCTTCTCATACCGATACTTTTCGCTCTGGCTTTTATTGTTTTCATTTGGGGATTGACCAAATATGTCATTTCAGCCGGAGACGAAAAATTATTGAAAACAGGCAAAGAATATATGATGTGGGGCATTTTGGTTCTGTTCATTCTAACTTCCTATGTGGCCATCATCGGCATAGCCACCAACACTTTTGGTTTTTCCTCTCCGAGTGAGAGTGGTTCGCTTTTGCCGTAATTTATTATTTATAAAATATGAAAAGAAAATTGTATCCAATTATCCTGTCGTTTTGCTTGTTCTTGCCGGCAGTTTCCTCGGCCGCCAATTCAAACGGGGTTAAAGATTTACTGACATCCACAGGCAAAATCGTCGGCAGTATACTGCCTGTTATGGCCGGTTTGGCCGTGGTTTACTTTTTCTGGGGTGTCGGACAGTTCATTTTGCATTCCGGAGAGGAGGAAGCACGCAGAGAAGGCAGATTGAAAATAATGTGGGGGATTGTAGCCATAGCCGTCATATTTTCTCTGGCTGGTGTAATTTCTCTGGTCGGAAGCTTGGTGGTTGGTACACAGCAATCTAACGCCTCCGGCTCCGGTAATGGTGTATCCGGCGGTAGCACACCTTGCTTTGTTTCGGGCAATGTCGGAGATGAAGGAGGGCCTTGTACTGGAAATTGATTATGGTGAATTTTTATCCACAGCCCCTTGTTTTTTGGCTTTTTTGATATATAATATAGGTATATTCGTAAAAGCGTGGTCGGTGTTTAGCGCGTTTACTATTAGTTTTAAGATTTTATTAATTATTAATAACAAAAAAATAATGAAAAGAATTTTTTATGGTTTGTTAGCTTTTGGACCAGTTTTGGCCTTAGCTCAAAATCAAACCGGTACTAGTTATATACAGAGTTGGGTTACTGGTCTCGGCACAATTGTTAAGGATTTGATTCCTATAATGTTCGGATTGGCTATTATTTATTTCTTCTGGGGTTTAATAAAATACATCGGATCTGCCGGCGACCCGGAAAAAGCCAAGGAAGGACGCGGTATTATGATCTGGGGTGTTGTTGCCATAGCTGTTATGGCCGCTCTGTTTGGTTTGGTCAGTTGGCTGACAGGAATATTCGGAGTCAAGAGCGACAACAATGGTCTTCAGCCTCCTACAGTTACCGGTCTATAATTCATTCTCACATAAATGGACATTACCAAGTTTCTACAAAATGTAGACGCCGAGATTTTGAATCCGATTATTCTGCTTCTTTTCGCCGTCGCCACTGTTTATTTCATCTATGGCATAGTGGAATATTTGAGATTAGAACCTTCGGATAGCAAGAAGGTGGAGGCGCGGGACGCTATCATTTGGGGACTGGTTGGAATGCTCATAATGTTTTCGGTTTATGGTATCATCAGTTTTGTCTTGAATACCTTCGGCGTAACTCCCAATACCACCAATGTGCCATTTATAGGAACAAAGTTGTAATCAGACAGTTAATTTGTCTAAAAAAAACACTCGGCCAATGGTCGGGTGTTTTGTTTGTAAAAATCTACTACGGGGTAAAAGAAAAGTCGCGCAACCATTTGGCCACGCGACTGTTAATTTCACTTGAAAGGATCATGGGCTGACCAGCACGATGGCTGGCTTGCCAGAGACCGACCGGTATCTCACCCATTCGGTAGGGGGAAAGTTCCAGTTCGGATTGATGACAGAGATTGGATATTCTCTGCCATGGTCGTCTGACACGACCATGTCTTCTGACGGACGGATTCGCATCGGAGTTTTTCCGATTGCGATCTTTTCACTCCAGCCGGTGGCCGGAATGTTGACAACCCGAGAACGTGGTCCGATCATTGTCGGCCACATTTCTATGGTCCGAATCAACCGCGTCAAGACCTCGGGATTATCTGTCCTGTTTCTGTCCAGAAAGTCCCGAATTCTTTTGGCCTGTCGCTCGTCGGCCTTCGGTTTGCTACTGAAAGCATCACCAATAGCCGACGAAACCTGTTTGGCTGAATCAAGCGTGGTCTGACTATTCCCGAGCCAGGGCGCAAACCCTTGCTCCTTGTAGAGCCAGAGCGCGAAGCGGAGGTTCCCATCCATCTCGTACAGATTATATTCGAGCTCGCGAGCCCTTTCGGACCAAATCGAGTCGTCAATCTGCATCACCCCGACCTTTGACGGGTTTGCCGGATTGCGGTATGGCTTACCATTTTCGCCAAACTGGTTGAAGCCGGACTGACGTCTGACGATTCGCAATATCGCCAGAGCAGACTCTTCCGGCAGATGGTTCTTCCAGAACCTGGTCACCTTTTGTTCTCCGTCCCAATTCTGTTTCGGGAGGTTTTTTAATTCCGCAGGTGACATCACTTCTGTGGCCGAACGATGAACCCGCAAAGCGGAGTAAATGTTCCAGCCGATGCCAACCACCCCAAGTGCGATAAGGATAAGCCCAAGGTGCCTTAGGAATTTCTTGTCTTTCAAACCGAGTCTGAGGTAGAATCCTACCCCAACCAGAATCTGGAAGAACAAAAAACCTGACCTTGACCACCACTCATGCCAGAATTCGGGCCACAGCCACCAGATGCCCATGTGGACAAGTATGACAGCCAGAAAAGCCCAAATTGTGCCGTTTTTCCAGTAGGTGTCAACTACTAGGAACTTTCCACGCAACCAGTTCAACAGGTAGCAGAGGCCAAAAAAGAGTGAGGCCAGAGCTATAAGAATAACCCAATTAACGAAGCTCATTTGCCAGATCCTTTCTTGTTGCCACTCTGTTGTGGCGTACTGACCGCTAAATTAGCACCAGGAGCGTAGACCGTAAGGTTTGGCATCCCGGCAATGTTTCTGGAGATTTCCAATTCAGTCACTCTCTGAGCCAACTCAGAGTCAGTGGCATTTGGGTACTCCTTCTTCATGGCTGCCATGAGATTGACCGTCCCAGCATTCTCACCTTCAGCTTCCAGAAGCTTGACATCGCGAGTGATTCTGGCACGTTCACGCTGTTGCACGAGATCTCGTTGTTCGTCTGTTGTCAGATCCCACCCAGGGATAAAGACTCTTATCACATTATACCCGCTGAGTTGGCGCACCGAGGCCGCGATTTCTTTCAAAATAATCTGGCATAGGGTGCCTTGGCTGGACTTGTCTGCAGCCAAAAAACCATTCTTATTGAGTGATTCTTTGTCTGAGAGAATTGGTTGAGGTATGTTCGGGTCTACCGGTTTTGGATCAGACGGGTAGTAGCCCATGCCTCTGCAGGCATTGTCGACGGCTGTGTTGACCACATCGCCGATTGGCCCGTAGAAGTTAACCTTGTAGAGACCATCTTTGTGAGGTGAACTTCCAGCTCTCCTGTAGACGGAGATAATCGGATCTTCCAGATCCAGTTCGCCGGTTACTTTGATGTGCGCCGAGTATCCCTCGGCAAGCTCAATATCTGGCACGATGAAATCGTGCAAAGAATTACCGAGCAAAAATCGTTCCGCCGGATGTTCGTCTTCTGGATCCGCAACAATATACTTTGTCGGCGAGGCACCCCTTGGTAATTCTTCTTTGCTGAATCTTTCATGGATGAGGATAAATCTCTTTATTCTTCTCCATGGCAGACCAATGAAGAACATGTTGAACCATATCTCAAAAGGATTCCACCAGTTTGGTTTCTGTTCACCTGACAGGACTTTGAGTCCTTGGATGGACTTTCCTTCTGTTGGTATACCGATCAGTTTGACCGGCTTTTCTCCAGATTCTACAATAGCAATTTGGTTACTCGAGAAGAAACCAAAAATGATATCGTGTTCGGCGAGTTTCCAGAAGCTAATCGTGCATACTGCGCAGATCACAACTTCGCAGAAAAACATCGCCAAGAATGATACTTCTCCGTCGCTTAACTCGCTCAACCCGTAGGCAAGCACAGCCAAGATGACAGAAACAAATAGGGTCACCCAAAACTTTCGCATTTTTCTCTTTTCCTTTCAAGTGTCAAAGAACTGACACCTGATTAGATGCTATCATAAAAACAATAAAAAGTCAAGGTTTTGGACTACAAAAAATATAACTTTAAATAAGGATGGAATATGGGATTGAGATAGGAATCAAAAATCGCTAATGCAGTTTGTTTTTTGTGGGCGAGGGGAGACTTGAACTCCCATGCCTTGCGGCACCAGCTCCTAAAGCTGGTGTGTCTGCCATTTCACCACTCGCCCGATGTATTTACATTACACTAATAAATAAAAAATATAAAGTATTTTATGATTTGAATTATTTATGCTAATATGAAATCTAATTTACCGAGCACCCATAACTCAGCTGGTAGAGTAACTCCCTCTTAAGGAGAAGGTCGCAGGTTCGATCCCTGCTGGGTGCACAAATTAAAAACTGCTGTTAAGGCAGTTTTTAATTTGTGACTCAGAAAAAAGCAATGTTATTGCTTTTTGTCTGGGATCGAAAACCGTTGAGTTCTATTTTGGTGCCCGAGGTGGGAATCGAACCCACATCCCTTTCGAGACACGATTTTAAGTCGTGCGCGTATACCAGTTCCGCCACTCGGGCAAATTGCAAGAGAAAAAGTTTTGCTTTTTCTTGAGGCCTGGGCGGGAATTGCACCCGCGTGTATAGATTTTGCAGATCTATGTCTTACTACTTGACGACCAGGCCTTATTTTTGATTCAACAAACTGTCGATTTTCTGACGATTTTTTTCGCCGAGATCCAGACAGAAATCAAAGAATGGAATTCTGCCAAGCGTTGAGTTTTGACGCACAAAACTTTTAAATTCACTGCGCTTGCGCTTGGCAAATTCCAAAGCCGTCTTCTCCTGCGCATCCGGGAAAACCGTAAAAAAAATGTTAGCATATTTTTCGTCTTTTGACATCTCTACTCCGGTGACTGTAATGAGAGAAGCGCCGTTGCCTTCCTCATTCAAAAAACGCGCGCTCAAATCGCGTATGATTTCTTTTTTTCGGCTGGTGTGAATATTCGACATTTATTTTTCAGACACCGTAAAACTTTCAATAATATCTCCGACGGCAATCTCCACTTTGGCTTCAACCAAAGCGCCAAATTCTGTTCCTTGACTGACACTGTCGGTTTTCTTTTTCTGTTGTTCTAGACCGCGGATCTTGCCCTGTCCTATTTCGGCTTCTCTTCTTTTTATGCTGACCGTTCCACCGGTTGAAATAACCCCGTTTTGAACCAGACATCCGATGATCTGCTTATCTTTGACACGACTGAAAGTTTTTAAAACTTTCGCCGAACCGACAAGTTGATTTTCCAAAACTTTTGGTTTCTGCGATGAAAGAAAATTTTCCATCCACTCAATCATTTTATAAATAACATCAAAAGATTTGATTTCAATACCAGAGCGCTCGGCAAAATTTTTGGCCAAAGTTTCTGTTTTAACATTAAAACAAACAATCGTGGCCTTGGTTTCTCCTTGGGCCAAACGAATATCATTTTCTGAAACTGTGCCGATGCCGGAGAAAATAACTTTTAATCCGATTTCGTCTGTTGCTAATTTTCTTGCTTCATACAAAACAGCTTCTAAACTGCCGCCGGTGTCAGCTTTGACAATGATTGGGATTTCTATCGCCGGAGTTTTGATATTTGAATTGTCCTCTTTTGATTTTTTTTGTTTTTCTTTTTCAACATACGAAAGAGCTTCATCGCGCGTATCAAAAACAAAAAATTCAGCGCCAGCCGAAGGAATGAGATCCCAGCCGATTATTTTAACCGGACTGGAAAAACTGGCCGAATTTATTTGTCCTCCAAGATAATTTTCCATAATGCGAATCGGAGCGCAACTTTCTCCGGAGGCGATATATTTGCCTTTTGTGACAGTGCCGTTTTTTATAACACAAGTAGCTGATATTCCTTTTTTTGAATCCAAATTGCTTTCGATAACCACTCCTTGACCCATTGCGTTTGGATCGGCTTTCAAGTCGGAGAGATCGGTCATAAGCAAAATCATATCCAAAAGCTCCGGAATTCCTTCTCCGGTCTTGCCGGAAACAGAAACCACCGGCACATCTCCACCATAACCCTCAACAAAAATATTGTTCTCGGCTAGAGATTGTTTTGTGCGAACAATGTCAGCACCATTTTTATCAATTTTGTTTACAGCCACAATGTATGGCGTTTTTTCACATTCAATGGAACGCAAAGCTTCCAATGTTTGCGGTTTGACACCGTCCTCGGCTGAGACAACTAAAACTGCGATATCTGCAATTTTGGCTCCACGCGTTCTAATGCCACAAAAAGCTTCGTGTCCCGGCGTATCTAGAAAGGTGATTTTTCTGTTGCGACCGTTTTCGTCTTTGTGCTCTATTTCATAGGCCGAGATGTGCTGTGTAATACCGCCGGCCTCATCAAGTGATTTTGAATTTTTTCTTATGTAAGAAAGCAGGGTTGATTTACCGTGATCGATATGTCCCATCATGGCTACAATGGGTGGTCTTTCTATTTGATTGTTTGTGTCCGGTTGATTCATAAAATTAAATCAGATTTAAAAACAATTCGATGAAAATTTTTATACTCACCGTTTTTTAAAATTCAATTTTTAAGTTTGGCTTTGGCTGTTTGTAAAACTTCTTTTTCTTCGTCTGTCAGCTCAAACGAACTTTCAAAACCAGCAAGCGGTTTGGAGAAAACACTGACTCTGTCGCGCGAATAGAGACTGGAAATTATAGCCCCGTCGCCTTTTTCGTTGACAAAGGCTGTGCAAAAACTTTGGTTGCCACCGTCTCCAGTGCCTTTGAAAGGATTGAAACGAATTGTCTCTACCGCCTGCACACTGGATCGTAAACGATTTTCCACACTATGAAAATATTCAATGGAATCTTTTTGAAATTCCTGCAAATTAGAAATGGAATTATGAGCTTGATTGATAATTTCTTCCAAAGATTTTCCATTTCCACCACGCAAAAGCTTTCTCATTTTTATTTCCAAACGAATAATCCAAACTATAAAAAGCAAAACGATAACAGCCAATATGTAAATGAAAAAAAATGGGTTGGAAATCATATGAAGTGTCATTGACCAATAGGGAACTATTACAATATACATTAAAGATTCCTTTTTGACAACCTGCCGTGGTTTTGTGGCCGAAGATTCTTTCTTAATGTTTAATTTTGTTGAAGTTGAATATTCTTTTTATTGATTGAGTAAAGCCCGAGTCAGCGGACCAACCGTACCAACCTGTGAAAGATTGTGGGCTTTTTGAAATTTTTTAACCGCGGCGAATGTCAATGAGCCAAAATATCCACTGATCGGGCCGGAGAAAAATTTTTGGCTGATCAAAAAGTTTTGCAAAGCTGTAACATCCGCGCCTCTCGAACCAACAGAAAGGGGATGGGAGAAGTGATATTTGAGTGCTCCTGTGGTTGTGTTATTACCAACCGAATTTGTCCCTAAAGTTGTGGTGGTTGTCGTCGCTTGTGCGACATTTACAGTAATACTACTTCTTAAACTTTGACCAAAATTATCCAAGGTGAAAACCGATATCGTATGCGTGCCAATGTCGCTTAAAATCGGGGTCCAACTGAAAACTCCGTCAGCAGTTATATTTTTTGTTGTAAGACTCGTCCCAACAAACGAATCAGATACAGAATAAACCGATTGATTAACAAATCCCGTGGTTGAAGCGATGAAAGCAAAAATCGTTCCGGGTGTAATTGAGAGTCCGGGGCTCATGGAACTTATTGAAATACCAGTACCGGAAACAATTATCGGTTGCGATACCGTGGAAACATTACCCAGAGAATCTCTAACCATTACGGTGATATTATGCGAACCAACATCTTGACTTTTTGGTGTCCAACTAAAATTTCCGTTGTAATCTATGTTTAAACTGTTGATACTGCTTCCATAGAGAGAATCGGAAATCGTATAGGTTGGATTGGTAAATCCAGTCGTAACGACAGTAAACGTAACATTTTGAGATAGAAAAACCGTCGCGCTGGGTGAGAGAGATTGTATGCTGGATGAGACAACACCGACATTTACACCGATTGTCGCGCTGGCGCTGTCACCCAAATAATCGTTGGCCGTAACGGTAATACTGTGACTTCCGGCATCTTGATTTTTCGGCGTCCAACTGAAACCGCCGGAAGAATTTATAGCCGAAGGAGTCAAACTGGAAGTCATAACCGAATCCGCCACTGAATATTGCGGATTGATAAAACCGACGGCTGATGCATTAAAGAAGACGGTTTGTCCGACGTTTACTGATGAACCTGGAGAAACAGAGTTTATGGAGACGACCGGCAAAAGGGGAACAATTAGCTGTTCTGTTAGAGTAGCCGAATCACCGGATTGATCTGTCAAATTGATGGTCAGATTATGAGTGCCAACATCAGCAGACGTCGGTATCCAAGCAAAAATTCCGTTTGAATTAATGTTGCTTGAGGAGATACTGCTCCCGGAAAGTGAGTCGGAAATTGCATAAGAAATCGCACTATTAAAACCAGATGAGACAATGTTAAATGTCACTTCATTGCCAACTCTGTCGGTTTGCCCTGGCGAGAGAGATTGAATGCTGACCGATCCATCAGCAAAAACAACAGGCGTGTATAGAAAAATGGAAATGAGAAAAAATTTTGTAAACCAATTATTAATTGAAATGGTAGGCATATGATTTTTTAAACATTAAAAATAATCCCACATATTATATACCAAATATCATACATCTAAAAATATTTAAGAGTATAGAAAACGGTTGCTTTACAGCACAATATCTTTTATAATCTGGGGGTGATTGAAAAGATAAATAAAAAAAATACACTGATTGTGGTTGTTTTTCTTTGTCTTGGTTTAGTGGTGGAAATTTTTTTGCAGAAATATTATTTGCCTCATACCCAAACAAGCTACGCTGTGCGAGAGGGGGGATATACTTTCATCAACCCTCTTTTGTCTTGTAATATTTCCGAAGATAAACAATTTAGTCAGTACAAACCAATAGAAGATAAATTTCAATCTTATATCAACCAAAGCATTCGAAACGGCGATGCGCAAGATATCTCTATTTATTTCCGCGGGCTTGACAGTGGACACTGGTCCGGGGTCAACGAAAATAATACTTATGCACCAGCTTCTCTTCTTAAAGTGCCAATTATGATTGCTTATTTAAGAGAAGCTGACGAAAATCCAGGCCTATTGAAAAAAGAGATCATTTATCATCAGACCACTGATGGGAACGCGCAAGAAATTTACAAACCGCAAAGTTTTATTTTGAATGGACAAACTTATACGGTTGAGGAATTGATTCATTATATGATCGTGGATTCGGATAATAACGCTGCGGAGCTTTTGCAGAACAATATTGACCCAAATGATCTTTTGGAAGTTTATTCCGACATTGGCATCCCGGTTTCCAATTCTTTAACTGATCAGAATATATCGCCAAAAATTT
>CAVSGX010000002.1:0-35396 GCA_963727715.1 uncultured bacterium | reverse complement strand
CATCATCTACTCCTGCTCTAACCATAAACAGTAATGGTTATGTCGGCATCGGTACAATAAGTCCAAACGTCAAGTTGCATGTAAATGGAAATGTCCAAATAGGAAACAGTGGTAATTCCGGAAGTACCAATTGGCCTTTATTTGTATCAGATATTAGTAACTTAGGATGGAAAGTTGCTGATGGCAGTGGAAATACTAAGTTTGAGTTATATGTTGGCTATGGTAGTATAAATGAAATGCGTCTTTTCAATGGAGTAAAGCTGATTGGTGGTAGTCAGGACTTAACACTAGGAACTTCTAACAATGGAAGTGAGGTTACTATTCAAAACACTGCAGCTGGCAACGTCGGCATCGGGACGAGCACACCTGGAGCGAAGCTTGCTCTCAATGCGCCCGCAACTGGACTCGGTCTCTACATTGCAGGATATGCAAATGGTACAGGAAACCTCTTTACCATCTCTACCTCGACAGCAAGTGCTACCACTACAGCTTTTGTGATTGATAAAAATGGCAACGTCGGCCTCGGCACTACAACACCGTGGCGTGTGTTGTCGGTCAACGGCACGGTCTCTCTGGCCGGGCTAACCTCTAGCTCCGCGGCTCAGTCATACGCTCTCTGCTTGTCGTCAACCAACGAAGTTATTTCCAACAACAACGCTTCCGGCTGTCTGGTTTCCTCGGAGAGGTTCAAACAAAATATCGCCACGCTTGATTCTCAGGGCGATTTGAATGAAGTTATGCAACTGGAGCCTGTCTCGTTCAACTACAAACCGGATTTCAACGGTTCGCTACAGAGCGACCCGAACTTCAGCAGTCAGCAGGTTGGGTTTATCGCCGAACAAGTCCAGTTGGTTGATCCGCGTCTGGTTGATGTGGAAACGGCCACCACCACTTTTGAAGGAATTGATTATCCTCCGGGCACGCCTCACACCGTGCGCTACGAACAACTAACCTCTATTTTGACCGGCGCCATCCAAGAGCTTGATTTGAATCTTTCGGCAATCGCTTCAAGCACGGCTACATCCACGCCGGCCTCGCAAAGTTTTGCCTCGCAATTCTTCAGCAACTTGTTTGCTCGCATCGGGGCTTGGCTGGCCGATGCTACCAACGGTCTGACGGATGTTTTTGCCAATGTCTTCCACGCCAAGCAGGAAATTTGCGTTGACGATCAATGTTTGACAGCCAACGATGTCCGCGCTCTTCTGCAATTGGAACACAGCCAGGGGATGGGTTCGTCTACCAGTTCTTCGGGCAGTAGTGCAAGTGGTACCAGCGACTCCGGCACTGGCACTGGTAGCGCAAGTACCGCCTCGTCAACACCCGACACTTCCGGTAGCGCCACCACTTCGCCGGTGAGCGACACCAGCGCGCCAGTCGTTACCGTGGTCGGCAACAATCCGTCTGACATTTCCGTCGGTTCGACATACTCCGATTCCGGCGCGACTGTCACTGATGCTAACGCTGACGGTTCGGTCAACAACAATCTCGGCTACACCACCATTTTGGACGGCGTGGAAGTTCAGACGGTCATAATAGACACCACAGCCACATCTACACATACTATTATATATAAGGCAGTGACGGCGCGGGCAATGTCGGCCAGGCAACAAGAACAGTGAATGTAGTCCAGGCGCAATAACTAGAATATGAAAAAAAATATACCCATCCTTACGGAATACTCCGAACATCTTCCGCAGAACTTGTGGCGTGGGGTATGGTGTGAGCCATGTCGGTCAAATAGTTTTAGCCACTTTAGTGGGGTGATCCCACAGCAATTTGACCCGAGTTATATTTCCAGCTCGGCTGAGCAATATAACATAATCAACGCTTGCTATCAACTCAAATGTTGATAGGGACTCGCGTCCCGCAAGCACACAAGCAATATATCAAAATCAAAATGAAAAAAGCAAGAAGGATGTGTATAAGAAAATTAATATTAGAACTAAAATAATGAAAAAATTTGCTTTCATAGATGTTCAAAACACTGAAACCACCACTAGAAAAATACTGGGTTTTATTACAGATTGGAACAAACTGTTGAATTTTTTAAAAAGTGATTGGAAATGTAAAAAAGTTTCTTTCTATTCCGGAATAGATGCTGGCGATTCGGAAAGCGAAAGAGAGTTTGAGTCATTGGTTAAAAATGGAGGCATTGTGCGGTCAAAAGTGGTTTTTTCGTATAAGAATAGGAACAGAAACATAAAAATCAAATGTCCAAAATGTAACAATGAGTTTTCAGAAATAATTGACATGGGATATAACAGAAAATCGAATTGTGATGTTGATTTGACCGTAGATGCAATGGAATGCGCAGGGATAAATTCTGAGATCTATATTTTTACAGGTGATGGAGATTTTGAATATTTGATTAAAAAAATATTGAAAAAGGCACTGTTGTACATATAGTATCAAGCGCCAAAAAAATTAGGGGTGGACCAAGGTATTTTGTTTCCAGATTTTAACAAGACTCCGAAATCTGATCGCCGAGAACAGAGGAAGATTTTCTTCATTGATATTAATGATTTTAAAATAAAAATAAATAAAGAGATATAAAGGAAAACGCCGTACAGGCCGGCGTTTTCTAAGGACATGACAAGTATACCAAGCCAAAATGAAATGTCAACTATGCAAATCGCGCAAATGTGGATAGACATAAAACAGGAGAAAATGTTAATATGTTAAATTGATTATATTATGAAAAAATATTTACTACTTATCGTCATATTTCTCATTTCGGCAAACCATTGTTTCGCCTCTTTTTCCTATTACATTCCGATTACCATTCAAGCCAGTAAAGTTGGCGGAACAGTGGCCACGCCCGCCAATTTCCCCGTTGATGTTGATGTCACCCAATCCACTTTAATGGCAACTAGCAGTGGTGGACACTCACAAATTACAAATGGTTGGGATATTTATTTCTACTCCACATCTGACTGCGCTACCACTCGCTTGCCAGCCGAAAGGGAAACCTACACCGCAAGCACAGGTCAATACACTGGCTGGGTTCAGGTCGGTTCACTTTCCACTACAACCAACACCGTGATTTACGCTTGCTATGGAAACACAGGTGTCTCATCCGACCCGAACTCTGATGGAACTTATGGCAAAACAAAGGTGTGGGATTCCAATTTCGTGGCGGTTTATCATTTGGCGGGTGGCGCGACAACCGATTCAACGAGCAATGCCTTTAATTTAACCCCCACCGCTATTACAGCTTCTTCCACAGTCATTGATGGTGGAGGAAACTTCACCGGTAGTTCACTGGCCACAAAGACGGGAAGAGTCTTCCGAATTTCTCCTCCACCACAGGCAGTGGAGCATTCACGGCTTCTTATTGGTTTTATTCAACTACAACTATCGGGGGATTCAATTTCAGATGTACTATGGCGCTGGTTATGGATGGGCTTTACCAAAAAAATCATCTCAAAAATTATATGTCGTGTGGCAGCAGCCAGGTAATTCCAAAGGATCTACTTATATTGGTTCCTTTGAATAAATGGACTTATGCGGGAGTTACTTTTAATGTAACTGGTAATACTGCTCAACTTTATGCCAATGGCGTGGCGACAGGAAGCGCCGTCACAATTGGGAGTTATACTGACCCTGACGTTCACGCCACAGTAGGTCTTAGTTCTAACTCAGATTCAATAGGAAGATTTCAGGGTGCTCTTGACGAAGTCCGAAGTCTCAAAGTCCATTCGTTCTGCCGACTGGATTAACACCGAATACAACAACCAAAGTGCGACGAGCACTTTTTATACAATAGGAAGCGAAAATTGTCCCGTCACATGTTCCGTTTCGTTAAAATATAAAAAGCCAATCACCATTCAAGCTTCAAAGGTTGGCGGAACGGTGGCCACTCCTGTCAATTTCCCGATAGATTATGATGTCACAGATCCCAATTTGGCTGTTACGGGAAGTGGTGGACACGTCCAAAGCTCAAACGGGTATGATATTTTATTTTATTCCAATTCAACCTGCGCCTCCCGTCTGCCCGCCGAAAGGGAAACCTACAATTCCACGACAGGCCAGTGGACGGGCTGGGTTAAAGTTCCGGCACTCTCCACTACCACGAACACCGTGATTTATAATTGCTACGGAGGAAGTGTTCCAGACGACCCAAACTCCGATGCTACTTATGGCGCAACAAAAGTGTGGGATAGTAATTTTGTCGGCGTGTGGCATTTGCCGAATGGGACGAGTTTGTCGGCGGGGGATTCAACGAGTAATGCGAATAACGGAACATCACCGGCCGCCACCACCATCATTACCACCGGTCAAGTTGATGGGGGAGGGAGTTTTGACCGAGCAATAGTTATATCAATGTTGCCGAAACAAGCGGTTACCAATCTTATGGTTATGTTAGTAGCGGTTACTCAGTTTCCTTTTGGGTAAGTGGCGAGCGGTCAAAATTATAATTGGATATTTGTCGAAGGCAATTCCGCGGGGGATACAATTGCAGATTATTTGCTATCGGTAACGCTGGATGAGCTGTACCTATATCATTTCAAAGTATTTATACGCAATAATTGCCGGCAGCCAGTATGGTGGCATATGATCTCCTCATATTGGTTCCTTTGAATAAATGGACTTATGCGGCAGTTACTTTTAATGTAACTGGTAATACTGCTCAACTTTATGCCAATGGCGTGGCGACAGGAAGCGCCGCCACAATTGGGAGTTATACTGACCCTGACGGTCAGTCCCAAGTAGGTATTAGTTATAACAACATTTCAGTAGGAAGATTTCAGGGTGCTCTTGACGAAGTCCGAGTCTCAAAGTCCATTCGTTCTGCCGACTGGATTACCACCGAATACAACAACCAAAGTGCGACGAGCACTTTTTATACAATAGGAAGCGAGAGTCAAATTACATCAATCATCGGCAATTCATTAAAAATAGTCGTGAAATCCATAAAAACCATCATCAAAAAAGGTTTTAAACTTATTATCAAATAGGGGTGTTACTATGCGCAAAAATTTTGAAAATGAATAAAATCTGATAGAATAAACATGTGGAAGATATATCCAATTACGAAAAACTTCGAGATGATGCCCAGAAATTCTACATGGATATTAAAAGCATCATGTCTCCCGCCTTGGGCGATCATATTAATTTCAGTGCCGAAGGATTTAATCATATTATTTTCAAAGGTTCGCGAAGTGAAAGGGAAAAATCATCGCAGGTTTTACGTTTTAAACTTTTACCGCTGGCTGTTAAACTCATCAAACTTTCCACAACATACCAAGAATTTGAAGAAACTCTGAAAGAGTTTGAAGTCAAAAGTTACAAAAAACGAATGTTGAAAACAAAGCCGATTCGCTATTGGGGAATCATCGCCATTATTGACGGCAGGAAAATCAAAGTCATTGTCAGAAAAATTGGAGAAGATGGCAAATTATATTTTTGGAGTATTGTTCCCGCGTGGGTGACAAATAAATATCGGGATATTAAACTGTTCAACACAATGAAGGGCAATCCCGAAGAGAACTAACAAAAATACCATCCGAGAGGATGGAATCTTTGTTGTGCCCGCCTTCGGCTTATGTATTAGCCGAATAGGGCTGACGCCCCACAAGCACAAAGTTAGTATATCAGACTGAAAATGAAAGTCAAGTGAAGTGTGGACAGTAAAAAACCAAATTGGCTTGCAGTTTTGGTTGTTGTATTGTATAATGGTTTTTGTGTTAAGTGGTTAATCCGATGCAACATCGGGTAGGAAAGTCCGAACATTGGTCCAGCTCCAGTTTAATAAGTGTAAATTTGATATTTCAAGCCACTTATGATAATTGATGAACATAAGTGATTTGAAAAAATATTTTAATCTTATTAAACTGGGGCTGGGACAGCAGGGTAGCGGGTAACGCCCGTCGGGAGCAATCCTAGAGATGAGAACAGAAACGACCCGGTTAAGTCCGGCTGAAACGGCAAAATTCTTACCTCAATGCAAGGCCGTGTTGCGCAAGGTTAAACCTTGCGCAAAGTGCCGCTTGACTCTGTGTGGCAACATGCGGAGCAGATAAATGACCACTCATCCCTCCCCAGTTTTTTTTAAAACTGGGGAGGGGGGACAGAATTCGGCTTACAGACACAAAGAAAAAACCGCCTTAAATGGCGATTTTTTCTTTTAATCTTTGCCGTCTTTTATCCACATTTTGCTTTCTATTTTAGCCGTTTTTTTGTATAATATGGCCAGATTTATTATTAATTTATTAATTTTTATGGACGAAAACCAAGTTGAAACACCCAGTCTGTTGGGTCGCAGTCTTTTGGAAAAAATTTCCTTCGTTGTGTTATTTCTGGCCTCTTTTTTGATACCGATATTTTTTGTGCCGATGTCTTTTATCACCACTCAATTTGGCACAAGTCTTTTATTCGCCTCAGCTGTCATTTTGACCACCCTGCTCATCATTGTCTCGGCTTTCGGTTCCGGCTCCTTGACTCTGCCGACAAACAAAAAATATATTTTCTGGCTCTACGCTCTGGTGCCTGTTATTTATATTCTGGCCGGCCTCTCCAACGGATTTTCACGGATGACTTTTCTGGGTTACACTTTTGATATAAGCACTGTCGGCTTCATTGTTCTGTCTTTCGTTTATATGTTTTTCGTTTCGCTTTTGTTCACCGAAAAGCGACGAATATTCTACTCTTATTTTGGTTTTGTCGTGTCGGCCATCATCATCGCTTTGTTTCTGCTTTTGCGTATGATTTTCGGCGTCGGTTTTCTGTCCTTTGGTATTTTCACCACGCTGACTTCCACTCCGCTCGGTAGTTGGAACAATGTCGGTATTTTCTTTGGCATCGGCGTCATTCTCTCTCTTTTGACGTATGAAATGTTTTCCGTCAGCCGATTTATGAAAATTCTTCTGACTCTGGCTCTGGTCCTATCATTATTTTTCCTGTTTTTTGTCAATTTCAGCACCATCTGGATTATTGTGGCCATTTGCTCTTTGCTTTTTATTCTCTACGGTATTTGGAATCGTCGCAAATTGGGACTGCCTGTCGGTTGGAAAGAAAAATTGTTATCCTTGCCTCTTTATCCTGTTATAGTTTTTATTATTTCCATAATTTTTGTCATTTGGGGCGCTTTCTTGAGCGGATATTTCGCCAATCATTTCAATTTGTCCAATGTTGATGTTCGCCCGTCTTTTTCCACAACAATGAGTATCGCCAAAAGTACTTTGAAAACCAGACCCCTTTTTGGCTCTGGTCCGGACACATTCATTACCCAGTGGCTTTCCTACAAACCGGTTGAAATTATAAACACGGTTTTCTGGAACACCGATTTCAATTATGGCGTCGGTCTTTTGCCGACATTTCTGGTGACTACGGGCATTTTTGGAATTTTGTCTTGGCTCATCTTTTTCTCTTTGTACATTTATCTGGCCATGAAAGCCTTGTTCGCTCGGATTGAAGACGAATTCACAAAATATCTTGTCACTTCTTCTTTCTTCGTCTCTCTTTACCTCTGGATTATGACTTGGGCTTATGTGCCCAGTCCGGCTGTCTTGGTTCTGACATTCTTTTTCACCGGTCTTTTTCTGGCCTCTCTTTACATTGCCGGTGTCATCCAATTTTCCGAGCATTCATTTTCATCCACACCGAAAACCGGTTTTATTTCCTCGTTCATTCTGATGGCGCTTTTTGTCGGGGTTTTAGCTTTGGGTTACGGACTTTTCAAAAATTCCGAATCTTTGTGGTATTTCCAAAAAAGTTCCTATGCTCTCAATACAGCCGGCAATGTAACCGACGGCGAGAAATTTATGAACAAGGCCATCTCAGCTATGCCGTATGATGTTTATTATCGTTCGCTTGCCGAAATTGAAATCGCTAAAATCCAAGCCATCACTTCGCAGGACACAACCAAAGTATCGGCCTCTGATATTCAAAAGGGAGTGTTGAATGTTTTGCCTTTAGCTATCAATTCCGCTTTGTCTGCCAAGAACGCGGACCAGTCAAACTATTTGAATTGGATTGAGGTGGGAAGGGCATACCAATCAGTCGTACCGCTGGTTTCCGGCGCTTATCAACTGGCCACCTCCGCTTTTGGCGAAGCTTTGAGACGCAATCCGCAGAATCCGGGCATCTATCTTTTGCTCGCCCAACTTGATATCAACCAAAACAATCTGGGTGAAGCCAAACAATACGCTCTGGCCGCCATACAAGCCAAACAAAATTATCTGGACGCTTACTATCTTTTGGCCCAAATCGAAGTTGATCAGAAAGATCTGAAAAGCGCCATTGACGCCACCCAAGCCGCTAGTATTCTTTCTCCGGACGATCCAGCCATATTCTTCCAGCTCGGAGTTTTGCAGTTTAACAACAGCGATTTTGCCGGTGCCATCACTTCGTTGCAAAAATCTTTGTCTCTGTCTCCACAATACGCCAACGCCAAATATTTCTTAGGCCTGTCATATGAAGCGACCGGCAGTCATGACAAAGCTATCGCCGAATTCAAAGATTTGCAAAAAACAAATCCGGATAATGCCCAAGTGAATACCGTTTTACAAGACTTACTGGCCGGCAAGCCGATTTTCACCAACACTTCAGCCAAGTCGCCGAGCACAGCCACAAAGGGTTCATTACCGGTTCAAGAAAAACAACAGTAAAAAATAGTGTAGATTTAAAAATTTTGGGGCAAAAGAAATTTTTAAATCTACTCAAATCATTTCATGGTAAAAAAATTTTTCAGCATCTTCCACAAAGAAACTCCGGGTTTGCATCAGGCCGCTTATCTTCTTGGATTTTTTGCTCTGTGTAGCCAAGTTCTAGCTCTTTTCCGCGACCGCATTTTAGCCGCTCATTTCGGCGCGACCAGCACGCTTGATCTCTATTATTCCGCTTTTCGTATTCCGGACTTTTTATTTGCCACAGTAGCTTCCATCGTTTCCATTTCCGTTTTGATGCCATATCTTATGGAAAAGATGAGCAAAAGTGATGTTGATGCCAAAAAATTTATTGACAACATTTTTTCTTTTTTCTTTCTGTTTATGCTCGTCGTCGGAATTATCGCTTTCTGGACTGCGCCGTTCTTTTTGTCAATTTTATTTCCTCCGTATGTTCACACCGCCTCCTTTGGTTCACTGGTGACATTAACTCGCATTTTGCTTTTGTCGCCGATTTTTTTGGGTTTTTCCAACACTCTAGCCACCATTGTTCAAATCAACAAGCGTTTTTTTCTCTACTCAATGTCGCCGATTGTCTACAATATCGGTATCATTATCGGTGCTTTGTTTTTCTATCCTATTTTCGGTCTACCGGGTCTCGGCTTTGGTGTGGCTTTGGGGGCTTTTCTTGCATTTTTCCATCCAACTGCCATTTATTTTTAAACAAGGACTTCTGCCAAAATTTATCTGGCCCATTGATTTTTCGGTCATCAAAAATGTAGTTTACACTTCCATCCCGCGCACCCTGACTGTTTCTTCCAATGAAATAGCCGAGCTGGTTTTGATTTCCTTCGCCTCGTTTCTTCTACCCGGTTCCATTTCTATTTTTAATTTTTCCTTTAATTTGCAATCGGTGGCCTTTTCCATTATCGGGGTCAGCTATTCATTGGCCGCTTTTCCGACCCTGACTAGATTTTTCTCAAACGGCAACATCAAAGAATTTCTGGATCATATGATTACCTCGTCCCGCCACATTATTTTTTGGTCTGTGCCCATTTCGGTTTTGTTTATCGTTTTGCGAGCCCAAATTGTTCGAGTTATTTTAGGTTCCGGGCAAGTTTAATTGGGGCGACACTCGTCTGACCGCCGCCGCTCTGGCTATTTTTATCGCCTCACTAACTTTTCAAAATCTAACCCCTCTTTTTGTCCGTTCATATTATTCCCGTGGCAAAACCAAAATCCCTCTTTATATGAATATGTTTTCATCCGCTTTGATTATTGCTCTGGCTTACTATTTGGTTCATTTTTTCAATCACAATCTTTTCTTCCAGAATTTTATGGAATCTCTCTTGAAAGTTTCCGGTGTTCCAGGCACAGCCATTCTTATGTTGCCCCTAGGTTTTTCTATCGGAGTTTTTGTTAATTGTCTTATTCATTGGATCGGTTTTGGTTTGGAATTCCGTTCTTTTTCTCCGCCGGTTTTGCGCACATCGTTTGAAGTTATCGGCAGTTCTATCATTATGGGTTTTGTAACCTATCTGGGACTTAATTTTTTCGGTCCGATGCTCAACACCAACACTGTTCTCGGGAGTTTTTCTGCAGGGATTTTTGGCCGGCATTTCCGGTATTATTGTGGCTGTTTTGCTTTTGCTTCTGCTCAAGAGCAGGGAACTATCCGAGGTTTGGATGACACTCCACAAAAAAATCTGGAAGGCAACCATCGTCGGCCCCGATGCCTCAATGGACTAGACAATATTTTTGGGTATCTGCTTTTTTCTTTCAGAAGTGGCTATTTTATGCTTTAATGAGAGCTAATGAAAAACATCAGAAATTTTTCCATCATAGCTCACATTGACCATGGCAAGTCCACTTTGGCTGATCGGATGCTTGAATTGACCCACACCATTGAAGCTCGCAAGATGCAGGATCAAGTGCTTGATTCAATGGAACTGGAACGCGAGCGGGGAATTACCATCAAAATGCAACCGGTGCGGATGAAATACAAATTCGATGGCGAAGATTACATTTTGAATTTGATTGACACGCCTGGGCACATTGATTTTTCCTATGAAGTTTCGCGAGCCCTGAAAGCCGTTGAGGGCTCTATACTTTTGGTTGACGCAACACAAGGCGTACAGGCTCAAACTCTAACCACTCTCAATATGGCCCGCGAATCGGGGCTAAAAATTATTCCCGTCTTATCCAAAATTGACTCGCCACTGGCCAGAGTTTCTGAAGTTAAAGAAGAAATGGTAGAACTTCTGGATTGCAAAATAGAAGATATTTTAGAAACATCCGGCCGAACCGGTCAAGGCGTCAAAGAACTCTTGGATGAAATTGTCAGGCAAATTCCTCCTCCGGAAAAATATGATGACCAGAATTTTCGAGCCCTGATTTTTGATTTCAAATATTCCACGCATCGCGGAGTGATTGTCTTCGTGCGGGTGATGTCGGGGTCAGTCTCGCGCAACATACCACTCATTTTCAAAGTGGCCAAAGAAAAATTCAATGCCATTGAAGTTGGCATTTTTTCTCCGTCAGAATTACAGACGGAAAATTTAACTGCCGGTGAAATTGGTTATATCGTTACCGGAATAAAAGAGCCCGGCATAGCTTCAGTTGGCGACACAGTGGCTGATTTGGGCGACACAAAACCTCCACTCCATGGCTATCAAACGCCAAAGCCGGTTGTTTGGGCCTCAATTTATCCGGAAAGTCAGGACGATTTTACCACTTTGAAACAATCCCTGGGCAAACTTAAACTTTCCGACTCGTCATTCTCTTTTGAAGAAGAATCATCTGGCGTTTTGGGCAGGGGATTTCGCTCTGGGTTTCTGGGGATGTTGCATTTGGAAATCATCAGCGAACGATTGCGCCGTGAATTCAATTTGGAACTTGTCATAACAATGCCGACTATCACATACGAAGTGGTTTACAAAAATGGCAAGAAAGAAACTATTTATTCACCAATCAATTTTCCGGATGAAGGCTTGGCTTCACAGATTTTTGAACCATGGGTTTCGGTGATTATCATTACCCCAACCAAATATTTAGGAACAATTATGCAACTTTCTTTTGAACACGAAGCTGAGATCGGCCACTCGGAAAATTTTGGTGATGATCAGGGCCAAAATTTTTTTAAAAATGCCTTTGCGTGAAATTATGCGAAATTTTTTTGATAAATTAAAAAGCACCACTTCCGGATTTGCCTCTTTGTCATATGAAATAGGCGAGATGCGCTCGGCTGACGTTGTTCGTCTGGATATTTTGGTGGCTGATGAAGTCGTGCCGGCTTTTTCCCGTGTTGTTTCGCGACGTACGGTGGAAATGGATGCCGAACAAGCGGTGGAAAAGTTGAAAGATATTATGCCTCGCCAAATGTTTGCTATGAAGATTCAGGCGCG
The DNA here is from genome assembly GCA_963727715.1 of uncultured bacterium. Taxonomy (GTDB): domain Bacteria; phylum Patescibacteriota; class Minisyncoccia; order Phycocordibacterales; family DATDWN01; genus CAIOTC01. The sequence goes on along the minus strand of CAVSGX010000002.1, from coordinate 23,386 downwards.
GGCTCTCGGCCGAATCATTTCTTCTCGTAGTCTCTCGGCTTACAGAAAAGATGTCACCCAACATATGTACGGCGGTGACATCACCCGCAAAATGAAATTACGTGAAAAACAAAAGAAGGGTAAAAAGAAAATGCAAGCCCGTGGCAAGGTCAACATCCCTCACGAAGTGTTTTTGAAAATGATTAGAAACTAGAATCAATTTTTTTGCTATAAAACTTTCCAGAGACTGCGGAGGCAATTAGAAAACAACGACGAAAACGAAGTAAGCCCGAAGCAGCGACCCCGACTGAAAGGAGGGGTGGCCTCTTCGGAGGCCGTTTGCGAAAGGGCTACGAGTTGAGAAGATTGTTTTCTTGATTGCCGAGCCAAGCAAAAAGTCAGCAGACTTTTATGCGTGTTTCTGGAAAGTTTTATAGCAAAAAATTACTAGTTTTTATGAAAACAACCCTGGCAAGTAGAGTAAAATCATACTGATGATAATCAGGACCACAACGATGGTCCAAATAAGCTGTATTTTTTTCTGGTGTTTCTTTTGGAAAAGCATAAAGGTGCGGAGTTTGAATTCCGAAACTCTTGGCTCGGCATAAGTTTTTTGGAGCAATCTGTCTGGCAAAGCTTTGCCAGCGAACTTCTCGTTGCTCAAGAAAATTATGTTCGGAGTACCTCATTAATTTTCTAAGCTCCTGCGAAAGGCTCCAGAAAAACTTATACCCTCACCGTAGTTTCCGAATTCAAACTATAATATAATATAAGTATGCTTGATTTTCAACAAAAACGCAAATTAAGAAACTTTATTTACAACCACTGGGTTCTGTGTTTCCTCGGCCTGATTGTCATTTTAATGATTCATTCCACATGGAATGTCTATCAAAAACAGAGAGAAAGTGCCAAACTTTTAGAGCAGGCGGAAAACCAGTCAAAAGAACTGCAAAATCGTCAAAAAGAGTTACAGGATAGAATCGCCAATATGCAGACAACTCAAGGTATGGAAGAAGAAATTCGCAACAAATTCAATGTGGCTAAACCAGGTGAAAATGTGGCGGTGGTTTTGGATAATGATGACGCTACTAGTTCTGTGTCCACAACCAGCACTTCACTTTGGCAGAAAATTATAAACTTTTTCAAATAAAAGGTATTAAACCCCAGGGCAAGCCCTGGACCCACAGAGTGTTCGCTTCACTCACACTCTGCCACGGCAAGCCGTAGGGGTTTGAATCTTTTTTCGCTCTCCTCGGCTCGGTAATGAGAAAGATTACTTTCTCATTACTCTCGCTCTACGTCGGCGATAAAAAAATATCTGTCAAGTGGGGAAACTTGTCACAGGTTTGCAATCTGATATACTTTTAGAATTAATATTAATTTATCTGCACACTAACTTTGCCATTGTGTTTTTTCAAAACACGGCGAAGCGATGGTAAAGTTAGTGTGCAGATTAAACGCCACATGAAAAAAATTGTCATTTATTCCACGCCAACCTGCCATTTTTGCTCGCTAGCCAAAGATTATTTCAACAAAAACAATATTCAGTTTGAAACATTTGATGTGGCTAGCAATTTGGAAAAACGAAAAGAAATGGTTGAAAAATCCGGCCAGCTTGGCGTGCCGGTTATTTTAATTGACAATCAGGTCATTGTCGGCTTTGACAAATCTCATATTGATCAAGTGCTTGGGTTGTAATGTTCTTTTGGGCACTTGCCGTCGTAGTTCAATGGATAGAACGAGCCGCTCCTAATGGCTTGATGCAGGTCCGATTCCTGCCGATGGCACATATTATTAATCAAAATTTATGAGACAAAGATTTGAATCTGATCTTGGCACTTTCAATGAAATAGCCAAGGAAGGATCAAAAAAAGAAAAATCAGAGAGAGATGAAGATGAAGGTGAAGTTGATCTTGATTCGGTTTTGGAATTTCATTTAAAAAAAATTGCCGAAAGACAACACACCAGTGTTGATGCTCAAAGAAAAGTCTATGTCTTGCAAAAAAGCAAACAAGAGGTTATGCAATGGCTCAAAGAAAAATTGCGCAGTTTAGACGACCCAAAACAGGAATGGGAAAGAACTGAAGGAGCCAGAGATTTGGAATATAATGAAGAAAAGAGACGTTTTGTGTATTCTCTTGATAATGGTAAAAAACGGACAGCGACAATCGGCCAAGTTTTGACTGATATGGATTGGGGGGTGGAATACAATATGAATGATTCAGTCCCACGCTCTATGGCTAAGCGATATTTTGTCAGACAGGCCAGAAAAAAACTTGAAGAATTGTTGGATAAACAGATCATACAAAACGAAATTGACAGCGATACCACCGACTATCTAAAGAAAAGCGCATACCGAAGAATTGGGGAAGAAAGAGAAAGTGGTCAAGTTATGGAACGCACCGGTGTACTTTCTGAAACCATAATTAAAAATTTTTTGGAAAAAGCTTGTATAGATCACAATCTGCCTTTTAGAATTGTCGATGCTGATGTTTTTGAAGATGTTGAACACAAAATTGATTTAGTTATAGAAGTTGAAGACAGGTCAAGAGGAGTGGATGTGGAAGAAAGCCAGGACGCCAAGGAAGTTTCTGTTTCTCAAAAAAATTATGGCATTCAATTTTCCATCAATCCTGAGTCTGAGGTTCATAAGTTGGGACAAATAAAAAGAGCAAAGGGCTTGATACAAAGAGAGCAAGCAGGTAGACAAAAAAATATCAAACATAGACACACTGTTGATGATATTTTTCTGGTTATATTTCCGTTGAATATTTCTAGGGATATGAAGGAAAATTGGCAAAATACCGGGAGAATTGCCGGTGGACCGAGTTCCTTTATGTACCAACAAACAGCCGAGCCTTTGCTTAAGGGATTATTGAAAGGCATTTTTACAGAGGAGAAAATCGATGAATTTTGGCAGAAAATAAAAAATGATTTCCTAGTTTTTTCTCAATGAACAAGCCTGTAAGGCTATTGATTTTTATTTTATTTTTGCTACTATTTAGGTATGACACCAGAGGAACATGAGTTACTCCGTCGAAGTATTGCTTTGTCGGAGGAAAACAACGACATTTTGCGAAGCATCCAGCGTTCAATACGCTTGTCTCGTTTTATGTCGGTGCTCTATTGGCTGGTTATTATTGGTGTGTCGGTTGGTGCTTGGTATTTTATTCAACCATATTTGAGCCAAGTAGAATCTGTCTACAATAAGGCTCAAGGCCAACTGAACAGCGTCAGTAGCAATGTCAGTAATGTCGCCGGCACGGTAAACAACGCCGGCAATGTTATGAACAGCGTTGTCGGTGGCGTCAATAATCTGATCAATTCAGCCAAAAAGACAATAGGGCAGTAAAAAATATTAGTTTAAGAATTGATAATATTTTAAATCATTTATTTTTGATTTGAAGAATTAAATGCCGAGGTAGCTCAGTTAGTAGAGCATTTGTCTGAAGAACAAAGGGTCGGCAGTGCAATCCTGCCCCTCGGCACAGTAAGATTATTATAAATTTAAGGCAAAATAATATGTCAAAAGATCCATTGGAAGGTTTACCACCGGTAGTGGTAGATTCAGGAGGAGAAGAGAGAAAAGCTAACTGCGATGATGAATTTCAAAGAGCCCTAAAATACTTAGAAAAATATGATAATAAACCTCTTGCAGATTTGTTAAGAGGGTTGACACCGGAAGCGAGAGTATCTTTATTTAGTGATTTGGGGGGTTCTTGGTTTGATCTCCAAGGAGACACTCCGGATATTGCGGCAACAGAAGCCGCACTAAATAAATATGTTGAAAATTTTAAAGACACGTCTAATCAAGGAAGTGAAAACAGAATAAATGCTACCAATGAGCTAAAAGCAACTATTCTTTCTTAAAGATTAAAACTTTTAAAAATAAACCGCCCAGTTGGGCGGTTTATTTTTATCCTTTAACTCTCAACTTGGCCTGTTTGTGTTTATCTATTTTCGGTAAAGTGATGATTAAAAGTCCGTGCTTTTCCACCGCTTCTGCCTCTTCCACCTCCACTTCGGCCGGTAGCATAATTGTGCGGGAAAAAGATCCCCAATAAAGTTCGCGGTGGTAATAATCATCATCGCTAACAGAGCGTTCCGTTTCTCTTTTGCCTTTGATGGTAACCATATCGCGGGTAATGGCTACATCCAAATCTTCCGGCTTGACTCCAGCCACCATTGTCTTTATGACCACTTCAGTCGGGGTCTGATAAACATCAACTGTCAGCTCGCCCTCCTCGGGATCACTATCGGTGAATTGGTCCAGAGAATGATTGTAATAATTACCTTTGGCCGGAACCTTTGCTGGGATTTCTACCTCATCCATTTCAGGATCTTTGATTTTTGCCACTCCCGCCAACTTTTCAAAAAAAGAACGATTATCTTTCATAAATTTTTTATTAAGAACTAATATGTTTTACTTTTTCAAATAATAACAAAAGAGCCACAATGGAGACCCAAACCGACCCGAAAACCAAAAGCATCTTCGCGCCCTGAATACTCATTATACAAATATTAAATATAGTATGCAAGATAATAGCCAGGAAAAGTCCATAAACTGTGTATAAAATTTTCTGGCTTCTATTTTTATAAAATGAGAAAGCCATAAAAATACCAACGGTTCCCGAGGAGATTATATGGAGCAGACTGGAGCCGACAAAACGCAAATCATTGGTAATAAAAACGCTGAAAAAATCTCCAGCTCGGACAAAATCCATCAAAAAAAGAGTGTTTTCCAGAGCGACAAAACCGAGAGCTCCGACAATCATATAAATAATGCTATCCACTGGCTCGTCGTTTTCTTTGTTGCGCAGAGCGATGAACCAAACCAAACCAAATTTAAAAATCTCTTCCAGACTTGCCCATAAGAAAAAGGATAAATAATTCTCGCCATTCATCGCCCCGTAAATCATGGATTGCAGAGGCAAAACCAAAATAACAGCCAGCATCCCGCCAAGAAAAGAAAGAGTCAGCATTTTAGCCGGCTCGGGGTGGATGTCTTCTTTCAACCAAAACCACAGCCAAATCAACGCCGGGATAATTCCCAGAAGAAAAGACAAGATGAATGGATATTTTTCAATAAATGAAATGGTGGTGGATAACATAAATTATATTTTTTTGAAATTTTCCGAAACGCGCATAAAATCCTGTTGGATTTTTACTTAGCTCGGAAATCAAGAAAACAATCTCCTCAACTCGTAGCCCTTTCGCAAACTCGCTCGTGATTACACTCGCTCAAACACTGCTTCGGGCTTACTTCGTTTTCGTCGTTGTTTTCTAATTTCCTCCGCAGTCTCGGAAAATTTCAAAAAAATATTTATTTTGGCCATTTGGTGACAAGAATCAGTTGTTTTTCCGATTGGGGAATATATGACCAGATTTCTTCAGTGATAAACGGCATAAACGGGTGGAGCAGTTTTAGTGATGTCTCCAAAATATGTCTCAGTGTGTATTTTGCTGAATTGGAGATTTTTGGGTCCGAGTTTTGCAATTTTTCTTTTGACTCCTCTATTATTTTATCAGCAAATGTGTGCCAAACATAGTGATAAAGTTTTTCCGCCGCCAAATAAAATCGGTAGGATTCCATATCCTCGGTCACATCTTTTATTATTTCCTCAAGTTCTTTCAGGTAAGTTTGGTCACTTTCCGAAATTATAGCCGGTTTTTCATTTGGTTTATTTTCAGTGTTGCTCAAAACAAAACGGGTGATATTCCAGATTTTGTTGGCAAAATGCTTATAAGCTCTAAACTTATCTTCCGATATTTTGCTGTCATTTCCCGGCCCAGTTCCAACCATCAAAGCCATTCGCACAGCGTCGGCGCCGTATTTTGCAGACAATTCCAAAGGATCAACATTGTTACCGAGTGATTTGCTGATTTTCTGACCATGATTATCACGAACGAGTCCATGCAAATAAACATAATGAAAAGGTATTTGGCCGACGGCATACGTGCTCATCAGTATCATTCGAGCTACCCAGAAAAATAAAATATCATAGCCAGTTTCCAGTATGGTGGTTGGGTGATAGTTTTTGAAATCATCGGTTTTTTCTGGCCAACCAAGTGTGGAAAAAGTCCAAAGTCCTGATGAGAACCAAGTATCCAGTGTGTCCGGATCTTGTTCCCAACCTGCATCCTTTGGAGCTTCAATATTGCAGTAGATTTGATCATTTCTGTACCAAACCGGGATTCTGTGACCATACCAGATTTGTCGGCTAATACACCAGTCGCGCAAGTTTTCTATCCAGTGTATGTAAACTTTTTCAAATCTGTCTGGCAATATTTTAACATCATTTTTCTCCACAACGGAAAGCATCAGTCTTTTTAATGTGACCATTTCTCCTTTTTTGATATGAGGCAATGTGTCAAAAGGATAGGGGAATTCCTTTGTCACATTTATGAACCATTGGTTCATAATCTGTGGCTCAATAATTCCGCCAGTTCTTTCCGCTGTGGCAATATTATTTGTATAATCTTCTTCTTTCACAACCAATTCTTTCTTCTTCAATTTTTCAATTATTTTTTCTCTGGCCTCGGCTATTTTCATACCGGAAAATTCTCCTGTATTTGGAAGCATTTTGCCATACCTATCTATTATCTGTTCCTTTTCCAAGCTGTGCCTCTCCGCTATATCAAAATCCACCACGCTGTGCCATGGTGTAATAGTCATAACTCCGGTTCCGAATTCCATATCCATTGAATCATCTTTAACGATGGTTGCCGTGATTGGTCCGTTGATCCATTCCAAATCTATTTTTTGTCCATCTTTATACGAAGCGTATCTTTTGTCTTTCGGGTGCATTACCACATACTTGTCGCCGAATTTTGTTTCCGGTCTAGTGGTGCCAATGACAAAAGGCCCGTATTGCAAATAATAAAATTTGGTTTTTTGTTCCTGATAAACTATTTCATCATCGGATATTGTAGTTTGACCTTTCGGATCCCAGTTGACGATTCGGTGGCCACGATAAATAATTCCATCATCATACATTTTTTTGAAAACGGTTTTGACGGCTGAGTTTCTTTTTTCGTCCAAAGTAAAAGCTTCACGCGACCAATCTAAAGAACAGCCCATTTTTTTCATCTGGTGGACAATGGTGTCATGATTTTCCAGAGCAAATTTTTCCACTCTTTTCAAAAATTCTTCACGACCCAAATCGTGTCGATTTTTTCCTTCCTCTTTTTGGATCTGTTTTTCCATTTTTGATTGAGTGGCAATGGCCGCATGATCAGTACCCGGGATCCACAAAGTTCTTTTACCACGCATTCTGTTGTAACGAACCATGGTATCTTCTAAACCAAGCATAAAAGCACTGCCCATATGAAGTGTTCCGGTGACATTTGGCGGTGGCAAAACGATAGAAAAATACCCGGCATCTTTTTTGGTCACACCTTTTTCAATACAAACATCTGGGTTGAAAAATCCGCTGTCCATCCAGACTCTATAGATTTTATCCTCAATGTCTTGAGAATTATACGGCGACAAAAATATATCATTCATAATTAAAGATTATCACAAATTCAAATAATCTCAAAAATCATTCCTATTGTCGACATTTGTTTATAAAGGACATTGTCTTTTATAAACAAATGTCCTTTATAATAATTTCCTGAAAAAGTCATAATTATCAACAATTAAAAAAATATAAAAGACAGATTTTTATCATTAAAAACTAGTGATAAAAATAGGCCTATAAATAATGATTTATTAAAAATCCAATAGTTGACAAATTTTTTATTAAGAGTAGTCTTTCGCACAGAGGAAAAGTTCCATGAGATTTACTCGTGTCTGTTGTTTTCTTTTTTTAATCTGTTTTGTTGGATTTTCTCAAGAAGTTACAAAAGTTCCAATGTGTAATATTGGGACACCGGTTGCCATTGATCCAAATCGCCAGCTGGCGCCGGGTGAGGAAATTACAACAGAAACCGGTGGGATTGTTGTAATAACCCAGAAAGAGAGTCCTGGGTCAACACATATTCTACTCCGACGTTGTATTCTGGAAAAGGGTGAGCCTGTTGTGATCGGGGGAATTCTACCTTGGGTTAGGAGATGTGGAAACGCACTTCCTCAAACCGAGGGTTGGACATTACCCATTGCCAAATCACAACGTATAATGCCTGGAACTCCTGGAGAAAAAGGTGACACCGGTCCGCGCGGTCCGGAAGGACTCCCCGGGCAGTCGGTCAAAGGTGACAAGGGCGACAAAGGAGACAGGGGTGAGCCCGGAACACCAGCTCCCATCCCAACAGTAGCTGTGGCGCCAAAGAAGCACCATGGAAAGGTGATTGCTACAACTGTTATCGGTGTTGGCGTGGGGATTGGAGTGGCAATCTGGGCAGAGAATCATTCGTCTGGTCCGCAAAAGGATCAAGTGATTATCACTCGGTCTGTTAGACCGAGAGTGATTTTCCAATTTAGTTGGGGACATTAAGTCTTTCGGCACTTGGAGAGGTAAGTAAGCTCTAACCTCTCCAACTGTCATTTTTATATTTTTATCTGTCTTTCATTTACTATTTTCAATTTAGTTCAATTTTTAATCAGTTTAATACAATGAACAAATTTTTCACAGCATTCAAAATAGGAATTTTCATTTCTCTCTCGGCCAGCGTTTTTTTGGCTGGTTTTTTGGTGATGCCGAACTCCACTTATGCAGATGGTTGTAGCACAAATGTCATACAGCCGACTTTCAATCCATACACAGTGACATGGGGGAATACAGCTGGATGTATAAATGGAGTGAACACGGATTTTGCCGTACTTTCTGGTGGTGTCCACGGTTCCGGTGTGTGGGCCCCAAGTTTCAACGCTCAAGTCGGTGATTCGATTACTCTAATGGTTTACGTGCACAACGGCGCCGCCTCCGGTTCTGGAGCGGTTATGCACAATGTCAAATACGATACTGTTGAAAATGATTCATCCGACGGAGCTTCTCATACTTTTACCACAACTTTAACGGCGGATAATGCCACTAACAGTGGCAAGCAAGGGTCAGTGACCGTCAGCACACCGGCCGGTTCAACTTTGCAACTGACTTCCGGCAATTTGGGTGGCACTATCGGCGAGATGCAACCGTGTTTTGAGTTTGCTCAGATTTTTTACATAACTTTCAAGGTTGTCGGCTCGACGCTAGCCCCAGCTCCTACTGCTTCTCTCTCTGCCACACCATCCGGGCCGATTATGGCAAGCACGACGATAAACTACACATGGTCATCAACCAATGCAGTTAGCGCCACATCATACTATACTATTGATACAGCAGACACTTGCGGTAATGTTCCGGGAGTTCAACATCCGTGGGTAGCCACAACAACAGCTGGTACTTTCCAAGCCACGATTTTTCCTTGCCAAGCCGGCCACACCTACACCATCACTTACACTGTTACTGGCTCTAGTGGTCAAACCGCTTTTACTCAAATAGTCGTTCCAGTCATTGCTCCGACTACTCCACCGCCAGAAACTACTCCAACAGCAACTCTCACAGCTAACAAATCTCACGACATCACAATCAAAGCCGGAGACCCTGTCACATATGATTGGTCTAGCGCAAACGCGACAAACAGTTCTGGAAACTTACAAATATATTTGACCAGCACACACACTGCTGTTGCAAAAGATGCTTGCGGTGATTTCAATATCTCCGGGCCAGTGTCAACTTTCTCGGGTCTTTCAGGTACACTGGCAAATCAACCGTCAAAGAATTGCGAAACCGGTTACACATATGTCTTTACATACACTGTAACTGATGCAAACGGAAAATCAGCCAGCGACAGCGCAAGTGTCACTGTCATTGCTCCGGTTGTTCCACCAACTTTCACGGCATCACTGACCATAAACAATGCTACTACCGGTGGTTTTATTGTCGGTGATCACTGGGGACTAAAATTGTTAACAAACATTGCTAGCACAGCATTTTCAATATGCGGGACCCATATCCCGGGAGTAACCAATGTCACATGCGCTCCATGGGGAGTGACCGACGCGAATGGCAATTGGACACAAACAGGGAATTTTTCCACCGCAGATATCGGCGCGTGGACGGAATATATGGAATTTCCTTCTCAAAATAATTTTTCATCAAACCAAATATCTTTTACCGTCTCCGCTCCATCTTGTCTCTTACCGCAAATCACCAGTTCACTTTCGGCTTCTGCCACAGTCGGCACAGCCTTCTCATACACGCTAACAGCTTCATCAACCCAAGCTGTTATACTTTCTGTGGCCACATCAACTCTGCCGTCATGGCTTTCGTTCAACGAAACAACCAAAATATTAAGTGGCATACCAACAACATCTGGGGTCTTTGACATAACACTAAATGCCAAAAATAGTTGTGGACTTGACACACAAACACTCGTTTTAACCATCTCTCCGTATGCTTGTCCTTTAAATGATTGTGGAGGGGGGAAACCCCCAATCATCAACACTCCGCCAATCATCACTTTGATCGGCGCCAATCCGGCAACGGTTATAATCGGCACATCTTGGATTGATCCAGGCGCCACGGCCACTGATTTGGAAGACGGCAATCTGACATCAAAAATTATTTCAACTGGGGCAATCAACACGAATGTCTTAGGGACATACAATGTCTTTTACAGCGTAACTGATAGTGGAGGACTGACCGCCACAACAACCAGAGTGGTTAATGTTGTGAGTTCTAATCCAAATCCTAACCCACCATCAACAGTATCTTTCAATATTGTCGCTTCAAAAATAGTTTGCAATTCCGCATCAGACTTGCCCAAGTGGGGAACAGGTGGTCCATACATAACCGCCACCACAGCATCCACTTTTTTGAGTTCACATCCTAACTGCCATCTTGAACCCAATTGGAAATTTCAATGGGGATTGTATACGTTGACCGATCCGGGTTCGTCGTTTATAGGCGAGGCTGCTGGTTGGAATACATTTGGTCCAACTGATTCATCCGGCTCAGCCACAACTACTATCACTGTGTCCTCAACCGACCCATCTGTTTGGGTGCGAGAAGTTTTGCAAAGTGGGTACATTCCCTTCTCTTATCCGAGCAACACATTTCCTAGCGCTGGCATGTATTGCCACACAGACGTCTTGAATTATGACAACTATGACAGAGTAACTTCTCCCACTTCTGGAGGAACATATTATTGTGTAAGTTTTAACGCTCCGTCATCACCAGTAAACACCCCACCAGTCATAACTCTAATCGGAGCCAATCCAGCCACAACCACAGTCGGCACATCTTGGATTGATCCGGGCGCCACAGCGACTGACTTGGAAGACGGCAACCTGACATCAAAAATTATTTCAACATCAACAGTAAACATAAATATCCCGGGAACATATTCTGTTCTTTACAGTGTAACTGACAGCGGGGGACTGACTGCTACGACAACCAGAGCGGTGGATGTGGTGAATCCTAATCCGACACAAACAGGCCAAATAACATTCTGTATGCTTTTTGGTGACCAAAATAACAATCTGGCCACTACTTCAGTTGGGTTGCCGATAGGAACATTTGCCATAAATCTCGGTACTAGCACAAACTTTACTTCTGCAACCATTTACTCACACATTTGGGATTCTCAAAGTTTTAATCCAAGTCAAAAAACAATTTTGGGTGTTAATGATTCCGACTGCGTAACCGTTCCCAACTTGTCTTTTGGTGTCTATCATTATTCACCGATAATCCAGACCGGTTCATTATGGAATACACCCAAGTACAGTGATCAAGAGACACAACCAGTCAACAGCGTTTTCGATTTATTCTCCTACTCAACCAGCACAAATTCAAATCCAAATGCCGATGGCGAAATAAACCTGTCTTCAGCCCGTACATCGAGAACCCTTGTACTTTATGATACATACAACCCAGCTCCAGCTTGTCTTATACCGCAAATCACCAGCTCGCTTTCGGCTTCTGCCACAGTCGGTACAGCTTTCTCGTACACATTGACAGCCTCGTCAACACAACCTGTTACACTTTCTGTGGCCACATCCACTCTGCCATCTTGGCTTTCATTTGCCACAACAACCAATACACTAAGCGGTACACCAACTGATCAAGGAACATGGAATATCACATTAAATGCCAAAAATAGTTGCGGGCTTGCCACACAAATTTTAGTCTTGACGGTCAGTCCATCTGTCTGCACATCAGATTGCGGAGGAGCATCATCTGATTTAAAAGTTAGTAAAACTGTGGACAAAACCACGGCCAACACAGGCGACACAATCACATATACCGTAACTATTTCTAATAGTGGACCAAATGATGCCACCGGGGTTAATGTCACCGATATGTTACCAAGTGGTTTAACTTTTGTTTCGGCCACGTCGACATTGGGAAGTTATGCCACAACGACCGGTATCTGGACAATTGGCAATTTGGCCAATGCTTCTTCCACTACTTTGACCATGGTGGCAACAATAAACAACAATACGACCGGACAAACAATTACCAACACTGCTGTCGGCAAGTCCGATCTGCCAGATCCAAATCCATCCGACGACACAACCAGTGTCAACGTCAGTGTTAATGTTCCACCGTATGTCTGTACGTCCAACTGTGGAGGGGGTGGAGGAGGTGGGGGTGGAGGTGGAAATGGCCCGATTGTGCAAAATTCACTGACCATTTACAACGAACAAGTCGTCCAAACCGTTCCGGGCATCGCTATGGTGACTTGGAATACCAATCTGCTAGCTAACAGACGTGTTGTTTATGGCAATGCTTCCAATCAAACATTGACTGCTGATCCAAATTACGGTTATCCAAACTCAACCGACTTGGTTAAAACCCCACTTTTGACCGCTCACGGTATGGTTGTTGCGATAGACCCAACTAAAACATATTATTTTCGTCCGATTTCTTCCGATGGTACATCGACTGTGACCGGCAAGGAGTTGATTCTTTCACCAACCGCAACTACGACTAGCGGAACATGCTACTATCTCTACGATTACCTTCGAAAAGATTTGAACAATAATCCTGTTGAAGTTAAAAAACTGCAAATTTTCTTGAATAGTTTTGAAGGAGATCACCTAACCGTAAATGGTGTCTACGACGATGCCACGATTGTCGCTGTTGACGCATTTCAGGCAAAATACTCAAATGACATTTTAACTCCGTGGGGATACGGGCAACCGACGGATTACACTTATATTTTGACCAAAAAGAAAGTCAATGAAATTTATTGCCAGATGGCTTTTCCGGTGACACCGCAACAACAAACTGAGATCGACGCAACCAAAGCTTTCTTTGAAAGTTTGCAGAATCAAGGAATAACCCCGGCCAACATTGGCAATCAGCCGATCCCAGCCACCACCACTCCGCTTTTGAATAATGTTGTTGGTGAAGTTACTGGTGGAAAAACAACCAATCTCTCCACCCTGGCTGGTGTTTCCAGCACCACCCAAAGTTTTGCGTCGCGGATGACCGCCAATGTTATCGGTTCTGGCAAAACTCTGGGCAATTTGATAGTGGCTTTCTTCACTTGGCCGTTCGGCAACATAATGAAAAATGTTGGCGTAAATTGGTGCACTAATGGATTTTCCGGTGGCTGGTTTAGCTGGCTTTTGCTTCTGATCATTCTGATAATTCTGGTGCTTTGGTATCGTCAGTATCACAACAATAAAAAAATAGAAAAAATAAATAAAGAAATAGATTTGGAGTAAAATATAACAAAAAGAGACGACCGACATTACGCCGGTCGTCTCTTTTTTGTACTTCCATTCATAATTATACAACCTTTAAAACGCAACTTCAAAAAAGTTTTGCACAAATTTGGAGTTTCAAAACTCTAACGAATGAAAAAGATTTCCGGAGACTCCGCAGGCGAGGAGCATGGTTTTGTCAATGACCTGAGCGAAGCGAAGGCTCTTGACAAATCCGAGCCGAGGACAGGAATGAGTCCCGCGCTGGCGGGACGAATGTATCCGGAAATCTTTTTCTGAGTTAAGAGTTTTGAAAATTCAAAGTCGCAGATTTCCTTTGGCCACAATTTCTTTTTGGTTTTTCAGAAGTTTTGGATTTTGGACAACATTGACATATCCGGCCATGGCGATCATCAATGAGTTGTCTGTGGTCAATTCGTGCAACGGGATGTGCACGGACAAATCGGAATATTTTTGACCGAGCTTTTCAAACTCTTTCCGTAATTTTTTGTTGCTTATCACTCCGCCGGCCACAATCAAAGTTTTTGCTCCAACCCCCTCGATTGCTTTTGTGGTTTTATGCAACAAAACATCTACCACCGCATCTTCAAATTCTCTGGCGATATCTTGTTTGTCCGTTTCTGAAATTTGGTCATGGTCACGAATGTAATACAAAACTGCGGTTTTCAGACCGGAAAAAGAAAAATCAAAATCGTCAGAATGAATCATTGGCCTTGGCAATTTGCATTTCTTTGCTAAATTTTCCGTTCGCGCCGTTTCAGCCAACCGTGAAATTTCCGGACCGCCGGGGTAGGGCAGGCCAAGCATCCGCGCCACCTTATCGAAAGCTTCGCCAACAGCGTCATCGCGCGTCTGTCCGATAATTTTATATTTGCCCCAATCGTCAATCTCCACCAGTTCGGTATGTCCGCCGGAAATCAAAAGTGCCACAGCAGGAAATTTTATTTCTCTAGTTTCTGTTTTTGTATTTGTTTCTTCGCCCCCCGTTTTTTCTTTTAGAAATTCATTGTTTCTGTTTAGCAAAACAGAAACAATATGTCCTTCCATATGATTAATCGGCAGAACAGGCAGATTCCAAAGCAGTCCCAAAGCTTTGGCAAAAGAAATGCCGACCCACAAAGCCGGTTCAAGTCCCGGTCCGGAAGTGACAGCGATAAAATCAATATCCGGTTTTGAAACTCCATCAAAAAATTTTTTCAGCTCGCCGGCCAAATCTTTTTCTCTTTCCAAAATCTTTTCTATTTTCTGCCAAACTCCATCAGACTTTTTTGTCTCGTTTTTTTTATATTCTCCGGCTTGCGATAATGTGTCCACCAAAAAGTGGCACCAGATTTTTACCATGTCCGCGCTTGGCCAAGGAAGGGAAGACCCCGCCGTATTTTTTATGAATTTCCACTTGTGAAAAAAGCGTGTTTCCCAAAACAGAAAAATGTGGCTCTGTTAAGCCACCTTTTGCCTCAACCAGCGACACCGCCGTCTCATCACACGAAGTTTCAATACTTAGAATTTTCATTGTGCGCGATGAAGGGATTGAACCCTCGGCCTATCCCACGTCAAGGGATCGCTCTACCACTGAGCTAATCGCGCATACACCATATGCTACCAAAATTTAGCTTTCTTGCAATACTATTTCTGCGGGGAAATTTACTTCACTTGTTCACCTTTTATAGTTGAGTAAACGATTCTTCCGTTTTCAAAAATGTGAAAACTGTTCGTTTCTTCGGAAACGGTGAAAATAGTGGTGTTTTTGAAAAGATACGAACTGGTAATGGCCGCGATGTGTCGCATATGCACTTTTTCTTGAAACCGAATTGTAGAGAAAGATCACCTTTGGTATAAGGGTTGAGTTTGTGGGCGGTGGCTCGCGGACGCAAGCCTTCTATCATGGCGCCGGAGTGGACAATATCACCGCGTCTGTCAATCAAAATGGCTCCGTCAAAATTTACGGTTTTTGTGATGTTGGTTTTTCTCTGTTCGGCCGGTCTGGATTTCAATATGTTTATGCGATGAATGGCAAAAATATCTTGGGAAGCGTCCGGCGTGTCGGCGTATCTCTGCCACCTATTTTTCCATCCGAGAATGACAAACATACCGAAATTTTTCCGATGTTGCATCAGTTTTAATATGAGCTCAACCGTTTTCATTTTGAGATCAAATGGTAATTTTGTACCCGACTTTTTCAGAGCAGTTTCCACTTGTCTCAATTGTTTTTTATATTTTGCCGAATATTCAATATTTTCTTTTGCTGTTGTTTTTGTTTTTTTGGATTTCATCAGTTTTTGTATGTTTTATAACAATAAATAATCTTGCCCATTTTAGGAGCAAGCGTTGTCACTCCTACAATACGAGCAATAAAGCATTAAAGTTGCATTTTGCGAGCATCTTTTCTCCCATAAAAATCACCGGAAATTAGTGGATTATTATATATGGTCCAAAAATCAAAAATCCTACACCCATAAGAAATTGTAAAATTATAATCAAATAAAAACCAACCGGATTTTGATTTTTATAAACTGTCCTTTTCTCCTTCCTTATCATAAATCCATAGCGACCATTACCTAGTAAAACGACACCATTTTTATAACTATGGTAAGAATAAAAAACAAGATAAAGACCTATGACAAAAGATAGAATCCCAACAACATAATTTTTATTCATAATTTTGTTTAAAAATTCCAATCTCACATATTTGGCGGAAGAGGTGGGATTCGAACCCACGTGTCGGTTTAACCCGGCCATCCGATTTCGAGTCGGCGCCATTATGACCACTTTGGTACTCTTCCAAGCCAAATCACTCTAACATTTTTTTGATTTTTATTCAAAAGATGATATAGTATTTTTGCTATCGGCCTTATCGTCTATCAGTTAGGACACAAGCTTTTCAAGCTTGGAAGCCGGGTGCGACTCCCGGTAAGGTCACCATCAGCAACAAAGCGACTAGAAAGAGCTTGAAATCCTTTTTTACACTTATATTGCAGCATATTTTCGGACGGAGTGAGTTCGGAAAAAATAACTCGTGATGATTCGGTCCTTTCCCTCTGGACTAGCAAAAGAGTATGAGTATTTGCAACATCTTTCAAGAGTTCGGAAAGTTTTTCAACTTCTTTGACTGTCTGTCGCATAGAGACATCAGAAATTATTTCTTCATTACATAGAGTATTGAGTTCAAGATTTAACTCGTTTCGTCCGCGACGAGTTTTTCCGGAGTGTATGCGCCGTTTTGAGTAGCATTAGTCGGTTTGCGTTCAGATATGCCAAGTCCTCGCGGATTTTTTTCTTCCTGGCGCTCGCAATTTCCAGTTGACTGATACGCTTCACATCTAAAATGGCAATGTCGGTGCTTGCCTTTGCATCAATTTCTACTAGCTCGTCATCTGTAAAAGATAATTTTTCAATAAGCTCTCCAATTTTTCCAGCAATAAAACCAAAATTGAAATTTTGAAGGGGATTTGTGCAATTCATAACACACCGAGCCCTGTAATATAAAATACCTTTTCTTCTTGTATGGCGTGTATGCTCGGCCACACACCGGACAATACATAATTCGTCTGAGTGGGTGTTCAATAAATTCTGCGTAATGTGCGCTCCGGTTCTTTTTTTGGAGTTGCTCTTGGACCTTGTTGAAAAGTTCTTCCGAGATAAGCGGTTCGTGGCAAGTGCTCGCAACCCATACGTCGTCATTACCCCAAACTTTGCCTATATAAAAAGGATTAGTAAGTATTTTATGGATAGTGTTGAAGCTCGGAAGTCTGGCTATGGATTCAATTTCAAGCCGTACATCATCCTCTTCCTCTGCAAGAATTTCATCTTGCGTTCGTCGTCGGCGCATTGGCATCATTGTGAAGCCCTGCTGTATTGACCACTTTGCAAGGTCAATTAAACTCCATTCACCAGTTGAAGCCATTTCAAAAAGTTGTTTGATTATCGGGCGCGCGCACGGGGTCAAACGGCTTGTGGTCGATATTGCCCTCGTTTAGATAGCCAACAGGCGCTCTATTGGTGCAAAGCCCCCGCGCTCGGCTGTTGCGTATTGTGATGGTCACTTTCTCGCGCGTGACTCGCGAGTGGTGCTCGGCAAACATCCCGTCTATGTCCATATGAAGTTCACCAGCGCTTGTTTTATCGTATTGTGCGAGTGTGAAGCGAATATCAACACCAACTTTCATTAGTTTGCGAATTATGGTGTCGTCACCCTTATTACGACTAGCTCTGTCCCAGCAGAGAATGATGACTCCTTTAAAAAATCCTTTACTTAAAAAGAGGACGAGCTGATGGAATTTTGGCCGGTCAACGCGATACTGGACCGTGTTGCCATCGCCGAATATAAGCTCACTGTTTTCTTTGAAGCCGGAGTGTCGCTCGGAGATGATGCCATCTGTCACAAATCCTTCTATGGTGATAGGTGCTATTGTAAGATTATCGCGAAAAGCAAAGCGCGCATTTTCTGCTTTCTGATATTTTATGGAGTTCTTTTGATTTTCGGTATCGTCTGTGCTTTTGCGGTTGTATATCAAATAATAGTCGCGGTATTTGCCGTTCTGAATATCATCAAGTAATTTCTTTTCTGTTTTTTTATCTGCTGTCATTGAATTTAATAATATCAAATTTTTTTAGATATTTTGCCGTCAGTAATGATGTAATCACCGGAAGAAACCAATTCCTCGCGAATTTTTTTTAAAACTTTTCCTAACTCCACCAACGAATCAATCGTCTCGCTAGTAAAATTTTCAGAAACCAAAGAGGGACAACGAAATGGATCTTTGTTACTACACAAAAGTCCTCGTTGCCCCTCTTTAGGTTCAAAATTTTGATCCTTATTTTGACTTTTGTGTAGTGCAGTCATTGTAGCATTTATTAGAAATTACCGTCAATATCGTCATTATCGTGTTCAACAAGTAAATTGCCGGTAATTAGTGGAGTTACCGGATCGTTTACAACCGGTGTTATTTTTTCGATAGTAATTTTTCTCTTCTGTCCGGCAGAAATAGCAACGGAAATATCCGCACTTTGTAAAGTCACCTTTAATCTGTTTAATGCCCGTGAAAGAGCTTGCGGAGCCTTTGGCCAGTGTTTTTCACGAGTTTCCACATGCATTTTGGGAGCACACCAATTGAGTTCCTCGAGAAGTTTTGATGCCGTTCCTTCCCATTTTTCCCAGTCTCTACTTTCCATAAAAGAAATAAGTACACCAGCAATAATATTTTCATTGAGAATCGTTTCGGTCTGTTTGCTTATATTATTTTGGTAGGCGTTTAGAAACTCTTCTTTCGTATATCCAAGACTTTCAGCAATAGCACATCCAATCAAAGCAAAATCTGCCATGCGAGGAAATGTTGTGAGTTTTATTGACGGTATAGTTTTTAATGTACTACTAATGACATCAAATATATTTCCTAAAATTAATGGTAAATCTTTTTCAAAATCAGCATTAAGATTTTTTTCTTGCTTTCTATCAGAATCATCTATTCTTTCCAATTCAATTAATAAACTTCGATCTAGTAAATCTGGACGTGTGGCAACAAGATTAATACCATTTATACCTACACATCTTTTAAGACGATAGATAATATCTTCATCATTTGTATACAATTCTCTTTTTATAAAACCACTCCCGGTTATTGCTTTACAAAGGGTATCTGATATTTCCTCAGAAATGAAAGAAACGTTATCGAAACAAAGAAAGGTGTGATGTGCTAATGCCTGGATTAATTCATTGTTATTACTTGGTAAACTGGCAACTTCCACGAATGAAGGATCAATTATCTGTCTTAGTAATTTTGATAATGTTGATTTTGCAGATCCTTGCGGACCAAAAATTATAATAATAGGATGTGGAAAATCTGGTATAAAACAACTAACTAAATAAACAAGAAAAAGAAGTTGTTGTTCGTGATCAGATATATTTATGTATTTAAGAATTGATCGAATATCTCCGTTAGTTTGTGGAATAACCTGTGCTTGATTGTGTGGGTATCGATTAAATAATATCGGTACATTATTTTCAGTCTTCCATCCTTCTTTATTAACTTTAATAGCTTGCCACTTCTCATTAGTGAGGTCATACCATAATTCTCCATTATGTAACGCAAGGCGGTTTTGTAATATATATTGTTGTCCGTCAAAACAAGCCTTACTTTCAAGAACCCTGATGACACTATCGAGTACATCGGAATTTATTGGTTTTTTACGAGTATTCCACAACTCTTTTGTGAGCCATCTTTTTACAGCTTTACTTTTCAGAGACATATTTTCTTGGTGATCTCCAATTTTCACCGATATATACCCATCATTTTTATCATCATGAAATAAAACTATATCTTCTTTTTTATAATTTTCAGCAAAAATTCTGCCTGACTTTTACCATCGCCACTCTTAGATTCATCATCCGAGTCATATTTTTTAGCACTTTCCCAAACTTCTAAAAGTTCATTTTGTACTAATGGTTTCGGATTTTTTTCATTCCACGCAACAAGCCCAGCCCAGCCAGTAGTTTCTCTGATTTCTTTTGGAAGTGAACTTCTCAATTTTCCGGCTACTGATATTGCCGTATCATTTCTATTTCCTTCGAGTACACCATCGGCACCTTTTTTCCAAAGTTTTTCTTTTTTTGAATCATTTTGTTTATCCAAGGCATCATTTAACCATTTTGGCATTTCAGCAATTTCCGCATCATCAGGCCCAAACTTCCATTCATAACAGTTCCCACTAATATGTGATGATGGAGCTAAAATTACATAACCACCATCGCCTTTAATGTCGACTCCTGGACCAAATAGCTCACCGTTTGTACTTTTTACATAGTGATCTGGATATTCAAAAAAGAAATGTTCACCGAGACCACCAGATATAGCACACACCGTAATTGGCAGAATAAATTCTTTTGAAGTCCTGTCGTGTTTACTGTCCAAATCAAGAACAATAATTCCGGAGATTTCCCCAGTAGCGCAACCAGTATTTGCATCCGGCCATTTTTTCCACCATTCTCTTATAGTGGCTTCATTTGTTGTTGCGTCTTTGAAACCATTTTTAGTTCGCGGATGTTTTCCGGGTTTTTTACATAATTCATCACCACAAGAACATTTTCCGTTTCTAATACTGTGGCAAGGAAATACAGACCATCCAAAACTAGCGTAACTCAAAACAGACTCTAATATTTTGTTTTCTTTCATATAGTGCTTCATGTTTCTAGTTCAGACTCTCGGTGTGAAGCACTATACTTTTTCACCAAGAATCTAAACTAAAAACAAAAATTAAATTAATAATTAGGAGTGTTTTTGTTATAAAAACAAAAACAACCTACTTCTGATAGGTTGTTTTTTGGATGCGTATTTTGTTAAATATGCAAAATCGACAACTCAATAGGTTGAAACCTATCAGGTTATCGACTGTACACATTTATCATTCAATAATTGCAATTGCAGAATTACTTTTTGATATAGATACTGGCCGACTAATTTTCTTATTTTGAAAATATTACCGTAACTATTCTATACTAGCAATACTTTCTTCACGAACTAAAGAACTACAATATAAGTGTAACAAGTCGCATATAAAAGTCAAGACACTTTTTAACAGTTTTAAAAGATTGATTTTATTTTTTACTTTGGGTTAATTATTTATTCTGGTAGTAAGAAACTATTAAAATATAAGATAGTATTAAGATACTTATAATAAAGAATTTTCTTCTATCATAAAACTCATGTGTTACATTGTATTCTGTGGTGTGTTGCCAACTAATAAACGATTGATCAAAAAATTCCTGAACTTTCGCATATTGTGTTTGCTCTGGATTATCTGTTACGAGTGTACCTTTAAGTAATGATTCCACTAATTCTTTAGGAACTACACCTATGGTTTTATAGTCTAGTTTCTTTGAATATGTATAGTCTTCCTCCCCACGCTCGCCCTGTTGTTTTCCCTCAACATAATCAATTGGCCACCTATAGTCTTTTTCATTATTTGCTCAAAAACTAAAGTTGCCGCTAAGCGAGCATTAAATTCTCGTTCTTTTGCTTGTATGTATTTTATATATTCAGTATCAATATTTATTTTGTTAAAGGATATAAACATTATCACCGAAGCAACTAAATCTAAAATTATCCAAATTTGTTTTGAAAAGAAAAATGGAAAAATTGGATTAAATAATATTGCTACTGCTCCCATAATATATATCCAATTCTTTTTATTTAATTTATAGGCTTCGTAGGCATTATAGATAGCCACTATGACTATTATCCATCTCAAAATCTGAAAATATCCGTATGGCCAAAATGTTGGGATAGCTAAAATAAGCATTATTCCGGCTACTATATTAAACCAATTTTCTTCTATAAACTTTTTCATATTTTGATTTTATTTGCCGTCCATGAACCAAAGCCATTTAGTATTAATTCTCCATATATGGCTTAACAAAATTATCAAAATCGTCAGACTTGCAATTGAATGGAACCGTATGATTATAATCCTGAGGATCCTTTTGGTTAAAAACGCAAATGAATGTTTCTGGATTAAAAGAAGTCTCCCCAATACTTGCATAGATTTTGAGCTCATTTGCATCATACAACTCATTCCAAATGCCATCTTGAGTACTGGTATCAATTTCAATAAAACATTTATTTAATTTTTGATTATAGTGGGGTGTATACAATTCACTCACATCTCCCTTTTGAGGGAATCCTATGTCTTTAAAAGCCTTTTCTGCTTGGTTAGAACATTGCGTCTGTAAATAAATATTACTTTCCTTTACTTGTTGCTTTGAATAATATCCAATAGAAAGTGCAACAACCAAAACAGCAATTGCAATAGTTATTTTAAACCAATTCCTTTCTATAAATTTCATAGTGGTAATTATTACCAAGTTTTTACTTGTTTGCCGTTCGATTGGTCCATAATTACCCATTCTGACATTGGCATTTTTATGTCTTCTATTAACGCCCTGTTTAGCAACGCTCCAGCCGTTTCATCCGACACAGTGGCACACAAAGACAGCGTTAAAGGACGGTCCGTCCCATGAGGAATAGATATACCTTGAGTATCATAAGGATTGTCTGAAGCGTTATAGGTGTAAGTATTCTCATCAATTTTTTGTATCGGGTAAGACAATATATTTCTTGATGTGTTAGACGGAAAGTAACCAAAAATAAAAGGAACATTCCCCATGCAGGGTTGCATAGTATCAAGTCTGGCCGCATCTTCATCACTAAACTTAAACACAGCTTTTGTAAGCCTGATATCTCTATTTGTTGGTGCAATGCTAATTTCTGCTTGCCATTGTGTGGCACTTCCTACGACAGGACTTGTGTTAGTAAAAACATAATCTGAATATGGGTCTATGACTGGGGTCGGTTGAGGGGGTGTTGGTATCGGGGCTGGAACAGAAACTTGGATTGGTGCCGGCGTTGGATTTAGGGTTGGTATTGGTGCTGGTTGTGGTGGCACAGGATTATATGTTGTGACCGGTATATTATTTTGAACAGTTTGTGTTGCCTGCTGTATTTGTTGTGTTTGAGTATTTTGATTTAACTGAGACATCTTTATATTGAGCTGAGCAAGTTGGCTCATTAGGTTTTGAATTTGCTGTTGCAGGGTTGTTGCATTGCTCGAAGTAGTAGGTGGTGTAGTCGTTCCGGTCTCGGCCAGTTGGTCGGCTGTTGATGAGGCGTTAGCGACAGATAACTCGCCATTTATTTTTGCTCGTGTCATTGGTCCAACAAATCCAGTCGCTGGTAGCCCGACAGAAGTTTGATA
>CAVSGX010000001.1:0-29065 GCA_963727715.1 uncultured bacterium | reverse complement strand
AAAGTTTTTCTATCCAATCCAAATATTTGCAATAATGCATCTTCAATATCATTGACCCACTGTTTTTTATATGCGTCTTGAACCAAATCAGCAACTTTCTCTGTACTGATGTCACCGTTCTTATTGATGAGTATTGTTGTATGAGCTATTTTTAGAATTGAATTCGCCTTTAATACGTTTCCGGCAAACATAGCAACAACTTTATCTGATAATTGTATTGCTTTGTTGTTTTCTGAAATTTCAAACGCAGTTTTAACTGGAGCACCAATAGTGAGCATTTTGTCTGTAAATGCCACTATTTTCTTATTCTCAGCTATACCGGCTATACAAATGGTCATACACACTATATTACATTATTTGTGATTTTTGTCTAAATTACTTGAAGTATTTCATTATTAACTATTTTTAAAATTTTGACTCGCGTTTCAAAAACCAATATAAATGTATATACATCTGATAAAAAATGGTTATGAATACCCCCATCTAAATCAAATACGATATTGACGATAAAGACGATATTTCCTAAGAATAGTCTTATTTGTTTCTAATCATTTCCAAATCTGTTATACTCATTCTTATTGATTCAGAGTATTTTCTGAGTTCGGAAAGCCACGTCGTAGGGTCACCATTGATGTTGGATTGAGCAAAAACTGCTGATATATGTTGTATATTGGCGTTAGTTTTGCGTTTCCAAATTTATCATTTGCAAATTCTACATTTTCTTCAAAAATTAAATTTTGGAAACGCAAACGCTTCTCCGGCTTCTCGGCCAGTTCAAGCCATGTCTTGGAAGTTTGACGGATAAAGCCAAAGCAATAGTCTAAAGCCTCGTCCATATTCAGCTCGTCAACTTTTTTGTTGTGTATCAAAGATTCCTTTTGGCGGATTTTTGTCATTAAAATATTTTTCTGCTCCACAAATTCTTGGTCGGTGTAAGTGCCGGCTTGGTGCAAATCAAAAACTTTCTGCCTTTGAATTTCCAACAGCCCGATTTCTTTTCTGACTCTGGCATTTTCTTCGTCAAATTTTTTGAAATTGTTTTTCCAAATATCCAGCACAATAGCTTTGAAAGCTTTTTCAAATTCTGGACTTGGATTTATGGTATCCAAATATTCCACAAACATTTGCTCAAAATGTTCTTTTGGAATAAATTTTGCATACGAGCAGGTCTGTTTGTGATGATGATAATACGGATATTTGCTTTTGCGTCTGCCGGAGGAAGTGCTACCGGTCAAATACTTTTCGCACAAAGGACAAACGACTAAACGCCGGAGAGGAAAATCAGGATTTTTGACAAGGTGCGGTCTGTTGCGAGAAGTTTTGTAGCCTTTCTGGCAAGAGTTCCATAATTCTTCAGAAACAATCGGTTCCCATTTTCCCTGCGTCTCAATATCCCAAACTTTTATCACTCCGCAATACAGAGGATTTTTGATAATTTTTTCCATAAGCTGTTCTCGGGCGCGACAACCAAGTGGAGTGACAAATCCTCTATCATTCAAAAATTGAGCCAGTTTGTCATATGTGTAAATGCCTTTTGCATACTCCTCAAAAGCCATTTTGATGTATGGAGCAAGCTTTGGCTCCGGCGTGATGTTATCGCCCTTTTGGAGCCTGTAATAGCCCAAAGGAGTGCGCCATACCCAGACACCCTGTTTCAAGCGTTCTCGCATACCACTAACCGAGCGTTCGGTTCGGACAGAGTTGTCAAACTCCGCCACACTTGAAAGCACGCCCTCAAGCAGTTTGCCGATAGGACTTTCGCTAATCGGTTCGGTAGCCGAGCGTAATTCAGTTTTACATTTTCGCAAAAGTTCTCGGACGGTCACATGGTCTAACTGGTTACGAGAAAATCTGTCCAGTTTGTAGACAATGAAAAAATCAACACGGTTTTTCTTGTCCGAGCAAAAAGCAATAGCTTTAATAAATTCCGTCCGGTCGGCAGTTTTGGCAGATTCGCCCTTTTCAACAAAAACTTTCAGGACAGAAATATTTTCGCGTGTCGCATACTCCTCGCACATTCTTTGCTGTGATTCCAAACTGGTGCCGTCCACTTGCTCGGACGAGGAAACACGACAATATATTATTCCATTTTTATTTTCTTTATTTTCCATATTTTTATAATAGTTAGCTATTTTGGTAAGTTTGGCACAAACGACTTTTCAATTGCAATACCCTTCGGGGAAATGGTGGAAACGCTTTTCTTATCCAAAAAACTTTCAATAGCCAACTGCCCAGAGATACAACAGAGCGCGGATTTTCTCCAACTCCGTATCAGAGTATTTTTTCAAATTCGGGTCTATTCTTTTGAGTTCGTCAAGGCTCATCATGGATTTTATATAACCGATACCGACCTTTGCCCATATATGCCGTGTCGTATGTTTTGTCTTTAACAGGCACGGCGTCAGCTCCGACATAGTCGTCAATGAGAAAAGAAATGTTGGTAATGCCGGAAACAATGTATGGTCGTTTGACATTGTGAGATGAAGCATAGGCTTTTTGATGTTTGAGCCGAGAATCGGTAAAAGCCTTTGCCATATATTTGGCGAGATATGAGGAAAGTTTGTCGTTGCCGTCCGTCTCTTTCAGAAAAACAAAACCATGCCCCCAAATTTTAGAAAGTGTTGGAGAAATATTTGCGTAATATTTTTTCTGTCGTTCGGGCAAAAGAATTTCAGCCGGCAGTCCCCAAAACAAAGAGTGAAAATGGACAGCTCCACGCTTTTGAAATTCCGGCACGCAGATATATTTAAAATCTTTTCCATAAGTGTATTTCAGAGTTTGAACAAATAATTTGTGGTCATAATATGCTCGTTTCAAATCAGTTTGATTTTCTTTGTATGTTGCGGTAGCTAAAAGCGGAAAAACTTTGTCGTCTAGGTTTGACGAAACCAGCCGTCTGAAATCCATACTAGCCTTGCGAACATTATCCATTCTTTTGCCGACTTCCACCTCGTCCATATCAGCGTCATTGTCTATTTTTGGTTTTTCTACATCATCATCAAATTTGTATTTTTGACACCATGAAGAACAAGAATATCTTTTTCATATTCGTAAATTTCAACATTATTACCGGATTTGATAAATTTGTTATATCCCATGATATTTTTATTCTTTTCTTCTATTATTCTTATGTTAGGTAATCAGCAAGTCGCCACAGCGGGGTGGGCGCCCCCGCCCGAGCCGTTATAGGCTTCGGGCGGAGGACTGCCCACTCCCGCGTTTGGCGATGTTTGTGATGAACAAAAACAATAAATGCAAAAAAGCAAATAGGTTAAATTTTTTGATAAAACTTAACTAAAAAATAGAGTTATATTTTTTCAGACACGCAAAAATACCCCGCTGTTTTCAGTAGGTAATTCAGATAGAAAATAGGATTCTTGGAGAAACAAAGAAAAAGAGGTCCCATATTAGGAAGTGTCTCAAAATATATGGGTGCTTCTCTCGGTTGGTGGGTTAGACCTAATCCAAGAGTAGTTTATGACCTCTCATAGCCACTAGCTTTAATCACGTTCTCCACTAAGAGCATAATAATTATATGTCCGGCAAAAATTGAAGTCAAATAGTAAAAAGTGGATAACGAAAACCACCAGCGGACCTTTCGGCTGGCTGGGGCGTGTATTCGGACATTATATCTTTTTAATCAAACGCCGGCAACTGTATTCCAAAATGCCACAGCCGTATTTCGTGGTTGGCAAGGGGAAACTATAAAGGAAAAATGGAAGCAAAATAGCCAGTATGATATAATCTCGGTATGGTAATTGCCGAAAGAAAAATACTCTCAATAGTTGAAAACAAACCATATTTTATAAATGGTAATTTTGTGCTGTATCTTGGAGACTGTCTGAATATTTTATCTCAACTACCGGAAAATTCTGTTGATATGATTTTTGCCGACCCGCCATACAACCTTTCCAACGGCGGATTTTCCGTTCAAGCCGGCCGAATGGTCAGCGTCAACAAAGGAACATGGGATGTCAGCCGAGGTTTTGAAGACGATTATAATTTTCATTACAAATGGCTTGAAGCGTGTAGACGAGTTTTAAAACCTAGTGGCACGCTTTGGGTTTCCGGCACATACCACTCGATTTACCAATGCGGACACGCCTTGCAGTCTCTCGGTTATCATATTTTAAATGACATTTCATGGTTCAAGCCAAACGCCTCGCCAAATTTAAGCTGTCGTTTTTTTACCGCTAGCCACGAAACAATTATTTGGGCGAGAAAAGAAAAGAAAGCCAAACATACTTTCAACTATGATCTGATGAAAAACGGAAACTGGCCGGAAGATGCAATAAAAAAACCTAATTTGCAAATGCGTTCTGTTTGGTCAATGGGAACGCCAAAACCGGAAGAAAAAAAATATGGCAAACACCCTACGCAAAAACCACTTGACCTGCTCAAGCGCATTGTCCTTGCAAGCACCAACGAGGGCGATATAATTCTTGATCCGTTCACCGGAAGCTCAACGACCGGTATTGCCTCGACTATCAATAACCGAAAATTTGTCGGTATTGATATGGAAAAAAATTATTTAGAATTATCAAAAAAAAGATTTTTAGATTTAAAAAAATAATATGAAAGAAAATGGAATTGGCGGTGGCAACACCATAACAGGTTTGAATTTTGAAAAGAAAACGGACATTTTAGCTTTGCTCAAAACAAAGAAAGGATATGAGATAAAAGGCACAGCCATTTTTTACGAAGGAAAAGAAGTAGCAAAAAGTTATAAGAAAAATGCTTTATATAAATTTCTTGAATCCAAAAAAGTTGACTATAAAAAATACCTGTCAAAAAAATTATTGCCGGACGAAGCACTGTATGTGATTATAAACAACACGCTTTTTGTCATTGAAGTTAAATTTCAAAAAGTCGCAGGTTCCGTTGATGAAAAATTGCAGACTTGTGATTTCAAAAGAAAACAATACGCCAAACTCATGGCACCGCTCAACATTGAGGTTGAATACATCTACATTTTGAGCGACTGGTTCAGAAATCCGGTTTATAAAGATGTTTTGGATTATATAATTTCGGTAGGTTGCCAGTATTATTTTAGCTATTTGCCTTTGCAAAAATTAGGATTACCAATACCAAAAAACTAACATGAATAAAAAAATTGTAACTTTTCAAGATTTTAATCTTATTTTAAATAGAGTTACTAAAACCAAAGAAGAAAATGATTTTCCGAATACAGGGTATGCGTTCGAATATCTTGTCTTACAAGAGATTTATACTGATTTAGATGATGTAACAGAATATATTACAGATGGACCGGGTGATCAAGGTATTGACGCCATAATAATTCAAAATGGTGATATAGATATTTTTCAATTCAAATTTACAGAAAAATTTGAGAACTGTAAAAAAGATAGTCTGGGTATGAGTCCAATAAATTCGGTAGAATCAACATTGAGACGAATTTGTTCGTTTGATCAAGATTTTCTTGATTCTTGTAATCCAACATTGCAGTCGTCAATAAAAGATATTTGGTTGGCAATGAAAGGAGAAGTCAAGATAACAATACATTTTTATACAAATTTATCAGATCCAATGGAAAAAGAGAGGTTGAATTTATTGAATCAGCGTTTTATTGATTTTAATGCGAAAGTTCAAGTTTATGGAATGAATGATTTAATAGAGCTAATACTCAAAAATAAAACTATTCCATTTGATACAAAATTTCAACTTTCTACAAAAGGATGGTTTGAAAATTTAAGTGGTGATTACAAATATGTTATTGGAGCAATAGATGCTTTGTCATTCATAAAGTCAATTCTCAGAGAAGAACAACTTACGGAGGATATTTTTGATGAAAATGTTAGGATGTATCTGCGTAGAAAAGGAAAAATAAACAATGCTATATTTAAAACTGCTACCAGCGAAGAAAGTGATAATTTTTTCTTTTATAATAATGGCGTAACAATTTTATGTGATGATTTAAAATATTCAAAAACGGTAGCACCTTCCGTAAATGTTAAAAATCTCAGAGTTGTTAATGGAAGTCAAACTATACATGCCTTATATGAGGTTTATCAAAATCCTCTCAATCAAGAAAAATTAAGCGAGGTGTTTCTTTTGTTAAGGATTTATGAAGTAGAAGATAAGGATATCGGTCAAAAGATAGCAGAATTTACCAACTCTCAAAATCCAGTAAAATCAAGAGATTTAAGGTCTAATGATCCAACCCAAGCAAAATTAGAAGAAATGCTTAAAGATGTCGGAATTTATTATGCAAGAAAAAGAGATCAGTTTTACGGACAAAATATACCAAAAGATAAAATTATTGATGCCGAGAAACTTGGCCAAGTGCTTCTTGCATTTTATGTAGAAAAACCGGGTTCAGCTAAAAATAGCAAAAAAATAATTTACGGTTCTAACTATGATATAGTGTTTAATCAAGAAAAAATTAATGCAGATTATATTTTAACTCCATTTAGAATATTTCAAAAAATATATGATGACATTTCTAACCTCAAAAAGAAAAAAATAAAATTATCACATTTTCCCGAAAATGATGGACTTGCAAGAAAAGAATGGATAAAATTTGCAAAATCGAACGAGTATGTTTTTCACGCAGCCTATTATTGGCTGACAACTATCAAACTTATTGCATCAAGAAAGGGAATAGATATTTCATTGGATTCATTACCAAAATTGGAAAAATTGATATTACCAGCAAGAAAAATTATACGAAAACTGATAATGGCACACCAAGAACTTACTCCGGCTGAATTATTTAAAAGTGATACTGCTGTTGAAGAATTAAAAAAAATAATCTCATAATAAAATTAAACGTATTTCAACAAAAACTAATGTAAGACCACAAAAAATCTATGGATCTGAAATCAACCTACAACAAAATAGCCGGCGACTGGTTTAAAGACCACAAACAAGACACATGTGGCATGAAGGCACGGCAAAATTTACTTCTCTTTTACCAAAAGGTGCGTCAATACTTGATATTGGTTGTGCTCTGGAGTGAAATCAAAATATCTTTCTGATAAAGGATTCAAAATTACCGGAATGGATTTTTCCGAAAAAATGATAGAAATAGCAAAAAAAGAAGTTCCGGATGTTGATTTCATGGTCGGCGATATTTACTATCTAGACTCGTATAAAAATAAATTTGATGCTGTTTTTGCGCAAGCAGTTTTATTGCATATCCCAAGAGAAAGAGCTTTGGAGGTCTTAGAAAAATTCAAAAATAAATTAAAGCCGAATGGAATTTTATATCTTGCTGTGAAAGAAGTAAAATCTGACGGCACAGATAATGAGATTCTCAAAGAAAACGACTATGGCTATGAATACGAAAGATTTTTCAGTTATTTCACCTTGTCAGAGATAAAGGAACACATAAACAAACTCGGTTTAAAGTTGGTATGGGAAAATGTCGCTAACTCCGGCAGGACAAACTGGATACAAGTCATTGCTCAAAATATCGTTTAATTTTATCTCAACTCCCAAAAAGCCTTAATATTCAACAACAAAAGATTCCAATCCCAACCCGCTTGGGTCACAAATTTTCATGCAAAAAGTTGCTTGACAACGAAATTGGAAGGACTATAATATGCATGTGGGGTGAGTCGGGCGAGTGCGGGAGGTTTGAGCGACAATCGCTCCCTCCCGCACGAAATCCCACTCGTCACTCCACAAGTTCTTTCTGGTAGAGGTCGAACGTTATCGTTCACTCTGCCACTTATGTTTGGTGCATAGCACCACGTTTCCCAAAAGGCGGCCCTCGGGCGCGCCTTTCTTTGTTATAATTGAAATATGAAAAAAAATATGCAAAAAAATAAATATACGGATGTGCAAAAAGCTTTGGCAAAGATGGCTGACAAAAAGAAAGCCAAATTTTTGGCTGGCTATTTCAAAACCGGAAAAGGGGAATATGGCGAAGGTGATATTTTTATTGGAGTGACAGTGCCGGGGCAGAGAAAAATTGCTAACCAGTTTTCAAATTTACCACTGTCAGAAATTCAAAAACTCTTGGAATCAAAAATCCACGAGCATCGTCTGACAGCTCTGCTTATTTTGGTCCGGCAATTTGAAAGTGGTGATGAAAAAACCAAAAAGAAAATTTTTGATTTTTATTTGAAAAATATAAAATATATAAACAACTGGGATCTGGTTGATCTTTCATCTCACAAAATAGTCGGTGCTTATCTTTCCGACAAATCGCGCGCGGCGCTTTACAAACTTGCCGAGTCAAAAAATATCTGGTCCCGAAGGATTGCAGTTATTTCAACTTTTCATTTTATTTTCAAAAAAGATTTTGCCGCTTCGCTTCGCATTGCCGAGAAACTTTTGGATGACAAACACGATCTCATTCACAAAGCCGTCGGTTGGATGCTTCGCGAAGTCGGCAAGCGCGACGGAAAAGTTTTGCGCAAGTTTTTGGACAAACATATTTCAAAAATGCCACGTACCACTCTGCGTTATGCCATCGAAAAATTTCCGGAAGGAGAGAGAAAGAAATATTTGAACAAAAAATAATACCCGCTTTTCAGTGGGTACTTAAATATCGTCATCGTCAATCAAAGGAGATGTCAGGAGACACATCAGACAAACCGGTGTCTCATCGGAGAACTCAATTCGAGCTCCATCCTGTGCAAAATTGTTCAAATGACAATTGACCGTTTCCCGGTTGATTTCCGGTGTCCAAAAAAAGCTAATTTCAGGGCCCGGTCCTTCTGCGGAAGAAACATTAATACCCAACTCTCTGCTCAGATTTAGAGCCAAAAGAGATGTCATGCGAAAAGAAGAGAATTTAACAGTCACGTATTTGTTTAGACCCCGTTCTATGTAAGACTGCACCGATTGCCTCCAAACATAAGGTTAAAGATATTTAACAAAAAGTCAACTTTTACACAAGTTTATTTCGGCGAGTGTGATATAATTTTCGTATGGAAAATCCCAGTTTCGCCACACCCCAATTCAAAAATCCGGAAGAGGAGATAAAATTTTTGCGCGAGGAAATCGGTCGGAAGGAAAAAATCCTGACGGAAAAGAATTTTAATGTTGAAAAAGATCAAGTGGTGGCCGGGGAAATCTCGCGCTATCGCGATTTGCCGACGGAGAAAGTTTTGCACCAGGATTACTCTTTGTCGGAAAAAGGTTTGGAAGCCATTGTTTTGAATCTGGCGCCGGAAGAACACGACCAGAAAATAGCCGAGCTTGTCGGCATTATGCAGGAAAAAGGTTTAAAAAATGCTCTGTCTGTTTTGGCCGGGCTGAAAGACCCACACCTGGAGGATGATTTTCATCGTTTTCTTGTTCAATATATAAAAAAATACAATCTCAAAGATTTTAATCCAAAAGAGGAAAAATTTCACGGTGTGGATATGGTTTTGTACGAAATTGTTTTGCCGGAAGAGAGACCGGATGACAACAAAAAATCTTTGAAAGAAATCGTTTCTCGAATGGAACAGTTTTTCTCCGGCATGCTTTCGGTCAATACTCAAAAAGATCAAAAAAATTATATTGTTCTAGAAATCGCCAACGCTATTGATAGTGATCAGTTCATTTTTTACGCTGCCGTGCCGACAGGGTTTAAGGATCTTTTTGAAAAGCACATAATTTCCATTTTTCACGACGCTCGGCTCTCGGAAATAACAAGCGACTACAATGTTTTCGACGAACAAGGCGTCTCGCTCGGCTCTTACCTGACCACGAAAGAAAAACCGGTTTATCCGTTTAAAACATACGAACAGTTTGATTACGATCCGATGAACGTCATCCTGAATAGTTTTTCCAAAATTCAAAAAACTCGCCAAGGGGCGGCTTTGCAATTCGTTTTTTTGCCGTGCGGAGATTATTTTCACAAACGCTATGAATATGTCATAAAAGAAATAAAAAAAGGAGTCAAAACCAAAGTGGCCATCGATTTACCGGAAACATTTTTGGGAGAAGTTTCCCAAACTTTCAAAGAATTTTGGGGAAGCGACACCAAAAAAGAAAAAGACAAAGAAATTTCGGTTGACAACGAAGCCATTCAAAAAATCCAGCAAAAAATCCAGAGCACCATCGTGGCCACCAATGTTCGTTTGATTGTTTCAGCCGAGAATGAATCGGTGGCCGAACGCATCTTGCAGGAAATTGAGTCAAGCTTCAACCAATTTGAAGCGACCACTTCCAACAGTCTTATTTGGAAAAGGCAAAAAGGCAAAGATTTGGAAAAACTTTTCCGAGAATTTTCTTTTCGCAATTACAGCGGGGATGAACTGATGCCTCTCAATTTGCACGAACTCTCCACCCTGATTCATTGGAGCAACGAAAATCTTTCACCGACACCACAGCTCAAACAGACCCAGTCCGTCACCGCGCCGGCCCCGAGCGGTATGAAAGAGGAAGGAACTTTTCTGGGTGTCAACAATTTTCGCAATGTGGAGAAAAAAGTTTACATACAAGACGAAGATCGTCTGCGACATTTGTATGTCATCGGACAAACAGGCACAGGCAAATCCGTCTGTTTAAAAAATATGATTATTCAAGATATTGCCCGTGGCAATGGTTGTTGTTTTATTGACCCGCACGGCACCGACATTTTGGATGTTTTGGCTAATGTCCCGCCGGAGCGGTTTAATGATGTCATTTATTTTGATCCAAGCTACACACCGCGTCCGATGGCGCTCAATATGTTGGAATACGATCCGCGTTTTCCGGAGCAAAAAACTTTTGTGGTCAACGAACTCTTTTCCATTTTTCAAAAATTATACGGTGGAGTGCCGGAGTCGATGGGTCCGATGTTTGAACAATATTTCCGTAACGCCACCATGCTGGTCATTGAAGATCCGGAGACCGGCTGTACACTTTTGGATGTTTCGCGAGTTATGTCCAACAAATCTTTCCGTGATATGAAAATATCACATTGCAAAAATCCGGTGGTGGTTCAGTTTTGGACGGAGGTGGCTGAGAAAGCTGGTGGGGAAGCTTCACTTGCCAATATTGTGCCTTACATTACCAGCAAGTTTGACGTCTTTTTGGCCAACGAAATTATGCGACCGATTATCGCTCAAGAAAAATCCTCGTTCAACTTTCGCGACATTATGGACGGGAAAAAAATTCTTTTGGTCAATTTGTCCAAAGGTCGTCTAGGCGACATCAATGCCAATCTGATTGGACTTATCCTCGTTGGTAAAATTTTAATGGCAGCTCTGTCTCGGGTGGACTCAATGAGTTCGGAAAGCACACCGCCGTTCTATCTTTATATTGACGAGTTTCAAAATATCACTACCGATTCCATCGCTTCCATTCTCTCCGAAGCCCGCAAATATAAACTGTCGCTAACCGTGGCTCACCAGTTCATTGCCCAGCTTCAAGAAAAAATTCGCGACGCTGTTTTTGGCAATGTCGGCTCAATCGTTTCTTTCCGCGTTTCGGCCGAGGACGCCGAATATTTGGAAAAACAATTTTCCCCGACATTTTCTGCCAAGGATATTATGAATATTGAAAACCTAAACGCTTATGTCAAAATGCTAGTAGGCGGAAAAGCCGAAAAAGCTTTCAACATCCGCGAACCGTTTCCGCCAAGGGGAAACCCACAAACAATAGAATCTCTCAAACAACTTTCCTACATGACATTCGGTGGCAATAGGGAAGAGATAGAACAGAAAATTTTGGAGAAATATAAAAAATAATTTCAAAAATATTTTTCCGAGCACGCATAAATCGCTGGTGCGATTTTGCTCTCGCTCGGCAATCAAGAAAACAATTTTCCTCGACTCGTGGTGCTTTCGCAAACTCGCTACGCTCAAACACTGCTTCGCGCCAACTCTGTCTTCGTCGTTGTTTTCTAATTGCCTCCGCAGTCTCGGGAAAATATTTTTGAAATTATTGGTGGTGGTTTTATAAATAAAACAAAGTGGACTGACCCTTGAGTCAGTCCTTATCGTTAGCAGCCATTTTTTTGTATTCATTCTCTCTGCCCGTGGCCTCTCTGATAATTGTTGATGTCTTCGTTCGCAAGGCCACTTCCTTGGCGATTTCTTTGAGAGCCATCCTTTTTGCTACCTCAGTTTTGACACCGGCAGTTTGCAAAAACTCGACCCTCCTGAAAAAATCAGAAGCCATCATGTTGGAGGTTGGCATTAGAATATCCTCCCCCAGAAAAGACCAAACAAACCCAGCACGAGAGCGCCAAGACCGGCGAAGATCTCGGCCCTATGAACTAAAAATCTCTCCACTGCGAAGAACCTCCTACCTACAATTATACTCCCACTTTACAAGTTTGTCAAGCTATTGCGAAATAATCGTTATTTTAAGCCGTTTAAGCCAACAATTCGTCCAACACGGATTTAACAGTTTGGCCGTCGGCTTGGCCTTTGAGATCTTTCATCAAGGCGCCCATTATCATTCCTGATTTGGATTTGTCCACCGCGCCGAGCGATTCTATTTTGGCTTTGGCCACCTTCATCACATCTTCACGCGACATCATTTTTGGTAAATATGTTTCCAGTATGACCAGCTCGGCCGATTCGGAGTTCGCCAAGTCCTCGCGCCCGCCCCTGGTGAATTGTTCAATGGAATCCTTGCGTTGTTTGACAGCTCGTCGGACGACGACCAAAGCTTCTTCGTCGGAGAGTTCTCCATCAGGCTTGCGCTTGAGCGTAACCAGCTCGTTTGTAAATGCTGCAAGTAATCCGCGGAGTGTTCTTAGTCGCACATCATCTCGCGCTTTCATCGCTTCTTTGATTTGTTCTTTGATTTGTGTGTGTAGTGACATAATTATTTTTAATTTTTAATTTATTAAAGATTATCACAATTTTAGAGTTTTTGATACAATAGTGACATGCAAATCCTTTTGTATATTCTGGTCGGTCTTGTCGTCGGTGCTGTTCTCACGTTTTTTCTGCGGCCGAAACAAAAAACAACGGACGAGACTGGATTGCGACTAATTCTCCAACAAATAAACGAGCTCAATCGCACGGTGGATGCCAAAATTGGCGAGTCGAGTCGCCAGATGAACGAGTCGGTTCGCAACCAGCTCGGCGAGTCGGCTAAACTGATTCGCGATGTTACAGCCGGACTGACCAAACTTGATGAGACAAACAAGCAGGTCGTTTCATTTGCCGACCAACTTCAAAACTTGCAGGACATTTTGAAAAATCCGAAACAGCGGGGGATTTTGGGCGAATATTATTTGGAAACTTTGCTCAAAAATGTTTTGCCACCGGGTCAGTATCAGATGCAATACGCTTTTTCAAACGGCGAGATTGTTGACGCCGTGGTTTTCGTTAAAGATAGAATCATTCCAATTGATTCCAAATTTTCTCTGGAAAATTACAATCGTCTGTCCGAAACCAAAGAATCAACCGAGCGAGAACGACTGGAAAAACTTTTCGTCGCCGACCTCAAAACCCGCATTCAGGAAACGGCCAAATATATTCGGCCGGGCGAAGGAACAATGGATTTCGCTTTTATGTTCATCCCACACGAGGCCATTTATTACGACCTCTTGGTCAACAAAATCGGCGCTGTCACAGAAGACACTGACAACCTGATTCAACGCGCTGCCGGCAAGTACAATGTCATTATCGTTTCGCCAACATCCTTTTTGGCATATTTGCAAACAGTTTTGCAGGGGCTGAAAGCCATGCAAATTGAAGAGACAGCTAAAGACATCGTCAAGCGAGTCGGCGAGCTTTCCACACATCTCAAAAAATACGAGGACTATCACAACAAGCTAGGCAACTCGCTTGAAACCGTTGTAAATCATTTCAATGCTTCCGGCAAAGAGTTTAAAAAAGTTGACAAAGATGTCACGCGCATCACCGGCACGAGTGTCAGCGTAGAAATTCCGCTGATTGAAAAGCCGGAAGTAGAAGAATAATAAAAAACATGCCCCGATCAAAACTTTATCTAGCCCATGTCTTCATATCAGCCGTTTTTATGTTTATTCTGGCCGGTGCTCTTTATTTGTCACGCGATTTTATTAGAGACGCTTTTTTGAACCCGCAGAATTTTTTTAACATAGCTTTATCACCGGATAATTTGCGAATGAACATTTTTTTCATCTGTCTTGTCATCATTGTTCTTTTACTATCCTTCGTCTTCTATCTTTTTTTGACTTTCAACACTCGGGCCGAATTGCGGACTCGGGAGGCAACCAAGTCACTCCTTTTTTCAAAGGAACAATTTGAATGGCTCTACGAAAACGCACCGGTGCCTTACATGATGCTCGATAAAGACGCTTCCATAGGAAAGCCGAACAAATCAACTCTGCGTTTTTTTGAAGTTGTCGCCGAAGAAATTGATAATAAGAATTTGTTTTCCTATGTTGCTCCGGAAGATCGCGAGCAAGCCGAGAAACTTTTTCAGTATTACAAGTCAAACATATCCATGAACCGCAAAGAACTGCGCATGGTTACCAAAAGTGAAGGTGAAAAGACAGTCCTCTTGTCCATTTTCCGAGTGAAAAATCCTGGTGATCCGAAAAATGTCGGCTTGGCTATGATTTTTGACGTGACCGAACAGAAATTTTTGGATAAACAAAAATCCGAATTCGTCTCTTTGGCTTCGCATCAGCTTAAAACACCTTTGGCCACGGCCAAATGGTACACCGAAATGCTAGCTTCCGGAGATATCGGAGAACTTTCGGCAAAGCAGAAAGAATATGTGAACAAACTATCAGAAGCCAATAAACAAATGATTGATTTGGTAGACACCCTGCTTAATGTTTCCAGAATCGAAATGGGCACGCTCAACATTGACAAAAAACCAACCAATGTTGAGGAAATTTCCGACAGCGTCCTTTCCGAGCTTTCTGTTGAAATCGGCCGTAAAAAAATACGAGTTGATCGGCAATATAACGGCAATCTCAAATCTGTTAAAACCGATCCGAAACTTTTGCGCATCGCCATTCAAAACCTGATCGGAAACGCTGTGAAATATACACCAAAAGAGGGAAGTATTTCTGTCATCTTTGAGGAATCTTTGTTTGGCGGGGAAAAGATAATTGTCTCCGATACTGGTGTGGGCATTCCAAAAAATACGCAAGATAAAATTTTCACCAAAATGTTTCGGGCGGACAATGTGCGCCGTCTGGAAGATGTTTCTGGTACCGGTTTGGGACTTTATTTGGTAAAATCAATTATGAATTCCATGGGTGGCGATATCAGCTTCACTTCGGAAGAAAACAAAGGCAGTGTTTTTACAATTAAAATTTAATTTTTAAAATTATTATAAATTTATAAAAATATTATGGAATCACACAATAAAAAGAAAGTGCTCGTCGTAGATGACAACACGTCGCTGACCACGGTGCTTGTGGACAAACTGAGTCTCTCTGGTTTTGAGGCTATTGGCGCCTATGACGGAGAAGAGGGTTTGCAAAAGGCTCTCTCTCTTCATCCTGATGTCATTTTGCTTGACTTGGTTATGCCGAAAATGGATGGTCTCTCAATGCTCAAAAAACTTCGAGCCGACGAGTGGGGCAAGAGTTGCAGAGTCATAATTCTGACTTTGCTGGAAGAAAATGATTACATCGCCAAGGCTGTGGAATATAATATTTTTGGCTACATTGTCAAAACCGATTACTCACTAGATGAAATAGTGGATCAAGTCAAAACCGCGCTACAAAACAGGGACAAATAATCATTTTGTAGCTGACTTGACTTTTTTCTGACATAGGAGTATACTACCCTCAATGTAAGTTTCTCGTAGGTTTTAGCGCAAGCTTGAATTCGAGGGGAGCTAGTCGTCTTACAGCTTAATATAAAGACTAGGAAAAAGATAATGAAGAAGTTATATGTAGGCAATTTGTCTTACAACACTACTGATAGTACGTTGAAAGACCTTTTTGCCCAAGTTGGACCAGTTGCGTCAGCCGTTGTCATTATGGACAAGATGACTGGCCGTTCCAAAGGTTTCGGTTTCGTCGAATTAGAAAATGATGCCGATGCCGATACAGCCATTGCTAAGTTCAATGGCCAGGAAATTGATGGTCGCAAGTTGACTGTCAATGAAGCCCGCCCGATGGAGCCAAGAGCTCCTCGTGAAGGAGGTTTTCGTGGCAATGATCGCGGAAACGATCGCGGTGGCCGAAACTGGTAATCTCTCTCCGAGATTTCAAACAAAAAAACACCCACTCGGGTGTTTTTTGTTATACTTACATTATGAAAAATAGACTCAAAATATTTTTAACCTTTCTTTTGGCAGTCTTGGTTGTTGCCACGGTTGTTTGGATTAATTATTTCCCAACAAAAAGCACGATTACTGTTATGGGAGTAAAAACAACCGTAACAATCAACAACAAAACCTTTTTGGTAGATACGGCAACCACGCCGGCGCAGTGGGAAGAGGGACTTTCTGGTCGGTCACCACTTTCACCAGAGACCGGCATGCTTTTTATTTTTAACAAACCTGACAATTACGGTTTTTGGATGAAAGATATGAATTTCCCACTGGACATTGTTTGGATTTCTACTGACTTACATGTTATTCACATTGAAAAAAATCTTTCGCCCCAAACTTACCCGACGGTTTACTATCCGAACGCGCCGGCCAAGTTCGTTTTGGAAATTTTAGCCGGTCAAACTGACGCAAACAACATCAAAATAGGCGATTTGGTGAAAATTTCCAAAAATTAGTTGCAAAAACGCTCTAACCACTGCCTTTTTCTCCAACCAACTTTACATTATTTTTTTTCTGTTATGTGGGTATAGAAAAAATAGTTATCCACAATTTTTTTGTCTCGGTTTAGAGTAAAATATAACGACCAAAAAATGTTTCCAGATGTTTTTTGGAAATTTTTTTCAAAATTTAACAAAATTT
This sequence comes from uncultured bacterium, assembly GCA_963727715.1. GTDB lineage: Bacteria > Patescibacteriota > Minisyncoccia > Phycocordibacterales > DATDWN01 > CAIOTC01. The sequence continues at coordinate 12,298 of CAVSGX010000001.1, read as the reverse complement.
ACTAATTTTTTAAAAAAATATGCCAAAAATGTCAAAAAAAACGGCAATAGTTGCGCCAAAAGTTGAATTGATAAAAAAAGTTGAAAAGAGAAACGGCCAAATTGTGCCTTTTGACATTGAGCATATCACTGTGGCCATAAGCAAGGCCATGATAGCGGCCAATGAAGGTTCGGTGGAGGAAGCGGCCATGGTGGCCAATAAAGTTTTGGCAGATTTGGTCCGCATCTCCAAAAAACATCCTAATTTCGTACCGACTGTTGAAGGTATCCAGAACTCCGTTGAGAAAGAATTGATGCTGTCCGAATACGTAGCCACAGCTAAAGCCTACATATTATACAGAGCCGAAAGAACAAAAATCCGCCAGCAAAATGAAATGGTATCACAAGAAGTCCGAGACAAAATCGCCGAGTCCAGCAAGTATTTTAAATCTCCATATCAAGAATTTATTTTCTACCAGTTTTATTCACGTTGGCGAGAGGAACTCGGCCGCAGGGAAACTTGGATTGAGGCCGTTGATCGCTTTATGGATTATATGAAAGAAAATATGGGGACTAAGTTGACCACCGCAGAGTATGCCGAAATCCGAGAAGCAATCCTAAAACAAGATGTTTGCCCATCAATGCGACTATTATGGGGTTCCGGTAAGGCTGCTCGCCGGACAAATGTCACTGCCTACAACTGTGCCTACATAGCGCCGACTTCTTGGCGCGACTTGTCCGAAATAATGTATGTCTCAATGTGCGGAGCCGGTTGCGGTTTTTCGGTGGAACCGGAAAATGTCGGCAAGTTTCCGCAGATTCAAAAACAGACAGGAGAAAAAGCGCCGATGATTGTGGTGGAAGACAGTAAAGTCGGTTGGTGCGAATCATTCGTCGCCGCCTGCAAGGCTTGGGAAAACGGGATGGATGTGGAGATTGATTATTCTAAAATTCGTCCATCTGGCGCCAAACTGGAAACAATGGGTGGACGAGCCTCCGGCCCTGACCCACTTCGTGAACTGATGAATTTTACTCGTCGTAAAATTTTGGCGCGACAAGGCAGACGACTTTCCACTTTGGACTTGCACGATATCATCTGCCAGATCGGATTGATCGTGGTGGCTGGGGGTGTTCGTCGTTCGGCTCTGATTTCGCTCTCGGCTCTCGACGATCGTGAAATGCGCGATGCCAAGGCTGGAGCTTTTTGGCAAACAGATGGCCAACGTTCAATGGCCAACAATTCGGCTGTTTACGAGATGAAGCCGTCGGCCGAAGAATTTTTGGAAGAATGGACTGCCTTGGTTACTTCGCATGCCGGCGAGCGCGGGATTTTCAATCGTGGCGGGCTGGAAAAGCAGGTGCCGGCGCGCAGGTGGGAACATTTGAAAAAAGCCAAACAACCGGGGATGAATCCTTGTGGCGAGATTTATTTGAAATCAAAACAATTTTGCAACTTGACCTCTATTGTCGTTCGACCACACGACACCATGCAGTCGCTTTTGCGCAAAATTCGTCTAGCCACCATTCTTGGCACTTATCAAGCTACTTTGACCAATTTTGAATATTTATCCAAGGAGTGGAAAGAAAATTGCGAAGAAGAACAACTTTTGGGTGTATCGCTTACCGGTTACTATGACAATAAAATTGTTCGCAACGATTCCAACTTGCGAATTTTGCGCGATGAGTCAATTAAAGTCAACAAAAAATATGCCAAGCGATTTGGTGTAAATCAATCCACAGCCATTACTTGCGTTAAACCGCACGGCAACTCCGGCCAGCTTCTTGGTGTCGGCTCCGGCATGCACACCTGGTATTCGCACTATTATATTCGCCGCGTGCGCATCTCGGCCAACGATCCATTGCTTAGGTTGGTTAAGGATCAAGGTGTTCCGGTCAAGCCGGAAGTCGGCTATTCCACTTCTAACGCTTCAACAATGGTTTTGGAGTTTCCTTGCAGAGCGCCGGAAGGAGCAGTGGTAAACAAAGATGTCACCGCCCTGCAGATGTTGGAAGAATGGAGACGATTGAAAGTTAATTTTTGCGAGCACAACCCGTCAGCCACTATTTATGTCGCGGATGATGAGTGGATTGCCGTGGCGGATTTCGTTTATCGAAACTGGGATCTGATCGGAGGACTTTCTTTCTTGCCACGCAACAATCACATCTACCAACTGGCGCCTTACGAAGAGATAGACAAGGAGGAATATGAAAGACGAATAAAAATGATCGGTCATCTTGATTTTTCCAAACTGGTTATTTACGAAAAAAGCGACCAAACTGTCGGGGCCAAAGAACTGGCCTGCGTCGGTGGTGTCTGCGAAGTTGATTTTGTGGATGTGAAGGAAGCGGCAAAAGCGTAAAGAATTTTCAGCGACTTGATTAAATCTTCTTTCCGGATACACAAACCCCGCCAGCGCGGGGTTTGTTCCTGTCCTCGGCCTTGACTTGTCAAGAGCCCTCCCGTTGGTCGGGTCATTGACAAGACCATGCTCAGGGCCTGCGGAGTCTCCGGAAAGAAGATTTAATCAAGCCACTTTCAGTTTAACGGTGTTTTGTAAAAAAAGTCGGGCTTTGCTACACTATACACACTATGTTGGATATAAAATTCATTCGCGAAAACAAACAATTAATATCAGCCGGAGCAAAGAAAAAGCACATTGATTTTGATGTGGAGCAACTTATGTCGGTGGACGACAAACGGCGCACTCTGACGGCCGAGATAGAAAAAAAGCGAGCCGAGCAGAATGCGGTCAGTGACAAAATCATCAAAGTTTCGGATAAGGGTGAACGAACCAAACTTATTTCTGAAATGAAAACTCTGAAGGAGACTTTGCAGAAAGAGGAAGAGGAATTAAAAACGGTGATGGCCGACTGGCAGAAGCTGATGCTCTCGGTGCCAAACATTCCCGATATGTCCGTGCCGGAAGGCAATGGTCCGGATGATAATAAGGAAGTTAAAAAATGGGGAACTTTACCGGAATTTTCTTTCACACCGAAAAGTCACAGTGAGCTTATGGAAAATTTGGGGATGCTTAGCTTGGAGCGCGGTGCTAAAGTAGCCGGCTTTCGTGGATATTTTCTCTCGGGTGATGCGGCTCGAATGCAATTCGCTCTCTGGCAATTTGTCAATGATTTTTTTCTGAAAAAAGGCGATTTTGTGCCGATGATTGTGCCGGCTTTAGTCAGACGCGAAGCATTTCTGGGCACGGGGTACTTGCCACAGGGCGAAGAGGATTTGTACAAAACGCAGGACGGCGAATTTCTGTCAGGCACAGCCGAAGTGGCAACCATGGCTTACTACATGGATGAAGTTTTGGACAAGAAACAACTGCCGGTCAAATTTATTTCTTTCGCCGACTCATTTCGTCGCGAGGCTGGAGCGCACGGCAAGGACACCAAAGGAATTTTGCGCGTGCATGAGTTTTATAAATTTGAACAAGTTATTCTGTGCGAGGCCAACCACGAAACATCCGTCAAACATCACGAAGAGTTGACGGCAAACGCCGAGGAGATAATGCAACAACTGGGTTTGCCATATCATGTTGTGGTTAACTGTGGATCCGATCTTGGTCTTGGTCAGGTTAAAAAATATGACATTGAAGTTTGGATGCCATCGGAAAACACCTATCGCGAAACACACTCTTCGTCATACTTCCACGATTTTCAGACGCGCCGGTTGAACATCCGCTACCGCGACGACGATGGCAAAATGAAATTTGTCCATTCACTCAACAACACCGCTCTCTCCGGCCGACCGCTTATCGCCATTGTGGAGAATTATCAAAATGCTGACGGCAGTATTCGTATTCCGGAAGTTTTGCAACCGTATATGGGTGGGCAGAAGATAATAATAAGAAAGTAATTTCTAATTGACCTAATTAACCTAATTTCTAAATAATAACCAAGCCCCAGCAACCAATGTTCAATAATTGTTTTGTTTGGATATTGGGATTTAGACATTGGTGTTTATTTAGAAATTAGAATAATTAGTAATTAGGTTAATTTTTTAATGTCTCAATTATTAACTCAACAAAAAGAACACAGAAGAAAAAAACGCAACAAGTGGCTTTTGAAGTGGGGGTTGGCTTTATTTTTGCTTCTGGTGATTTTCGGTTCACTGGTTTTTATTTCGCGTCAGCCACAGTTTTTGATTAAGACAGTTGAACTTTCCGGACAGACATTAGTCAACTCTGATGAAGTCGTCTCGGCTAGCCAAAATTTTTTGTCCGGGCATTATCTCGGACTTTTTCCGCGGAACAACATCATTATTTATCCAAAAAACAGCTTGCAGAAATTTCTGAAAGAGAAATTCAAACGCATTGATACCATACAAATCAAACTAATTGATTTCAAAAAATTGGAGATTATTATAACTGAGAAAAAGCAACAGTCGCTTTGGTGTGATGGTTCTCCAGATGGTTTGCCCGCCCCAGTCGCTTCCGGCACACCAGAGACGCTTTCCGAGAAATGTTATTTTTTGGATGACAACGGATTTATTTTCTCCGAAGCTCCGAATTTTTCCGGCGATGCTTATTTCAAATATTATGGCAATGTTTCTGCCGACGCCCCGATAGGCCAAATCTATTTATCTTCATCGAAGACTTTTCAAGAGATGAGTGATTTTGTGGAGAGGGTTGAACAGACGACCGTCACGCCGGTTTCCGTTTCGGCCGGAGACGGCGGCGATTTTACTATGTGGCTTGTCGGTGGTGGAAAAATTTATTTCAACTACTCGGAATCACTTTCTAAAACCGCTGACAACCTCAAAGCTCTCCTGCAAACCATTTTGTCATCAAATCCAACCGCTATTTCCAAAATTGATTACATTGACCTGCGTTTCGGCGACAAACTTTACTACAAGATGAAATAAAAAATGACCCCACTGTAATGGAGTCCATTTGCAAATCTTAAAATTATTATCCAAACCAAAAAGAGTAAAAACCCGGGAACCTGTTTTTTATAGAATCGTTATAGTAAATTGTCATCCAGACAATTACCAACTGTAAAATGTAAACCAATCTAATCCTCCAGTTTGGTGATGAATAACACAGCGAAAATATGGCCATACTCGGCAATAACTTAAGTCCTCCAGGCAAAGTCAACAACAAAAACCACAGAACAATCTGCATCATTACCTCCACAAACCATATTACCCCATTGAATTAATTTGTCAAATAATAATTTTTATGTTTTTATGTAAGTATGAACTTCTGGCAAAAACTGAAAAAAGAAAAGAAAGGTGAGCCGATACTTTGTCTGGCGCCTATGGCTGATGTCACGGACAGGGCTTTTCGCGCTGTCATTGCAAAATATGGAAAACCCGATGTGATGTGGACGGAGTTTGTCTCGGCTGACGGACTTTTTCTCGGCGGCAGAGAAGCTTTGCAAAATGATTTGGCTTTTTCGGAAAGTGAACGGCCGATTGTTGCTCAGTTTTTCACATCCAAACCGGATATGATGCACAAAGCGGCAGAACTGGCGGTGGAACTCGATTTTGACGGCGTTGATATCAATATGGGTTGTCCGGACAAAAGTGTGGAGAAGCAGGGCGCAGGCGCGGCTCTTATCAAAAATCCGAAATTGACTCAAGAAATTATTTTAGAGGCAATGAAAGGAGCAAAAAAGAACGGCAAAAATCTGCCCGTGTCAGTCAAAACCAGAATCGGCTGGGGTAAAAATGAACTTGAGACTTGGCTTCCGGCTTTGCTTGAAACAAATCCGGCAGTCATCACAATCCACGCTCGCACGCGCAAAGAAATGTCTAACGTGCCAGCTCGTTGGGAATTTGTAAAACAGGCGGTGGAAATTCGCGACAGGTGGCGCGAAAAGGTCGGTCAGAAAAATTGCCAGACTTTGATTTTCGGCAACGGCGATGTCGCAGATATCGCCGACGCCAAACAAAAAACCATTGAAACCGGTTGCGACGGAGTGATGTTTGGTCGCAGTGTTTTCGGCAACCCATGGCTTTTTTCCGGGTGCGTTCCGACGATTGAAGAAAAATTGAAAGTTTTAATTGAGCACTCTCGTCTTTTTGAAAAATTGGTCCAGCCGAAACCGCCTGGCGGTCAAGGCAAAAGTTTTGCTGTGATGAAAAAACATTTCAAAGCGTATGTATCCGGTTTTGATGGGGCTAAAGAACTGCGAATAAAATTAATGCAAGCCGAAAATGCCGATGAGGTGGAAAAAAATAATAAACAACTTTTTCCACAGCCTCGCTTGACAGATTTTGTAAGTAGAATACTATACACTTCAGTGTTCTTTTTCTCCGTTTGCACACCGCGCCGGTGTGGGGCGGGGTACCATCGATCCGATAAAACTGGTCAGACGACCACCAAAAAAAGTGGGAGGTCAAAAACCTCAGAACCCCCGTTCTCTTATGGGGAGAAAACAAAATTCCTAACAGGAAATGAGTTCCTCGAAGAAAGAACGATGGGCTGGTAGGGCCTAGGATCCACCTGGGCCCCGCAACTTGTTCACTGGTGGGATGGAGGAGCAGATCACCAAGGCGATCACGAAAATCGCATGGGTGGTCTCTCTTCCTGGTTCAGTCTGCAGTGGCTCGGTGTTCGGTGGGCGGCTGGCCCGACATCGACGCCATGACGGTGGTGTGGCTCGGCAGGAATGAGGGCTTCTCCTGCCGAGCCACCCACACAGCTCTCTTGCGCATTGCGCTTGAGAGTTTTTTCATTTTTAAAAAATAATTCAAATAGATTTACCAAACCGCTTTTTTGTTGTAATATCTTGTCAATGTTTAATCCCACAAAAAACAAAAGAATTTTTCTGGATTACGCTTCGGTCACCCCGATTGATCCGGAAGTTTTGAAAGCGATGGAAAAAATTTCGCGAGAAGATTTTGCCAACCCCTCATCTCTTTACGAAGAAGGGCAAAAGGCCAAAGAAATTTTAAGAATCGGCTCGGCAAAAAATAGCCAGCCTGCTTGGCTGTCACTCTCAAGAAATTATTTTTACTTCCGGCGGAACGGAGTCCGACAACTTGGCTATTCTCGGAGTTTTTCAATCAGCCAAAAATTCCGGAATTCTTTCGCCACACATTATCACAACCAAAATCGAACATCCGGCTGTTTTGGAAGTCTGTCATGAAGTAGAAAGGCGGGGTGGGGAAGTGACATATCTGCCTGTTTCGGAAGAAGGTCTTGTTTCAATCAAAGATTTGGAATCGGCTTTCAAAAAAAACACAGTTTTGGTTTCAATTATTTTTGCCAACAACGAAATAGGCACCATTCAACCAATGACTGAAATTGGAAAAGCAATCAAAAAATGGCGAGAGAAAAATTCCCTAAAACTCCATTCGGGCGAAGCTACCAGTTTTCCTTATTTTCACACCGATGCCTGTCAGGCTGTTCTGTACGAAGATATAAATGTGGCCAAACTCGGTTTAGATCTTTTGACTCTTGATGGTATAAAAATGTACGGTCCGCGTGGCATAGGAATTCTTTACCGCCGGCTCGGTCTGCCACTTTTACCAATTATTTTTGGTGGTGGTCAGGAGGGTGGTCTGCGTAGTGGCACCGAAAATTTGCCAGCCATTGTCGGTCTCTCTAAAGCTTTTGAAATCGCCGACAAATTGCGAGAGTCCGAATCGGCTCGGCTTGGTGAAATCCGCGATTATGCTATGACCAAAATTTTAGAAAATTTTCCAAAAGCTAAAATCAACGGCTCGCTTGAAAAACGTCTGCCGAATAATATAAATGTCTGTTTCCAAAACACTGACAGCGAATTTTTAGTTGTAGCTCTGGACGTGGAAGGCGTTTCGCTGTCACACTCATCAACTTGCCGGACGTTGAAAGAGAATTCTTCGTCTTATGTCATATTGGCTTTGGGTAAAGAAGAGTGCGCCAGTAGTAGTTTGCGCATAACTTTTGGACGGCAGACAAAAAAGGAACACGTTGACATTTTGATCAGGGCTTTGAATAAGGTCATCAATCTGGTATAATAAATCTATCAAGTATGGAAAATCTAAATAAAAATCAAATGATACTTTTAGTTCTTCTGGTCAGCTTCGTGACTTCCATAGCCACCGGTATTATGACCGTCTCACTTTTGCAACAAGCGCCGGTTGAAATGACACGCACCATAAACAATGTTGTAGAAAAAACTATTCAGCAAGTCACGCCGTCGGCCGTCAGCAATATCATATCGCCACAAAACCAACAGGTCACAACGGTTGTGGTCAATGAAGACGATATGGTCACAAGTGCTATAAGTAAAAATCTGAAAAGCATCGTTCGCATCAACGAAACTGATGTCAATGGTAATGTTAATTTTTACGGTCTCGGTGTGGTCATGACCAAAGATGGCATAATTGCCACTGACAAAGGAGGCATATTGGCCGACAGTCTTTACACCACTAAATTTTCGGACGGAGCCAGTTGGAAATTAGTGCCTCTGGGTTTGAATGCAAACACCAACACTATGTTTTTCAAAGTTAATTTGCCACAAAAAACAACATATGTTTTTTCACCAGCGCAGTTAAGTACTGCTGATTTGCAACTCGGTCAGACCATTATAGGATTGGGCGGAGAAACGGATAACTCCGTGGCGGTGGGACGAGTTTTGTCGCTTGGCATGAAAGATGTCACTGTCGGCACAACCACCACAAAACGCATCATAACGATCAGCACGGACACTTCTTTTAGAAGCATTTTAGACGGCAGTCCTTTCTTTGATTTGTCCGGGAATCTGGTTGGCTTGAAACTTTCCCAAACGGAAAACGGCATTTTTACTCCAATAGCCATAATTTTCGCCGAGCTTGGTTTGGTCAACAAACCATAATAAAATATTATTGAAATTTGACCGTTTTACTTTATTTTGATAGCATTGACCCCATGTTAAAAATAAGATTGCAGAGAACGGGACGCAAACACGAACCGACATATCGCTTGGTTTTAGCTGACTCAAAGAGTTCCGCCAAAAGCGGAAAATATTTGGAAATGCTGGGCAATTACGATTCTCGCCACGGAGAAAAATCGGCTATAAATTCGGAAAGAGTTTTGCATTGGCTTTCGGTTGGAGCTCAAGCCTCAATCACTGTTCACAATATGTTGATTGATAGAAAAATTATCACGGGCAAAAAAATAAACAAATTGCCTTTGAAGAGTCCTATTAAAAAAGAAGTAGCGGAGGAAAAAACTGCGACTCCAGCGGAAGAAACCGCGGTGGCCCCAGAGCCAGCCGAAAAAGTAGTTACGGAAACGGAGCAAGTCACAGTGCCGGTTGTAGGTGAAGCTACGGCCGAGCCGACTGAAGAAGTTGCTTAATTTTGACTTTTAATCAATTCGGCATTAAGATTAGTGTGTAAACTTTTATCATTAAGATTGAATTCATGGAAAACGACGTAAAATTTTTAGAGTTTGTTGTTAAGGCTTTAGTCGAACATCCGGAGGATGTCAAAATTACAAGAACGGTGGACGAAATGGGTGTGCTTATGACCCTAGATGTCAATCGTGAGGATATGGGCAAGATAATCGGCCGAGAAGGCAACACAGCCAAAGCCATCCGCACTCTTTTGCGTGTGGTTGGTATGAAAAACAACGCCCGAGTCAATTTGAAAATCAACGAACCGATCGGCGGGGAAGTCAGGGAGAAAGCTTCATCGTCTGCGACCAAAACCGTTGATGAAGCCATGGCTGATTTGAAGCTATAATTTGAAATCTGGACTTAAATAAAAAATTGTGGTACATTGTTACCACGATTTTTTATTTATAAAATATGAATTTTTATATCATTACACTTTTTCCGGGCTCATTTAACTCCTATCTCGGTGAGTCGATTTTGAAGAGGGCCATAGAGGACAAAAAAATTTCGGTCAAACTTTATAATCCGCGAGATTTTTCCGACAACAAATTTCGCCACATTGATCGTCCGCCGTATGCTGGCGGTCCGGGCATGGTCGTGCAAGCCGAGCCGGTGGTGCGTGCGGTGGATTCGGTGCTCTCCAAAATAAAACGCAAAAAAAATGCAAAAACAAAAATTATTTTCTTCTCTCCAGCCGGCAAACAGTTTGATACCGCTTATGCCAAAAAAACAGCAAAAAAATTCACTGACATTATTTTAATCTGCGGACGATACGAAGGTATTGATGCCCGGGTCAAGAAAATTTTCAAATGTGAAGAAATTTCTGTCGGACCTTTTATTCTGACCGGTGGGGAATTGCCGGCCATGATTTTAATAGACTCTATTTCGCGCCAAGTGGAAAGTGTGCTCGGCAATTTTGATTCGCTGGAAGAATCTCGCACTGCCAGTCCCGACGTATACACTCGCCCGGAAGTTTAGAGTATCGTGGCAAAAAATATCGCGTGCCCAAAGTTCTGCTTTCCGGCGATCACAAAAAAATTGAGGCCTGGAAATTGAAACACCAATTTTCATAACAAATTGACATTTTAATATCTAGTGTGATAGCATAGCTGCAGGAAGGATTGTTACAAAATGAGAGAAAATCGCCTTGTTCTTATGGGGTCGTTTTGTGATACGAATTTCTATACCGATGGCCCGCAAACTTATGCGGAAGCGGGTAATACTGGTCGCCAGATGTGCCCGAATTTTCAGAGATGTAACAGTGGCGACCTGAATTCCATAACTGGGCTTCAATCCACCATGATGTTTGGAATTCAAGTGGCTCAAGAGTCACTCAAGACCGGGAAAACAATTGCTCAAGAAATGGAAACTTCCGACGTGCCGGACTCCACCCTCAAAAAGGTTGGATTGTTTCGGACGATCGTAAGGAATTCAAAATTATTCCAGACAACGAAGAAATTTTTGCTCGTGTCGAACGGTTTGCTCATATTGCTCTCAATGACAGTGACCCGACCGAACACAGAGACCCTCGTTTGGCTATTGGCGACGACTATGCAAGCGTTGTTCGCTATGCCACACCTCGGAAGGAGCAATTGATCTTTCCAAAATGGGAGAGCTTGAAGGTCGTTTTGGCTCCAACGGTGGGCGAGGGTGCGATGTGCGAAGCGGTCCGTGTTAATGCGGAGCATGGCACTAGTTTAAAACTTATAGGTGAGTAGTTGGAGTTTCCAACTGCTCACTTTTTCTTTTTCGTTGCCACATTGGGAACCGTTTGGTAAGATGTATCGTACTATAAATATGAACATCATTGACGTTAAAAATCTGACCAAAAAATTTGGCGAACTTACGGCTGTGGACGACATCACTTTCTCGGTCAAGGAGGGTGAGATTTTTGCTTTTCTTGGGCCGAACGGCGCCGGGAAATCAACAAGTATCAAAATGCTGACCACACTTCTCGACCTGACCCACGGCACGGTGCGCCTGAACAATTTTGACGTGGTTGCAACACCAACGAAACACGCAAATCTTTCGGCATTGTTTTTCAGGACCCTTCATCGACACCGAGCTGACTGCCTACGAAAATATGGAATTCCACGCCGTGCTTTATAGCCTCGCCAAATCGCTCTACAAACCACGCATCGAAGAGCTTTTGAAACTGGTTGACCTCTGGGATAGGCGCGACAGCTTGACCAAGGAATTTTCCGGCGGTATGAAAAGACGACTGGAAATTGCTCGCGGACTGCTTCACCACCCGCGTGTTTTGTTCCTTGACGAGCCAACACTCGGCCTTGACCCGCAGACGCGCAATCACATCTGGACTTACATTCAAAACTTGAATAAAAAAGAGGGCTTGACCGTTTTTTTCACCACACATTACATGGAGGAAGCCGACAAAAATGCCGACCGGGTGGCCGTCATCGACAACGGCAAAATCATAGCCATGGGCACACCAGCCGAGCTTGAAGCTCAACACCAAAACTACCACACTTGAAGACGCATTTTTGGCGCTGACCGGCAAAGCTATAGCGAGAGAGTCGGCAGGTTCGGGAGAATGAGAATGCATGGGCGGAAAATATGGAGGTAGATGAAAAAATTAAAATTTCGTTGACCCAATACTTTCCGGAGACGCGCAAAAGGCTAGAAAACAAAGGCGCAGGCCTGAGAATATAGACCGAGGAAGATTGTTTTCTTGACCGACGAGCGGGAAGAAAATTTTCAGCAGAAAATTTTCGCGTGGCGGAAAAGAGTTTAGAGTAAGAAATTTCAATCTTTAACAATATATTTTATGAAAACAATCTACATACTTTGGCTCAGACAACTAAAACGCTATACGCGCTCCAAACAGCGAATGTTCGCTTCTCTGGCGCAACCGATTTTTTTTTTGTTTGCTTTTGGTTTCGGTTTTGGCTCGGTTTTTCAAAAAGCCGGGGAAGGGAATTACATGCAATTTTTGGCATGCGGAATTATTTGTATGGCGATTATGTTCACCGCCGTTTTTTCCGGTA